>NZ_KI912270.1:0-646686 GCF_000243415.2 Mycolicibacterium tusciae JS617
AAATCAACACCGCGCTGCACCTCAACGCCCCCACAGGCCCGAAGCAGCCCGCTTGCTCACCCAAGACCAGCGACTGGCATGGATCAGAGGACTCCTCACCGACGACATCGAATCACTGCCCTACCGTGTCGCTGGCACACTGCTGCTGCTCTACGCCCAACCCCTGATCAGAATCGTCGCCCTGCCCACAGCGGCGATCGTTGTCGCCCCCCACGAGACGCGCATATCGCTTGGGGGCTGAACCTGTCCCGGTGCCTGAACCCTTCGCTGGCATGATCCAACACCACTTGGACAACCGGCCCAACCTTCGAACCGCCGGCGGCATGGTCACCAACCCATGGCTATTCCCCGGCCACCGTGCCGGCAAGCACCTCGATCCACACACCATGATGATGGCGCTTCGCACTCTGGGTATCGACCTGCTCGGAGCACGCAACTCCGCGCTGCAGAACCTCGTCGCCGAGATACCCCCTCCCGTCGTAGCAAACCTGTTGGGCTACAGCCACAACTGCACCCAGCGACATGCCCAACTGGCGGCCCAAACATGGGCGCGCTACGTCACCTAGTGGTCACGACCGCATCATGACTGCGCCGATCGCACGACGAATACGGCCGAGTCGAATACGGCGGTTTACCGGTAGTAGACCTGCGTCGACGAGGAGATCGACGTCGCTACTGCGACGTCGTCGGAGTCACCGATCTCGCCGTGCGAGTCTTGCCGCTGGAAGCCCACGCGGGCGAGCCCGCAGCGAATCACGCCGTCGGACTCAGGAGTTCGTGGCCTCACTGGTGCCGGAGTTCGCTTCTGGCGCATAGGCGCCCATGAACTCCATGGGGACGCCGCCCAAGGTGCAGAAGAACAGGTCGACGCCCGGAATGCCCGTGTCCAGTGCGGTGACATCGTCGGCGAACGACGTGGCCTTCTCGCGCACGCCCCCGAAGTCGTCGGTGAGAAACGACAGCGCGGCAAGGCCCTCGGGCGCGATTTCGCGCAGGTGTGGCGGAACGTCGAGCACTTCGACCAGGCCCGCGTCGCCGGTACCGAGCATGGTGACATCGGCTCCGTCGGACGGCGGCCAGCCAAGCGTCTTCTCCAGGATCTCCCCCGGCACGCGCATCTGGAACTGAACCTCCATCCCGACGACATCGGTGAGGAACGCGACGAACGTCTGCGCCGAATGACTGCGCATCACCACGTGATGCAGTTGAGGTGGCACGTCGAACCTCCTATGCACCGAGCATGACTAGGCCGCCGTCGACGGCCACGAGTTGTCCGGTCATGAAATGTGAAGCCTCACTGCAGAAGAAGACCAGCGCCGGGCCCAGGTCCTGGACGGGATCGCCCAGCGCACCGCCCAGCGGAATGGTCTTCTTGATCTCCGCATCGATGAACTTCGCGGCCGCCGGGCCAAGGAACTCACGCAGCCGGTCGGCCCCAGGTGTCTGCACGGCGGGCGCCAGCGCGATCGCCGACACGTTCTCGGCCGCCCACGCTTTGGCGATCGACCGGGTCCACGCGGACACCGCACCCTTGGTGGCGGCGTAGACGGCCGAGATCGGACTGCCCATCACCGCCTCCCCGGACCCGAAGTTGATGATGCGACCGCCGCCGTTGCGGCGCATCACCGCATACGCCGACTGGTTGGTGAAGATGGTGGCCTTGATGTTGGTGTCCATGAGGAAGTCGATCTCATCGCCGGTGATCTGGCCGGGGATGCCCGGCTGCCACATGCCTGCGGCGTGCAGCAGCACATCGAGGCCACCCATCTGCTCGGCAGCCGCGGCCACCATGTCGTCGACGGCGGGAGCGTCACGCACGTCGCACTGCACCCACGAGACACCACCGACATCGGGTGGCGGCGTCTGGTGGTACGTAGCCACCACCCGCGCTCCCGCACCGCTGAGCACTTCGACGGCCGCGGCGCCGATACCCGTCGCGCCGCCGGTCACCAGTATTCGTCTGCCGTCCAGGGAATCCGTCACCCTTAGATAGTTAGACAAACGTCAACTATTTTCAAGCCCCCAATTCAGCTGTTAAAGTGCGTCTGTGCCCAAGCCCGCCGTGGTCAATGGTGTTGACGGTAGTCAGCGTCGCGCCTCGTTTCAGCGTGCGCGGTCACACGAGACCAAACGCGCCCTGGTGCAGGCGGCCATGGCGCTGTGGCGCACCAACGGCTACGCGCAGACCACTGTTGCCGACATCTGCCGGGCCGCGGGCGTCTCCCGCGCACTGTTCTACTTCTATTTCCCCGCCAAAGAGGACGTGTTGTTCGAAGTCGGCCTGCTGTCGACGCGCGCGGCACAGAAGAAGGTCCGCGCCATGCTCGACACCGACTACCGGGTCGAGAACGTGGTCGCAGAGGCATTGCGCAGCCTCGAGCGGTCGATGGCCCGCAACCCGAGAGACCTGATCGTCGAGACCATCCTCGAGGGGTACCGGCACGAGCACCGGATATTGGCCGGCGCCGAGCGCAGCGACTCCGACGCCGACATGTTCGGCGACCTGTTCACGAAGGCTCAAGCCGACGGCAAGCTGGCGGCCCACGTCGACGTCAAGCATCTGTCGCACCTCGCCGGGATGCACGTCAGCGAGGGCGTACGCCACTGGGCGTCAGGCAGTTTCGGCGACCGGTCATTTTCCGAAGTGGTCACCGACGATATCGCGGCGCTGATCGTCGGATTCAATCTGAAGGCGGAGCAATGAAGGCGACTGTGATCACCGCTCCTGGTGAAACCCAGGTGGTCGACATGCCGAAGCCGACCGTCGGGCCGAATGACGCGCTGGTGAGGATACGAGCATGCGGAGTCTGCGGATCCGACGGCCTCTACATCTCGATGGGCGGTCTCGGCAAGGGTCACATGCCGCTCGGCCACGAGCCAGCGGGCGAGATCGTCGAAATCGGCAGTGCGGTCACTGGTTTGACGATCGGTGACCACGTCGTCGTGAACCCGATGGTCGCGCCCAGTGGAATCATCGGCAACGGCGGCCCCAGCGGCGCGCTCGCCGAGTACCTGCTCATCGAGGACGCGGTCCGCGGCAAGAGCCTGGAAGTCGTGCCCGACCACATCCCGTTCGAGGTGGCCGCGCTCAACGAACCGATGGCAGTGGCCCGCCACGGCGTCAACCGTTGCGAACCGAAACCGTCGGACAAGGTCGTGATCTTCGGCGCCGGCCCGATCGGGTTGGGCGCCACCATCGGATTCAAATCCGCCGGCGTCAGCCATGTGGTGGTCGTCGACCTGATTCCCGCGCGACTGGAGAAGGCCCTCGCCGTCGGTGCCGACGCCGTCATCAACTCCGCCGACGAGGATGTCGCGGCGCGGCTCGTCGAACTGCACGGCTCCGGCGAGTCGCTGTTTCCCGGCAAGGCAGGCACCCACATCTACTTCGACGCCGCGGGCGTTCCGGCGGTGATCAACGCGGCGCTGGGCGCAGCCAAGACCGGTGCGCGGCTTTGCGTCGTCGCGGTGCACAAGGAACCGGTGGCCGTCGATTTCCTCAACGTCATGACCAACGAGATCACCATCGTCGGATCGATCGGCTACCCGGACGAGATTTTCGAAGTCACCAAGGACATCATCGCCAACTGGGAGAAATACGCCGTGATCGTCAGCCACACAATCCCGTTCGCCGAGGTCGACGAGGCACTGAGGATGGCGTCCACCCCCGGAGCGGCCGACAAGGTCGTTGTCGTTTTCAAGTGACCTTCAACTGAGAGGAGCACGCACATGGCGTGGGATTTCGAAACCGACCCCCAGTACCAAAAGGTGCTGGACTGGGCGGACGAATTCGTCCGCGAGGAGGTCGAGCCACTCGACCTCGCGTTTCCGCACCAGCAGTTCGTGCCGTTGGAAGGCAAGCGCCGCGATGCCGTCGATCCGCTCAAGGAGGAGGTACGGCGGCGTGGGCTGTGGGCCACGCACCTCGGTCGCGAGCTCGGCGGACAGGGTTACGGACAGCTGAAACTCGCACTACTCAACGAGATCCTGGGCCGTTCACAGTGGGCGCCGATCGTGTTCGGCTGTCAGGCCCCCGATACCGGCAACGCCGAGATCATCGCCCACTACGGCACCGACGAGCAGAAGCAGCGCTACCTGATGCCACTGCTCAACGGTGAACTCTTCTCCTGCTACTCGATGACCGAACCCCACGCCGGCGCCGATCCCACCCTGTTCACGACATCCGCGGTGCGCGACGGTGACGACTGGGTGATCAACGGTCAGAAATTCTTCTCCTCCAACGCCAGCACGGCGTCGTTCTTGATCGTCATGGTGGTGACGAACCCCGAAGTCAGTGCCTACCAGGGCATGTCGATGTTCCTGGTCCCGACCCACACCCCGGGCGTGAACATCGTCCGCAATATCGGGTTGTACGGCGAGCCCGAGGGGCAGGGCTCGCATGCGCTGATCCACTACGACAACGTCCGAGTGCCCGCCGAGGCACTGCTTGGTGGCGAGGGTCAGGCGTTCGTCATCGCCCAGACTCGTCTCGGCGGCGGACGAATCCACCACGCGATGCGCACCATCGGCATGTCGCAGCGGGCGCTGGACATGATGTGTGAACGCGCGCTGAGCCGCGAGACGCAGGGCAGCCGCCTGTCGGACAAGCAGTTCGTGCAGGGCTACATCGCCGACTCCTACGCGCAGTTGCTGCAGTTCCGGTTGATGGTGCTCTACACCGCATGGGAGATCGACAAGTACAACGACTACAAGAAGGTCCGCAAGGACATCGCCGCGGTCAAGGTCGCCATGCCGACCGTGCTGCACGACATCGCCTGGCGGGCAATGCAGGTACACGGTGCGCTCGGCGTCACCAACGAGATGCCGTTCCTCGGAATGGTCACCGGTGCCGCGGTGATGGGGCTTGCCGACGGGCCCACCGAGGTGCACAAGATGACGGTGGCCAAGCAGGTGCTGCGGGACTACCAACCCACCGAGGACATGTGGCCCACCGAATGGGAACCGCGCAAACGTGAAGCGGCGCGGGCGAAGTACGCGCGTTACCTCGAGAATGAGGTGGGCAATCTGTGACCGAAGAAGAGATCCATACCGCGCGGCTCGCTGATTGGATGGACGGCGCGGGTGTGGCTGGGAAGGGTGAACCGCTCGAGGCGAGCTTCCTCTCCGGCGGCACGCAGAACGTCATCTACAAGATCAGCCGCGGCGAGAACGTGTGCGTCCTTCGCATGCCCCCGGCAGGGGCCCCGCCCGACCGGGACAAGGGCATCCTGCGGGAGTGGCGGATCATCGAGGCTCTCGACGGCACCGACGTGCCACACACCGCAGCGATCGGCGTCTGCCCGGATGCTTCGGTTCTGGGCCGGCCCTTCTATCTGATGGGGTTCGTCGAAGGCTGGTCACCGATGGACCAGCACGGCAAGTGGCCGGAACCGTTTGACGGCGACGTGTCGGCACGTGCCGGGTTGTCGTATCAACTGGCCGAGGGCATCGCGCTGTTGTCGAAGGTCGACTGGAAAGCCAAGGGACTGGACGATCTTGGCCGCCCAGACGGGTTCCACGAACGCCAGGTCGACCGCTGGACCGCCTTTTTCGAACGGATCAGGGGTCGCGAGATCGACGGGCTCGACGTGGCGACCCAATGGCTGCGCAACCACCGCCCGTTCGACTTCATCCCCGGCCTGATGCACGGCGACTACCAGTTCGCCAACGTGATGTACCGCCACGGCGCTCCGGCGCAGATGGCCGCGATCGTCGACTGGGAGATGGGCACCGTCGGCGATCCGAAGCTGGATCTCGGCTGGATGGTGCAGAGTTGGCCGGAGGCGAGCGACGAAGCATCGGCGATGAGCTACGTCGACATGCGCGGGATGCCCTCCCGCGCCGACGTAGTCGAACACTATGCGAAGGTGTCCGGGCGTCAGGTCGACGACCTCGACTACTACCTGGTGCTGGCCAAGTGGAAACTCGCGATCGTGCTGGAGCAGGGTTTCCAGCGCGCCGGCGACAACGAGAAGCTATTGGCCTACGGGCCCGTCATCACGTCGCTGATGCGGTCGGCGGCCGATCTTGCCGAGAGCAGCGACTACCGGTGAGAGCGGCGGTATGCCCGGCGTACGGACCGCCGGATGTCGTCCGCATCGAAGAACAGCCGTCGCCGGAAGTCACAGCGGGACAGGTCCGTGTTCGCGTCGGCGCTGCCGCGGTGAACTTTCCCGACGTGCTGCTGATCGCCGACCGGTATCAGATCAGCGTTCCCGCGCCGTTCATACCCGGCAGTGAGTTCGCCGGCGTCATCGTCGAGATCAGCCAGGGAACAGAGGGTTTCGCGGTCGGGGACCGGGTCACCGGAACCGGTATGTACGGAGCGTTCGCCGAGGAGGTCACCGTCGCCGCGGCTGCGCTCGCCCCGATACCCAGGGGCATCGACGACCACACTACCGCGGCGTTCGGCGTCGCCTACCGCACGGCGTATCACACGCTGCGTTCGGTGGCGCGGGTCCAGTCAGGCGACGAGGTGATCGTGCTCGGCGCGGGCGGCGGTGTCGGCCTGGCGGCGGTTCAACTCGCGGAGCAACTGGGCGCGTCGGTCACCGCGGTGGCATCGTCGGACGAGAAGCTCGATGTGGCAGCCTCTTACGGCGCGCGGTATCTGGTCGATCGTCGTTCGGCCCCATTGCGCGATGCGCTGCGCGAAGCCTTACCGGACGGCGCCGACGTGGTAGTCGATCCGGTCGGCGGTGATCTATCCGAACCCGCACTGCGTTCATTGCGGCGGGGTGGACGTTTTGTCACGGTGGGGTTCGCCTCCGGCGACATCCCCCGCATCCCACTCAATCTGGTGCTGATGAAGGGCATTACGGTGCTCGGATTTCAGTTTCAGGATGTCCCGGCCGACGAGTTCACGCGCAACGAGGACGAACTACGCGGCCTGTTGGTGAGCGGCACGGTACGCCCACACGTCGGCGCGGTCTATCCGCTCGCTGAGACGGTGAAGGCGCTCGAGCACGTCGCCGACGGGCGCGCCATCGGAAAGATCCTGATCGACCTCACCTGATTTTTCGCCGAAATTGAATTCCAGCAGAGAAAGATCGAGTGACGGCCTGCTGGAATGCAATCTCGCGGAGGAAACCTAGCTCGCGGGCACCAGGTCGGCGGCGACGGACGCCATCATCCCGCAGCGAAATGTTTCGCTGGCGGTGACGGAGTTCGCTTCCGGATCGTTGGCTGCCGCCAGCGCGCGGGACTTGAAAGCCCTTGCCGCAGCGCTCAAGTGGTGCTGTGCGGAGTCGACGCTGCCATCCAGTTCGGCGGGCAGGCTCTCGCCCCACAACGTCACCTCGGTGGCACCCTGTTCGAGAGCGTTGCGCACATGCTGGAGCACACGGGAATCGCGATCGAAGAGATCGGCGGCGACGGCGACGGTCTGCGGGTGTGGCCTGTCCTCCCACTCTTCCAGCACCGACTGCAGATCGAGCGTCTGCGCGCCGAGGATGTGCAGCGGCCGCAGATCGTCGGAGTTGCCGACGAGAACGGTGACGTCCCATCCGGCCATCACCCGGTCATAGATCCAGCCGCCGGCGTAACGCACCGCGTCGAGCACGGTCGGGGCGACGACGTCGAGGCGGTACCTCACATCGAGTTCCGCGGCGACAAGTCTTGCCCCAACGACTCCGCGTACCCCTTGAACACCTCGACCAGCGGGATTGTGGGATCGAGTAGCCATAGGGTCTCCATTCCATTGATAAAGGCGAGTATCTCGACGGCCTTGTTGGCCGCGTCGACATCTGGGCGGTACCGGCCGTCGCTCTGGCCTCGTTTGATGAGATCGATGATGATGTTCACCGCTTCGCGGTAGCGATGGTGCAGTCGGTCGTGCAGCGGCGCATCGGGGGCAATGTTCTCGACCAGCAGCACCGTGAAAGTGCCGACCAATTCGGGTGCGCGGTCGAACCGCTCGGGTACGCGGCCGAGTTCGGTGACCAGATCGCCGGAGCGGTAGTCCGCGTGGATCTCGTCGTCGGCGTCGCGGGCGTCGAGAACAGCGTTGAGCAGCTGCTCCTTGGATTCGAAATGGTGCAGCAGCCCCGCCGGTGTCACGCCTGCTTCCTTGGCGATCTGCGCCAACGAGGTGTTTCGCCAGCCGTTGCGCGCCAACAGCCGCTCAGCCACAGCGAGTATCCGCTGCCTGCGATCCTCGCCCTTTGCGAGGAGGCTGTCATAGGGCCTGCGATGTGGGCCCCCGCCCGAAGGGCCGGGGACGCTCGCGCGAAGAGCCGAGGACTCTGGGGCTGACACCGGGACTCCTTCGTTGAACCAACCTAGTGAACACACAGTAGGTAGGTTTGGCCATTGTGACAAGGGTCTCAGCAATATTGATCGTGATTTCGGTGCGTAAACATTCGCTGGGCGAACTGTGGTGTCTCGGGACATCGCTGACACTTTTGTCTTGGGACATCGCTGACACTCATGGTGCCGGTTTGGGCTCGCGAGTGCGATAGGTACGGGTGTTTGGTTCGGCGGGTTGGTGGTAGCGGGCGGGGTCGGCGGTGAATGCGCGGACGAGTCGGTTGCCGCTGAAGATCGCGATGTGGTCACCGTCGCGGATGACGTCGCATTCGTGGCCGGCCCAGCGCAGGCCGACGTTGATCCTGTAGGGCGCAGCGCACACGTAGCCCGACTGCTCGCCGACGGTGTGGTGGCTGACGAACACGGGTGCGGGAAGTGGGCGGTCGGCTGGGCGGGCCTTGGCGGTGGCGTGAAACGCCTCGGCCGGGGTGGCTCCACGCAGCGCACGGTGGGGCCGTTGGTGGTTGTAGAAGCTGCGGAACTCCTCGAGCAGGTCGTTGAGTTCGGCGACGGTGGCCGCCGGGTCCCGCGCGGACAGCCACTTCTTCAGTGTCTGCCAGAACCGCTCGATCTTGCCGCAGGTCTGCGGATGAAACGGTGCCGAGTTGATCGTGCGCACACCAAGGGCGCGCAGGTTGATCTCGAACGCCGATTCATGCGCATGGAATCTACCGGTGTAGACGATTCCGTTGTCCGACAACGACATCGACGGTATCCCACACTCGTCGATACCAGCCATGATGACCGACCAGACGAGGTCACCGTCGGCGTCGCCGGCATCGGCGCGCAACCCCACGGCATAGCGGGAGTGGTCATCGAGGCTGCCCGCGATGGCCACCGCACTGCCACCGGCAAGCCACCATCCGGTCCAATCTGACTGCCAGCATTCATTGGGCCGCGCGAACACGAACCGCTTCGTCGCCGACTTCGGACGTTTCTGCGGCTGCGGGGTGATCAGCCCGCGGCGGGTCAGGATCTGCCACACCGTCGACGGCGACGGCACTGCCTGCACACCGTCGCGTTGCAATGACCACACGATCGATTGGGCGCCGTGATCTCGCCCCTGCTCGATCAACTGTTTGCGGCGGCGCACCACCAGGTCCTCGACCTCGGGGCAGGTCTGACCCGGCGAGGTCAATGGCCGTCGGGACCGATCCTGCAGCCCGTCGATCCCACCGTCACGGAAGCGCCCACGAAACTTGTAGAACGTCTGCCGACTGATGTGCTCGCGGCGACAGAACTCCGCCACGTTGTCCACTTGCCCGGCCAACGCCGCAGCCATCCGAATGTCCATTGCCGTCACCTTCTGGGCCATGAACCATCGTGGTCGAGGCCCTACTCAGGTGTCAGCGATGTCTCAAGACATACCGGTGTCAGCGATGTCCCCGAACAGGACAATTCGCTGGGCGAACGTCGGCGCACCGAATCGCCAGGTCAGGAAGTCAGAGGCCGAGCGACTTGGCGATCATCACCTTCATCACTTCGCTGGTTCCGGCGTAGATCCGGGCCACGCGCGCATCGGTGTACAGCCGGGCGATCGGATACTCCATCATGTAGCCGTACCCGCCGAACAGTTGCAGGCACCGGTCGATCACCCGCTGCTGCATCTCCGTGCAGAACAACTTCACCCGCGCCGCATCGGCGGGCAGCAACTCCCCCTCGACATGCAGGGAGATCGCCCGGTCGAGCATGGCCTGGGCCGCTTCGACCTCCGTCGAGCAGGCGGCCAGCTCGAACTTCGTGTTCTGGAATGACGCGACCGGGGTTCCGAATGCCTTACGGTTCTTGGTGTAGTCGATCGCCGCGGCGATGGCCGACCGCGCCTGCGACACCGATCCCACCGCAACCGTGAGCCGCTCCTGAGGCAGGTTGTGGCCGAGGTAGCCGAAGGCCTCACCTTCCTCGCCGAGCATGTTGGCCGCGGGCACGCGCACGTCGACGAAGGACAGCTCGGCGGTGTCCTGTACTTTGCAGCCCATTTTCTCCAGCTCGCGGCCCCGGGTGAATCCGGGCATGCCGTCCTCGACCACGAACAGCGTCAAGCCCTTGCGGCGGTTGTCCGGATCGGTCGCGGTGCGGGCCACCACGATCACCAGGTCTGCCTGCATGCCGCCGGTGATGAATGTCTTGGCACCGTTGATGATCCAGTCGTCACCGTCTCGCACCGCGGTGGTCCGCATCCCCGCCAAGTCGGACCCGGTACCCGGTTCGGTCATCGCGACCGCGGTCAGCAGTTCGCCTGCCGCCAGCCCTGGGAACCACCGCTTGCGCTGCTCTTCGTTCGCGTAGTGCAGGAAGTACGGCAGGATCACCTCGAGTTGGGTGCGCACCGTCGACAGCGTCACCAGCGCACGTGCCGCCTCTTCCTGCATGACGACGAAATAGCGGTAATCCGGTTCACCGCCGCCGCCGTACTCCTCGGGAATGGCTGTACCCAGCAGACCCAGCGACCCCATCTGCTTGAACACCTCGCGCGGCATGCGTCCGCCCTTTTCCCACTCGGGATAGTGCGGAACCACCTCCTTCTCGACGAAACCGCGGGCGAGCTCGCGGAAGGCTTCGTGGTCTTCGGTGAACAGATCTCGGCGCACTTGAACTCCTCAGCGTCCTCGTCGGAAATTATGCGATGAGTTCGACAACGGTGGCGTTGGCTGTGCCGCCGCCCTCGCACATGGTCTGCAGCCCGAAGCGGATGTCGTTGTCGCGCATGTGATTGAGCATGCGGGTCATCAACACCGCGCCCGATGCTCCCAGCGGGTGGCCGAGTGCTATGGCGCCGCCGAGCGGGTTGAGTTTCGCCTCGTCGGCACCGGTCTCGGCAAGCCAGGCCAACGGCACGGGGGCGAAGGCCTCGTTCACCTCGAACACGCCGACCTCGTCGATTCCGATGCCCGCCTTGTGCAAGACCTTCTCGGTGGCAGGTATCGGGCCGGTCAGCATCAGCACGGGATCCGCGCCGGTGACCGCGCCGGCACGGTAGTGCGCGATCGGCCGCAGCCCCATCGCGATCGCGTTCTCCGCGGTCATGATCAGCAGCGCGGCGGCGCCGTCGGAGATCTGCGACGAGTTGCCCGCGTGGATGACACCGTCCTCCTTGAAGGCAGGCTTGAGCCCGGCGAGCTTCTCAACGGTGCTCCCCCGCCGCACCCCCTCGTCGGCCACGACGGGCTCGCCATCGGTGAAGACCGGCATGATCTGCGTCTCGAACGCGCCGCTGTCCTGGGCGGCGGCGGCCAGCTCATGTGAGCGCACCGAGTACTCGTCGAGCCGGGTTCGGTCGAATCCCCACTTCTGCGAGATCAACTCCGCTGAGATGCCTTGGTTGAACGAGAAATCGCCATAGCGTTCAAGCACTCTCGGGCCATAGGGCATGCCGCTCGCCCGGGCCGACCCCAACGGCACCCGGCTCATCACCTCGACCCCGCCCGCTACGACGACGTCCTGCTGACCCGACATGACCGCCTGCACGGCGAAGTCCAGCGCCTGCTGGCTCGACCCGCAAGCTCGGTTGACGGTCGTGCCCGGGATACTCTCCGGCCAGCCCGCGGCCAGCACTGAATAGCGCCCGATGTTGCTCGACTGGTCACCGACCTGCGATACGCAGCCCCACACCACGTCATCGACGATCTCGGGATCGATGCCCGCGCGCTCCACCAGCGCGTTGAGCACGATGGCGGACAGGTCGGCGGCATGCATATCCGCCAGTCCCCCATTGCGCTTGCCGACGGCGGTGCGCACCGCCTCGACGATTACCGTTTCACGCATCTTGCTACTCCGATCTGGGCGGCACGGCCCATCGACCAGTGAACGCCGCGTCACGCTTCTGCGCGAACGCCGCGTATGCCTCCGTTGAGTCTGCTGTGGCGAAGTTGCCCGGTTGCGCGCGGGCCTCGTTGGCCAGCGCTTCGCGCAGTGTCACGGCTGCGCCGTCGTTGAGAAGGGCCTTGCTCTGCGCCAATGCGACGGGTGGACCCGCGGCCAAGCGGCCCGCGAGTTCGGCGACGAACGCATCGATCTCGTCGGCCGCCTTGATCCACGTGACCAATCCCAGCGACCGCGCCTCGTCCGCGTCGATCATGTCGGCCAGCAGCACCAGCCGCTTGGCCTGCTGCAGACCTACGAGCTTGGGCAACAGCCACGAACCTCCGAGATCGACCGACAGGCCCCGCTTGGAAAAGATCTGGCAGAACCGCGACTCCGGCGTCGCCACCACCAAGTCACAACCGAGCGCCAGGTTCCACCCCGCGCCGACGGCCACACCGTTCACTTTCGCAACGGTCGGAACGGTGAGTTCGTGCAGTGCGAGCGCAACCTCGGTGAGCCGGCGCAGCTTGTGACGGGGATGAATGGCCTCGCCCGTGGAGATGTCCGCACCGGAGCAGAACGCGCCGCCGGCCCCCGTGATCACCAGTGCTCGCAGTTCAGTGTCTCGCGCGGCGTCGCGCAGGGCGTCGGCCAATTCCTCCCACAGCGCTGCGTTGATCGCGTTCTTGCGATCGGGCCGATTCAGCGTGAGGGTCCGCACGCCATCGCGATCGGAGGTCAACAGCACCTGGTCAGAGCTCACGAGTACGTCGGCCCGATCACGCCGTCGGCCCGAAGCCTGCTGAGTTCGTCTGTAGTCAGGCCTAATTCACCGAGGACGGTGTCGGTGTGCTCACCCAGCCCTGGCACCGCACCCATCGGCTGTTCGTATCCACTGATGACCGGCGGTGGCCGCAATGCCTGGATGTCGCCGGCCGGTGTGCCCACCGTGCGCCAGCGGTCACGGGCGGTCAATTGAGGATGGACGACCACTTCGCTAGGCAAGTTGTAGCGCGAGTTACCGATGCCCGCGGTGTCGGCGATCTTCTGGATATCAGCGAGATCATGCTGCGCACACCAGGATCCGATCGCCTGGTCCAGGATTTCCCGGTGTCCGCAACGTCCGGGATTAGTAGCGAACCGCGGATCGTCGGCCAGGTCGGGTCGATCGATGATCTCCCTGGCGACCCGCTGCCACTCGCGGTCGTTTGTCGTCCCGAGCACCACCGTCTGACCATCGCGGGTTCCAAATGCACCGTAGGGCGCCACCGCGGGCGATCCGACGCCAAGGGGCTGCTGGTCGATGCCCGAATGCTGGGTGTAGGTCAGCGCGTAGCCCATGACGTCGGTCATCACATCGAACAGGCTCAGTTCTACCGAAGGTGTTGCGGCGCCCTCTGGACGTTTTCCCCGCGCGAACAACAGCGCGAGAATCGAGATCGCGGCGTACAGACCCGTCGTGAAGTCCGCCATCGCAGGCCCTGGCTTGGCGGGCATTCCGGGATAACCAGTGATGGCGCACGATCCCGATTCTGCTTGCACAAGAAGGTCATACGCGCGCTTGTGGGAGATGGGCCCGCCTGGTCCGTAGCCGTCGATCTCGACGGGAATGACGTTGGGGTGGCGCAGCGCCAGATCGGCGGAGGATATGCCCATCCGGGCCGTGGATCCCGGCGCGAGGTTCGACACGAATGCATCGGCCTTGTCGATAAGCCGGTGCAGCAGATCCATCCCCTCCGGTGATTTCGTGTTCAGGGTGACCGACTCCTTACCCCGGTTGCACCACACGAAGTGTGCAGCAAGGCCGCCGGGGCCGTTCACGACGTCGTCGTAGGCGCGGGCGAAGTCGCCGCCGTTGGGGTTCTCCACCTTGATCACGCGCGCACCGAAATCGGCGAGCACGCGAGTACACATCGGGGCGGCGACGGCCTGCTCCATCGCAACGACGGTCACGCCCGCCAACGGCGCATTCATCCGGCTACATCACCATGCCGCCGTCGACCGGCAGCACCTGCCCGGTGATGTAGGACGCCGCGTCGGACGCCATGAAGACAAATGCACCTGCGACCTCGGACGGCTCGGCCCAGCGCTTCAGCGGGATGCGGTTCATCATGTTGGCCGCGAACTTCTCGTTGGTGCGGATGGTCTCCGTCATTGGCGTCGCGGCAAGCGGCGCAAGGGCGTTCACCATGATGTTCTTCGAGGCGAGCTCGCGAGCGAGTGATTTCGTGAAGCCGATGAGGCCGGCCTTTGCCGCGGAGTAGTTGACCTGGCCGAGAGTTCCGGTGAGGCCCGCTGCCGACGTCACGTTGATGATGCGGCCGGTGCCGTCCGTCGGAATGTGCGGCAAGGCGGCCTGGGTGCAGTGAAACGTGCCCATGACGTGAATGTCGAACGTCAATCGGAACGTCTCGTCGGTCAACTTGCCGAACATCGCGGGGGACGTGACACCGGCATTGTTGACCAGGATGTGCAGCGCTCCCCCGCCGAGCCCCGCGGCCTGTGCGGCCGCCGCCTCCGCAGCCCCGCGATCGCTCACGTCGAGCGCGCATGAGTCAGCCTTGCCGCCATTCGCGCGGATACGTTCCGCCACAGCCGATGCCGCGTCGGCATTGATGTCGGTCACGAGGACCGCGGCCCCCGCGTCGGCCAGTGCCGCCGCAACCGCTGCCCCGATGCCACCGCCTGCGCCCGCACCGGTGACCAGCGCCGCACGGCCGGTCAAATCGAAATAGCTGGGCATCAGTAGCTCCTTGGCATTCCGAGTACGTGTTCGCCAAGGAAGTTCAGGATCATCTCCTGGCTCACCGGCGCGATCTTCATCAGGCGCGATTCACGGAAGTACCGCGACACGTGGTACTCCTCGGAGTATCCCATCCCGCCATGCAGCTGAAGCGCACGGTCGGCTGCGCCGAATCCAGCGTCCGCACACAGGTATTTGGCGGTATTGGCCTCGCGTCCGCAGGGCTTTCCGTTGTCATAGAGCCAGGACGCCTTGCGCAGCACGAGTTCGGCGGCGTCCAGGCGCGCCAACGAATCGGCAAGCGGGAACTGCAATCCCTGGTTCATGCCGATCGGACGGTCGAAGACGATGCGCTCGTTGCCGTACTTGACGGCCTTTTCCAACGCCACACGACCAATGCCCAATGCCTCGGCCGCAATCAGCATTCGTTCCGGGTTGAGCCCGTCGAGGATGTACTTGAACCCCTTGCCCTCCTCGCCGACACGGTCGGATTCCGAAACGACGAGGTCGTCGATGAAGACCTCGTTGGAGCTCACGGCATTTCGACCCATCTTCTTGATCGGCCGGATGTCGACGTGGTCGCGATCCAGATCGGTCAGGAAGAGCGTCATACCGTCGGTCTTCTTGGTGACCTGATCGAATGGCGTGGTGCGGGTGAGCAGGAGAATCTTCTCTGATTCCAGCGCCTTGGAGATCCACACCTTTCGGCCGTTGATCCGGTATTTGTCACCCTCGCGCTTGGCGAAGGTGGTGATGCGCGAGGTATCAAGTCCCGCACCGGGTTCGGTGACTCCGAAACACACGTGGAGATCACCGTTGACGATGCGCGGCAGCGTCGCGGCCTTGAGTTCGTCGGAGCCGTGTTTGACGACGGGCTGCATCCCGAAGATTGTGAGGTGGATAGCGCTGGCGCCGTTCATCGCTGCGCCGGACCGCGCGACCTCCTCGAGCAGGAGGGTCGCCTCGGTAATGCCCATCCCGTGCCCGCCGTACTCCTCGGGGATGGTCATTCCCAGCCACCCGCCGGAGGCGATCGCGTCGTAGAACTCCTGTGGGAATTCGTGCGCCAGGTCTTTTTTCATCCAGTATTCGTCGTCAAACCTGCTGCACAGCTCCGCGACGGATTTCCGGATGATCTGCTGATCCTCGGTCAGCTCGAAGCTCATACCCCCGTTGAATCCCGGGTCGCTCCGCTCCTGCCCTCCGCTGGCCACGTGTTCTCCTCTGATTGCATACCGATTTCGGCGTGCTCGCCGGAGCCGCCCCGGCGGCGACATCAGGACACGCGCTGAGCGTTACCAGGCACGCCGAAATCGCAAGGACTCAGTCCTTGTTGCCGGTCAATTCCTTTGCGTTGGCGGCGAAGTCGGCGAAGTTGGCACCCGTTTTCTCCTTCTTCGATAGCGCCTGGATGCTGACATCGTGGCCTTCGGCAGCCTTGCGCAGGGCACCGATCGTGGCCTGCTCCTTGGTGATGTGGGTGAACGGGTCGAAGTGGTACCACTTCATCGCGTTCTCGTAGGTCATCTTGTTGATCTCGTCGTCAGGCACGTTGTTCGCCTTGAGTACCTCGTCGAGCTGCTCGGGGGCACCTGGCCACATCGAGTCGCTGTGCGGGTAGTCGGCTTCCCAGCAGATGTTGTCGATCCCGATCTGGTTGCGGAGTTCGACGCCGACGGGATCCGATATGAAGCACGTCAGGAAGTGGTCGCGGAACACCTCGCTGGGCTTCTGCTTGCCGAAATCCTGACCGGTCCAGGTGGAATGCATCTCGTATGTGCGGTCTGCGCGGTCCAGGAAGTACGGGATCCAGCCGGTGCCGCCCTCGGACAGCGCGATCTTGAGGTCGGGATACTCCTTGATCGGCTTGGACCACAACAGATCCGCCGCGGCCTGCACGATGTTCATCGGCTGCAGCGTGATCATCACATCCATGGGCGCGTCCGGCGCGGTGATCGCCAGGCGACCGGAGGACCCGATGTGCACGTTGAGCACCGTGTCGGTATCCACCAGCGCATCCCACATCGGCTTCCAGTAGTCGAAGTCGTGGAAGGACGGGTATCCCATCGCCGAGGGATTCTCGGAGAACGTCAGCGAATGCACCCCGCGCTTGGCGTTGCGCCGAATCTCGGCCGCGCACGCCTCCGCATCCCAGATCACCGGCAACGTCATTGGAATGAAGCGCGCCGGATAGGCCCCACACCACTCCTCGACGTGCCAGTCGTTGTAGGCCTGCACCAGGGCCAAGCTGAACTCCTGATCCTCCGTGGCGAAAAGTCGCCCGGCGAATCCGGGGAAGGACGGGAAGCACATCGAGCCGAGAATGCCGCCTGCGTTCATGTCCTTGACGCGCTCGTCGACATCGAAACAGCCCTTGCGGATCTCATCGAGGCCCTGTGGCTCCAGGCCGTACTCCTCCTTAGGCCGGCCGGCCACCGCATTGAGGGCGACATTGGGAATGACGATGTCGCGGAACTGCCAGGTGTCGCTGCCGTCCGGGTTGTGCACCAACCGCGGCGCCTCATCCAGGTATTTCTTCTGCAGATGATTCTTGAACATGTCCGGCGGCTCGACGATGTGATCATCAACACTGATCAGGATCATGTCGTCCTTGTTCATGCCTGTTCCCTCCGTCGAAATCCTTGATGGCACCAACACTAGTTACCTAGTGGTGTTCTCTATCTGAGGAAACTAGCTTCTCTTGCGGCGAGAATCAATGTCCGAAACCGCTCGCATGGGCCTCTTGCAGCACCGTTGGATGCCAAGTGACAGCCCACTGACCGGCACATCTACCGGTCGGGATTGACCAAGTGCAGGAAAGGTGGAAATCTATTGGCGAAATATGAGAACCTGATTCTCATGAACGAGAGGAACCGGTCGGTGCGCTTGCCCCCGCTCCCCGCGGACCAGTGGGATGACGAGGTCGACAAGGCCCTTGCCGTCATGCTGCCCAAGGAGCGTCGCAACCCCGAGCGCGCGAGCAACATCCTCACCACGTTCGTTCGGCATCCTGCGCTGACCAAGGAATTCCTCAAGTTCAACGTCCATCTTCTCTTCGGCTCGACGCTGCCTGCGAGGGAACGCGAACTCGCCATTCTGCGCGTCGCACATCGCACCGAGTCCGCGTATGAGTGGTTGCAGCACGTCCGGATGGGCGGCAACGAGGGACTCACCGAGCAGGACATCGCGGGCGTCCAGCTGGGCAAGGCCGACGACGAGTTCGACCGCACAATTCTGGTCGGTGTCGACGAACTGATGGACTCCTATGAACTGTCCGATGCGACGTGGGCCGCGTTGGGCGAACGGTGGGATGACCGGCAACGCATGGATTTCGTCTTCACGATCGGCTGCTACATCACAGTGGCCATGGCGTTGAAGACCTTTGGCATAGAACTCGACTCCGACCAAAACCCAGGAAGGTAATCACCGTGGCGTTTTTCAAGAAGCCGGATGTAGGCAGCTGGACCGAGAACTGGCCGGAACTCGGGACCGCTCCGGTCAACTATGAGGACTCGATCGATCCTGAGCACTGGAAGCTGGAGCAGCAGGCCATCTTTCGCAAGACCTGGCTGCAAATGGGCCGTATCGAGCGCTTGCCGAAGAAGGGCAGTTACATCACCCGTGAGCTGCCGTCAGTCGGCGCAGGCACGTCGATCATCATCGTCAACGACGGCGACCAGATCCGTGCCTTCTACAACATGTGCCGCCATCGCGGCAACAAGCTGGTGTGGAACGACTACCCCGGCGAGGAAGTCTCCGGCAGCTGCCGCCAATTCGTCTGCAAGTACCACGCGTGGCGCTACAGCCTCAAGGGCGACCTGACCTTCATTCAGCAGGAGCAGGAGTTCTTCGACATCGACAAGGCCGACTACCCGCTCAAGCCGGTGCGCTGCGAGGTGTGGGAGGGCTTCATCTTCGTCAACTTCGATGACGACGCCGAGCCGTTGGTGGACTACCTCGGCGAGTTCGGCGAGGGCCTGAAGGGATACCCGTTCCACGAGATGACCGAGCATTACAGCTACCGCTCGGAGATCAAGGCCAACTGGAAGTTGTTCATCGACGCGTTCGTCGAGTTCTACCACGCGCCAATCCTGCACATGAAGCAGGCGGAGAAGGAGGAAGCCGAGAAGCTGGCCAAGTTCGGCTTCGAGGCGCTGCACTACGACATCAAGGGTGATCACTCGATGATTTCGTCCTGGGGTGGCATGAGCCCGCCGAAGGACCTCAACATGGTCAAGCCCATCGAGCGCATCCTGCACAGCGGCTTGTTCGGGCCGTGGGATCGTCCCGCCATCGAGGGCATCCTGCCCGACGAGCTGCCACCCGCGATCAACCCCGGGCGGCACGCGACGTGGGGCCAGGACTCATTCGAGTTCTTCCCGAACTTCACCCTGCTCTTCTGGGTGCCGGGCTGGTATCTGACGTACAACTACTGGCCGACCGGTGTGGACACCCATATCTTCGAGGCCGACTTGTACTTCGTGCCACCGAAGAACCTGCGCGAACGACTGTCTCAGGAGCTGGCTGCCGTGACGTTCAAGGAGTACGCGTTCCAGGACGCCAACACGTTGGAGGCCACGCAGACGCAGATCGGCACCCGCGCCGTACTCGACTTCCCGTTGTGCGACCAGGAGATTCTGTTGCGACACCTGCACCACACCGCCCACAAATACGTCGACAGGTACAAGGAGTCGCTGGCGAACGCAAACCCGACGAACGGCAGGCACGCCGCGACCGCCGAGAAGGCATCAGCGAATGTCTAAGCTTCCAGAGGAATTCGCCGATCTCGAGAAATTCAGCGACTGGTGCCTGCCCACCGAGGAGGAGCGCTACCAGAAGCGCCTCAACTCGACGATGGAAGAAATGCAGGAGCTCTACGATGCCGGAATGGCGCGTCTCGAGGACATCATGGTGTACGTCGACGCACGCTTCCCGCTGAAGGGGATGCCCGACGACGCCAAGGCATTGGTGCACCTCGGCCAGTCGATCGTCATGGTGAGCTTCCCCATCGAGGTGTGGAAACAGCCGCGAGTGCTTGACAGTGGCGCCGCATACATCAATCTGATCAAGGAGCCGGTGGTCTAGGCGTGGCCTCTCCCACGACATTGACCGTCAAGGCCGCGGGTTACGTCGACGTCGACGCCGGCGAAATCGTCCGGCCCGCAGTCGTTCACGTCGCCGACGGCGTGATCGTCGGCATCGGCGGCGATCCTCCGGATGGTTCGACCGTCATCGATCTCGGCGAGGCCATCCTGCTGCCCGGCCTGATGGACATGGAGGTCAACCTGTTCATGGGCGGACGCGGTGAGACGCCGGGCCTGTCCCAGGTGCAGGATGACCCGCCCACCCGGACGATTCGGTCGATCGGCAACGCCCGTCGGACGCTGCGGGCCGGTTTCACGACGGTCCGCAACCTCGGCTTGTTCGTGAAGACCGGCGGCTACCTGCTGGACGTCGCGCTCTGCAGGGCTATCGAGGCGGGTTTGGTCGACGGACCGCGCGTGGTCCCTGCGGGCCATGCGATCACGCCGACAGGTGGGCACCTCGACCCGACGATGTTCGCCGCGTTCATGCCGGGGGCGTTGGACCTGACAGTCGAAGAGGGCATTGCCAACGGAGTCGACGAAATCCGCAAGGCGGTGCGCTATCAAATCAAACACGGCGCACAGCTGATCAAGGTCTGCGTTTCCGGCGGCGTGATGTCGATGACGGGCGAGGCCGGCGCACAACACTATTCGGACGAGGAGCTGCGGGCGATCGTTGACGAGGCTCACCGCCGCGGACTGCGCGTCGCCGCCCACACCCACGGCGCGGAAGCGGTCAAGCACGCCGTGGCGTGCGGCATCGACTGCATTGAGCACGGCTTCCTGATGGACGATGAAGCCATCCAGATGCTCGTCGACAACGACCGGTGGCTGGTGACCACCCGCCGCCTCGCAGAGGCCATGGATGTATCGCGGGCACCAAAAGAGTTGCAGGACAAGGCCGCCGAGATGTTCCCGAAGGCCAAAACGTCGATCAAGGCGGCGTACGACGCCGGCGTCAAGATCGCCGTCGGCAGCGATGCGCCCGCCATCCCCCACGGTCGCAACGCCGACGAACTCGTCACCCTGGTCGACTGGGGTATGCCGCCCGCTGCCGTACTGCGGGCCGCGACGGTCGTGGCCGCCGATCTGATCAACAGGTCCGACCTCGGCCGGTTAGCCGAAGGCTACTTGGCCGACATCATCGCGGTTCCCGGTGACCCGCTGGCCGATATCAGCGTTACACGGAACGTTAACTTTGTAATGAAGGACGGTAAGGTCTTCAAGAATGACACCAACACGAACTGAGGATCTCGTCGAGATCCAGCAGCTGCTGGCGAAGTACGCCGTCACGATCACCCAGGGTGACGTCGAGGGACTGGTCACGGTGTTCACGCCGGACGGCACCTACAGCGCGTTCGGGTCGACGTACACGCTTGCCCGGTTTCCAGAGCTGGTCGCGGCCGCACCGAGCGGGCTGTTCATGACGGGCACGTCGCTGGTCGACCTGGTCGAGGGCGCGGACACGGCGACCGGTACGCAGCCGCTGTGCTTCATCGAGCACTCCAAACACGACATGCGCATCGGTTACTACAACGACACCTACGTGCGCACCGATGACGGCTGGCGGTTGAAGACCCGCGCCATGACGTTCATCCGGCGCAGCGGAGAGCACGATTCCGGACGTCCGCACGCGATCGGCCGGCCGGAGGCCGATGTCCCCGCCGGGGCGCCTCCGGAGCCCGATGTCGCCGCCGGGGCGGCTCCGGAGCCCGAATGACCAGCGAGCTCACCGCAGGCACCGAGTTCGACACCGTCGCCGACTTCAGGTCGCAACTGGTCGCCTGGCTGGACAGCCATGATCTGACCCCGCCGCCCGGCGACCGTTCGCTCGACGCGCATCACGCGCAGCACGCCCGAGTGCTCAAGGAGCTCTACGACGCGGGCTGGATGCGCTGGGGCTGGCCGGAATCCGCGGGTGGCCTCGGCGGGCCGATGGTCCTGCGCGCGATCGTCGGCGAAGAGGTCGTCGGCCGTCGCCTCGACGACCCCGGGCCGTACTCGATGCTCGAAGTGTTGACCCCGACGATGATCGACTACGCCCGACCCGAACTCGCCGCGCAGATGGTCCCGCGACTGCTGTCAGGTCAGGAGACCTGGTGCCAGGGCTTCTCCGAACCAGGCTCGGGTAGTGACCTGGCATCGCTTTCGACGCGCGCCGAGCAGCGTGGCTCCAATACTGGGGAGTGGGTGATCAACGGCCAGAAGGTGTGGACCAGCTTCGCGCAGTACGCGAAGCGTTGCGTCCTGCTCACCCGAACGGGTGAGGGACATTCGGGCATCACCGCCTTCTTCGTCGACATGGACAGTCCGGGCGTGGACGTCCGCCCGCTGCGCACGATGCACGGCGTCGACGAGTTCTGCGAGGTCTACTTCGACGATGTGGTGGTGCCTGCCGATCGCATGCTCGGAAATCCCGGCGATGGCTGGCAACTCGCGATGGATCTGCTGCCATATGAACGCTCGACGTGCTTCTGGCAGCGCATCGCCTACCTGTACTCACGATTCGATGCGCTGATCCGAGAGGTCAAGAACCTCGGTCAGGCCGCGGATTCGGAACTGGGCGAGACATATCTGGCCCTGCACACCGTGCGCTGCCGGTCTCGGGCCACCCAGCTGAGGCTGGCTGACGGCAACAAGCTCGGTCCGGACACGTCGATCGACAAGGTCTTGTTGGCCGGGGGCGAACAGCAGCTCTACAACACCGCGCACGACCTGCTGCCGGGTGTCATCGAGCTCGACGACACCGAATGGCGCACCGAATACCTGTATTCGCGGGCGGCCACCATCTACGGCGGTACTGCCGAGGTGCAGCGCAACATCATCGCCCGCCACCTGCTCGACCTCGGGAAGGAATGAGCGTGCCCGGACACGAGTGGGACACCGAATCTCTCGAATTGCTCGAAGACGGCCTGCGCAAGACGATGCTGTCCACCTCCGGCGCCGAACTGGATCTCGCGCTGGCGGAGCTGGGCTGGGCCGAGATGCTGTCCGATATGTCGGAGGTGGCGATACCGCTCGTGTTCCGGCTGCTGGGCGAAACGGGCTCGCACGCTTCGGTTCTCAACGATGTGGTACTGCTGGCCTCCAGTCCTGACGAAGGCTCGCACCCCGCACTGCCGTATGCAGGCGGCGGTTGGGTGGTGTGGGACTACGCCGACGCCGACGAAAGTTCGGCCCTTGGTGGCCTGCCACTGCGCCGGGTTGAAGAGGGTGGGCATCCGCGGCTTCCCGACGCCCGCCGGGCGGTCGGCTGGTGGCTGGTCGGTTCCGCACGGGCCATGCTGTCCCTGGCTCGCCAGTATGCGCTGGACCGGGTCCAATTCGGCAAGCCGATCGCGTCCTTCCAGGCGATCCGGCATCGACTGGCCGAGACGCTGGTCGCGATCGAAGGCGCAGAAGCGACCCTGAGCCTTCCCGGCGACGACAACCCCGACCTGACGGCGCTGCTGGCCAAGGCGGCCGCGGGTAAGGCCGCGCTCACCGCGGCCAGGCATTGCCAGCAGGTGCTGGCCGGCATCGGCTTCACCGCCGAGCACGAACTTCACCACCATATTGAGCGCGCCCTGGTCCTCGACGGGTTGCTCGGTAGCTCAAAGGAACTTACGCGCAGGGCCGGTGCGGGACTGAGGGCGCGCGGCTCGGTCCCCCGCCTCGCCCACCTCTAGCCTTCGGCGCGAGCCTGCGTGTCTGCGGCCGACCACCAGGGTGGCGACGGACTCTAGAATCACGGCGTGCCACCCGACGCGTCGAAGACCCGGGCAGGACTGCTGGACGCCGCAGCCCGCGCCTTCGCTCGCGATGGCGTGTTCAACGCCTCCCTCATCGACATCACTCGCCAAGCTGGACAGCGCAACCGGGCGGCACTGAGCTATCACTTCGGTTCGCGCGACGGTGTGCTGTGCGCGGTGATCGAACGGCATGCGGCGTTTCTCGCACAACGTGAAGGTGAGCTGCTCGAGGTGGCGAGGCACCAAAAGGCGCTTGAACCCGTCATCGAGGCCCTGGTTCGACCGGCGGCCGAACTCGCGGACAGCAATTGGCGCGGGCGGTGCTGCCTGCTGATCATCGCCGAGCTGACCGGTGAGGATCGTGCGCAGTACAGTGCGGAGTTGCAGGACGTGCTGGCCAGCACCGGCGGCAATGAGGTGTTCGCGCTATTGAACGAACGCACCGGACATCTGACCGATGAGCTTCGCACCGAACGCTTTTCGCTGATGGTGATGTTCATCCTGCGGGCGATCGCCGACCGTGCGCGGTTGCTCGAGCGACGCACACGGCACGGTCGACCGCAGCTCGAGCACGAGCCGTTCGTCGCGAATCTGGTCGCGATGGCCGCCGCCGCCATGGCTGCGCCCGCGCCTCGTTGACATAAGCACCCCTGCTTACTAACCTGACCGCTGTGAAGGCAGTGCGCGTCGTCAAGCACGGCGACCCAGCAGAAGCGCTCGAAGTCTCCGATGTTCCGATTCCCGAGCCCGGCCCGGGAGAAGTCCGCATCGCGGTGTCGGCGGCCTCGGTCAACTTCGGTGACATCGCCCGATGCCGCGGCACGGTGGCCAGCGTCATGGGCCAGATCCCATTCACTCTCGGAATGGACGTGTGCGGCGTGGTCGACGCGGCGGGCGAGGGCGCCGCGGAATGGGTGGGCCGACGGGTAGTTGCGATGACCAACCAGTCGCTCGGCGGCATGGCCGAGTTCGCCGTGGCGCCGCTTACCGGAACCTTTGACGCGCCAACCGATCTCGACGACGTCTCCGCCGCGGCCTTCACGCTGCCGTTTCACGTCGGCTACCTGGCGCTGCACCGACGCGCGAAGCTACTCGCGGGCGAGACCCTGCTTGTCGTGGGCGGCGCGAGCGCAGTCGGCACGGCGGTCATCCAGCTCGGCGTCGCCGCGGGTGCCGACGTCATCGCCGTCGCAGGCGGCGCGGAGAAGGGCCGGCTGTGCGAGGAACTCGGCGCCTCCTTCATCGACCACACCACCGCCGACCTCTTCGACGAGGTGATCGCACGCACCGACAAAAAGGGCGCCGACGTCGCAGTCGACCTGGTCGGTGGTGAGCGCACTGAGACCGTCTGGACATGCATGGCTCGCGAAGGCCGCTATCTACCAGTCGGTTTCAATGACGATCCGCAGTCCGGGCTCACCGGCCGCCCGCTGCGCAAGGTGTCGATGGGCAACATCTCGGTCCTCGGCGTCATCCTCGGCTACGGCGAGCTGCCCGTCGACTTTCGCCGGTTCGGGCTCAACATGTTCGGAGCCGAAGTTGGTCGCGAGGTGCATGCGGCACTGCTGGAACTCGTCTCCGCCCAGTCGATTCGGCCTGTGGTCGGACGCACGATCACCATGGATCAGGTCGCCGCCGCGCTCGACGACCATGAGCAACGGCGCACCACGGGGCGCACCGTCGTGGCGGTCACGGGTGACTAGCACACAGGCGCCCGGGCTCACCCCGGACGCCGTGATGTCGGCCGCCGTCGAAGCCGCCGGATCCGACGACTTCGGACCAGACGACTTCCTCGAGGGGCTCGCGGTGCTCTGCGCATCGGCAGGCGAACAGGCCAGGCTCAACGATATCGGCCGGTTCGCGTTGGAGCAGAACATCATCGGCGGTCTGGTGAACCGGCTGCGCATTCATCAGTGGCACAACCAGCATCCCACGACGGGTGACGAACCGATCGACGCACCCCTTGTGGTGATCGGCCTTTTCCGAGCGGGCACGACGTTCCTGAGCCAACTGCTTGACCAGGACCCCGCCAACCGCGCGTTGCTGCGGTGGGAGGCCGGCGACAGCGTGCCACCGCCCTCGCCGGAGTCCTACCGCGTCGGCCCGCGTGTGGACGCCGCAAATGAGGCCATCGACATGCTGGAGTCGTTGAACCCCCAGATGAAGGTCGTTCATCACGAGGATGCCGAAGGCCCAACCGAGTGCATCACGCTACTCGGCCAGGACTTCAAGAGCCTGGCCTGGGAGGCGATGGCCAATGTGCCCGACTACAGCCAGTGGCTGCACACCGCGGACTACGGGTCGGCCTACGCCTACCACCGACGAGTGCTACAGGTACTGCAAAGCGGTGGACGCCGCGGCGTCTGGACGTTGAAGAGCCCCAATCACGCGATAGCGCTGCCCGCGCTGACGGCGGAGTACCCGGATGCAAAACTCGTACTGCTGCATCGCGATCCAGCGGTACTGTGCGCCTCGGCGTGCAGCCTTATCTCGACGCTCACCGGCACATTCAGCGACGCCAACCACACCGCCTACATCGCCGAGCACTGGACCAACCTGCTGGCCACCTCGATCGACCGGATAGAAGCATTTCGGCGCGCACATCCCGAGCGCGAGATCGTCGATGTCCACTACGCCGACCTCGTCGGCGATCCGATCGGCACTGTCGAGAAGATCTACACCGCATGCGGTCGCGACCTTGATGAGCAGGGCCGCGCCGCTATCACCGCATGCGTGACGGCCAACCCCAAGGGGCGGTTCGGCACCCACGGGTACCGCCTCGAGGACTACGGGCTCCACGCCGATGAAATCAGGGAGCGTTTCGCCGACTACAACGTGCGATACGACGTCTCCCCCGAGGCAGGCCGCGCCTGACGGTGGGCCCACACCGGGACGGCCTACTTAATGTTGGCCTTCATTTCGTCGAGGTTCACCAGCACCGGCCAACCGCTCACACTCAGCGCATTGCCGTGACCGGTCTGGTGGATGTCGAACACCGACTGAATGGCGGCGTAGAAGCCTTGGATGTCGAGGGTCTGGTTGACGGCCCGTTTGGCTTGGCGCAGAGCGAATGTCGGCATTCTGGCGATCTGCTCGGCCAGCGCCCTGGTCTCTGAATCGAGCTGGTCGCGCGGCACCACCTTGTTCACCATGCCGGTGCTGGCCACCTCGTCGGCTGTCATCGCCCGGCCGGTGAAAAGAATCTCCTTGGCTTTGCGTGGGCCCAGTTCCCAGGTGTGGCCGTGATATTCGACGCCGCCGATGCCCATCAGCACGACCGGATCGGAGAACAGGGCATCGTCGGCGGCCAGGATGAGGTCACAGGGCCAGCACAACAACAGGCCGCCGGAGATGCAGCGGCCCTGGACGGCGGCGATCGAGGGCTTGGGCACGTTGCGCCACTTCAATGTGTACTCGAGGTAGCGCCGGTGCTCGTGCTCGATGATGAACTCCAGGGTGATCTTGTCGGGAACCGGTCCGCCGCCGCGCAGATCATGACCTGCGGAGAAGTGTTTCCCGTTGGCGCGCAGGATGATCACCGCGACATCGCGGTCCTCGGCGGCGCGGGTCCACGCGGCGTCCAACTCGTCGAGGAACTCGATGTTCTGGGCGTTGGCGGCCTCGGGCCGGTTCAGCGTGATGGTGGCGATCTTGTCGGCGACTTCGTAGTCGATGTACACGTCGATTCCTAATTGCGGGGTAAGCCCAGCAGGCGCTGGGCGATGATATTGCGTTGAATCTCGGATGTGCCGCCTGCGATGGTGCCGCCGAACGTGCGGACGTATCGCTCGAACCACCCGCTCCTGTACAGGTCGAGATGGTGCGCGCTGTACGGCCCGGAGAAGGCCGGAGAGGCGAAAGCGTCGACGCCCGCCGCGGCCAGCGCATGCTCGGAAGCCGCCTGCGAGGCTTCGGAACCGAAGAGCTTGAGCACGGACAGCGCCGCTGCGTCCTCGTCACCGCGCGCGGCACGCGCCAGCGCCACCGAGCCGAGTAGACGAAGAGCCTGGTTGTCCATGACCAGCGTGGCGTACCGATCCCGGTCCAGCGCGCTGGACGGTCGGAGGTCCTCGACGAGTTCCTCCAAGCGGTCGGCGTAGCTGAGCCACAACATGTTCCGCTCGTGGCCCAGCGATCCGCTGGCCACCGTCCAGCCTCCGTTCAGCGGTCCGACGAGGTTTTCGGCGGGCACCCGGACGTCGTTGAAGAAGACCTCGTTGAAGTCCACGTCGCCCTCGTCGCACACCGAGGCGAACGGACGCCGCACCACGCCGGGCAGATCCGTCGGGATCATCAGCACGCTGATGCCCTTGTGCTTGGCGGCGTTGGGATCAGTGCGAACGAAAGTCAAGAGCACGTCGGCGTCGTGAGCGCCCGACGTCCACACCTTCTGCCCGTTCACCACGAACTCGTCGCCATCCATGTCGGCGCGGGTGCGCAGTGACGCGAGGTCGGATCCCGCGCCTGGCTCACTCATTCCCAGCGATGCGGTCATTTCGGCCCGCAGGATCGGGACCGCCCAGCGCCGCTGCTGCTCGGGTGTGCCGAACGAGATCAGCGACGCGGAGATGATGCCGACTCCCTGCGGATTGAAGGTGAGGTAGCACCGCCGTCGGGTCAGTTCCTCCTGGTGAACGTATTGCTGCAGGATCGTGGCGTTGCGACCGCCGAACTCGGGCGGGTAGCCGGGAACCAGCCAACCGTGGTCGAACATCAGCCGCTGCCAATGCCGCGCCCAACCCGGGACGTGGCTGCTGGACCCCGAACGTTCGAGCGCCTCGACATCGCCGGGCAGATGTTCATCGAGGAACGCGACGAACTCCGAACGGAATGCCTCGACGTCAGCGTCGAAGGTCAGCTGCACTTCGCTCCCGGCGGATCAGATTTTTGGTAAGACTTCTGTTACCAGTAAAAGGAGAATACTATTCTCCGAGTGAGAAAGTTACAATCTCTGACACGTTGGCCGCGAGGGGGTCGAGGACCGCAATGGCAAGGCGCTCTCCGGTACAGTCAGTCCATGTTCTCCCCACTCGGGCAGCATCCGAGCCGCCGGTGACAATTCCCAGCGAAGAACCCGCCTGGAAGCAACGCGCGGTCGAGCGATCGATCAAGACGGCGAAGCTTCGGGCAGCCCAACGCGTTCAGCGATTCCTCGACGCCGCCCAGGCGATCATCATCGAAAAGGGCAGCACTGACTTCACCGTACAAGAGGTGGTCGACCGCTCACGTCAATCGTTGCGAAGCTTCTACCTGCAGTTCGACGGTAAGCATGAGTTGCTGCTCGCGTTGTTCGAAGACGCCCTCTCCCGGTCCGCCGACCAGATCCGCGCAGCCACCGCTGGTCCGGACGAACCGATCGAACGGCTGCGGGTCGCGATCCAGCTGCTGTTCGAGTCGTCACGTCCGGACCCCGCGGCGCAACGACCGCTGTTCACTGATTTCGCTCCACGCCTTCTGGTGTCCCATCCGTCAGAGGTCAAGATCGCCCACGCACCGCTGCTAGCGCTGCTGACCGAACTGATGGAAGAAGCCAGCGCCGCAGGTCAGCTGCGTGCTGGTATCAATCCGAAGCGAATGGCGGCCATGACGATGCAGACCGTCATGTTCAATGCAGCGCAATCCGCCGGTGAGTTGGACGAAGACGGTCCACACCCGATCACCGCCGACGAACTGTGGGACTTCTGCGCCCACGGACTTGCCGCCAGCTAGCCTCAACCGGTGCTGAGAATTACGTTCTCGGCGTCGAGAATCTGACTTACACTGGGCGGGTGCCCGATCTCTGGACCGATCTGCTCGGATGCCTCGACATCGCCAAGTCGACGACGGGTGGCGGCGGGACGACAGACTTCGAGGGCCGCAATCAGCAGCTGGAATACCACCGGGTGTTCGGTGGCCAACTCCTCGGCCAGTTTCTCCGGATCGCATCGCTGACCTGCCCGGATAAGTTCGTCAAATCCCAGCATGCGGTGTTCACACGCGAGGGCCGGGCCGACGAGCCGGTCCGCTACCAGGCGGTTCGCGCCCACGAAGGTCGGTCGTTTGCGGCCGTTACGATCACCGCCACGCAGAGCCGCGGCGTCATCGCCACCGCATCGACCAGCATGCATACCGTCGAAGGCGGGCCCGAGCACCAGGTGACCGAGGACGTTGGCCCGGTTCTCGGCCCCGAGCATGAGGTCGCCCTCGACCTGATCCCGTGGGAGACGCGAGCAACGGTGGACCTCAACGCCACCACGACCGGTCCGCCGAAATTCGAGTTCTGGATGCGCACACCGGCCGTCGACCCCGATCTGGCGCCGGCGCTGACGGCCTACGCCACGGACCTAACGCTGATCGGGACCGCGTTGCGGCCGATCGACGGCGCAGGCCAGCGTGGCAACGGTACGACGTTCACGTCCGCCGTCACCTCGCACACCGTGTGGTTCCACCGACCCTTCCGCACCGACGGATGGTTGTTGCTGCGCCAGCACAGCCCTCTGCTGGCCCAGGGCCGGTGCTTCGGTCGGGGCGATGTACTCACCGACGGCGGCGTGCTGGTTGCGTCGTACGGCCAGGAGGCCCTTCTGCGCTTCGCCGACGCCGAATGAGAAGCCCATTCTGTTAAGCGGAGAGTATAAATTGCCCAAAACGAGTCTGTTGTTGACACCGTCACGACGGCGATGCCAGAGTTGTGAGACAAACATCAGCCATTTGTCTTACAACACCCTGGTCCATCGAGAGGCGGCCCGTGACGATCAGTGCTGAAAACCCGGCCCTCGAGGCTGTCTACTTCGATCCCTACGACGTAGACATCAACGCCAACCCGTACCCGGCGTTCGCCCGACTGCGGGAGGAGGCGCCGCTGTACTACAACGAGCAGTACGACTTCTACGCGCTCAGTCGCTTCGTCGATGTCAACAAGGCGCTGGTGGATCATGAGACATTCAGTTCGGCCCGCGGCGCCATTGTTGAACTCATCAAAGCCAACATCGACATCCCGCCCGGCACAGTGATTTTCGAGGATCCTCCGATCCATGACATTCACCGCAAGTTATTGGCCCGGATGTTCACACCGCGCAAGGTCAACGCGCTGGAACCAAAGATTCGCGAGTACTGCGCGCGGGCTCTTGACCCACTGATCGGCGGCGGCAAGTTCGACTTCGTCACCGACTTGGGTGCGATCATGCCGATGCAAGTGATCAGTGCCTTGCTCGGAATTCCCGAGGACGACCAGGTGATGGTGCGCGAACACACCAATGCGACCATGCGCACCGAGGCCGGCAAGCCCATGGAGGCCGACAGCGGTTTCGCCGCGGGTGACCTCTTCGAGACCTATATCGACTGGCGCGTCGAGAATCCGTCGGACGACATCATGACCGAACTGCTCAACGCGGAGTTCGTTGACGAGACAGGAACAACACGAAGGCTTACGCGCCTGGAACTGTTGACCTATCTGAATGTCGTTTCGGGCGCAGGCAACGAGACCACAACTCGATTGATCGGTTGGGCAGGCAAGGTGTTGGCCGAACATCCCGATCAGCGCCGTGAACTCGTCGAGAACCCTGCGCTCATTCCCCAAGCAGTCGAGGAGTTGCTGCGCTTTGAACCGCCCGCACCGCATGTCGCCCGATATGTGACTCGCGATGTCGAACTTCATGGTCAGACCGTGCCCGAAGGCAGCGCAATAATGATGCTGATCGGTGCCGCCGTTCGGGACAGCCGCCAGTTCCCGCCGGACGGCGATGTTTTCGACATCCACCGCGAGATACGCCAGCATCTCGCGTTCAGCGTGGGCACGCACTACTGCCTCGGATCGGCATTGGCCCGCCTGGAAGGGCGCGTCGCCCTCGAGGAGATCCTGAAGCGGTTCCCTGAGTGGGATGTCGACATGGCCAGCGCGTCACTGTCGCCGACCTCGACCGTCCGCGGCTGGGAATCAATGCCCGCGGTTATTCCATGAAAATCCTTATTACAACCACGAATTGAGGTTACAAATGGCAGGACGTGTAGAGGGCAAGGTCGCGTTCATCACCGGGGCGGCGCGCGGACAAGGGCGCGCACACGCGGTGCGGCTGGCCTCCGAAGGCGCCGACATCATCGCCGTCGACATCTGCAAGAAGATCGACACGGTCGATCTGATCGAGGCATCCACGCCCGAGGATCTGGCCGAGACCGCGGATCTGGTGAAGGGCCAAAACCGTCGCATCTACACCGCGGAGGTCGACGTCCGCGACTACGACGCACTCAAGGCGGCGGTCGACGCGGGCGTAGAACAACTGGGCCGGTTGGACATCATCGTTGCCAACGCCGGGATCGGCAACGGTGGCCAGACACTGGACAAGACAAGCGAAGTCGACTGGACCGCCATGATCGACATCAACCTCGGCGGCGTGTGGAAGACGGTCAAAGCCGGTGTGCCGCACATCCTCGAAGGCGGCCGCGGCGGTTCGATCATCCTGACCAGTTCGGTCGGCGGCTTGAAGGCGTACCCGCACACCGGCCACTATGTCGCCGCCAAACACGGTGTGGTGGGCCTGATGCGGACCTTCGCCGTCGAACTGGGCGCGCAGAACATCCGCGTCAACTCGGTGCACCCGACCAACGTGAACACACCGTTGTTCATGAACGACGGCACGATGAGACTGTTCCGTCCCGATCTGGAGAACCCGGGCCCGGAGGATATGAAGGTCGTCGGCCAGATGATGCACACGTTGCCGATCGGCTGGGTCGAGCCCGAGGACGTCGCCAACGCCGTGCTGTTCCTGGCATCCGACGAGGCGCGCTACGTCACCGGCGTGACGCTTCCGGTCGACGGCGGCAGCTGCCTCAAGTGACCCTCGCGGAGCTGTCGCTCCCGCGCGGGTGGGATGACATCACCCCGGACTGGATGACGGCCGCGCTGTCACGTCACCATCCCGACGCCGTGGTCGACGCGGTCAGCGTGGTGCTCCGCGACGATGGCACCAACAAGCGGGCGCGGTTGGCGCTGACGTATTCGGCGGGAACGGGGCCCGCGACGGTGTTCGCCAAGGCCGTCGACCCCGACCACGCCGAACTCGTCGCGCTGACGAGCGGGCTGTATCACGAACCGCGGCTGTTCACCTCGGGCGTCGAGTTGCCGCTCGACCACCCGACCGTGTATACGGCGCTCATCGACGAGGACCGCTCGGACTTCCTGATGATCATGGAGGACGTGGTCGCGCGCGGGGGCGACCCGCGCGACTCCACCCGGCCGCTATCGGTCGAGCAGGTGGCCAGCGGCGTGCGTGGGCTCGCGCGAATGCACAGCCGGTTCTGGGGTGAGCGCCTCGACACCTATCCGACACTCGCCTGGCTCGAACCATTCGTCGCATTCGAAGGCATGCAGTACGCGCCGTTGCACATCGCCCACGAGCGGCTGGGCGAGACCGTGACGCCCGAGATTGTCGCGCTCAGCGGTACCGATCTCTTTGTCGATATCTGGGCGCGGTACATCGGGACGCTGACCCGTTCCCCCCAGACGCTGCTGCACGGCGACCCACACATCGGCAACACCTATGTGCTGCCGGACGACGAGGTCGGGTTCCTGGATTGGCAGATGGCCCGGCACGGCAACTGGTCGCTGGACCTCGGCTACTTCCTGCAGGGCGCGCTCACGATCGAGGACCGCAGGCGCAGCGAGCGGGATCTGCTCGCCGAGTACCGCGGTGCACTCGACCTGCCCGCCGGCGAGTTGCCCAGCGCTGACGAGGTGTGGCTGCGCTACCGAGCATCGGTCGCGCATGGGCTGGCGATCTGGATGGCGACGTTGTCCGGCGGAGATGCCTGGCAGGGGGCCGCCATCTGCCTGGCGTTGGCCCAGCGGTACTCCGCGGCGTTCGTGGATTTGGAGACCCGCGCCGCGCTGGACGCCATCAGCGCATAAGTCATTTGGGGAAAGCCCTCGATTTCGGGTATGAGGATGCTTGCATAGAACCCGGCTGTGGCGGGGGTGGGATGTGAAGCGACTCAATGGCATGGACGCGATGCTGTTGTACAGCGAGGCGCCGAATCTGCACACGCACACGCTGAAGGTGGCGATCGTTCACGCCGCCGACTACGAGGGCGAGTTCACCTTCGACGTGTTCCGTAAGACCGTCGCACGACGGCTGCACCTGCTCGATCCGCTGCGGTACCGGCTCATCGACATCCCGTGGAAGTTGCACCACCCGATGTGGCTGGAAGACTGCCCCGTCGACCTCGACTACCACCTGCGCCGCGTACAGGTACCCGCACCCGGCGGCCGTCGCGAACTCGACGAGGTGATCGGCCGGATCGCGAGCACACCGCTGGACCGCAGCCACCCACTGTGGGAATTCCATTTCGCCGAAGGCATGGCCGACGACCGGTTTGCGCTTATTGGCAAGGTGCACCACACCTTGGCCGACGGGGTCGCCTCGGCGAATCTACTCGCCAGGCTCATGGACCTGTCCGGCTCGGCTGCCGACGAACGCGACGAGTACCCGGTATGTGAGGACCCTTCGACATCCGAACTTCTGGCTGCGGCGGGTCGCGACCACGTCGCGCACATCGCCGCGTTGCCGGGGCTGGCACGCGATGCCGCGCGGGGAATCTCCCGACTGAGACGTGGCACCAGGGAGCGCAGCGCCCACCCCGACATGGCGAAGATGTTCAGAACACCACCGACCTTTCTCAACCACGTCATCTCACCGGTGCGGACGTTCGCGACGGTGTCCGTGTCGTTGGCTGAAGTCAAGGAGACGGCCAAACATCTCGGCGTGACGTTCAACGACATCGTGCTGGCGACGGCAGCCGGCGGATTACGCGAACTGACGTTGCGCTACGACGGACGCGCGGACCGACCGCTGATGGCGTCGGTGCCGGTCAGTACGGACCTGTCGCCGGACCGTGTCACCGGCAACGAGATCGGCGGGTTGTCGGTGTCGTTGCCCATCCACATCGACGATGCACTCGAGCGGGTGCGACTCACATCGTTGTCGACGACCCGCGCCAAAGAGAACTACGAACTCCTCGGGCCAAAGCTGCAGGGGCAGATGATGGAGTATCTGCCCCCGCCGTTGACCCCGGTACTGCTTCGGTGGCAGTCCAAACGCGCCGCGCACAACAGGCTGATGAACGTCGCGGTGTCTAGCGTTCCCGGTCCGCGTGAGCGTGGCCACATCGGCGGTGCGCCGGTCAGTGAGATCTACTCGATCGGGGTGCTCTCGCCCGGCAGCGCCTTCAACATGACGGTCTGGAGCTACGTCGACCAAGTCGACATCTCGATACTGTCCGACGATCAGACCTTCGACGACATCCACGAAGCAACCGACGCGATGGTCCACGGCTTGGCCGAGATCCGTTCAGCAGCCGGACTGCCGCCGCTGAGCAAGGTCGACACCGCAATGGCGCCCGCACCCGCCGCCGGCTAGATCATGAGTTGCGCAACTCGTTGCGCAGAATCTTGCCGGTGCTGCCCCGAGGCAACTCGTCGAGCACCGTGATCTCGCGTGGCACTTTGTAATTCGCGAGGTTGTCACGCACGTGCTGCTTGAGTGTGTCGGGCGTTGCCGACGCGCCCGCCTCGAGCACCACGAACGCAACCAGCCGTTGACCGTACTGCTCGTCGTCGACTCCGAGGACGGTGGCCTCGGCCACCTCCTGGTGCGCGGCCAACGTCTTCTCGATCTCGATCGGGTACACGTTCTCGCCGCCGGACACGATCATCTCGTCGTCGCGGCCGACCACGAACAGCCGGCCTTGCGCGTCGAGGTACCCCATATCCCCCGATGCCATGAATCCCTCGTGGAAATCCTTCGTCGTGCCCGAGGTATACCCGTCGAAGAGTGTGCCGCTGCGGACGAAGATCTGCCCGGTCTCACCCGTCGGCACCTCGTTGAAGTCTTCGTCGACGATCCGGATCTCGGTGCCGTCAGCGGGTTTTCCCGCTGTGTCGGGTGCCGCGCGCAGATCCGCAGGTGTCGCGGTCGCGATCATGCCCGCCTCGGTGGCGTTGTAGTTGTTGTAGATCACGTCGCCGAACTGGTCCATGAACTTGATGACGACATCGGGCCGCATGCGTGATCCCGATGCGGTGGCGAAGCGCAAAGACTTACCGCTGTAGCGGCTGCGCACATCGTCGGGCAGCTCCATGATGCGGTCGAACATGACGGGAACCACCGCCAGACCCGTCGCGTCGTGGCGATCGATCAGCTCCAGCGTCGCTTCCGGGTCGAACTTGCGGCGCGTGACGATCGGGCAGGCGAGCAGCGCCGCGAACAACAACTGCGAGAACCCCCACGCGTGGAACATCGGCGCGACGATGACGATGGGTTCCTCCGCGCGCCACGGGGTCCGGTCGAGCACCGCCTTCAGGTCACCGGCTCCGCCACTGCCCGCAGATCGCTTGGCCCCCTTGGGTGTTCCGGTGGTTCCCGACGTGAGCAGGATCATGTCGCTCTTGCGCTCGCTGGGTCGCGGCCGCTGGCCGGCGTGGCGTTCGATGAGGCCGTCCACGGTCAGTGGGGCGTCGGTGCGATCGGTCCAGCCCAGGATGCGCGTGGTGTCGGGCCTGCCTTCCAGCGCCCGGTCGACGATCTCGGTGAACTCCTCGTCGTAGATGACGGTGTCGGCACCCTCGCGTTCGATGACCTCGGCGAGCGCAGGCCCGGCGAACGAGGTGTTGAGGAGTAATACGTCCGAGCCGATACGGTTGGACCCGACCAGGGCCTCGATGAAGCCACGGTGGTTACGGCACATCACCGCAATGGTTTTCGGAGCCGCCCCGGAGCCCGCGGAGCCTCCGGGTTGGGCCTGCAGCGCAGCGGCCAACGCGTCACAACGGTCGTCGATCTGCTTCCAGGTCAGCGTGCCGCGCTCGTCGATCAGTCCGGGGCGATCGGGACACCGCTGAGCGGCCGTCGCGAAGCCCGAAGTGGCGGTCATCCCCACCCTGCGCATCGCAGCGCCCATCCGCAGATAGCGGTCCGGACGCATCGGTGCTATCAGCCGTGCGCGCCAGAGTGTTTGAAGTAGTCCCAGAGTGTCAGCCACGATCCGTCAGCCAAGCACAGGAAAGCGGCGTTCGCGGGCAAGTTCGTCGAGTGCCTTCTGCATTACGGCCCGAACGTGGAGGTCGACAATGTCGATGTCGGGGTCCTCACCGAACTCGGCCACGATGTCGATGGGATCGAGCACACGCGTCACGATCTTCGACGGCAGCGGCACGTTCGGAGGGAAGAACACGGACAGTCCGAACGGGAAGCCGACGCTGATCGGCAGGATTTCGGCCCGCAGCCGATTGAGACCCAACAGGCGGGCGATCGAATCTCCGCGGGCGAGGAACAGTTGGGTCTCCTGCCCACCGATCGAGACCATCGGCACGATCGGCACACCGGTCTGGATCGCGGTTCTGATGTATCCGGTACGGCCGCCGAAGTCGATGACGTTCTCGGTGACGGTGGGACGGTACGAGTCGTAGTCGCCGCCCGGGAACACCAGCACGAGGGCGCCGTCGCGCAGTGCCTGAGCGGCGTTCTCCCTATTCGCTTCGATGACGCCAGCACGTCGCAGCAGGTCCCCGACGGGGCCGACGAAGATCATGTCGTGGCCGAGTGTGTAGACCGGCCGGTCGAAGCCGAACTTGTTGTAGAACTCCGGCGCGAACACCAGCACGTCGGGTGTGAACATGCCTCCGGAGTGGTTGGAGACCACCAGCGCGCCACCGGCGGTCGGTATCCGATCCAGATCGCGCACCTCCGCCCGGAAGTAGCGCTTGATGAGTGGGCCGACCCGGCTCACGATCTGCCGAGTGAACCCCGGATCCCACTTGGCGACCTGCCCGTCCGCCCCGTTGCTCATGTTGTGACTGTTCCCAACTTTGTCCCCCGCTACCCGCGGTCGGGAGAGTACTAGTACTCTCCAAAAAAGAGAATAGCATATCCGCAGGTAGGAGACATATGTCTGGCACCGTGCTCGTCACCGGCGGCTTCGGCCTGGTGGGATCGGAAACCGTCCGGCGACTGGCCGCCCTCGGCCGGCCGGTGGTGATCGCCGACCTCGACACACCTGCCAATCGCAAGGCGGCGACGAACCTTCCCGGCAGCGTGGAATTCCGGTGGGCCGACCTCACCGATGCCGAGCAGGTTCAGCGCCTGGTGTCCGATACCGCCCCATCCGCGATCATCCACCTCGCGGCGATCATCGCCCCCGCCATCTACAAGCTGCCCGAACTGGCGCGGCAGGTCAACGTCGACGGCACCAGGACGTTGGTCGGCATTGCCGAGGCGCAGCCGAATCCGCCACGGTTCGTCCATGCATCGAGCAATGCGGTGTTCGGCGCCCGCAATCCGCACCGCACTCCGTCACCACTGACCGCCGACGACCCGATGCGGCCCTGTGACATCTACAGCGGCACCAAGGCCGAGGCCGAAGAGATCGTCCGCTCCTCCGGGCTCGAATGGGTGGTGATGCGATTCGGGGGCGTCCTGAGCGCTGACTTGTCGGCGCTGCCACTCAGCGCGGACGCCATGCTTTTCGCGAGTGCACTGCCGACCGACAATAGGGTGCAGACCGTCGACGTCCGCGATGTCGCCTGGGCGTGCGCGGCGGCAACCACCGCGGACGTCGCACGCGAGATCCTCCTGATCGCCGGCGACGAATCGCACCGCCGCTGTTACGGCGACCTCGCACCGGCGCTCGTCGCCGCGCTGGGTATGCCTGGCGCGGTCCCGCCGGGCCGCCCCGGAAACCCCGACAGCCAAACCGACTGGTTTGTGACCGACTGGATGGACACCACCCGAGCGCAGGAAGCCTTGCAGTTCCAGCACTACTCGTGGTCCGACATGATGGCCGAACTCTCCGCCAAGTTCGGGTGGAAACGCTATCCCGCGCGGCTTGTCGTCCCGATCGCCCATGAGGTGATGAAGCGCAAGGGGGCTTACTGGAAGGCGCCCGGTCAGTACGCCAACCCGTGGGGCGCGATCCGCGCCCATTTGGGTGATCCATCGTGGGATCCGCCAACCGAATCCGCCTGACCGCATAGTGTTCGCGCCGTGGACAGTTTCCAAGGGCGCGCAGCAGTCATCACCGGAGGGGCGAGCGGAATTGGGTTCGCCACCGCACAGGAGTTCGGGCGCCGCGGCGCGCGACTGATGCTGGCGGATATCAACGAGACGGCGCTGGGCGAGGCGGTGGCGTCGCTGCGCGCTGACGGTGTAGAGGCGCACGGCGTGGTGTGCGACACCCGCAACCTCGACGATGTCACTGCGCTTGCCGACGAGGCGTTCAGGGTGTTCGACACCGTGCACGTGGTGTTCAACAACGCGGGCATCGCGTACGCGGGCTCAATCGCGGAGACCAGCCACGACGACTGGCGCTTCGTGATCGACGTCGACCTGTGGGGCCCCATCCATGGCGTCGAGGCGTTCCTGCCGCGGTTGATCGCGCAGCAGGAGGACAGCCATATCGTCTTCACGTCGTCGTTCGCCGGTCTGATTCCCAACGTCGGCCTCGGACCGTACTGCGTCGCCAAATATGGGGTCGTCGCGCTGGCCGAAACGCTGTCTCGTGAGGTGCGGGCCAACGGGATCGGTGTTTCGGTGCTGTGCCCGATGATCGTGGACACCGGCCTGATGGCAAACAGCCAGGCGGTCAGGAGCGCGGATTACGGTCCCCCGTCGTCGGCCGAACCCCCGCAGGAGCTGCCGTCGGCGGCAACGGACCCGGAGGTGCGCGCGGAGGACGTCGCACGGCTGACTGCCGAAGCGATTCTCGCCAACCGTCTTTACGTCATCCCGCACCAGGCGTCACGGGCTTCGATTCAGCGCAGGTTCGAGCGCATCGACCGCGCCTTCGAGGAGCAGATCGCCGAGGGCTGGTCCCACTGACTACCCGGGTCTAGCCGGGTCCCAGCTGATAGTCGCCGGTCTGCGGATGGTGATACCAACCGCTGGCAGCCTGCGTTCCGCCGTCGACGTGGATGGTCTGCCCGGTGATGTAACTCGACATCTCGGATGCGAGAAAGATTGCGGCACCCGCCATCTCGTCGATATGACCAGGTCGGTTCATCGGAATCCCGGGGGCGTCGCCGTCACCCATGCTGCCACCGGACAACGCGATTAGGCCCTCGGTCAGGGTCAGATCGGGCGCCAAAGCGTTGACCCGGATATGGTGTGGCGCCAATTCGAGGGCCGCGGTCTTGGTGTAGTTGATGACACCGGCCTTGGCCGCGGCGTAGGCCGCGTAGCCCGGCGCCGCGCGGGCACCCTCTATCGACGTCACGTTGATGACGCTGCCCGGCATGCTGGCCGCGACCAGACGCCGCGACACCCGTTGCGTACACAGCAGCACATGGCGAAGGTTGCTCTTGTACAGCGCATCCCAGCCGTTCTCGGTGGTGTCCAGCAGCGGCGAGAAGAACACGCCACCGGCGTTGTTCACCAGAATCGACACCTCGCCGAGTTCGTCGACAGTGCGCTCCAATGCGGCATCGACCTGCTCGCTGTCGCGGACGTCGACCACGAGACCCAATGCGTTGATAGTTTCCGCGGTCGCTGCGCATGTCTGAACATCACGCTCCCAGATGGCCACTTGTGCGCCGAATGCCGCGAATCCTTGGGCGATACCCTTGCCGATCCCTGCTCCCCCGCCGGTCACGACGGCAACGCGATCGCTAAGAAGAATTCTGGACGGATCAATGGCCATTGGTCGAGGCTATACGCGATCGCTCCTATGGCCGAGATTGCACTGAGGGCTGTGCACAGCCATGACTTCATTCTCGTCCATAGCGTTATCGCGCGGCCTTGCTCGGCCCCATCGCCGGAGCATTGCCGATCACGCCCTGAGCCCCTAGGTCGGCGATCTCCTCGTCGGTGAGCCCGAGTTCGGATAGCAGTTCGCGATTGTGCTGACCGAGCAGCGGAGCAGGCTCGGTGTGGACGCGCTCCGGGCCGCGCGAAAACGTGAACGGCAGGGTGCTGTGCGGCGTGCGGGCGTTGACCGGGTGCCCGACATCCTCGAAGAAGCCGCGGGCCGCCAGTTGCGTAATCTCGGTCTGACGATGCGGTTGCATCACCTTGGCCACCGGCACACCCCGTTCCCACAGAGTGTCGACGATGTCGTCGCCGGTGCGGTCCACGCACCACGCGGCGATGTACTCGTCGATGTCGTCGTGGCGGGCGCGCCTTCCCGCGGCGGTACTCAATTCGGGATCCGTCGCCCAGTCTCCGCGCCCGACGGCGCCGCAAAGACCGTCCCACTGCTCGTCGGTCGTGACCGCGACCGCAACCCAGCAGTCGGCGCGGCCGAACTCGTCGATCTCGTTGGTGCGGTACAGGTTCTGCGGCGCCGCGGTGGGGCCGCGGTTGCCGTCGCGTTCCAGCAGCGCACCGTAGGCGGAGTACTCGATGAGCTGTTCGGCGGCGACGCTGAGCGCGGCGTCGACCATCGCGGCCTCCAGGAGCACCCCCTGTCCGGTGTGGCGCCGGTGTTCCAGGGCCATCAGCAGGGCATTGAGTGCGTGAATGCCAGCGTTCGGATCACCAACCGAATAGGGCTCATACGGGTTGCGGTCGGGATAACCGGTGAGCCAACTGATTCCGGATGCCGCCTCGATCACGTACGCGAACGCAGGGTTGTCGCGCCACGGGCCATCCAGGCCGAACCCGGGCATCCGCAGCATGATGACGTCGGGTCGAATCGCCTGCACTGCAGCGAAATCGAGACCGATCTGGTCCACCACCCGCGGGGTGAAGTTCTCGACGATCACATCGCAGGTGGCGATTAGGCGGTTGAGTAGGTCACGACCGGCAGCGCTTTGCAGGTCGAGGGTCAAACCCTTCTTGTTGGTGTTGAGTCCGGAGAAGATCGGCGACTTCTCCCACCACTGGTCTTCGCTGATCGGTATGCCCGCAATGAGCCTGGTGCCATCGGGCCGCCGCGTCGACTCCACGTGGATGACTTCGGCGCCCAGCATGGCGAGAATGTGTGTGCACGACGGTCCCGCCCAGAACGTCGTCATGTCCAGTACGCGCAGCCCACTGAACGGCAATCCCGCCGAGACGGTCGTTTCGGTTGAGGACGGCACCGTTTCGCGACCCGCTTTTCCGTTTCTGCGATAGTGCTCGGTGTGTTCGCCCAGCCGTGGCGCAGGCTCGGGTGCGCGGAGCACCGCGGGCGTCGTCCGATAAGGATGGCCGGGCTGGTCGAACCCGTCGCGAGGGTTTTTCACGAAAGCCCCGCGCTCGACAAAGTGGTCGAGGCCGGCGACGTTGGCACCGTTGGCGACCGGAGCGTTCGGGATCCGAAACGCGGTCGCCAGATCCCTGATCTCGTCGACGGTGTGGCTCTCGACCCACGCGTAGAGCTCATCGGACTTCTCGTTCGCCTGCTGTGTGATGGACAGCGGCGAGTCCTCGTCTATCCAGTCCTGATGACCGGTCATCGCGCACAGGTCGAACCACTGCTGAGCGGTGCCACAACCGATGTCGATCAGGCCGTCCTTGGCGCGGGCGATCCCGGGAACCGTCAACCGCCTGGCATCCCGCCACGGCCTGCCCAGCATCTCGTAGTAGGACACCGGATAATAGGTGAGGCCGAGAATCTGGGTTTCCAGCATCGACACGTCGACGAGTTCGGCACCACCGCGCCATCGCGACGCCAACGTCGCGGCGCTCGCGTAGGCGCCGGCCAGATACTCGCCGACCTGCCCGCCGACATACACCGGTGCGCGGTCGGCTGAACCACGGCCAAGGCCGACGATGCCACCGGACCACGCCTGGAGAGTGAATTCGGTTGCGGGACGATCACACCACGGCCCATCCAGTCCGAACGGCGTGATCGAGGTGACGGTCAGGTGCGGATGGGTGGACCGGATCGCGGCGGGTGTGAGCACCACATGGTCGGCGACGGTCGACCCGCGCGACCACACGACCGCGTCGGCGCCGTCGAGTATTGCGTTGACGTAGTCGATGTCGGAATCGGGGTCCGCGACCACGCTGTGCTTCGAGCAGGCCAGAAAGCTGAACAGTGCCCCGTCGTCACCCGGTGGGATCTCGGCGCCAGAAGCCGACCATCGGCGTAGTGGATCACCCTCGGGCGGCTCGACTTTGATGACCGTCGCTCCACCGTCGGCCAGCAGCCTGGTGCAGTAGCCACCCGCGATTCCGACAGACAGATCGACGACGGTGTAGCCGTTCAGCGGCCCCACGACTGCTACTTGTCCTTCTTACGGTTCGACTTGCTCAGCCGGAAGTCCGGCGGGAACTTGCTGTCATTGTCGTTGACCGCGGCGGACAACCCGCTGTCGATCGATTCCATCATGTCGAGATCGTCCGTATCGTCGTTGGCGACACCGCTGCCCATCGACTCGAAGAACGCGGACAGCAGGCTGCCCATGTACTCGCCTTGGTGCTGCTTGTAGATCTCGAAGAACATCTTCTGCTGGAAGACGGTGTCCACCGGCCGGTTTCGCGCGCAGGCCCGCGCGTACTTGTCGACCTCCGCCTCGAGTTGATCGCGCGACACCACCTTGTTGAGAAAGTTGCAGTCATACATCTCTGCAGCGGTGAACGGCCGTCCGGTGAAGACCATCTCCTGGAACTTGCGCAGGCCCATCATCTGCACCCACGTCCACATCCGCGGTCCCCAGCCGTAATAGCGGAACGACGGGTGTCCGAACAGGGCGTCATCGGAGGAGATCACGAGATCGGCATCGGCACACTGGTAGAAGTGCCACCCGTAGCAATAGCCCTTGGCCTCGACGATGCTGATCTTCTTCAGTTCCTGCAGCGGCCGGTTTCCCGCCTGCACATTGGCATACCACGCGCTGATCGTCGCCCCGCTGCGGAACGTTCCCGACGGCGGATAGTTGACCTCGCCGACGCCATCGTCCTCAAGACGCAGCTCGGCAAGCCTCAGGTCGGTGTTGTCGTAGCCCTCCATGAACTCCGGCAGGTCGGCACCGCTGCCGAGGTTGTCACCGACACCACGGATCACGACGACCTTCACGTCATTGTCCACGGTCGCCGCACGCAACAGATCGGCGTACCGAAGCCGCGCCATCGATGTCGGCGCGTTCAGATACTCCGGACGGTTGAACGTGATGGTTGCGATCTTGGTCTTCGGGTCCTTCTCGTAGAGGATGAGCTCTTCGGGGGACGGTCGGCTGCCGTTCTCAGACATGGTTCTCCTTCAACTGATTCCGGCAGCGGCCTGCGCCGGGGAGGGGCTGGCCGTGAGTACTTCGGCTCCGGTGTCGGTGATAAGCACCGCATCGCGGCGGAACACCGCACCGATGCCCGCTTCCCACACGTAGGCGGTGACAGCCAGCACCGAACCGGGATCGAGTCGTTCGTCGGCCGACGTCTGGGGCAGGTCGGGCGAGATCACCGGCGGATCGAAGCCGAGGCCGAGACCGTGGGCCACGGGTATCGGCGGCAGCGCCTCACCCGCCGCGTCGTATGCCGCGAGCAGATCGGCAGCCGAAGCACCGGGTCGGCACGCGTCGATCAGCCTCTCCCACAGATCATTCGAGCGACCGAAGAGCGCATCCGCACCGGGAACGTCACCGACCGGCCACGTCCTGCCGACCTCACCCACGTAACCGTCGGCGAGCGCACCCGCGGCGAAGGCCACCAGGTCACCCTCGGCGATCCTGCGGTCGCGCCGACCGACGCGCCACGAGTGGTCGGGCGACGTGATCCACGCGCCGTCCTGGGTCGCCGAGGTGCTGTATCCGCCCGCGGTCATCGCCTCCATGAGGACGCCGTTGAGTGCCTGCTCAGTGGTGCCCACCGCGAGCTCCGACACCGCTGCCGCGAGCCCGCGCTCGGCGACGCCGAGGGCGCCTCGCAGGACCCGGATCTCGTCGGGTGTCTTGGTCCGCCGGGCGGCCTTCATCGCCACCTCGGCATCGACGAGTTCCGCGTTGGGGAACGCGACCGGTAGCAGCTGCGCGAACGACGGCGACATGGCGTCGGTTCCGACGCGACGCGCCGTCGCCGCGCCGTCGATGCCCTTGAGCACCTCGATGATGGTCATGGGGTTCCAGGCCAGTCCGTAGAGATGGTCGTGGCCGATCTCCTCGGGGATACCCTCATCCCACGTGCTGTTGAGGTGGATCTCACCGGTCGCACGGACGACGACGCAGATCGGCGCGAAAGGACGGGTGCCCGCCACCCAGAGTTGCGGTGCCCCGGTCACGTAACGGACGTTGGCCTGGCGTCCCAGTACCACGACATCGAGATCGTGGGCGTCCATCGCGGCGATGGCGCGCTCACGCCGCCCGGTGCGCAGCGATAGGTCGTCGGGAATGATTTCAACTGCCATTTTCAAGCCTCAGCTCAACTCAGTCCGTAGGGCGCGTAAGGGTAGTCGGTGATGGACTGGTAACCGTCCTCGGTGATGATCACGATCTCCTCGGCGCGGTAACCGCCGGTGCCGTCCTCCCAGACGACGGGCTCGAGCACGAGCAGCATGCCCGCTGGAAACACGAAGTTGTCGTCGAACTGCTCGCCGAGATCCGTTCCGATCATGGGGATTTCGGCGGCGTTGGTGCCGATGCCGTGGCCGAGGTAGAAGTGTGGCAGCCACGGCTTGGTGCCGCCGTTGGCGGCGATGGCCGCGCGCGCCAGGTCACCGGCGGTGGCGCCGGCCTTCGTCACGGCGAGCACGGCGTCGAGAATCGACCGCCACTTGGCGAAGTTCGCGTTCTGTTCGGGCGTGGGGTTCTCGCCCACCACCCACGTGCGCCCCCAATCAGAGCAGTAGCCCTCGAAGGTGATGCTGATATCGGTCCACAGCACGTCGCCCTTGGCCAACGGCTTCTCGGTGGGTAACAGCGGTAGCGCCAGGTCGCCGGTGGTGGTCCAGACCGCACCGCTGCTGCGGGTTGTCGGCATCACCTGCCAGATGGCTTCGATCATGTTCGTGGTGGCGCCGAGCTCGAAGGCCCGCCGGACGAATCGCGCCGAAAGGTCTATCTGACTCACGCCGGGGGCGACGAACGGCTGGACGTCGACGAGGGCCTGCTCGGTGATGCGGCAGGCCCTTCGGACAGCGGCGATCTGGTCCACGGTCTTGACCAGCTTGGCCGGGCCCACGGCGAGTGCGGCATCCGTCGGCGGCCCCGCGCGGAACAGCCGTCCGGCGGCTCGCCGCATCGCCCCGGTGAGCTCGTCGACCGCCACGGTGCCGCCCGCAGGCACCAGGTCGGCGAGCACCTTCGCGAAATGCTCGACACCCTCGTCGAATTCGAGGTACAGCGGACCGTGGACATGGTCCGCGGGAACCTCTGTGTCGAACGCGCTGCCCTCACGGAACGGCATGTACAGGTGGGGATGCTCGTCGTCGGCGAGCACCACCGCGACGGGACGCTCGACATGTGACAACCCGGCATCGAGCAGCGGCCAGCTGGCGCCGGTCGCGTATACGACGTTGCCGTTGCCGAGCAGCACGAGCGCGTCGACGCCCTTGTCTTTCATGGAGTCACGCAGCCGGGCGCCGCATTCGCGATACATCCGGGCGCGGTCGGGCAGGTCGGGAATGTCGAGCAGCGAGCTAGGCCGCGTCGAACCTGGAGAAATCACAGTCACGAGATGCCCAGGAAGTTCTTGATGTTGGTGCTGACGATCTTCACGGCGTCCTCGGGTCCCACCGCCTCGACGACCGACGCCAACGACTTCTCGGAATATCCGAAGGTGCTCTCGTTGTGCGGGTAGTCCGACGACCACATGACGTTGTCCACGCCAATCTGGTCGATGAGACGCAGGCCGAGCGGATCGACCATGAACGACGCGCTCATGTGTTGAGCCCAGTAATAGCGGACGTCGTGTCGGAGTTGGTGGTTGAACATGTGCCGGTAGGAAGCCAGCATGTGTTCGGCGTCCTGGAGAGCCGTTGGCACCCAGGCGATCCCACCCTCGAACCAGCCGATCCGCAGTGTGGGATGCCGGTCGAGGATTCCGGAGAACACGTACTTGGCGAACTGCTCACGGAAAGAGTCGACGTTCACCATCATGCCGACCACGACGCTGTTGTGCTCGCACGGCGTCTTCGGCGGTGTCTCGCCGATGTGGTGGCTGACCGGCAGGCCGGCGTCCTCGATCTCATCCCAGACAGCATCCATGGAGACGGCGCCGTAGTCGTAGATGTTGCCCTCGTCGTCTTTGCCGGGGTTGAGCGGCAGCAGGAACGTCTTGAGTCCCAACACCTTCAGCTCCTCCAGCGTGCTCCTGGTGCCCTTGGGGTCCCACCAGTTGATCAGGCCGACACCGTAGAAGTGGCCGTTGGAGCGTTCCTGCAAGTCGGCGATGTGCTCGTTGTAGATCCGGAACACGCGCTCGCGCAGGGACTTGTCCGGGTAGTGGAAGAGCGCCAACACCGCGTTGGGGAAGGCCAGTTCCCTGTCGATGCCATCCTCTTTGAGCTCACGGATGCGCGCCTCGATGTTGTTGGAGGCGGCACCGGCGAGGTCGTCGTACTGCATGAGTACACGGCCGAAGTCCCCACCGGTCCAGGCCTTGCCCTTCATGCCGACCATGTAAGCGCCGTCCTCATACCAGATGCGCGGTGCCGCGCCCTTGAGCTCCTCGGGGAAGCGCTCGTAGAAGATGTCGTCGGCGACCGAGATGTGGTTGTCGGCGGAAAAGATCTCAGTCCCCACAGGGAGTCCGGTTAGGCCTCCCTCTTTTGCGTGTCCCTGCCGGTTCTTGGGGGCACCGAAACCTTCGGGCGGATACAGGGAGGTGGGCGATGGAACTGTAGGGGTAGACATCGTTGGTACTCCAATCGGGCTGTGGTGCGGGCTGTTCGGTGGCTACCAGGTCACCGGAAGTTCGTAGACGCCGTAGGCGAGGCGGTCATGCTTGAAGGGCACCTCGTCGAACGGGATCGCCAGCCGCAGCGTCGGGATGCGGCGCAGCAGCGTGTGGAACACGATCTGCAGTTCAGCGCGCGCGAGCTGCTGCCCGACGCACTGATGCCTTCCGTAACCAAAACCGAGCTGCTGGCCCGCATCACGGGTGAAGTCGAGCCTGTCTGGTTCTGGGTAGGCAGCTGCATCCCAGTTCGCCGGAGCCAGATCGATGATGATGCCTTCGCCGGCTCGAATGGTTTCTCCGCCGGTTTCGATGTCATCGATGGCCACCCGGCGCTGACCGTTCTGGATGATCGACAGATAGCGCATCAACTCTTCTGCCGCGTTCGCGATGAACTTCGGATCGTCGGAATCGCGAAGGAGCGCAGCTTGTTCGGGGTTCTCCAGCAGGGCGAGCACGCCGATGCCGATCATGTTCGCAGTCGTCTCATGGCCGGCGATCAACAGCCCGGTGCCCAACTGAGCGGCCTCCTTGACACTGATCTCGCCGGCGGTCACGCGTTCCGCGAGGTCGGAAACAGCATCCTCGGAGGGGTCTTCCATCTTCTTCTCAACCAGGTTGATCAGGTACTTGTGGAGGCTCATCGCCCCCTTCTGACCTTCTTCGGCGGACGCGTAGCGGGCCAGCCCGACGTTGGCGTGGTGCTGGAAGAATTCGTGGTCCTCGTAGGGGACGCCGAGCATCTCGCTGATGACCTTGGTCGGCACCGGCAGCGCGAGCTTGGCGACGATGTCGGCGGGTTGGGGGCCTGCCAGGATCTCGTCAATGCACTCATCGGTGACTTCTTGGATAGCGGTGCGCAGGGCCTCGACGCGCTTGAACGTGAATGGCTTTGACAACATCCGGCGGAACCGGGTGTGCTCCTCGGCATCGGAGGTGAAGACGGACCGGGGCCGCTTGTTCACCGTCGACAGCATGTGCTCGTTCCAGTGCGGGAAGCCCTCAATCCGGTCGTCGACGCTGACACGTGAGTCCGAGAACAGCGCCCGCGCCACCTCGTGTCCGGTGATCAGCCACGGCGTGGTGCCGTTCCAGATCCGCACCCGCGACAGCGGCTTGGCCTCACCCATCTCGAGCATCGGCAGGGGCGGCGCGAATGGGCACCGAGCGGCCCGCTCCATCGGATACTCCGGAACGTCGGCCGAAACCTGTTCTGTGGCAAGCGTGTCTGACATGTACTCTCCGTCATTCCTCGATGTGAATGGCCAGGGCTGGGCACGCCGCGGCGGCCTTGCGGGTTTCTTCTGCTTGATCGGGTCCGGGTTCGTCGACCAGCAGTTCCACGACACCGTCGTCGTCACGCTGGTCGAACACGTCACCTGCGTTCATCACGCACATCCCGGAGGACACGCACTTGTCCCGGTCGACACTCACCTTCACGGTCGCTCCGTGATAGGTGCCTGCCACAGACCGACGATCGCGTCGATCAGTCCGGATGCGACCGAGCTCCACGTGGTTCGGGGCATCACCGAGTTCTGAGCGCCTTCGGCGAACGCGCGCTCGAAGTCGGCGCAGGTGTGCATCATCAGGTTTCGCACCATGATGTTTCGCTCGGTGACGACGGTCATCGGCAGGTCCGGCAGGCATTTCGTGATGCCCTCGACGACGCGCAGCAGCGACGGCGAAGCGAGCGCGTCCTTCACCACGATCTTCTGATAGGCGGGGTCGGCCAGCGCCTGGGCGGCGAAGCGTGCGTACCACGTCGGGTTGCCGAGCTGATCGAGATGCTCGGTGAGTGAACACACCATGCAGGCGATCCAGTCGCGCAAGTCGGTCGATTCGGTGTTGTCGGCAACCATTCGCGCGAGCAGCCGGTCGATCGGCGCGCGGTGCTTCTGCTCGATCGCGCGCACAAGGTCGGCCTTGGTGCCGAAGTGGTAACCGACAGCCGCGTTGTTTCCCTGCCCGGCTGCCTCGCTGACCTGCCTGTTGGAAACGGCGTACACACCGTGTTCGGCGAACAACCGCTCGGCGGCAGCCAGGATCGCCTCGCGCGTAATGCTGGCGCGCTCGGTCCGCACGGTCCTGCTCGCTGTGGTCACAGGATCAGTGAACCCGGTCACAGTGATTAAGTCAAGCGACTGATTTAAACGCGGCCGACGCCCTTGCGACGCGACTGGCTGATGGACATAGAGTGCCGCTGACCATGACTATTTCGCGGTTCACCGACAACGGCGACGTCCGCATCCACTATCTCGACTCAGGGGGCGACGACCGTGGCGCTCCGATCGTCTTCGTGCCCGGCATGACGTGCGTCGCCGAGGACTATGCAGAAATCTTGCCGCTGTTCGGACGCAGGACCGTTGTCGCTGACCTCAGGGGGCATGGCCGAAGCAGCGCCCCCGCGACCGGATACGACGCCGCGACGCTGAGCACCGATGTCAGTGCCGTGGTGGACGCCGTCACCGCGGGGCCGGTGCACGTGGTGACGTTCTCGCGGGGCACGACCTACGCGCTGACGTGGGCGCTGGCCAACGTCGAGCGCATTCGGTCCGTCGCCATCGGCGACTACGTGCCCGAGGAGAAGGTCTTGACTCCGGAGATGTCGCGACGCCTGCTCGACGGTCGCTGGCGCGGAACTCCGGTGTGCGAGCGGCTCGACGAAGGCGCCGCCAACAAGGTCTTTGACGCGGCCAAGGAGCGATCATTGTGGGATTCCCTTGCCCGGCAGCAACTCCCGCTGCTCGCTGTGCGCAGCCGTGAACGCTTCCTCGTCGGCGACGCACAGTGGTCGCGCTACCGGGCATTGTTCCCGAACGCGCACCTGGTTGAGTTTTCCGACTCACCCCACGACATCTTTCGGCCCGACCGCGGCCGTTACCCGCGACTGGTTGCCGAGCATGTCGACCGCGCGGACGAAGACCGCTAGTCAGGCCCCGTTCAGTCCGTGCGCAAGCAGTGGCGCGAATATCGTCCACGACCACGAAAAACTATGCCACGCAGAGTTATAAGCGGTCATATCACTTCAGCGTTCTCGCGCCGCCCGACGATGTGATCACTGTCGAGGACTATGCCAGCGCTGAGGCGGGGGAGTCACACGTATCCTGACTATGCCGCGGATGTTCTATTACGGACCGGACGCCACAGTTGCTGACAGGATTCGCGGCATGAAGCGCTTTCGGGCGGACCTCCGAATCGGCGAGACGTGACGGTGACCAGAAAGCGTCGCTGTCACAGACTGGCAGTGCCGCAATTATTGCGGCTGCAAGGCACTTTGGTGGCGGCCGTAAGGTCGCGCCCGTCACAGGGGCGACCACTCGGGGCTTCGGTGTTCGATGAACGCCTGGAACGAGGCGGTGGCATCGCCGCTGGTGGTGCACATGATTTGGGTGCGGTTTTCGATATCGAGGGCGGAACGCAGACTCGGCGAGTCCAGCGTCTGCCACATGGTTTCCTTGGTCATCCACACCGCGAGTGGACTGTTCTCGGCGATCAGACGTGCAGTGTGCAAGGCGCGTTGCAGCAGGTCTGACTCGTCGACGACGTCGACCACCAGTCCCATGCGGTGCGCTTCTGCAGCATCGAAAACCCTTCCCGTGAGCATCAATTCGGCTGAGCGAGCCGCCCCAACCAGGCGCGGCAGAAAGGGTTTTCCCCATGTCACAGGCCGAGATGCCGTGCTTGATGAAAACGGCGCCGAAGCGCGCCGAATGACTCGCGATGCGGATGTCGCAGGCCAGTGCGAGCGCGAATCCGCCGCCATGTGCGTGCCCGTTGATGGCGGCAATGACGGGTTGGCGCAAGCGATGAATCTTCTCGAAAAGGCTTGCCATGAGCTCCTGGGCTGCAAGCGAGCGCACGAGGTCGCTGCGAGCGGCGCCGAACAGTGCACCAACGGCAGTGCCCTCGGTGGCATCCGAATCGGCGGGGTCGGCTTTGATGTCGGCACCGGCACAAAACGACCCGTCTTGTCCGGAGACGATCACCACCCGGATGGTGGGATCACCTCCGATGCGGTCGATTTCGCGATGCAGATCGGCGACCGCATTGCTACTCAGTGCATTACGGCGGTTCGGGCGGGTCAGCTCTACGTGGACGATGCCTGGGTCGACCTGGGTGACGCGGTGATTGGCCAATGTTGAGGGTCCTCCCATGTTGTGTAGCGGGCAAGGCATTCCCGCGTGTCTGTCTGGACTACTGGTGCTCTGTGCGTTAGCGCGGCGTCATGTAGAGAGTGATCGCTTCTCGGAGGCCCACGAGGGCGTCCTCGACGTCGAGGCTCGAGCCGAACGTGCGCTCGGCATGCAGCCCTCGAAGCGCTGCTGGCAGCAAGGCGCTGACTTGTCGTGCGTGGCGCGGGTCGACGTCGACCCCGTCGAAGAACTCACGAAACTGTTGCAGCCAGTTGTTGTCCAGCGCATCGAGTGCGTGAGCGGTGTGGGGATAGTTCCGTTGGAGTTCGCTGCGATTCTTGGCCAACGCGGTGCGTAAATTGGTCACCGCGGCGTTGTACGGCGAGTTCAACGCGTTCCACAGCAGATCGATGACTTCGGCCACCCGCGTTTCGATCGAACCTGCTGACGGGCGACCCCAGACGCGCGGGCCCGCAGTATCGAGAATGTGCAAGATCGTGGCTGCCCAAAAACCGTCGGCGCCGCCGAACTGGTACTGCACGGTGCCCCAGGTGACGTCAGCCTCTTTCGCGATCAACTTGACACTCACCGCGTCTGGACCACCGCCGGCCAACAGATGCAGCGCAACATCGAGGACATGTTTGCGGGAAGCCTCACCCCGCCGGTTGGGCCGTCGGCCAACCTTGAGCTTGCCTTCTGGTGTCGTCATCACTCCGCTTCGGCCCGGGCCTTGTATTTATCATTAATGCCGTTATGATACATCCACAGCGGTGAAGCTGCTGCCTGCAAAACCCTCGGGCGATGAACGGCTATAAGCCGCCCGGCCGCAGGACGAAACCTCAGAATCGGTAACCGTTGGCCGATAGTGACTGCTGCGGCAGTCATTTCGACGAGCGAGCCGGTTCTGACAACACCCACGAGGTCGGATGCCCGTCGCACTCAACGAGGACCAGATCGCACTCGCGCAGACTGTCGCCGGTTTCGCCGAGCACCACAGAGCACGTGCATCCATCCGCCGGGACGGGAAGGGGAATGCTGGCGAGGGTTGTGACCCTTGGGCGGAGCTGGTCAACTTGGGCTTGCACGCTGTCCATCTTCCCGAGGCGGTGGGCGGTCAGGGAGGCACCCTCGAGGACATCGCCGTGGTGATCGGCGAATCCGGACGCGCCCTGATTCCGGGCCCGTTGTTGGCGACGGTATGTGCCAGCGCCGTCATATCGGCCGCCGTGACCGACGACGCCGCCGCAGGAGGCCTCAAGCGTTTCGCGGCAGGAGCCACCGGCGCTGTGCTCGACAAGTCCTCGTCGTTGACGGTCCGTGAGCATGCCGGTCGGATGCGGATCCAGGGTGCAAGCAAGGCGACGCTGGGTGCGGGTACGGCCGAGGTTCTTGTTGTGCCAGCGCATCCCGATGACAGCTCAGACGGAGCGCCGGTATGGCTCGTGGTCGATCGGCACAGCGCCGGCATCGATGTCGACCTCGTCGATGGCGTCGACCTGCGAGGTGACTTAGCGATTGTTCGGTTCAGCGATGTCGATGTCACCGACGCCGTCCGCCTGGGGGGCCTTGATGCAGCCCAGGTAGACGCCATCGTCACAGCGATGATGGCGGTGGAGGCCGCTGGAATCATCGCTTGGTGCGCCGATGCTGCAACGGAATTCATCAAGTCGCGAATCCAATTCGGCAGACCGATCGGGACTTTTCAAGCAGTACAGCACCGAGCGGCTCGGCTTCGCATCACCAGCGAGCTGGCGACGGCCTCAGCCTGGGATGGCGTGCGGGGACTGTATGACACCGTCGAGCAGCGTCGCCATGCCGTGGCCGGCGCGGCCGTCATGGCGATCGGCCACGGCGTGCACGCGGCCGTGGAATGCCTTGCCTTACATGGTGCTATTGGGTTCACCTGGGAGCACGATGTGCACCTCTACTGGCGGCGGGCCATCGCCTTGGCGGCGCTGGCCGGACCGGTGGAATTGTGGGAGGCCCGACTCGGTGAGGTCGCCGTCGCTGGTTCACGCGACTTCACAGCGACCCTGCCAGAGGCCGAAGAGGACTTCCGCCGTTGGGTCGCCGAGGTGCTCGATCAGGCCTCGGCACTATCCAATCCGCACCCGTCGCCGATGGGTGAAAGCGATGTGGTCGCGACCGGACCCCGTCGTGCTCTGGTCGCCGAACACGGTCTTGTCGCCCCGTCCCTTCCGCGACCATGGGGCCTCGACGCCAGTCCGCTGCAGCAGCTGATTGTCCAAGAAGAATTCGACCGGCGCGGTCTCGCCGAGCCCTCGATGGCCATCGGCCAATGGGTGTTACCGGTGGTGCTCAAACATGGCACGCACGACCAGATCGGGGCACTGGCCGCGCCTTCACTACGCGGAGAGCTGATCTGGTGTCAGCTGTTCAGCGAACCCGACGCCGGCTCGGACGTGGCGTCACTGAGACTGCGCGCCGAGAAAACTGACGGCGGGTGGCTGCTGAGCGGCCAGAAGATCTGGACCACCCAAGCTCACCTCGCCAACTGGGGATTGTGTCTGGCCCGCACCGGAGACGACGAGTCCACCGATTCCAGACATCGTGGCCTGAGCATGTTCCTAATCGACATGACCAACCCGAAACTCGACATCCGCCCCATCAAACAAGCCAACGGCCAGGCAGAGTTCAACGAAGTCTTCTTCAACGACGCATTCGTACCCGACACGATGCTGCTCGGAGAGCCGGGCGACGGCTGGGCAATCACCCTTGACACCCTCGCCCAGGAACGCCTGTTCATCGGCAACTACCGGGACACGGGCAACGAAGCCCGCATCCGCCGCATCATCACCGACGGCCACTACGCCGGATCGCACGACGACGCGGTGCGCACACTGGGCCGCATCAGTGCCCGCGGTGCCGCCATCGCGGCGATGAACCTGCGCGAGACGCTGCGCCGCCTGCAAGGTCACAGCCCCGGCCCAGCCACCAGCATCGGCAAGGCCGCGGCCTCGCTGCTCCACGTCGATGCCGCAGCGGCGGCCTTGAACCTGATCGGCCCGCGCGGCACCCTCGACGAAAGTCACTGCGAGCCAGTGTTTCACGAACTCGACATTCCTACCTGGGTGATCGGCGGAGGCACCGTGGAGATTCAGTTGACTACCATCGCGTCGTTCATCCTTGGTTTGCCCCGACGCTGATGAGCCAACACAACTTCGCTCTCGACATCGTTGCCGATGGGCTGCACATGCCCGAATGCCCCCGCTGGCATGACCAGCGCCTGTGGTTCTCCGACATCCGAGGCCACACCGTCTACCGTATCGATGACGGCCATCTGTCTGTGGTGCACCGGTTCCCCGTCGACGAGGAACCCGCCGGGCTGGGCTGGCTACCAGATGGGGACCTGCTTGTCGCCGGCATGGCCACCCGCGTCATCTACCGAATCACAGGCGGCCACGCCACCATCCACGCCGACGTGAAACTGCTTGCAGCCCATCAAATCAACGACATGATCGTGACATCTGACGGCACGGCGTTCGTCACCCAGCTCGGCTTCGACCTCGACGCACCGCAACCCGAGCCGAAAGCCACCATGGTGATCCGGGTCGACCCAGAAGGTGCGGTAAGCGCCGCTGCCGACGACCTGCTGGTACCCAACGGGATCGCCATCGATGACACCGAAACCACCATCGTCGTAGCCGAATCCGGCGGCGGCCGGCTCACCAGCTACGCCCACCGCGATGGCGTGCTGTCCGACCGCAGCACCGAACCTCTGCCCGCGACGACAGCCTTCCCGTTCTGCGCACCCGACGGGATATGCCTCGACGAGCAAGGCGGCCGGTGGGTGGCCGACTCGATCAACAAGCGCGTCTTCCGCATTCACAGCGGAACCATCACCCACGAGCACCGATTCGAGCAGTTCGTGCTGGCCTGCGCACTCGGCGACCCTGACCGCCGCAGTCTCTACGTGTGTCTCACCGATTTCTGGCACAAGTCAGAGATGACCGATCAACCGACAGGGCGCATCGTCCGGATCCGGGTTGCCAGCCCGGGTGTCGGACGGCCGTGACACCTGCCACCCGAATGAAGACAATGTCCGACGACATCGGTCTTTCGCGACGAATCTGTAGGCGCGTCACACATTCATCGTGACAGTCGGCTGGTCTCCGTACGAGGCTGAACCAATCTAGAGGGCACGGAAATACCCATCGCAACCGCCGCACCGGCGACGTCATAGCCAACTTGGGCGGACAGCTCTTCGGCCGCCGCTGCCTGGACACAACGATGTGGCTGAGCAACTACAGCAATGTGCGGCCTCACAGAACATCGGCTGACAAACACCGTCGTTGAAATTCCAGGCCACTAGGCTAGTTGGCCTTCGGCTTACGCGCAGTCACCTTGCCCGCGCTGGTGCCGCCGTCGATGGGAAGCACGGTACCGGTGACATAGCGCGAGCGATCGGTGGCGAAGTAGAGCGCCGCTTCGGCGACATCTTCCATCGTGCCCTCGCGCTTGAGCGGGCGATCGTTGCGCATCTGCTCGCGGATCTTCGCCTCGAACTGCTCCAGCTTCTCGAGGTCCTCCCCCGCCGCCGACTTGCGGACGATCGCCGTGCGGATGTTGCCCGGTGCGATGGCATTAACCCGAATTTCGTAGTGCGCCAACTCGATTGCCGCCGACTTGGTGAACTGAATGACGGCGGCCTTCGATGCCCGGTAGGTCATCACGCCGCCGCCGGCCTGAATCCCGCCGATCGACGTCAGGTTGATGATCGAGCCGCCGCCGTGTTGGGACATGTGCCGCGCCGCGTCACGCGTCCCCGCCATCACAGCCAGAACGTTGACCGCCATCACCGTGTGGAAGTCGGCGAGGTCGTCGTCGAGGAACCGGCGGTGCATCGTGCCCGACACCCCGGCGTTGTTGACCATCACGTGCAGGCCGCCGAATCGGTCGACGGCCGTCGACACGAGCCCGCTGACCTGGTCGACGTCGGATACGTCGGCTTCGACGAAAAGGGCGTTGGCCCCGATCTCCGCCGCGAGCGCCGCACCGGCGTCGGTGTCGACGTCGCCGATCAGCACCTTGGCACCCTCGGCGGCGAACCGGCGCACCAGACCTTCCCCAAGGCCCGACGCTCCGCCGGTCACGATCGCGACCTTGCCCGCCAGTTCGTCTGTCATGCTGCTCCTTCGCGCTGCTCGGCCAGGAAGGCCAGTAGCAGGTCGTTGACGGCCGCCGGCTGTTCGATCTGCGGGCAGTGCCCCGCATCTGGAATCACCACCGAACGGGCGGACGCGATCTGACCGGCGATCTCGGCCGCCCACCCCCGCGGGAGCAGCTTGTCTCGGCCACCCTCGACCACCAGTGTGGGAACTGTGATGCGCTCGTAGGCCCGTGCGCTCGACGGAAGCGGCGGCGGCTCGAGGCCGGGCCGACGAAACCGTGCTCCCGCCAGAGCTTCCCAAGCACCCGGAGCGATGCTCGAGTCGTATCGCCGTTGCACATAGGACTCGTCGGCCGCGTAGGAGGGATCGTAGAAGAGAGCTTCGACGATCCGGCGCATACCGTCGACAGTGGCGTCGTAGTCGTAGAGCGCAGCAGAATGCTCGTTGCGTTGGATCTCGCCTCCGCCGCAGACCATCACCAAGCTGCGCGCGGGCAGCACCGGCGACTCCGAGGTGGCGTCGACGAACAAATTGACCGCGCCCATCGAGTTCCCGACGAAATGCGCCGATTCGACACCGGCGGCCTCGCAGAACCGCGCGATGTGACGGATCCGCATACCGCGTCCGTCATTGAAGTCGATGACTTTGGCGGATTCGCCGAAACCCAACATCTCCAAGGCGAGGACCCGATATCGTCGCGCGAGTGCGTCGATGTTGTTCTCCCACGCGATCTCCGCGTTGACCCCGAACTCGCCGCCGTGCAGCAGGATGACCGGATCACCCTCTCCTGTCTCGAGATAACCCGTGACGAGGCCGTCGACCAGGATGGTCTTCCGCGCTGCGCTCACGTGGTCGCCCGTGCAGACGCAGCGAATGAGAGTACCTGCGCGGCCAGCATTTCGAGCTGGTCGCAGACCGACGCGTCGGTCAGCTCGCCTGCGGTGGTTGTGGTTGCGGTCATGGTTCTTGCCTACTTGATTGCAATCGGGTTCACGGGTGATCCGACGCCGCCGGTAACTCTCAGCGGCGGTGCGATGAGCTGAAATTCGTATATGCCGTCGGCCGCGCAATCCGCCGCCAACGCGGTCAGATCCCAGTACTCGCCGAGCATCAACCCCATGTCCCGCAGGCACAACATGTGCATCGGCAGGAAGACTCCGTCGACACCGGGAATCGGGTTCTCAACCATCAGGTTGTCAGCAGCGACCGCGGCGACTTCATGGTCGTGCAGCCACGATGCGCACGTCCAGTCCAGCCCGGCACCGGGTTCACTGCCGTCGCCTGTCTCGAGAAACCTTGCCCACCAACCGGTCCGGACCAGCACAATGTCGCCGCGTTCCACCGTGACCCCCTGCTGCCGAGCGGCCGCGTCGAGTTCGGCAGGGGTGATCGGTTCGCCGATGTCGCAGAACGTCTCCACGCCGCGCAAGCGGACGATGTCGAGCAACACGCCGCGGGAAGTGATGCCCTTACCGTCCACTTTGTCGATCCCGCAGTGGTAGGCGCCGAGGCTGGTCACCGAGCTGGCGGGGAACCCGTTATACAGCTTGTCCTCGTAGTACACGTGCGACAACGCATCCCACTGGGTCGCGGCCTGCAGCGGCATGATGATGACATCGTCGTTGAACCGCATCGGGCCGTTGGTCCAGTACTCGCTGAGTTGAGCCGCTGCGGGATTCTTCAGCCACGACGGGCCGTACTCGGCCAGCGTGCTGGCATCGCCACCGTCGATCGTCATCACGTGCAGTGGGTTCTGCCTGAAGTGGAATGCTCCCTGCGGGCCCGACGATCCGAAGTCGACCCCGAGTGGAAACACCTTGCCGTGTCTGGCCAGACTGGCGGCCTGGGCGACCTTGTCGGCCGTGATGAGGTTCAGCGTGCCGATTTCGTCGGCGTCGCCCCAGCGTCCCCAGTTGCGGACGTCGTCGGCGACCCGGCGGAAGTCGTTCATGCTGGCCATAGTCCGCCTCTCATCGTCGCGACACCGAGCCGGCCAGATCCGTCTCGCCGATCGTCCCGCCGTCCACCCAGATCACCTGTCCGGTGATATAACTGGCCGCCTTGCTGTTCAGGAAGACCAGCACGCTGGCCTGCTCGTCGGCATTGGCTGCGCGGCCCAGAGGAGTACGGAACGAGTCCAAGAACTCTTGCCCGTAGGCCGACCGCAGCTGGTCGAGAATCGGGGTGTCCGTGACGCCCGGCGCGGTGCAGTTGATACGGATCCCCTTGGCTCCCAATGCTACGACGTTGGCCATCCCGTACAGGATGATCGCCTCCTTGGAAAGCCGGTAACCGCCTCCGTCGGCGACTGCCTCCGGGTTGCGCTCACACCACGCGATTCCCTCTGCCATCGTCGAAGTGTCCACCAGTCCCGCCGTGACCGCGGCGTTCTCGCGATAAGCCGAGGCCGCCAGCGAGGACACGTTCGCGATGGCCGAGCCGGGCGGCATCGAGGGCACCAGCGCCTCGGTGAACCGCCTGGTCCCGAGGAAGTTGATGGTGACCACCCGCAGCGGATCGCGGATCCCCGACGACACTCCGGCGACGTTGAACAAGGCTTCGACCGGGGAGCCGATCGACGCGACCGCGCCGTCGATCGACGCCGGATCGTACAGATCCAGGGGAATGAACTCGCCGATAGCGAAGTCGGGCGGTCGGATATCGAGACCGATCACCTCGGCGCCGAGGTCGGCGAGCTGCCGCGCCACCTCGGCACCGATACCCGAGGCACATCCGGTGACGACGACCCGACGGCCGTCGTAGCGCCACAACTCGTCAATCTGGCCCATGGGTCAGCGCTTGTCCGCGGCAGGATTCCTGCTCGTCCACCCCTCGCCTGCCTTGAGTTTCGCCGCCGCCGCCTCGATGCCGGCGTTCATCTCGTCCATCGCCAGGGACACCTCGTTGGCGGTGTAGTTCTCGCGGCCGGTGGGCAGACCGCCGAATGCGTAGGTCTCGTCGAACAGCGGCGCCTTCGATTGGGGTCGGCGCGCCTCGGCCTTCGCCAAGACCGGCTCTAGGCGCTTGGCTTTTTCGGCCCTTGCCTTTTCGTCGCGCTCGATGAACTCGGGCAGGACTTCGGAGCCCATCAGCTCGATGGACTCCATCGTCTCCTCGTGGCGGCGCGGTGTGAGGAGCAGAATCAGTTCGTCGACACCGCTTTCCTCGTAGCCGCGCAGGAACTCGCGCACGGTTGCGGGACTTCCGATCGGCCCTCGGTCTGGGCCGTAGACGACGCTCGGGTCCTTCTCGATCTCTTCGAGGTGCCGCTTCCACACCCCCGTCCGGCCCGGCGTGTGCATGCCGGTCATGTAGTAGTGCATGATCCCGAACGCGAAGAACCCGCCGCCCTTTCCGAGTCGCTCGATGGCCTGCTCGTCGGTCTTGGCCACCATCATCGATAGATCGCCGCCGATGGCGAGGATATTGGGGTTCATCTGGGGTGTGACCGGGACGGCGCTGGATTCGAACTCCTTGTAGTACCCGTTGACCCGTTCGGTCAGCGGGCCCGGACCGGTATAGGCGAAACTCAGGGCACCGAGGCCTTTCTGCGCGGCCATCGACACCGAAGCGGGGCGCGTGCAGGCCACCCACACCGGCGGGTGCGGCTTCTGCAACGGCTTGGGCACGACGTTGCGCGGCGGCATCTCGATGTGCTGACCCTTGAAGCCGGTGAACGGCTCCTCGGTCATACAGCGGATCGAGACCTCCAGCGCCTCTTTCCACATCGTGCGCTTGTCGGCCGGATCGATACCGAACCCACCGAGCTCACCCACCGAGGAAGACTCTCCGGTGCCGAACTCCACTCGGCCGTTGGACAGCAGATCGAGGGTGGAAACCCGCTCCGCCACGCGCGCAGGGTGATTGACCGCAGGCGGCAGGTGCATGATGCCGAAGCCGAGCCGAATGTCCTTGGTGCGCTGACTCGCCGCTGAGAGGAAGATCTCAGGAGCGGTGGAGTGGCAGTACTCTTCGAGGAAGTGGTGCTCGGTCAGCCACACCGTGGAGAAGCCGGCCTGGTCGGCGGCCTCCACCTCATCGAGGCCGTCCTGAAAGAGCTTGTGCTCGTCATCGTCACTCCATGGCCGTGGCAGCGGGAATTCATAGAACAGCGAGATCTTCATTTCGTTACCTTTCGATCTGAATCGAGTGTCGAATCGGTCTGAGCGCCAGTCTGTTCAGCTCTGTCGGGCAACTGGTCCGCGATGTGCTTGGCGGCCACATAGCCGAAGGTCATGGCCGGCCCGATGGTGGCGCCAGCGCCCGCGTAGCTGCGCCCCATCACCGCCGCTGATGTGTTGCCGACTGCGTACAGACCCTCCACGAAACTGTCATCGGTACGCAGCACCCGGGCGTGCTCGTCGGTCCGCAGCCCACCGGAGGTGCCGAGGTCGCCGAGGATGATCTGGAACGCGTAGTACGGCGGCTTCTGCAGCGGATACAGATTGGGATTGGACAACGTCGGGTCGCCGTAGTAGTTGTCGTACGCGGAATCACCGCGGTTGAAGTCGTCGTCGTGACCCTTGCGCGCCAATTCATTGAAGCGATCGGCGGTCGCACGAAGCTGGGCCGGGGGCGCGCCGATCTTTGCCGCCAGGTCCTCGAAGCTGTTCGCCTCCACCACGATTCCAGACTCCAGCCACAACTTGGGCACCTTCCACCCTGTCGGCACCGGCGCGAAGGGTACCTTCGGGATCGGTAGGTGGCCGCCGACGACGTAGCGGTGGAACGAGCGGATGTCGGTGATCAGCCAGCAGGGTATGTGAGTGACCCCGGAATTCTGGCCCTCGATCATCGCGTGCGCGAAGTCCATATACGGCGCGGCCTCGTTGATGAACCGCTTACCCTCGCCGTTTACCACGAACTGCGACGGCATCATGCGCTCGTTCAACATGAACTGCAGCCGGCCGTCGGGCCAGCACATGGCGGGAAACCACCAGGCCTCATCGAGGAGGTCCGTCGAGCCGCCGACCTTCTCACCCGCCCGTATGCCCTCACCCATCGACGCGGGATTGCCGAAGCTCCAGTCATTCTCGCCCCCGGCGAGATCATGGACCCTGTCGAGGACAGGTAGATGCTGTCTGCGCAATTCCATGTCATGGTCGAAGCCGCCGGCGGCGAGGACGACTCCGTGCCGCGCGCCGATGCGCTGCTGCCGGCCGTCCCGCTCGATAACCGCTCCGGTCACCGTGCCGTCGACGTCAGTGATCAGTTCGGTCATCGGTGAGCTCAGCCACAGCGGGATGTTCTGCTCTTTGAGGGCCAGCCGCATCCGAGCCGCAAGCGATTGGCCGATCGCGGCCATCCGGTCACCGAACACCCGCGCCCGGAACATGCGCCAGATCAGTTTCACCAGGACGGCCTTGCCGCGCCAGTTTTGCCGTACCTGGTAGAACAGCCGAAGGTCTTTGGGAGCGAACCAGATTCCCTTGGGCGCCAGCGCCAATGGTCGCAGGAGGTTCTGCTCCTCGTCGCCGAGCTTGCGCAGGTCGATCGCGGGAACGTTGATCGTGCTGCCCAATTCGGAGCCGCCGGGCAGCTCCGGGTAGTAGTCGGCATAGCCGGGCTTCCAGACGAATTCGAACCATCGGCTGCGCCGCTCCAAGAACTCCATCATCTCCGGTGCGCTGTCGACGTACGCACGAAGGCGCGCGTCGCTCACCAGGCCACCGGTGATCCGCTGCAGGTATTCGAAGACTGCGTCTGGGTCGGGAATGTAGCCCGCTTCGCGCTGCGAGGGCGCGCCCGGCACCCAGATGCCGCCGCCCGACAGCGCGGTGGAGCCGCCGAACTGGGGTGACTTCTCGACCACGAGGGTGTCGAGACCGAACGCATCGGCTGCCAGCGCCGCCGTCATTCCGCCGCCGCCGGAGCCGACGACGAGCACATCGACGGTGTGGTCGAACGTCTCGGTGGTCACGGGTTGCACACCGCCGTCCTGACGGCGAATCCGGCGATCAGCTCAGGTGCGGCGCGATAAAACCGATTACCCGTCTCATAGCGACCGTGCGCCGCCAGCGCCGCGAACGCCGCTACCCAGGTGCGGATTTCGTGTGCGGAATGGCCAGCCTGCTGCTCGATCCAGCTGTTCGACCAGCCGTCGACCTCGTCGAGGCGATTCGAGTCCACCAACTCCAGGAACGCGTGATCCCACTCGGGATTCAGCGGCTGCAGCGGGCTGTCGCCGTGCGCGAATGCCTGTGCCGCATCCATCACCGCCACCTGCCGCGCCTGGCGCTGCTCCGGCGTCATCGGTTCCCCGCCCACGATCCGGGCCAGCGCCGCTGGCGGTGCGGTCGCCAGAGTCGGGACCGGAGGATCGTGCGACAACCCACCGGATCCCACGACGAGCACCCGCTTACCCAGCGTCGTCAGATAGGTTCCGACTGCGGCGCCGAGCGCCCGGACCCGCCGAAGCGGTCCAAGCGGGGTGGCGACCGAGTTGATGAAGATCGGGATCACCGGCCTCGACGTCGCGTCGCCGAATAGCTTCTCCAGTGGCTGAACAGTTCCGTGGTCGACATCCATGCTGGCCGAAAGTGCCACGTCCACACCGGATTCCAGAACTGCTCGCGCACAATCGGTGGCGATGCCCTCGGGTACGTCCAGTGGGCCCGCGTGGGTGCCGTAATCGCCGACACCCTGCGCCGCGGTACCAATGCAGAACGGTGGCATCGTCCGATAGAAGAACCCGTTGTAGTGGTCGGGCGAGAAGACAACGGTCAGGTCGGGGTCGAAGTCCGCGACGAAGCGACGCGCCGCCCCTAGGGCCGACTCGACATCGTCAAGAAGATCCCGCGACGGTCCCGGAAGGTTCAGCAGCGGACTGTGCGACATGCAACACAGGGCCATTGTCGCCATGAGAACTCGAGCCTCCTTCCTGGGTCAGATGCAGGACGTCGAAAAGTGATTCGCTCATCTCGGGTGCGCGCTGCGCGATGCACGCACCGGCGATACAGCGGTCGGGCCGTACGAACAGCACGGAGTCGGTATAGACGTCGAACCAGGACTTCAACGCGCCCGTCCGGTCGCCGACGACCGTCACGTCGGCGTCGTCGTGACCGGTCCAGTGCAGCTGGGTCATCGGTCGTGCCTCGATGAAGCTGGCCCCCAAGGCCTTCCAGCGGCTGAACGCCTCGTCGCCGAGAACGGCGCGCAGGTTGTTGCTCCAGCAGAGCACGGCGAAGCCGGTGCCGAGCACCTCGTCGAGCAGCACATTCTGGTCGGCGCGCGTGTCGACGCGCGGCTGGATGAACAGGGTGCCGGTCGGCGAACTTTCCGAACCGTGCTCGGCATGGAAGACCGCGCCCTGCTGATACCGCGGCATCGGCTTGAACCGCATCTCCAGCACATAGAGCTTCAAGGTCGGCACGAGAGAGGCGCCGTGGATGACGCGGTCGCGCAACGCGGCCACCCGACGATTCGTCGGCGAGATGACGCGGCCCACCATTGTGGATAGGTCGATCATCGCCCGCGCATGTTTGCGCCGTTCGATGTCGTAGGTGTCCAGCAAGGCGTCGCCGGCCTGACCGTTGACCACCGCGGCGAGCTTCCAGCCCAGGTTCGCGGCGTCCCGTATGCCGCTGTTGTAGCCCTGGCCCTGCCATACCGGCATCAGGTGTGCGGCGTCGCCCGCCAGCATCAGACGTCCCTTGCGGAACGAGCCGGCGATGCGTGAGTGATGGGTGTATACGCGGTGGCGGATCATGTCGACCCGGTCGGGGTGCGGAACCCTTTGCGCGAGCATGCGTCTGACGAATGCGGGATCGTCGGCCAGTTCGTCGGACTCGTGGTCGTGAATCAAGAACTCGAAACGGCGGATACCGTGGGCGATAGAGATGGACACGTAGGGCCGTTTGGGATCGGCTCCCACTTCGCTGTTCGGGTGGCCTAGCGGATCATTGGCGACGTCGACCACCAGCCAGCGCGTCGACGACGTCGTCCCGTCGAACGACACACCCATCAATCGGCGGGTGGCGCTGCGCCCGCCGTCGCACCCGACGACGTAGCGGGCACGCACCGGTTCTTTACCGTCGGCGAACTCGAGAGTGACGCCGTCGCTGGTTTCGACGCAGTTCTCCATCCGGTGTCCCCACCGGACGTCGACGTGGTCGAAGCGGTCAAGTCCGCCGTGCAGTTCGGCGTCGACCATCGGCTGGACGAAGCCGTTGCGTTTGGGCCAGCCGAAACGCGCGTCGGGCGGCGCCATTTCGGCGAGCAACCGACGTTTGGCGTCGAAGAACCGCAGTATCTGGTTCGGCACGGTGTGCGGCAGGACACGGTCGACCAGTCCAATCGACTGGAATGTGCGCAGTGCTTCGTCGTCCAGACCGACACCACGGGGATAGTCGATGAGAGTGTCGCGCTCTTCGACGATGACTGTCTGGACTCCCTGCAGCCCAAGGATGTTCGCCAGCGTGAGCCCGGAAGGGCCGGCCCCGACGATGACGACGTCCACCTGCTCGGTCATGGCGCTAACGTCCCAACAGGAAATCGAGGTGCAGACGGTTGAAGGTCTTCGGGTCCTCGTACTGTGGCCAATGCCCGCACCCGGGCATCAATTCGAACCGGGCGCCCGGAATCATCGACGCGATGCGGCGTCCCTCGGCGACATCGGCGGTCGGATCATCACTGGTCCACACGACCATGGTCGGGGCGGCGATCGATCCGTACTCTTTTGGGCCGAGCAGGTTTCGTTCCCGGATATCCGGATCCTGCAGCGCCATGATGTCTTTCATCGCAGCAGCGAATCCCGGCTGGCGGTACACGCGCTGACGACTGGCCACGATGTCGTCGTAGTCCTTGGACTTGTCGGCCATCAACCACTTGATTCGTGCCTGGACCGTTTCCCAGGTCGGATTCTCGGCGGCCGCCATCGACAAGGTGATGATGCGCTTCATCACCTCGGGGTCGGCCTGCGATCCGCCGGCGGTGTTGAGCACCAGTCTGTTGATCCGGTCGGGTCGATCGGCGGCGGCGCGTGCGGCCACCCAGCCGCCGAGCGACTCACCGCTGATGTGAGCGCGCTCGACACCGATCGCGTCGAGGAAGGCCATCAGGTGGAATACGTAGTGGTCCACCTCCAGCGGGTGCCCTGGCTTGTAGGTGTAGCCGTGGCCCAGCATGTCGATCGACCATGTCGAGAAATGCTCGGCATGCGACTCCAGGTTTCGGACGTAAGCCTCGGCGTGCCCACCTGAGCCGTGCAGGAAAACCAGGGCAGGTTTCCCAAGGTCACCGGCGTGTAGGTAGCGGGTACGCACTCCGCCCGCGTCGATGAAACCTTGCGAGAACGCGACGCCCTGAAGGTCACCCCAGACGCTCTCGAAGTCCATCAGCGGAGACGATTCCGGCACTCGTCACCTCTCTTGACGGCGAGAATTTGATTCTCGTATTTTGTAAGCATTGTGCTCATTTATCGCACGTCCATGTGCACTATAGTCAGAGCATCACTCTCCTGAGTGGTAGATGTCAAGGAAAGTCAGGTAGGCGCCATGTCTGAATCGGTCGGCGGGGCTAACCCCATTGCCGCACCGACGGGTGCGCCCGGCTCGCAGACGTTGGCGCGGGGTTTGGCTGCGTTGCAACTCGTCGCGACGTCCCGCTCGGGTCTGACCGCTCAACAGGTCGCCGACGACATTGGCGTGCACCGGACGATCGCGTATCGCCTGTTGTCCACGCTGTCTCAGTTCCGGCTGGTGGCCAAGGGCGAGGACGGCCGTTACCGGGCAGCCGCCGCGCTCGCGGTCCTCGGTGCGTCGTTCGACAACCATGTGCGCCAGCTGAGCCTGCCCACCCTGCGCACACTCGCCGACCAACTCGGCAGCACGGTGTCGCTGCTCGTGGCCGAAGGCGATCAGCAGGTGGCCATCGCGGTCATCGTGCCGACAAACGTGTACTACCAACTCTCTTTTCACGAGGGCAGCCGCTACCCGCTGGACCGCGGCGCGGCGGGTCTCGCGCTACTGGCGAGTATGCCGCCGCGGCCCGGTGAACGAGATCTGGTTCCCCAAACGCGCCAACAGGGTTGGGTGATCACCCACGGCGAGGTCGAGCCGAACACCTATGGACTGGCCGTGCCCGTGCACAGGCAGCCGCCGTCGCCACCGACGTGCATCAATCTCATCTCGCACCGCGAGGACGTGGTGATGCACGGCAAGGACGCAGTCATCAAGGCGGCCAATGAATTGTCGGCGATCCTGTCCTGAAAGGGATGCGCATGCTCGGTTCCGAATTTTCAGCGTCGAACGTGAGCTTATGCACCACATTTCGCAGATTCTTCGAACACAAGTTCACGTTCGACGTCGCTAGAGAGAGGTGACAACGGTGACCAATTGGGATCACGAAGCCGATGTGGTCGTACTCGGCAGTGGTGGTGCCGGCCTGACGTCAGCGCTGACCGCAGCGATCAATGGCGCATCGGTCGAGGTGTACGAGAAGGCCGCGACCGTGGGTGGTACGACAGCGGTTTCCGGTGGCATCATCTGGATCCCGGCGCACGACCGATCCGCCGCTGGTGATCTGACGGTCGAGGATGCGATGAGCTATCTGCGTGCGCAGTCGCTCGGCTACATGGACGACGACATGGTGGACACGTTCGTCCGCACCGGACCGGAGATGCTCGACTTCGTCGAGGCGCACAGCGAGTTGCAGTTCGAGGTTGCCGAGGGTTTCCCGGACTACAAGCCCGAACTCCCCGGTGGACGCCCGGCGGGCGGGCGGTCGCTGAACGCCAAGCCATTCGACCGATCCCGGCTCGGCGAGTGGAGCGAGCGCGTCACGTCCTTCCCCGCCGACTTCAGCAATGTCGGTATCGACGCCGAGACCCGCGCGCGCATCCACGCGTCGGTCGACGACGAGTCGGGCGACTACTGCGTGGCGGGCACCGCGTTGATCGCCGGACTGCTGAAGGGGCTACTCGATCTGGGCGTTGTTCCGCACACGAATGCGCGTGCTGTCGAGCTCTTCGCCGACGCGTTGGGTATCACCGGCGTGCGAATTATGCGGGGCGACAGTGAGTTCAACGTCCGCGCACGCCGTGGGGTCGTGTTGGGAACCGGCGGCTTCGAATGGGACGCGAAGCTGGTCGAGGCGTACCTTTGGGGTCCCATGCGCGGCGCGGTGTCACCGCCGAACAACACCGGTGACGGCTTGCGCATGGCCATGGCACACGGTGCCGACCTGGCCAATATGAGCGAGGCGTGGTGGGTGCCGATCGTTTCACTGCCCGACGACACCTTCGAGGGCCAACCGCGCAGCCGAAGCGTCCGACTCGAACGCACCCGGCCCAGAAGCATCATCGTCAACCGCGCGGGCAAACGCTTCCTCAACGAGGCAGGCGAGTACAACTCGATGGCAGGCCCGTTCCATTTCCTCGATCCCAAGCTGGGATACGCGAACGATCCGGCGTGGATCGTCTTCGACGCGCAGCACTTCAAGCGATACGGATTCCTGGGCGTACTACCTGAAGAAGAGGCCCCGGACTGGTTCGCGCCGTCGGCCGATCTCACCGAACTCGGCGAAAAGACGGGGATCGACGCAGCCGGTCTGGCGGCCACGCTGGCGCAGTGGAACGAAAACGTCTCCCACGAACAGGATCCCGACTTCGGCCGCGGATCAAGCGCTTACGACGGCTACTGGGGTGACGATAAGGCGGCCACCCCGGCCGGCAAGACGCTCGGCCCCATCGACACCGCGCCGTACTACGCCGTCCCCGTGTCGATCGGTGCGATGGGCACCAAGGGTGGTCCGCGCACCGACCGCGACGGCCGGGTACTGCACGTCAGCGGTGCGGCGATTCCAGGACTGTTCGCGGCGGGCAATGCGATGGCGGGTGCGACGGGCAAGGCATACGGCGGCGCGGGCGGGACACTCGGCCCCGCAATGGTGTTCGGCTACCGGGCCGGCCGGGCCGTCTCCGCACGCGCCATTTAGCCCGCGACCGCCGAGCCGATGAAGTAACTGCCCAGAAGACACGTGGCGACCAGGACCACCCAGCCATCGGTCAGACGACATAGCCAGGCGGGGGCATGGCGTACATCCATGAACTCCCGGAAGATGATCCGCACCTTGATGAGTGCGATCGCGATTGCGCTTACGGTCACCACCGTGCTGGCCTTGAGCGTTCCGTTCTGATCAACGGCCTCGTCCATCCATACGTACACCAGCGTCAGCAAGGTCAGGATGGACCACGCGATCAGCAGTCTCTTGTTGCTCACCGATCACCTCACGACGTAGAGCATGGCGAAGATCAGGACCCACAGGAAATCCACTGTGTGCCAATATGTTGCACCAGTCTCGACGAGCTCCTGAGAACGCCGCTGCGGGCTCCGCAGCTGGTAGATGACGACGCCCAAGACAATGAAGCCGATCAACACGTGGATGCAGTGCAGGGAGGTCAAGAAGAAGTAGTGCTGAAAGAACTCATCGCTGGTGAACGTGTTACCCATGCCGATCTCATGGATCCACTCCAGCACTTTGGAGATCACGAAAACCACACCGAAGCCGACGGTCACAAACGCGTACCTCAGCGCCACCCGGTACACGCCGTCGCGCGCCGCGCGGACGCACCGGGCGATGGCCCACGAACTCGACAGTAGGACAATGGTGTTGAAAACCCCGATCCGTAGGTCCAGATCGGCCTGCGACTGCAGAAAGAGGTCCTGATTCTGCGTGCGCAACACCAGGTAGACCGCGAAGTACCCGGTGAACAGCATTGCCTCGAACAGCACGAACAGCCACATGTCGGGCTGTCCGGGGACGACCCGTTTCGGCGCTGCCTCGCGCCGTCGGGACTCGGCAAGGTTGGTCATCGAACCGCCTCCACGGGATCGGCGGCGTGAGCGTCGTCTTTGTCGGGAAGCTCGGGTAGTGGGCCGGTGCCGAAGTCTTCGCGCTCGATCATCCTGCGCAACAACACGATGAAGACGGCTGTGTAGGTGATGAAGACCACCATGTTGATCCACCACGCGATGGCACCGTTCCACGCGAAGGCGCCGCGTTGAAATATCCATGCCGGCGCAACGACCACTTCGGTCAGCGCGTTGCAAAGCCCCAGGTATGCGAACCACTTCGGGAACACGTTGTTCTTGTCGAGCAAGATGGCGACCAACCACACCACCGAACCGACCAGGAACACCCCCATCGTTCCGCTGAAGGACAGGAACGCGAAGTCATACAGCCAGTGGATCAGCTCAGGGTCCCGGTCAGGCCGCAGGGCTCCGACAGTCATCGCGATCGCCATCACGAGCATGCCTGGGATGGCGCTGAGCGAGTACATGATCAGGTACGAATACGCAAAGACGCGACTGACCGACATCCGCCGCATCGAGTATGCGAGAAGGGCATTCATCGGTGCGCACATGCCTGAGATCAGAAAGACGATGCCGAACCCGGTAAGCAGGCCCAGGTGGCGGTCGTCGAACCACTGCACGATCATCGGGGTGTCCCACGCTGGGCTCGGCGGGGGCTGTACCCGTGTGACGAAGAAAAAAAGCACGCCATAAAGCTGGTAGAAGACGACCATCACCCACCACGCGAACCACAACTCGCGTTTGGGGTGATAGCGGCAATTCCATACGAAGCGGCCCAGCCGAGAATCGGACGAGGGTTCTGGCGCACTCACCGAATGCACTGCCGACGCGGTCACGCGGCGACCGCGGTCTCGGCCCGCCTACGCCGGATCGTCTGGCCGAGTACAACTCCCATCACGACGATCCAGACGGCGATCGCGATGTTCTTGACCCAGAACGACAACACTCCGTCCCACGCGAATGGACCGTTGAAGGTCAGCGCGCCGAAGGCCGCGGGGACCAGGGCAACTGCAATGAGCAGATTGAAGTGGGCGACCCATAATGGGAACACGGGCTTTTCCTGGCGATCCCAGTAGATCGCCAGCGCGAGCAATAGGCATTGGGCGATCAGGTACGGCACCAAGACGGTGAACGTGACCCAGGCGAGATCGTTGAGCAACTGGGTGAGCTCGGGTGCACGTTCGGGACGGAATGCACCGAGCAGCCAGAACATGTTGGCGATGAGGAAAAGCGTCGGCGGGCCACCAGCGCAGGCGATCAAGCAGTAAGACATGATGGGCGTGCGGTGAGCCATCCTCCGTACCTGAATCGCCAAGAGGATGACGGTCGGGATCAACCCCACGCCGAACCAGTTGAACAAAATCATGCTGTAACTGATCCGAGCGGCCTCATCGCGGTAGAAGCTCGCGACCTCCTCCGCGGACATATTCGGCGACATCGGGTGGAGGAAGCCCGGGAAGAGTAAGAACGCCGCTACCCAGATGACCGCGATTGCGGGCAACGCCCACAACATGATCAATTCGCCATCAGTTCGTCTCATCGTCGATCCCATCCCATACAAAGCGTCGGTAGCCGATCGGCAACCAGCACGGTAGCCGATCGGCTACTTAAAGGTCAATGCTGAGCTACCCTCGTCGCTGTGACGTCCACACGGGATGACCTAAAGTTCAGTGAGATCACCCGCACCGCCGCCCAGACCCGCGTCCTGGACGCGGCACTGAAGCTGATCGCCGAACATGGCGTCAGCGGAACCTCGCTGCAGATGATCGCCGACGAGATGGGTGTGACCAAGGCGGCCGTGTACCGCCAGTTCAAGACCAAAGAAGAGATCGTCATCGCCATCACCGAGCGAGAGATGAGCAAGCTCGAGGATGTCCTGGAAGCCGCCGAGGCCGAGGGGCACCCACTGCGGGCACGGGCGGTGCTGCTCGACCGGATGGTCGAGCAGGCCATCGACCGCCGCGACGCCTTCCGCGTGCCGATGTTCGATCCGGTAATCATCCGACTGCAGGCCGAGTACAAACCGTTTCAGCAGTTCATCGAGCGGCTCTATGCGGCGCTCCTCGGAACGGAGGCCGGGGTCGAGGCGCGATTGCACGCGGCCATGCTCTCGAGCGCGATCAGCGTTGCGGTGATGCACCCGCTGCTTGCCGACGTCGACGGCGAGACGCTGCGCGTACAGTTAAAACAAATGACCAGCCGGATGCTTGGAATTCCCGAATGACGTTGTCTCACATCGGCGATGAGCAGGAGATCCGCAACCTTGTCCAACGATATGCCGATGCCGCGTCCAGGCGTGACCCGGCCGCCATCGCGAGCACGTTCAACATAGATGGCACCTGGTACTCGCCGCCGCTGGGTCGCTTTATCGGGCACGAGGCGATGCTCGCGTTCTTCACTCCACTGCTCGCCCCATGGGACGTCTTCCTGCAGGCGATGATGTCCGGGGTGGTTGTCGTCGACGATTCGAATCCCGTTCGCGCCGTTGGCCGTTGGTTTGTTCAGGAAACCGCGCACCGCTCAGAGGGCGCCCACCTGAGCATCTCAGGTGTCTATCACGACGAGTACACCCGCGGCGACGGTAAGTGGCTGATCCTGCACCGCCGCTACGACGCACTGCTGCGAAACACCAACGGAGAGATAACGACACATCCGTTCCCGACGGACGTCCCCACCATCGGCTAGGACTCGTCAGGGGCGACGAACAGTTGCTCGGTGGCGGTGTACGGATCTGACCCGCCCTCGGCGACTTCGCCCGCGAGGCGATCCAGATCGGGGTGGCTTCGCAGTCGCGTCTGCGCCAGCGACAGGATCTGCGCGCGCGCCCGCGCCATGCGACGTTCCGGGCTGTCGGTGCGATGGTGAACCTCGATGACCTCGACCAGCTCGGGGATGCCCTGCGCTTTTGCGGCAACGAGTTTCAGGATCGGCGCTTTCGTCTCGGCCTTCAGGTCCCGCACGGTCTGATCGGCGCCCTCCCGATCCGCCTTGTTGACGACGACGATGTCGGCGACCTCCAGCAGACCGGCCTTCGCCGCCTGAACGGCGTCGCCCGCGCCCGGATTGAGGATCACGATCGTCGGATCCGCGATGGCGGCGATCTCGATCTCGGACTGACCGACGCCGACGGTCTCCAACACGACCAGGTCGTAGGACAAAGCGGCGAGCAACCTGATCGCCGCCGGAACCGCCGCGGCCAACCCGCCGAGGTGGCCGCGCGTCGCCACCGATCGGATGAGGACGTCGGAGTCGTTGATGTGCGCGGCCATTCGGATCCGGTCGCCCAGCAGCGCTCCCCCGCTGTAGGGCGACGACGGATCGACCGCGAGCACCGCCACCCGCATGTCACGTTCGCGGTAGGCAGTGACCAGTGCGCCGACGGTTGTCGACTTTCCCGCGCCCGGCGGGCCGGTCACCCCGACGACCCGAGGCACGGGGACCTCGCCGAGCGAATCGAGCACCTCGCCGCGCCGGGGACTTTCGACCAGGCTCAGCAGTCGGCCGGCCGCACGGGTGGATCCGCTGCGTGCCGCCTCGATGAGCTCGTCGATGGTCATCGCGTACAGCTTACGGAGCGGGTGACCCTGTCTTGGAACACATGAGAATGATATTCTCTCAGTCGAGAGTGCCAGTTCCACGAAGGGGAATTACATGGAAATCGCAGGTAGCTCGGCGATCGTCGTCGGAGGCGCGGGAGGCCTTGGTGAGGCGACGGTCCGGCGCCTGCACGGTGCGGGCGCTAAAGTCGTCGTCGCCGACCTGGCCGATGACAAGGGCAAGGAGTTGGAAGGCGAACTCGGAGTGCGCTACGTACGCACCGACGCCACGTCCGAGGAGTCAGTCAATGCGGCTATTGCCGAAGCCGTTTCTCTCGCCCCGTTGCGAATCTCGGTCGACACCCACGGCGGTCCCGCCAGCGGCGGCAGGCTGATCGGCAAGGACGGGTCCCCGCTCGATCTCGACGGTTTCAAAAAGACGATCGAGTTCTATCTGACCGCGGTGTTCAATGTGATGCGACTGTCGGCGGCCGCGATCGCCAAGTCAGAACCCCTCGAGGAAGGCGGCCGGGGCGTGATCATCAATACGGCCTCGATCGCCGGTATGGAAGGACAGATCGGACAGCTTCCCTACTCAGCCGCCAAGGGTGGTGTGCTCGGCATGACGCTCGTCGCGGCCCGCGACCTGTCACCGCTGGGTATCCGCGTCGTCACCATTGCGCCGGGCACCATCAATACGCCTGCCTACGGCAAGGCGGCAGATCAACTCGAGCAGTACTGGGGTCCGCAGGTGCCGTTCCCCAAGCGCATGGGCCGCTCGACGGAGTATGCCCAACTGGCGCAGAGCATTGCCGAGAACGACTATCTGAACGGCGAGATCATTCGCCTCGACGGCGCCCTGCGGTTCCCGCCGAAGTGAGCGGATCGCTATCAGGCAAGGTCGCCTTCGTCGCCGGAGCCAGCCGTGGCATCGGCGCGACCATCGCCGCGGCACTCGCCCGCGAGGGAGCGGCCGTCGCGGTCGCAGCGCGCTCCGAAGAACAGGGCAAGGTGCCCGGCACCATTCACGACGTCGCCGGACGCATCACAACGGCAGGTGGCCGTGCGCTACCAGTGCCATGTGACCTCACCAGCGAAGAGTCCGTCGAGAATGCGGTGGCCGCAACGATTTCGGAGTTCGACGGTATCGACATACTGGTCGCCAACGCCGGCGTGATGTGGCTCGGCCCCATCGAATCCACGCCACTGAAGCGCTGGCAACTATGCCTCAATGTCAACCTCACCGGTGTGTTTCTGGTGACCAAAGCAGTGATTCCACACGTACGGGCGCGCGGCCGCGGTTCGCTGATCGCGATCACCACGACCGGCGTGGACATGATCGACCATGGTTCCAACGCCTACTGGATTTCCAAGGCCGCAGTGGAGCGGATGTATCTGGGGCTGGCTTCAGATCTCAAGGCGGACAACATCGCCGTGAATTGTCTGAGTCCGTCGCGGGTCGTGCTCACCGAGGGCTGGCAGGCCGGCGGGGGTGGTGTCGAGATACCGCCGGAGATGGTCGAACCGCCGGAGGCGATGGCGGACGCCGCGGTCCTACTGGCACAACAGAACGCCGGCGGAATCACCGGCACGATCCAGCGCTCCGAAGAGCTGACCGCCTAACCGGCTACTTGTCCTTGGCGATCAGCCCATCCACGATCTTGTTGAAGTCGGCGGTCCCGAAGGAGACGTATTCCGATAGGTTCGCGTAGTCCAGCGACGCCATCACCGACTTCTCGAGCTGGATGTTCATCAGCCGTTTCGTGCTCTCGAGCGCCTGCTGCGGCAGCTCCATGACCTTCTTCGCGCACGCGATCGCCTCGGCCAACGGATCCTCGACGACGTGGTTGACCATTCCCAATTCGAGCGCGCGCGCCGCCTTGATACGGATACCGGTGAAGGCAAACTCCTTGGCCTGCAACAGACTTATCTGCGACGGCCACACCAGGGGCCCACCGTCTGCGGCCACCAGGCCGATCGATACATGCGGGTCGGCGAAGAACGCGCCCTCCGCCATGTAGACGATGTCCGAGAGGGCCGCCAAACTGCAGCCCAGGCCGACGGCCGGACCGTTGACCGCGGCGACGACTGGGATGCGGCACCGGATCATACCGATCACGAGATCGCGCCCGTGCTTGATCGTCTTCTGGCGCAGGGCTTCGTCGTTGCGCAGCTCGTCCAGGTAGTTGAAGTCGCCACCCGCCGAGAAGGCACGGCCCGCACCGGTGATGACCGCCGCCCGCGCGCCAACATCCTCGTTGAGCTCTTCCCAGATCTTGGCAAGGCCAACGTGCAGCGCGTCGTTGACCGCGTTCAGATCGTCGGGCCGGTTCAGCGTGATGATGCGAAGACCGCCATCGGCCTTGACATCGATTTCGTCTGGCATGCCATACATTTCAGACCCCTAGTCCCAAGATGCGCGAGGAGATGATGTTTTTCTGAATCTGTGAGGTTCCGCCCATCACGCTCTGCGCGCGGCTGTACATGTACGCGCCGAAAAGTTCGGGATCGCTCGTGCCGACGGTGGCCAGCGCCGCATGCCCGACGGACTGCTCGACCCAGGTCATCAGCAGCTTGTCCAGTGAGCCCTGCGGGCCGTGGGTAATGCCGTCGAGTTGCTCGGACAACCGTCGGCGCACATGCAACCTCAGCATCTCGGTCTGCACCCATGCCCACGAAAGCTCTGCAGGTGTCGGCCCGTCCACCCGGGACGCCAACTGGCGCACCAGCTTCCCGTAGCGGGCCGAGAATCCCAGGGTCGACGGCTCGCGTTCATGGCTGACTACTGTCATGGCGAGCTTCCAGCCTTCACCGGGATTACCGACCATGTTCTCGGCGGGCACCCGGGCACCATCGAAGGACACCTGCCCGAATTCCTTCGTGACGCCACTGATCATCTTCAGCGGGCGCTGTTCGACACCGGGCTGATGCATCGAGACGACGAACGCCGAGAGACCGCGATGTTTCGGTACGTCCTTGTCCGTCCGGGCCAACAGAAGACACCAGTCGGCGACATCGGAGTAGCTCGTCCAGATCTTGTGCCCGTGGATCACGAACTCGTCACCCTCGCGGCTCGCCGTGGTGGTCAGCGACGCGAGATCCGAACCCGCGCCGGGCTCAGAGAAACCCTGACACCACCGCTCGGTGCCGTTGATCATGCCGGGCAGGAATCGCTGTTGCAGCTCCTTGCTCCCGTGATGGCCAAAGGCGACGACCAGGTAGCCAAGGCTCGGGCGCGCCGGGGCGCCCGCCTTCGCGATCTCCTCGTCGACGATGACGTCGTACACCGGAGGCAGGTCCTGGCCCCCGTACTCCTGCGGCCACGACGTGCCGAAAAAGCCCTGCTCGTACAGCGCCTGATGCCAGGCACCCTGAGCGGCCCAGTACTCGTCGCCCGACGTCGGGAACTTGCCCTTTTGTTCGGTCAGCCAGCCGCGCAACCGATCACGGAATGCGGCTTCCTCCGTCGAATCACGGAAATCCAATGGTCAGCTCCTCCAGCTTGACGGGCCACGCTTCGGTGGCGGCCAGCACGCGCCGCAGATAGATGTGGGCAAGGCACTCCCAGGTGTTGCCGATCCCGCCGTGTACCTGAATCGAGGTCTCGCAGACGGTTAGCGCCGCACGCGCACAATAGATCTTGGCCACTCGCGCCGCTTCGATGGCCTCCGCAACGGGCAGTTCGTCGACCGCCCACGCTGCGTGGCGTAGCACGCTGATCGATCCCTCGATGAGGGCCAGGCTTTCGGCAAGCAGATGGCCGACCGCCTGATACGAGCCGATCGTCGCGCCGTATTGCTCACGGACTTTGGCGTACTCACAGGCCAGCGCGTGCGCACCGCGCGCGGCACCCGCGAGGTCGGCACAGGTGACAGTGAGCGCTAATGCGCGCCACCGGCCGGCATCCTCCTCCGAGAGTTCACCGAGTGCTTCCGGCGATTCGACCACTCCGGCAAGGCTTCTCGTCAGATCGACAGTTTCAGGATCGTCGACTAGCGCTGCCGCCTGCACGCCGCGTCCATTCAGGTCGTCGGCGAGCAGCGGCCCCAGGAACGGCACGTCGACGAGCCCGCGGGCGAACTCCTCGGCAACGATGGCCACCTCGACACCGGATGCTCCGTCGGAGCGCAGCGTCCGAAACCCCGTGGCGTCGACCGCCTTCTCCAGACGTGCGATCCGAGCCTGGTCGTCGAGATCAGCGACCGAACCCGGACCGAGATCATCGGCAAGCTTGGCCGCGGCGTCCCTCAGCTGCTGCTGTTCATTGGTCAGACGGACGTCCATAGACGCTCCTTCAACACTCGACGCAATACCTTTCCTGATGGCAGACGGGGTATTTCGTCCACGAATTTCACTTGACTCGGCCGCTTGTACGAAGCGAGCCGGTCGGCGACGAGCGCGACGAGTTCGTCAGCGTCGACGGAGCCGTTGCCCTTGACGGCAGCAACGATCGCCTCCCCGTTGGCGGCATCGGGGATCCCGAACACCGCGCAGTCCTCGACTGCCGGATGGCCGTGTAGGACGGCTTCGATCTCGGCCGCCGCGACTTGAAAGCCGCGTACCTTGATCATTTCCTTCGAGCGGTCGGTGATTCGCAGCCAGCCGTCGGCATCGAGGTGTCCGACATCGCCGGTCCGGTACCAGCCGTCCGAAAAAACCTCAGCGGTCGCAGAATCCGGCAGGTACCCGGCCATCGCCGAGTCCGATCGCACCTGGATCTCGCCGAGCTCGCCGGGAGCCACTGGCTCACCGGTATCCAAAGACACCACTCGCAGGTCCACGCCTGCTACCGCGCGGCCCACAGTGTCAAGACGAGCGGCGGTGATGTCATTGCACGAGATCACCGGCAGTTCGCTGGCCCCGTAGGCGGTCACCCAGCTCACGCCCGCCCTGCGGCTCACGATTTCGGCGACGCTCTCGGTGACCGGGGTGGCACACCACATCACGTACCGCAGCGACGACAGGTCGTAGCGCTCGAGATCGGGATGCGCCGCGAGTGCCAGAGCGATTGGTGCCACGGCCATTTCGATGGTGATCCGATCGGATTCGATGTGCCGCAGCATCACATCGATGTCGAACCGGCGGTGCAACCTGATCCACGTGCCCGTCTCGAGTGCCATCGCGATGTTGAGCAGTCCAAGGATGTGCGACGGCGGCGTCATGATCTGCATGCGATCCGCCGACGACAGGTCCAGCGCGTCGCGCCAGTGCCGCACCGCGACCGCGAACGAGGCGTGCGTGTGGCGCACCGCCTTGGGCATCCCGGTGGTGCCCGAGCTGAAGACGAACAGTGCGTCGGACTCCGGCGGCGGCGCTGCGAAGGTGCGCTCGCCCGGTGTTATCGCCTCGTCCAACGACAGCATCGGCATCGACTCGGCGAGCACCGGGTGGTCCCCGACGGCGTAGCCGGGCTTGGTCAGCGCGAGCGCGTGCTCCACCTCGGCGCGCTTCCACGCCGGGCTTAGCAAGACCGCCGACGCACCCAGCAGCCAGATGGCCCGCAGCGCGACGACGAATTCGGGTCGATTGGACGACATGATCGCCACCCGCGCACCCGGCCGAACCCCACGGCCCTCGAGGGTGGTGGCGATGCCGCTGGCCAGGGCGTCGAGTTCGGACAGCGTGTACTCACGCTCCTCAAAAGCGAGCGCGATCGCCTCACTCACACTTAAGTCCTCACTCGCCGAGCCGCCCGTCACGATGCGAATTGAGAATAGCGTATCATTTAATGAGAATGGTATTCTCTGATTCTTAGAACCGATGTGCCAGGAGAGGCTAGATGACGGCAGAACCGGTGCCGGGCCCACCAGCCGATGACGGGCAAGTGACGATCGTGCTCGATCGAAAAACGGCGTCAGTGCGGCGGGTGGCCAATGAGACGCTCCTCGATAGTGCCCGGCGCGCCGGACTTTCTCCGCCATTCTCCTGCGAAGCAGGCAACTGCGGTACGTGTATGGCCAAACTTCTCGAGGGTAAGGCCACCATGCGTATCAACGACGCGCTCGAAGAGGACGAAGTCGAAGACGGATACATCCTGACCTGCCAAGCGGTTCCGGACACAGCGTCAGTCAGCTTTACCTACGACGAGTGATCCGTCGAAGCCTCGGCATGTTCGTCGAGGCGCGGCGGCGGTCGGTATTCGGGGTCGTACCCGTCGATGTGGATCGGGCTGCGGACCAACTTGAAATCCCCAGCGGCGACCACAACTTCGGGGGTTTCCTCCAGCGCCTCGGGCAGCGTGCGCACCGCGGCGGCCGGGATGCCCAGCGGACGAAGCCTGGCCTCCCACCCAAGTGCGGTGTCCGTGGCGAGTTGGGCGGCGGTGACGGCAAGCACCTCCTCGCGGTTGGCCGCGCGCTCGGCCATCGTGGTGAAACCCGCGATACCGGCCTCAGTCGCGAACGACTTCCAGAAGGCGTCATGCGTGATGAACAGCGCCAGGTAGCCGTCGGCCGTCTCAAACAGCTGTGCGGGAACGTAATAGGAATGCGCCCCATAGGGATAGCGTTGCGGTTCAGCGCCATCGTTCAGGAACGCCGACGCGCGATAGTTCAGCTGGGACAGCATGACGTCACGCAGCGAGACATCCACTTGTCCCCCACGCCCCGAGACGATCTGCGCCAGCAGACCGAGAGCCGCGGCGAGCCCGGTGGAGTTGTCGACCGACGAATAGCCCGGCAGGGTCGGCGGATCGGCGGGATGACCCGTCATCGCAGCTACCCCCGTTGCCGCCTGGATGACGTAGTCGAAGGCCGGATCGTCGCCGCCGTTCAGGCCGAACCCCGTCAACGCGACGCAGACGATGCGCTCGTTGAACCGCCGCAATGCGTCGTACGTGAGGCCCAGTCGCTTGATCGCGGACGGTTTCATATTGACCAGCAGCGCATGCGAATTCGCGACGAGTTCGCCGAGGCGGGCACGGCCGTCGTCTGACCGCAGATCCAGGACGACGCTCTGCTTGTTGCGGTTGAGACTCGCGAAGTAGCTGTCGCTGACCTGCCGCGAGATCTCGCCGCCTGGCGGCTCGATCTTGATCACCTCGGCCCCGAGATCGGCGAGCAGCATGGTGGCGTAGGGACCGGCCAACATAACGCCAACCTCAAGGATGCGAATCCCCGACAAAGGACCTTCCGACGTCATCGCACGGCCTTGGCGAGTTCCGCAATCACCTCGCGCGTCCGATATTTCGAGGCGATCAGTTCGTCGCGGTTGTCGCCGATCGGCAGCAGACGAACCGACAGATCCGTCACGCCGGCATCCGCGAACTGGCGGAACCGCGCGAGGATCGATTCCTCGTCACCCGCCGCGGTCAGATCGCCCACGTCGCGGGCGTCGCCGCGATCCAGTAACCGCTGGTAGTTCGGCGACGTCTCCGCCTCGGCCAGAATCCGATTGGCGCGATCCTTCGCGGCGTCGATCTCAGAGTTGGCGCACAAGCACACCGGGATCCCCGCGACGATGCGCGGCGCGGGCCGGCCCGCCTCCGCTGCGGCCTTGTTGATCTTCGGCGCGATGTGCTCACCGATGGCCTTCTCGTCGGCCATCCACAGCACCGTGCCGTCGGCGTGCTCACCGGCGATCTGCAGCATCACCGGTCCAAGGGCGGATACCAGCACCGGCATGGGCGGTTCGGCGCCCAGGACAGTCGGGTTGTGCACGGTGAAGTTGTCGTTCTCGACGTCCACGTCACCGGGACCGGCGATCGCGGCGTTGAGCACCTCGAGATAGTCACGCGTATAGGCAGCGGGCTTCTCGTAGGGAATGCCGAGCATGTCGCGCACAATCCAGTGGTGCGACGGTCCGACGCCGAGCGCCAGCCGTCCACCAGTGACGGCGTGCACCGACAGCGCCTGGCGCGCCAACGCGATCGGATGTTGCGCCTGCAGCGGGACGACAGCGGTGCCCAGTTCGATGCGGCTGGTGTGGGCGCCCATCAACGCGACCATGGTCAGACAGTCGAAGTCGTTGGGCACCTGCGGCATCCACGCGGTGTCCATACCTGCCGACTCAGCCCACTCGATGTCCTCGACGAGCTTCTTGACCTTGCGGGCCATATCCCCGCGCTCGGCCCCGATCATCACGCCTAACCTCATTGCCCACCCCGCTTCGCCCGCCCGTATCTCATGACTGCCCCGCCTTCTCCGTCAGCGCCCGCACGTCGCGCACGAGCGTGTCCAGCGGTGTGCCGGTGGGGAACACCGCGGCGGCGCCGGCGTCGAGCAGCTTCTGTACATCCGATTCGGGGATCGTGCCACCCACCACCACGGCGATGTCTCCCGCGTCGGCCGCACGCAGTGCGTCGACGGTGCGGGTGGTCAGCGCCACGTGCGCACCGGACAGGATCGAAAGCCCCACCAGGGCAACGTCTTCCTGGAGCGCGATGGACACGATGTCCTCGATGCGCTGACGGATCCCGGTGTAGATGACCTCAAAACCGGCGTCGCGCAGTGTGCGTGCCACGATCTTGGCGCCGCGGTCATGGCCGTCCAGACCCGGTTTGGCGACCAGTACACGCGCCGGATTGCCCTGTGCGGGAGAGGAAGACTCAGTCACTAGAACACCACCGGCTGCTGGAACTCGCCCCACACCGATTTCAACGCCGACACCATCTCCCCCACCGTGCAATAGGCATTAGCGCAGTCGATCAGCCTGTGCATCAGGTTGTCGTCACCCTCGGCGCCGCGAACCAAGGCGGCCAGCGCCTCCTTGACGGCGACGTCGTCCCGGTCGGCCTTCACCTTCGCCAGGCGCTTGAGCTGCTTGTCACGACCCTCGGCGTCCAGTTCATAGGTGGCCAGATCGGGTGCCGGTTCGTCGACGACGAACTTGTTGACCCCGACCACCGGTCGCTCGCCGGATTCGACCTCCTGATGAATCTTGTAGGCCTCATCGGCGATCAGACCCTGCAGATAGCCGTCCTCGATGGCACGCACCATGCCGCCGTGTGTTTCGAGATCGTGCATGATCTCGATGATCTTTTCTTCGGTGGCATCGGTGAGCGCCTCCACGAAGTAAGAGCCGCCCAGCGGGTCGGCCACCTTCGCGACCCCGGTCTCGTAGGCCAGGATCTGCTGGGTGCGCAGCGCGAGCGTCGCGGATTCCTCGCTGGGCAGCGCGAATGGCTCGTCCCAGGCGGCGGTGAACATCGACTGGACGCCGCCGAGCACTGCGGCCATTGCCTCATATGCGACGCGGACGAGGTTGTTCTGCGCCTGGGGTGCATACAGCGAAGCGCCACCCGCCACACATCCGAACCGGAACATGGACGCCTTGTCGCTGCTGGCGCCGTAGCGCTCGCGCACGATCGTGGCCCAGCGGCGACGCCCTGCGCGGTACTTGGCGATCTCCTCGAAGAAGTCGCCGTGGGTGTAGAAGAAGAAGGAGATCTGCGGGGCGAATTTGTCGATCGTCATTCGGCCACGCTCGACGACGGTGTCGCAGTAGGTGACGCCGTCGGCGAGGGTGAACGCCATCTCCTGCACCGCGTTGGCGCCGGCGTCGCGGAAGTGGGCCCCGGCAACCGAGATCGCGTTGAACCGCGGTACCTCGGCGGCGCAGAACTCGATGGTGTCGGCGATCAGCCGCAGCGAGGGCTCCGGCGGCCAGATCCAGGTGCCCCGCGAGGCGTACTCCTTGAGGATGTCGTTTTGGATCGTGCCGGTGAGCTTTTCCCGCGGCACGCCCTTCTTCTCTGCGGCAGCGACGTAGAAGGCGAGCAGGATCGCCGCGGTGCCGTTGATGGTGAAGCTGGTGCTGATCGCGTCGAGCGGGATGCTGTCGAACAGGATCTCGGCATCGGCCAGCGTGTCCACGGCAACGCCGACCCTGCCGACCTCCTCGCCGTACTCCTCGTCATCAGAGTCATATCCGCACTGCGTGGGCAGGTCCAGTGCCACCGAGAGCCCGGTGCCTCCCTGATCCAGCAGGTAGCGATAGCGGCGATTGGATTCTTCGGCCGTGCCGAAGCCCGAATACTGCCGAAACGTCCACAGCTTGCCGCGATACCCGCTTGCGAAGTTGCCGCGCGTGAAGGGATAGGTACCAGGCGCCGGCGGCTCACCGCTTCGGTCGGCCGGTCCATATATCGGCTCGAGCGGGATGCCGGAAGGGGTCTGTACAGGCTCGCTCATCAGTCGATAACGTACTTGCAAAAAATGAGAATGCCAATACCGTACGCCGGAAACGTGCAGTGAGCGGGGCCCGCGGCGGTACCTCGAGCCTCCCCGAAGGCCCAGTAAACAGCGATTATGACACTTGCCTAGAATGAGAACGTCACTACCGATGTTTTAGAATCCAGGTAGAGTCCCGGCACTGCGCATCCCGAGGAGACCCATGACGAGCCCGTCACCGTTGACCGACCGCACGCTCGTGGTGTCCGGCGGTTCCCGCGGCATCGGGCTCGCGATCGCGCTGGGTGCGGCGAAGCTGGGCGCCAACTGCGTCCTGCTGGCGAAAACGTCCGAACCCCACCCCAAGCTGCCGGGCACCGTCCACACCGCGGTGGCCGACGTCGAGGCTGCCGGCGGCAAGGGCGTCGCGGTCGTCGGCGATGTCCGCAAAGAAGAGGACGTACAACGGGCGGTGGACGCGGCGGTCGAGCACTTCGGCGGGGTCGACATAGTCATCAACAACGCCAGCGCCATCGCAACCGAGCCGACCGAGGAACTGGCCGCCAAGAAGTTCGACCTGATGATGGACATCAACGTCCGGGGCACGTTCCTCCTCACCAAGGCCGCCTTGCCGCACCTGCGGAAGTCACCGAACGCGCACGTCATCACCCTGGCACCGCCGATGAACATGAACCCCTACTGGCTGGGCGCGCATCCGACCTACACCCTGTCGAAGTACGGGATGACGCTGTTGTCGCTGGGCTGGGCGGCCGAGCACGCCGAATCGGACATCGGATTCAGCTGCCTCTGGCCCGAGACGTACATCGCCACCGCCGCAGTCGCCAACTCGCCCGGCTTCCAGGAAATGCTGGCCAGGTCGCGGAATCCGCAGATCATGGCCGACGCGGCGGTCGCAATCCTGTCCCGCCCAGCCGCCGAGGTGAACGGGCAGTGCTTCATCGATGTCGACGCGCTGGCAGCAGCCGGCATCACCGACTTGTCCGCCTATGGCGGTGGGGACGACCCCATCCTTGATATCTTCGTCGACAAATCATGAGCATCTCGTTGCTGCTGGAGATGGCAGCGTCAACCAACCCGGACCGCACCGTGCTGGTGTCGGGTGAGATGCGGCTTACGACAGCTGAACTGAGTGAGCTCGCCGATGGCGGTTCGGGCGTCATCGCGGCCGCCGGCACCTCGCACGTGGCCTACGTCGGCCTGGGGGGCGCCATGCTCCCCCTACTGCTGTTCTCCTCCGCGCGTGCTGGGGCGACGTTCACACCGCTGAACTATCGCCTGAGTGCCGACGGCCTACGCGAGCTGATCGACCGTCTGCCGCAGCCGCTGGTCGTGGCCGACGCGGAGTACCTCGACGTCGTCGCGGGCGCCGGCAAGCAGGTCATCGGGTCCGAGGAGTTCATCGCGGCCGCCCGCACCGCGGAACCGGCCGCCGAGTTCCCCGACCCGGAAGACGTCGGCGTGGTGCTGTTCACCTCGGGTACGACGTCGCGGCCCAAAGCGGTTGAACTCACGCACAACAATCTGACGAGCTACATCACCGGAACCGTCGAATTCGATGGGGCCGATCCCGGCGATGCCGCACTGATCTGCGTGCCGCCGTATCACATCGCGGGTGTCTCGGCGGCCCTGTCGAATCTGTACGCAGGCCGAAAGATGGTGTATCTGCCGCAGTTCGGCGCCGCCGAATGGGTGCGCCTGGTGCGCGACGAGGGTGTCACGTCCGCGACGGTCGTGCCGACGATGCTCGACCGCATCGTTTCGGCTCTCGATTCGCAACCGGTCGCGCTACCCAGCCTGCGCAATCTGGCCTACGGTGGCTCGAAGGTCGCACTTCCATTGGTGCGCAAGGCACTTGGATTGTTGCCCGAGGTCGGTTTCGTCAACGCGTATGGACTCACCGAGACCAGTTCGACGATCGCGGTGCTCACTCCCGACGATCACCGTGACGCCATGGCCTCGACCGATGTCACGGTCACCCGTCGACTCGGGTCGGTCGGCCAGCCGGTGCCCGGCGTCGAGCTGCAGATCCGCAGCGACGACGGCACGGTCCTCGGGGCCGGCGAAACCGGTGAGCTTTTCGTCCGCGGCGAGCAGGTGTCGGGTCGGTACGCCGAGATCGGTTCCGTGCTTGACGCCGAAGGCTGGTTCCCCACCAAGGATGTCGCCTGGATCGACGACGCCGGCTATCTCTTCATCGGCGGCCGGTCGGACGACACGATCATCCGCGGTGGCGAGAACATCGCGCCGGCCGAAATCGAAGATGTCCTCGTAGAACACCCGCTGGTGCATGACTGCGCGGTCGTGGGGCCCGATGATCCACAATGGGGCCAGATCATCGTCGCGGTGGTGGTTCCCGCAGCAGGTGCGAAACCCGATCCCGACGAGCTGCGCGAGCATGTTCGATCGCAACTCCGAGGATCGCGCACACCTGACCGCGTGGTGTTCCGGGACGAACTGCCGACCAATGCAACAGGCAAGGTGCTGCGCCGCGAACTGGTCCAAGAACTGACAGCCCCGAATTAAAGCAGCCTCGAATTAACAAGGAGCCGAACATGATCAAGAACGGCACGCGACTGCAGAGCCAGGTCTGCGATACCCAGGTGATCGTCGTACGCAGCGCCGACAGCCTCGATGACCTCCGTGCAGGTGGGGTGCCGATGGTGCCGCTCGATGCCGAAAAGTCGTCCGACTTATCAATCGATCCGGCCTTCTCCGAGGGCAATGCGATGGGCAAGCGCTACGTCGACGAGGCCGGCGCCGAGGTGCTCGTGACCAAGGCCGGCGCAGGCACCTTGTCCGTCGGCGAGACCGTCCTGTCTCTCAAAGAAGCCAAGCCGCTGCCCGCAAGCGACTGATACGTTCGGCCATGTGAAGCCCCGCAGGCTGCTGGTCCGATATGCAGCGGGGCTGACGTTCGCGTATCTCCTGACGACCGCTGAGGTCACCGCGCTGGTCATCTCGCTCGCCGGCCGCGGCCACGGCTCGTCCACGATCGTCGTCGCCGCGGCGGCGGTGATCATCATCGGAACCGCCGTCGTCGCGGTCGGCGCCGTCCGCATCGTGGCGCCCGCGCTGCAATGGCTCGGCATCCGGGAACCAACCGACGACGAACGTCGATCCGCGTTGAAGACGCTTCGCCGGCAGTCAGCGATCACGGCTGCGCCGTGGATCCTCGGCGCGGCTGTGATGATTCCCCTGAACCTGGGTGCGCCCGTCGAAGTGCAGGTGGTGATCGCCTCGGCGATTCTCTTCGGCACGATAGCCACGGTGTGCACCGGTTTCCTTTTCACCCTCCGCACATTGCGACCGCTGCTTGCCGGTGTGACAAGGGATTTCAGCGAGATCACGCCCAGCACTGCCCCCGGTGTGCGCGCCAGGCTGCTGATCATGTGGGCGGTGTGCACCGCGCTGCCGGGTATCGCCATCGCCCTCCTGCTGGTCATGCGGTCCAACGGATGGATTATTGAGAAGACCACCCCGGTCGAGCTGACGTTGCTGGTGCTTGCCCTCGTCGCCGTGGTGCTCGGATTTCGGGCGATGATCCTGGTGTCCATCTCCATCTCAGATCCGCTGCGCGAAGTCGTCGAGGCCATGGCCGAGGTGGAACGGGGCGAAATCGAAAGATCTCTCGACGTATACGAATGGTCCGAAATCGGGCGACTGCAAAGCGGATTCAATCGGATGGTCGCCGGACTGCGCGAACGTGAGCAACTGCGCGATCTCTTCGGGCGACACGTCGGTGAGGAGGTGGTGCGGCGCGCGATCGACGCCAACGAATCATTGTCGGGTGACGAACGAAACGTCGCGATTCTGTTCATTGATCTCGTCGGCTCGACGCAGCTCGCGGCCACCCACGAGCCGCATGAGGTTGCGACCGTGCTGAACGAGTTCTTTCGGATGGTGGTCGCTCATGTCGATGCGCACAACGGGCTGGTCAACAAGTTTCAGGGTGACGCCGTGCTGGCCGTTTTCGGCGCACCGCTACGCAGCGACGATCCCGCCTCGGCAGCACTCGCAACCGCTCGCTCCCTGGCTGTCGAACTACGCAGACTCCCAGTCGATTTCGGCATCGGCGTCTCAGCCGGCCCCGTCTTCGCCGGCAACATCGGCGCGGAGAACAGGTACGAATACACCGTCGTCGGCGACGCCGTCAACGAGGCCGCCCGACTCGCCGACCTCGCCAAGGACTACGACGATCGGGTGCTGTGCTCTGGCGCGGTCATCAAGCAGGCGACCGACGTCGAACGCGGGCGCTGGATCGCGCACGGTTCCGAGGTGCTGCGCGGGCGCACCAGCGCGACCGACATTTCGATACCGGTGCGTCAGGAGCAGCCCGCAGGTTAGGCCCCGGGCCCAAACGGGAATGCACACCCATGACCTTGCGGGCCGCCTCGACCGCAACTGCTGATCGGGCGCGTATTCGAGCCGGCGAACACACCGGCCCGACGAGCGGGCTTGCGCCCGGTTTCGCGCAGGCCAACCTCGCGATCCTGCCCGCTGATGACGCGCTGGACTTCCTGCGATTCTGCGTGCGAAACCCGAAACCGTGCCCGCTACTCGAGGTGACCGACACCGGGTCGCCGCACCCGGCCGGTCTGTGCGCCGACGCCGACCTCCGCACCGACCTGCCCCGTTATCGGGTGTTCCACGACGGCCAGCTCGTTGACGAACCGACCGACATCGCCCAGCATTGGCGCGCGGATCTGGTGGCTTTCCTGTTGGGGTGCTCATTCACCTTCGAATGGGCGTTGACCGCTGCCGGCCTGCCGATGGCGCACCAGCTCCAAGGCGTCAACGTCGGAATGTACGTCACCAACCGACGCTGCAGTCCCGCGGGTTCTTTCGACGGGCCGCTGGTGGTGTCGATGCGACCATTCCCGCCCGATGCAATCCCCCACGTCATCGAAATATCAGCCCGCTTTCCCGCCATGCACGGTGCCCCGGTGCACATAGGCGACCCGGCCGAGATCGGGATCGACGACCTCGCGACACCGGACTTCGGCGATGCGGTTCGGGTCAGCGCCGATGAGGTGCCCGTCTTCTGGGCCTGCGGCGTGACACCACAGGCCGTCGCCATCGAAGCACGGCCCTCGCTTGCGATCTTCCACGCGCCCGGCCACATGTTCATCACCGATCAACACCACGTCGACTTCGACACCCAGGAGGAGGGTCATGACCATCCATGAGGCGCCCGACAAGCATCGCGACGCCGACCCCGCAGCGGTCCGGAAAGCGGTGCGCGGCGCGGCGATCGGGAACACCGTCGAGTGGTACGACTTCGCGATCTACAGCACCCTCGCGACATACATCGCGGATCAGTTCTTCCCCTCCGGCGACGAGACCGCGGCACTGCTCAGCACGTTCGCCGTCTTCGCCGCCGCATTCTTCATGCGTCCGCTCGGCGGATTCTTCTTCGGGCCACTCGGTGACCGGATCGGCCGACAGCGGGTGCTCGCAATTGTCATCCTCTTGATGTCGGGGTCGACGTTCCTCATCGGCGTGGTGCCGAGCTACGAGTCCATCGGCGTGGCCGCACCGCTGTTGCTGCTTCTTCTACGCTGCGTGCAGGGGTTCTCAGCCGGTGGCGAATACGGCAGCGGCGCATGCTACTTGGCCGAATTCGCGCCCGACCGCCACCGCGGGTTCGTCGTGTCCTTCCTGGTGTGGTCGGTGGTCGTCGGCTTTCTGCTGGGCTCGCTGACGGTTACCGGACTCGAAACGCTGCTCTCGGAAAGCGCGATGAGTTCCTATGGCTGGCGGATCCCCTTCCTCATCGCAGGCGTGCTGGGGGTGGTCGGCCTCTACATCCGGCTGCGACTCGGGGACACGCCGGAATTCGAGTCACTGCGCGACAAAGGTGAAGTCGCCGAGTCGCCGCTGAAGGAGGCGCTCACCACGTCATGGCGTCCGATCCTGCAGATCGCCGGACTCGTGGTGATCCACAACGTCGGGTTCTACATCGTCTTCACCTACCTGCCAACGTATTTCACCAAGACACTCGAGTTCACGAAGACCAATGCCTTCGTCTCGATCATCATCGCGAGCACTGTCGCGATCATCCTCATCCCGCCATTGGGCGCGCTTTCGGACCGGATCGGCCGAAAACCCTTGCTGATCTCGGGCGCCGTCGGATTCGCGGTATTCGCCTATCCGTTGTTCATGTTGCTCAACACCGGATCACTGGCCGCGGCCATCGCCGCACATGCGGGCCTGGCCGCCATTGAATCGGTGTTCGTATCGGCATCGTTGGCGGCCGGAGCGGAACTCTTCGCTACGCGGGTGCGCTCCAGCGGCTACTCGATCGGATACAACGTGTCCGTCGCCATCTTCGGCGGCACGGCACCGTACGTGGCGACCTGGCTGGTGGCCCGGACCGGCAACGAGCTCGCACCCGCGTTCTATGTCATCGCCGCGGCGATCATCAGCCTCGCCACGCTGATGACCATGCGGGAGACTGCGGCTCAGCCGTTGCGACAGAAAGTTCACACATAGCGCACACGAATTGATCGCCAAACCTCCTGCGAAGGACGCCGTCAGCGCAGACTCGACGACATGTCGACGGGACGCCCGCCAACGCCGGTCAGCTCTCCCGTGCGAGTGGCGTTAGCCAGCTTCATCGGCACCACGGTTGAGTTCTACGACTTCCTCATCTACGGCACCGCGGCCGCCCTGGTGTTCCCGAAGCTGTTCTTCCCCACCGTCTCACCCGCGTCAGGCTTGTTGCTATCGTTCGCGACGTTCGGCGTCGGCTTCGTCGCGAGGCCGCTCGGTGGAATCGTGTTCGGCCACTTCGGCGATCGCGTGGGCCGCAAGCGCATGCTCGTCTACTCCCTACTGATCATGGGCGGCGCGACGGTGCTGATGGGCTTGCTGCCCACCTACTCACATATAGGAGTGGCCGCCCCGATCCTGTTGACGCTGTTGCGTCTCGCGCAGGGGTTCGCGGTCGGTGGCGAATGGGGTGGGGCGACGCTCTTGGCCGTCGAACACGCGTCGGCTGAACGCAAGGGGTTATACGGTGCGTTCCCACAGATGGGCGCTCCCGCCGGAACTGCGACCGCGACGCTGGCCTTCTATGCGGTGTCGCAGCTGCCCGATGAGCAGTTCATGGCGTGGGGGTGGCGCATTCCGTTTCTTGCGAGCGCCGTGCTGATCGCCGTCGGCTTGGTGATCCGCCTGTCGGTGGCGGAGAGCCCGGACTTCGACGCACTCCGTGAACGATCTGCTGTCGTACGGGTGCCTGTCGCGACAGCGTTCCGCAAGCATTGGAAACAGATTCTGCTCGTTGCCGGCGCCTACCTGTCACAAGGAGTGTTCGCGTACATCTGCGTGGCGTATCTCGTCTCCTATGGCACGACTGTCGCTGGAATCGGACGGACACAAGCTCTTTTGGGTGTCTTCGTCGCAGCTGTGGTGGCTGTCGTGACGTATCCGTTGTTCGGCGCGCTGTCGGACGCCTACGGCCGCAAGCCGGTCTTCCTGGCCGGCGTGGTCCTGATGGGTCTTTCTGTCGCGCCGGCCTTCGCGCTGATCAATACCGGCAACCCGACGCTGTTCCTCGCGGCGCTGCTGCTGGTGTTCGGGTTTGCGATGGCGCCCGCCGCCGGAGTGACCGGTTCGTTGTTCAGCCTCGCGTTCGACGCCGATGTCCGCTACAGCGGCGTATCGATCGGCTACACCCTGTCGCAGGTGCTGGGTTCGGCCTTCGCGCCGACGATCGCGACTGCCCTGTACGCGGCGACCAAGACAAGCAACTCGATCGTCGCCTACCTCATTGCGGTGTCGGTGATCTCAGCGGTGTCGGCCTGCTTCCTGCCCGGCAGCTGGAGGCGGGTACAAAGCGAGCCTGGCTCGCGAGTGTGAACGTCACGACGCTTTGGGCGGGTTATCGTCGTGCTTCACATTCGGCCCGATCAGTTCAGTGTCAGGCCTTCGCGAGCTGCTTTTCGGCGTACAACCGCGCCCACTCCTTGCGCGGCCGGATCGACACATCGACGTCGGTTGCCTTGGCGCGCAACGCCGCAACGGTGGCCTGGTCCTTCGGCGTCAACTTGAACGGATCCCAGCCGAAGAAGCGGCAGCTGTTCTCCCAGGTGATTTTGTTGATGTCAGCGTCGTCGGCGCCCGCGGCGTTCAACTCGGCGAGCACCTGTTCCGGCGCGTCCGGCCAGAAGCAGTCGGAGTGCGGGTAGTCGCACTCCCAGGCGATGTTGTCGATGCCGATCTCGTGGCGAAGCTTCAGCGACGTCTTGTCCGTGACGTAACAGGCCAGTGAATGCTCGCGGAACACGTCGCTGGGCAGCTTGTCCCCGAAGTCACGCCGCAGCCATTTCTGGTTGGTGTAGTGCCGATCGCTGCGATCGAGGTAGAAGGGGATCCAGCCGATACCGCCTTCGGAGAACGCGAATTTGAGGTCTGGATAGTTGCGCATCGCGGGGCCCCACAACAGATCCTGGGCGCACATCGCCGACACCTGGGTGGCCAGGATGATGAGGTTGTCGATCGGTGCGTTGGGCGCCATGCTGATCGCCCCGAATCCGGTGCCGATGTGCAGGCACATCACGACGTTCTCTTCCGAGAGCGTGGTGAATACCGGGCCCCAGTACTCATCGTCGTGGTAACTCGGAAGACCTTCCAGGTGAGGAAGTTCCGGCATGGTGACCGCGCGGCACCCCTTGGCCGCCACCCGGCGGATCTCCGCGCACATGCCCTCCGGATTCCACGTCGGCAGCACGGCGATCGGGATGAAGCGGTCCGGGTAGATGCCGGCCCATTCGTCGATATGCCAGTCGTTGTAGGCCGACACCATCACCAGGGTGACGTCCTCGCGCGTCATATTGAGGTGCCGGGCCGAAAAACCGGTGAACGTCGGGAAGCACATCGACGCCAGGATGCCGTTGCGGTTCATGTCGCGGACGCGCTCATGGACGTCGTACACGCCGGGCCGCATCTCGGCGAAGCCGGCGGGGTCGCGCCCCCACTCTTCGGCAGGCCAGGACACCACCGCGTTGAGTCCGCTGACACCCTGCGGCCTGCCCTGATACATCCACTGGTCGACGCCCTTCTCGTCGGTGACGACGACGGGCGCCTCGGCCTTGTACTTGGCGGGAACGTGGTTGAGGAACATGTCCGGCGGTTCCACGACGTGGTCGTCGATGCTCACCAGGATCAGGTCGTCGGTCTGCATAACTAACTAGTACCGTCTAGTGCCATGACCGTCTCTGCGACTTCGGACAGATTTTTGTCCTCAGCGGCCAAGCCCGCGCCGGATCCTCCCCGAAGGGTGATTGAGCTCCGTCGCGGTGGGCGCGCGCTCGGCGGGAGCTATCTCTACGAGGGCGACGGACTGATCACCGGTTGGCACTCGCACGAAGTGCACCAGATCGAGTACGCGCTGCACGGTGTCGTAGAGGTCGAGACAGATTCCGCGCACTATCTGCTTCCGCCTCAGCAGGCGGCGTGGATACCTGCGGGACTCGAGCATCAAGCGGTGATGAATCCGGATGTCAAGACGGTCGCGGTGATGTTCGATCCCGCCCTCGTGGTCGCTGCAGGCGATCGCGCACGCATTCTCGCTGTGTCGCCGTTGATCCGGGAGATGATGATCTACGCGCTGCGATGGCAGATCGACCGTGGCCCAGGCGCCGCCGAAGATGAGAAGGTGTCGGACAACTTCTTCTACACTCTGGCCAATCTGGTGGCCGAAGCGCTGGACCACGAGGCTCCGCTATCCCTGCCGACGTCCGACCACCCAATCGTCGCGGCGGCGATGACGTTTACGAAGGCACACCTGGATTCGGTAAGCGCCGATGATGTCAGCCGCGCGGTGGCGGTGTCTGAGCGAACGTTGCGGCGCCTCTTCCAGGACACGCTCGGGTTGTCATGGCGGACATATCTTTTGCACGCGCGAATGCTTCGTGCGATGGCGCTGCTGGCCGCGCCGGGTCAGTCGGTACAGGAAACGGCGTCGGCCGTGGGCTTCGACAGCCTCAGCTCGTTCACACGGGCGTTCGCTCAATTCTGCGGAGAGACGCCAAGCACCTACCGTAAAAGGGTTGCGAGCGAGCAGGTTTGAGCCCGCTACGCGTCGTCGTTGCGCGGTTGAAAGAGTCCCTCGCGCAGCAGTGAGTTGACGGACTGCTGCCACCTGTCGACCTGCTCGGGCGTCGTGAAGGCGCCCGGGATCTGCCGCTCGATATGGCCGCGCACGATGAGGGTCCCGACTGCCAGGACAAGGGAATTCAGCGACGCCCAGGTGACGTCGATATCTTCTCGAGCTTCGCCGTTCTCTTTTCGCGCGGTCCACCGCGCGGTGCCGAATGCGGAGAGTGTGTCCCAGACCGTGTTCCCCAGCTGGCTGCCATCGATGAGCGCGCGACCGAAGTAGTCCACGACGTCGGGATGCTCGAGCAACAGTGTGGTGACCCTGCTGCCCATGTCGGCGATCGAGTCTTTCGCATGTGGCACCGCGACGGGTTGCGCGACCACGGCGATCACGACGCTCATCACGTACTCATCGACGGCCTTGATGAGACCGGCCTTCGTTTCGAAGTGGTGCTGCACCAATCCGAGCGAGACGCCGGCGTCGGCGGCGACCGAACGAAGTGAGGTCCCCGCGGCGCCCTTCGTCGCGAAACTCTTCAACGCCGCCTGGCGGATCCGTTCGAGTTTCTTGAGTTCGTCGCCACCGACCCGGTCGCGCTCCGTCACCGCCGTCATTGAGCAGGTTGTTTCGTGATCACGAACCCAGATTAGACAATACGAACGTATCGTGTCTACCATACAAACGTATTGTTTCCGTGGCCGATGAGAACGGGGAGGACAGACCGGTGCACGACACGACACGACCAAGCGCCGTCGCACACTTGCGCACCGTGAATGCGCCCCAGGCTCCGACCGTCATCGATGACTCGGCGATGGGGCCGTGCACTCGAGACCCGGATCGGTGGACGACGACCGCGGACGAAGGCGCGAAGGCACTGTGCCGCGCCTGCCCCCTGCGGTGGCGGTGCGCTCAGGAAGCCTGTTTGACGCCGGGCGCCGAGGGCGTGTGGGCGGGCATCCTGATACCCGATGCAGGGCGTGCCCGCCGGTTCGCGCTGAAGCAGCTGCGGTCGCTGGCCGAGCAGAACGGATACCCGGTACGAAGGACGGGGTAGCTCGGCAGGTGCGAAGATGATCAGCCATGACCCGCTGGCACGCGCTCGAACCCGCCGACGCCGATTTCCTGGCCTCCGCGCCGCACATCTTCCGCTACCAGAAGCGGTATGCCGCCCCACCCGAAAAGGTCTGGGAGTCACTTGTTTCCGACGAGTCGCTGGCCGCTTGGGGACCGATGATCAAGGACGTCACGTGGACGTCGCCCAGGCCGTTCGGGGTAGGCACCACGCGTGACGTCACCGCGCCCGGCGGGTCGGTGATGCGGGAACGCTTCTTCCAGTGGCAGGACGGGCACAGCAAGTCGTTCTATGTGTACGAATCCGCGCTGCCATTGTTCAAGCGCTTCGCCGAGCACTATCTCGTTGAGCCGGCCGGCACCGAGACGCAGTTCACCTGGACGCTCGCGATCGAGCCGAAACCCGCGTTCGCATTGCCGGTCAAGGTGTTGGCGCCGGTTCTGAAGGCCGGCTTCGGGCGGATACCGGCGGGCGGCCAGAAGTATTTCGCAACGCGGGGTTGAGGCAGGCATGACTTCGCTCGCCGATCAGACCCGGTGGATGGACGCGACCGAACAGGCGGCGCTCGTCGCATCGGGTGAGGTGTCGGCGACCGAGTTGTTGGAAGCGGCGATCGAGCGCATCGAACGCATGGACCAGGCACTCAACGCGGTTGTGATCCGCTGGTTCGACCACGCCCGCGAGGTCGCGGCTAGCCGTGATCTTCCCGACGGCCCGTTCCACGGTGTGCCGTTCCTCATCAAGGACCTCTTCGCCGATTACGCCGGACAGCGGATCAGCAACGGCAACGTCGCCTTGAAAGAGGCGCACGTCATCGCCGATGCGGACACGACACTCGTCAGCCGCTACCGTGCGGCGGGGCTGGTGATCGCCGGCCGCACGAACAGCCCGGAGCTGGGCAGCGTGCCGACCACCGAGCCCGTCGCGTGGGGCGCAACGCACAACCCGTGGGACACGACCCGCACACCCGGCGGGTCGAGCGGCGGTGCGGCCGCAGCGGTGGCGTCGGGGATGGTGCCGTTCGCCCATGCCAGTGACGGCGGCGGATCCATTCGCATCCCCGCGTCGTGTTGCGGGCTGGTCGGGCTCAAGCCAAGCCAGGGCCGAATCACACTCGGCCCCATCCGCGACGAGAGCGGGCTCGCAGTCGAGCACTGCGTCAGCCGCACGGTCCGCGACTCGGCCGCATTGCTCGACGCGACGCGCGGCCCGGGTATCGGCGACACCGTGATCGCGCCAGCGCCCGCCCGTCCCTACGTAGAGGAGGTCGGCGCGGACCCGGGTCGGTTGCGGATCGGCGTCCTCGACCACCACGCGCAGGGCGGGCGTGTCGATGCCGAGGTGACCTTGGCGACCCAGGCGGTCGGCAAGCTGCTCGAATCGCTGGGCCATCACGTCGAGCCGGCGTGGCCGAAGGCGTTGGAGGACGAAACGCTCGGTTCCAAGTTCGGCGCAATGTGGAGCACCAACATGGGTGTATCGCGGCTCCGGTTCTCCGAACAGCTCGGCCGCCCGATCGAGGATCACGAGTTGGAGCCGATGAATCAGGCTCAGGCCGATTTCGCGAAACACTTCGGTGCCATCGATTACGCGCTCGCGCTCTCCGGTGTCGCGCAGTACCGCCGGGCGATGCACTCGTGGTGGCACGAGGGCTGGGATCTGCTGCTCACGCCGACGCTCGCCGAACTGCCGCTGAAGCTCGGCACGATCGTCAACGATCACGACAACCCGATGGCACCGATGCGGCGCGCGGGCGAGTTCGTACCGTTCACTCCCCCGTTCAACACCAGCGGCCAGCCGGCGATCAGCCTGCCGCTGGAGTGGACGGACGAGGGTCTGCCGATCGGCGTGCAGCTGGTTGCGGCCTACGGACGCGAGGACGTCCTGATTCGCGTCGCGTGTCAGCTCGAAGCGGCGCAGCCCTGGGCGCACCGCAGGCCAGAGATCTGAGCGAAAGAGTGCGCGAGGGGGGACTCGAACCCCCACGCCCATAGGACAATGGCACCTAAAGCCATCTCGTCTGCCAGTTCCGACACTCGCGCGCAGGTGGCAATCGTACCTGCTCGCCCGTCCCGTCTGTCGGTGGCGCTTCCTACGGTGGAGACATATGGCGAAAGGATTCTCAATGCGGTCAGCAGACGAATTCGAGGCGGTCCGGAAGTTGATCATCGGGGGCATGAACGATTGCGCGATCGCTCGACTGACCGGCATTCCCCGACGGACGGTGCGCGACTGGCGCTGCCGTCCGCAACTCCGATCAAGAGCCCGGGCCCGCTCCGCGGAGTGCGGCGTTGGCCACAACTTCGCCGCGTTGCCCGCAGCGCCATATTCGTATCTGCTCGGCATGTATCTCGGCGACGGCTGCATATCGCGGAGTCGTCGAGTGTGGCGTCTCCGCATCGTGCTGGATCAGAAGTACCCGGCAATAATCGAACGCTGTTGCCAGGCCATCGAAATCCTGATGCCGGGCCAACGGGCGGGCGTCGTGAAACGCGTTGGTTGTGTTGCCGTTTCGCTGTACTCAACGCATTGGCCGTGCCTACTTCCCCAGCACGGCCCAGGAGTCAAACACAAGCGGCTGATCGCACTCGAACCCTGGCAACAGGCGCTCGTCGACCAGGCCACCGAAGAGTTCGTCCTCGGCTTGATCCACAGCGACGGCTGCCGCGTAGTCGCGAATGACCGCGGCGTCGCCAGCGTGCGCTACCACTTCTCCAACCGTTCCGAGGACATCATCGGTCTGTTCTCCGCCGCACTCGACAAGCTCGGCATCCACTGGACGCGGTCGACCAAGTACATCGTGTCCATCTACCGAAAGGCAGATACGGCCCATCTGGATGAGTTCATCGGGCCGAAGACCCGCGCGGTACCGTTGGAAGGTGTCCACTACGCGGCGTAGGAGACCGGCGCTCATCGCGCTGGCGGTCCTTGGCGCCACCGGCTGCCTGGCGCTGGCCTGGTGGCAGTGGACCCGATTCGAGTCCGCATCGGGCACCTTCGTCAACCTCGGCTACGCCCTGCAGTGGCCGCTGTTCGCCGGCTTCGTCGTCTACGCGTACTACAAGTTCGTGCGCTTCGAGGAAGCACCACCCGAGCCCAGGCGGCAAGATGAGATCACCGAGATACCGGCGGGGCTGCTGCCCGAACGACCCACCGCCGCGACCCCACCGAACGACGACGACCCCGTGTTGAGCGAGTACAACGCGTACCTCGCCGACCTCGCCAAAGAAGACCCCAAAGAAGACAAGGACCGACCGACGACATGACGGAGACCACTGGCACCCCCGTTGAAAGCATCCGCAAGGCGCTGCTGGGCTATCGCGTCACCGCGTGGATCACGGGCATCTGGCTCATTGCGCTCTGCTACGAGATGGTCATGAAGTACGGCTTCGGCGTCGAGGGCCTGAACTGGATCGCCGTCGTCCACGGCTGGGTGTACTTCGTGTACCTGCTCTTCACCGCCAACCTCGCGGTGAAGGTGCGCTGGCCGATCGCCAAGACCATCGGCATCCTGCTGGCCGGCACCATCCCGCTCGTCGGCATCATCGTCGAGCAGATCCAGACCCGCGAGATCAAGCAGAAGCACGACCTGTAGTCATTAGGTCAGGTGCTTGAGCACCTCTTCTGCTAGTCGTTCGCCGCGATCCTCCTGCAGGAAGTGCGACGCACCCTCGATCTTCACCTGCTCCGTCGCCGTCGGAATCAGATCGCAGAAGGCCTGTCCCGCTTTGGGATAGGGGAAGATCGGATCCTGATCGGAGAACGCGACCAGCGCCGGCTTCTGCCATCGCGACAATTCGTCGGCGACCATACTCATCTGACGTGCGCCAGGCGCATCCTCGGCGATCGGCACCAGAAGCGGGAACTGCGCTGCGCCGGCCTTCGACTCGACCGTCGGGAACGGTGCATCGTAGGCAGCCACGACATCGTCGGCAAGTTCGGTCGCCGTCGCGCCCTGAATCACGAATCCGACGGGCAGATCCGGGTTCTTCTCGGCGAAGTCGCGCCAGGCCATGAACCCTTTGGAGACCCGTCCGGTGAACAGTCCGGTGTTGAAGATCGCCAGCGCCCCAACACGATCGGCGTTCTCGACGGCCCACCGCAGTCCAATCGCGCCACCCCAGTCCTGCACCACCACGATGGCGTCGCTCAGATCGAGTCCGGCGAGCACGCGTGATGTCACCTCGGTGTGCCGGTCGTAGGTGTACCAGCCTCGGTCGGTCGGTTTGTCCGATCGCCCGAACCCCGCGTAGTCGGGAACCACCACCCGATTGCCAGCCTCGACAAGTGGGCCGATCAGCTTGCGGTACAGGTAGGCCCAACTCGGCTCACCGTGAAAGCACACGATCGGCCTGCCGCCGCGTGGCCCCTCGTCGACGTAGTGCATGCGCAGCCCGTCGACGTCGACGTAGTTGGGCGCGAAGTCATAGCCCGGCAGGTTCTCAAAGCGTTCGTCCGGCGTCCGAAAGACCTCATCAGTCATCGTCGTACCGTAACCCTGACTTGACCGACCGAACGCAGTTATCAAGCCGTCGGCGTCGATGAGCTGTGCCAGGCCGCCGATGTCCGGAAGGGCAGCTTCTATCACTACTTCTCGCCGAAGTCGGAACTCGCCAAGGCCGTCATCGACCTGCACGCCGGCGTCATCGTGCTCGCCAAACTGAACAACTCCGGCGTCGATGCGCTGCCACCCGCGCTTCACGAGTTCATCGACGGCTACCTCGTCGACGCTGCCACCTCAGCCGGCGCGACATCCTGTTCAGCATCCCCATCGACACGGGCCACCGGAATCAACACGGCGAGGACGGCCGCGAGGATCGCCATCCCCCCTGCGATCAGCAGACCGATCCGAAACGCCGTCAACGACGGAAACTCCTGACCCGCAACGGAGATCGTCAATCCCGTCAAGACCGCGCCGACCACAGCGCTCGATATCGACGTTCCGAGCGCTCGCGCGAGTGCATTGATGCCATTCGCGGCCGCCGTTTCCGACATCGGCACCGCGGCATTGATGAGCGCTGGCATAGACGAGTAGGCAAACCCCACCCCGATGCTGACCAGAACGTTGAACAGGCACACCTGCCATGCGCTGCCGAGGAGCATCAACCCGGCGAGGTAGGCGGCAGCGATGATCGCGCAGCCGATCGTGAGGGTGAACCTCGGGCCGCGGGCGGCGGCGATTGTCGACGCGATCGGCGACGACACCATCATCGCCAGGCCACCGGGCGCCAACCACAGACCCGCTTCGACCATTGAAAGCCCCAGCCCGTAGCCGGTGGCAGCGGGCAACTCGAGGATCTGCGGGCCGATCAGCGCCAGCGCGAACATCGCGAAACCGACCGCAATCGACGCGACGTTCGTCATCAGCACTGGCCGCTTGACCGTCGTCCGTAGGTCTACCATCGGCGAATCGGTGCGCAGTTGCCACCAGGCGAACATCGCGAAGATGACGATCGACGCGGCGAACATTCCCAGCGTGAAAGCGCTACTCCAGCCCCAACTGCCGCCCTTGGATATTCCGAGCAAAAGCGTCACGAGACCGGCCGCGAGCCCAAGGGCGCCGAGCGGATCGAGGCGGTCAGTCGACGCCGACGGGATACGCGGCACCAGCACCGCGAACAAGACTCCCGATACCGCGCCGAGCATCGCCGCGAACCAGAACACCGCATGCCAGTCGAAGTGGTCGGCGATGATCGCCGCCAACGGCAACCCGAGCGCGCCACCCACGCCGAACGACGCGCTCATCAACCCCATCGCGGTGCCGACGCGGTGAGCAGGCACACATGTCCGCAGCACGCTGATTCCGAGCGGGACGATGGGCACGCCAAAGCCCTGTAGGGCACGGCCGATGACCACCGGTACCCACGCGCTCGTCGATGCCGCGATCAGTGAGCCGACGGTCATGAGTACCGCGCAGGCGATCAGCAGGCGTTTGGGACCGTACATGTCACCGAGCCTGCCCACCACCGGGGTTGCGACGGCCGCAACGAGCAGTGTCGCCGTGATCACCCACGAAGCATTGGACGCGTTCGTGTTCAGCAGGGTCGGCAACTCGGGAATCAGCGGGATCACCAGTGTCTGCATCAGTGACATGCAGGTGCCGGTTGTCGCCAGCACAGCGACCACGACGGCGGGATGACGAGTGCGTCCGAGGTCACCGATTCCCGGCGTGGTCAGACGACGCATCTCGGGGATGCTACCGATTAGTTCGGCTATACAAAATTTGCGCGGAGAACGTCGCGCGTCACAAGAGCTTCCGAAGCGAGGGCACCAGCAGCGCCAAAGCACGGCCACGATGCGATACCGCATCCTTCTCGGCGGCGCTGAGCTCCGCGGCCGTGCGCGTCGACCCCGACGGCAGGAACACTGGGTCGTAACCGAATCCGCCGTCGCCGCGCGGTTCCCGCACAATGCTGCCCGGCCACTCACCGCGCACCACGACTTCGCCTGCCGCCGAGACCAAGGCGCATGCCGATACGAATGCCGCGGCGCGCCGGGTGTCCGGCACATCCCCCAATTGCCCCAACAGCAGCGCGGTGTTGGCTCGATCTTTCTCGGCGGCATCGCCGGCCGCGCCCGACCACCGGGCCGACAGCACACCCGGCATTCCGTTTAGCGCAGCCACCTCGAGGCCCGAATCGTCGGCGACCGAGGCCAGACCCGTCGCGCGGTACGCATCGCGCGCCTTCGCCAACGCGTTCTCCTCGAACGTCGCGCCCGTCTCCGGCGCTTCGTCGAAGGCCGCGACGTCATCGAGCGACAACAGCGCCAGACCCGACACTCCCGCAGCGTCGAGAACGCGGTGCAGTTCGGCCAGCTTCTTGCGATTGCGGCTGGCGACAAGTAGATCGGTCAGCTTCCGAAGGCTTTCTTCGCCGGCTCCGACGACTCCGGCAGCACTCCGGGGTAGGGCAACTCCAGCGCCTCGCCTTGGATGACGAAGATTTCTTCACATGCCGCCATCGCAGCGTCGAGCATCTTGTCCAGCGTCGAGCGAGGGAAGGTGGCCCCTTCGCCGGTGCCCTGGATCTCGACCAGCGTCCCGGTGTCTGTCGTGACGACGTTCATGTCGACCTCGGCGCGCGAATCCTCCGTGTAGGGCAGGTCGACGCGGACACGGCCGTCGACCACACCAACACTCACCGCGGCGATCGCACACGACAAGGGCCGCGGATCCGACAACTTGCCCGCCGCGCCCAGATACGTCACCGCATCCGAGAGCGCCACGTACGCACCGGTGATCGCCGCGGTGCGAGTACCGCCGTCGGCCTGCAGCACATCGCAGTCGATCGCGATGGTGTTCTCCCCCAGCGCGCCAAGATCGATGCAGGCGCGCAGTGACCGCCCGACGAGCCGGCTTATCTCCTGGGTGCGACCGCCGACGCGGCCCTTGACCGACTCGCGGTCGGAGCGGTCGTGCGTGGCCGCCGGCAGCATCGCGTACTCTGCGGTCAGCCAGCCCTGCCCGGAACCCCTACGCCAGCGGGGCACACCTTCGGTGACACTGGCGGTGCACATGACCCGGGTCTGGCCGAACTCCACAAGCACCGACCCGGCGGGATGCGTGGTGAAGCCGCGGGTGATGCGTACCGGTCGCAGCTCGTCGTCAAGGCGGCCGTCTTCTCGTCTGGACACGGGCCAACCCTATCCGGTGGGCCCGACGCGCCGGCCGAGCCGGCAATCAAGCACCAGCTCAGGACCGTGCGACCTCGAATGACTCGCCGCACACCACCGCGTGCACCGGACCGTCGAACTCAGCCTTGGCCTCACTGATGACGTCTTCGCGCGATGTCCACGGCGGGATGTGCGTCAACAGCAGTTCGCCGACACCCGCGTTGGCCGCGGCCCGGCCTGCTTCTGTCCCCGACAGATGTAGCCTCGGCGGCCGCTCCGGCGAATGCGTCCACGACGCCTCGCAGAGAAAGACATCGGCTCCGCGGGCCAGGTCGATCAGGGCATCGCAGTAACCGGTGTCGCCGCTGTAGACCAATGTGGCGCCCGTCGGATCGGAGAATCGAAGGCCGTACGACTCGGTGGGATGGCAGACGAGGCGAGGCACGACGTTCAGCGTCCCGATCTCCACCGCGCGGTTGTCCACCCAGTGACGGATGTCGAAAATGTCGGAGAAGTCGTCGATCTCCCCACCCTCGGGCGACGACGCGGCACCCAGCCGAGCCCAGGTATTGGCGGGCCCGAACATCACGCCGCGCTCCTGCGCCGGCGACGGGTGATAGCGCCGCCATACGAATAGGCCCGGAAGATCGAGACAATGGTCTGCGTGCAGATGCGAGAGGAGTACGTAGACAGAATTCGGATCGGCATACCGCTGCAGGGCACCCAGCACGCCGCCGCCGAAATCGAGAACTAGCGGCGGGGTATCGGGGGCGGTAACCAGATAGCCGGACGCTGGCGAATCAGGACCGACAACACTGCCGGAGCAACCGAGTACGGTGATTCGCACACTCACTAGCTTGCCATGCCCACCAGCCGCAAGACGAAAACATCGCTGGTTTGCGCGACGAAATTCACTTCTTCCCTCCAGCAGGGCGCTGAACAGGGCGAACACCTTCGACTGTCGGGCCAAGGAATCGGCCCGCAAGTGTGGTGAACGCCTCAGGATCACCGGTCGCCTCGAAACGGCGGCGAACAGCGGGCTCCGCGTCGCCGGGATGCTCATGTAGCAAATCGAGTTCGGTGAGTACCCGAAGCAAGTCCTTGGCGGTTTCCTCCGCGCTGGACACCAGCGTGACGTGATCGCCCATCGCGAGTTGGATCAGACCCGACAGCATCGGGTAGTGCGTGCACCCGAGCACCAACGTGTCGACCTCGGCACGTTGCAGCGGCTCCAGATATCCCTCCGCGAGGCCGAGCACCTGGCGTCCGCTGGTCACTCCCCGCTCGACGAAGTCGACGAACCGCGGACACGCCACCCCGATCACCTCGGTGTCGCGCGCCGCCGCGAACGCGTCGTGATACGCCCCCGACGCGATCGTCGCCTCGGTGCCGATGACGCCGATGCGGCCGTTGCGCGTGGCGGCAACCGCACGACGCACAGCGGGCAGGATCACCTCGATCACGGGCACGGGCGCGTACCGCTCCCTGGCGTCGCGCAGGCACGCCGATGACGCCGTATTGCACGCGATCACAAGCGCCTTGACACCGCGCTCGACCAGATCGTCACCGATCGACAACGCATGCGCGCGAATCTCCGGGATGGTCAACGGACCGTATGGACCGTTGGCGGTGTCGCCGACGTAGATGATGTCTTCGTCGGGTAGTTGGTCGATGATCGCGCGAGCGACCGTCAGCCCGCCGACCCCGGAATCGAAAATCCCGACCGGCGCAGATGCAGACCTCACGGCGCCAGGTAAGGGTTCTTCGCGGTGACCTTGCGGCGCTCGCGCGCCTTACGTTCCGGCCCGGAAAGCAGGTACGCCGCGACGACGCCGGCCACCGCACCACACAGGTGGCCCTGCCAGGACACCCCGGGCGTGCCGGGCAGCACCCCGAACAGAACGCTGCCGTAGACCAACAGCACGACGACGCCGACCACGATCTCCCACACCTTGCGGGTGAAGAATCCGAACACGATCAGAAACGCCAGCCATCCGAAGATGAGGCCCGAGGCGCCGATGTGGTTCGTCTCGCAACGCACGCCGACATACGGGCAGTGCGCGCCGATATTGCCGAGCAGCCAGGTGCCTAAACCACCGAGAATCCAGACGATTGCCGTGGCGAAGATGAACCGCGACAAACCCGCGAGCGTCATCAGGAAACCGAGGATGAGCGCCGGAACGGTGTTGGCGATCAGGTGATTCCAGTCCGAATGCAGCAGCGGCGCCCAGATGATCCCCCACAGACCGTCGGTCTCCAGTGGCCGGATGCCGTTGTTGTCCAAGCGGTGGTTGGTCAGCGCGTCCCACAGTTCGATGGCCCACAGCAACACGACGAAACTGACGATGGTCAGGCCGCCGAGAATCCATGCGGGCCGCTTCTTCGGCGCCGCCGGTGTCCCCGGCAGCCCCTGGTATCCGGGACCTGTCATGCCCATAACTGCCCTTCCAACGCGTCCTCCGCGTCATCCAGGCTACCGGCGTACGCACCGGTCGACAGATACTTCCAACCGGCGTCGGCGACGACGAACGCAATGTCGGCCTGCTCGGATGCCTTGACCGCCTTGGCCGCCATACCCAGCGCGGCGTGCAGCACCGCGCCTGTCGAGATGCCGGCGAAGATGCCCTCTACCTGGACGAGCTCGCGGGTGCGCTTGACCGCGTCGTAGGAGCCGACGGAGAAGCGGGTCGTCAGCACGTCGGGGTCGTACAGCTCGGGGATGAACCCCTCGTCGATGTTGCGCAGGGCGTACACACCCTCGCCGTAGCGGGGTTCGGCCGCCACGATCTGCACATCGGGCTTGTGCTCGCGCAGATACCGTCCGGTACCCATCAGCGTGCCGGTAGTTCCAAGGCCCGCCACGAAATGGGTGATTTCGGGCAGGTCGGCCAGGAGCTCGGGGCCGGTACCCTCATAGTGCGACAGGGCGTTCGACTCGTTGCCGTACTGGTAGAGCATCACCCATGAAGGATTCTGCAGCGCAAGCTCTTTCGCGTGAGCAACCGCGGTGTTCGACCCGCCTTCGGCGGGTGAGTAGATGATTCGTGCCCCGTAGAGCTCCAGCAGCTGCCGCCGCTCGATGGAGGTGTTCTCGGGCATCACGCAGATCATCTGGTAGCCCTTGAGCAGCGCCGCCATGGCCAGTGAGATGCCGGTGTTGCCACTGGTCGGTTCGAGAATCGTTGCACCGGGCTGCAATTCACCCCGCCGCTCGGCATCTTCGATCATCCGCAGCGCGGGCCGGTCCTTGATGGAACCGGTGGGGTTGCGGTCCTCCAGCTTCGCCCACAACCGCACGTGCGGTCGATCGCTCTCGCCGGTCCACCGCGGCGACAGCCGCTGCAGGCCGACCAGCGGCGTGTCGCCCAGCGCCTGGATCAAGGAGTCGTATCGGGTCACTCAGCCACCTGCGACGGCGGGCAGGATCGTCACCGAATCTCCGTCGGAGACCGCGGTATCCAGCCCTCCGGAAAACCGCACATCCTCGTCGTTGACGTAGATGTTGACGAAACGGTTCAGCTTGCCGTCATCCATCAGGCGATCGGAGATTCCCGAGTAGTTGGCTTCGAGATCGCTGATCACCGCACCCACGGTTTCGCCCGCTGCGGTGACACGCTTCTCACCGCCGGTGTGGGTGCGCAGGATGGTTGGGATCGACACGGTGACAGACATGGGCCGGTCACTCCTTTCAAGGACCTAGTACTGCTCGACGATCTTGACGGGTTCTTCGGTGACGACGCCGTCGAGGATGCGGTAACTGCGCAGCTCGTGCACATCGGGGTTGCGCGTGGACACCAGCACGTAGTGGGCGTCCGGTTCGGACGCGTACGAGACGTCGGTACGGCTTGGGTAGGCCTCGGTGGCGGTATGCGAGTGATAGATCACGACGGGCGCCTCGTCTGCCTCGTCCATCGCGCGCCACACCTTGAGCTGCTCGCCGGAGTCGAACCGGTAGAACGTCGGCGAGCGCTCGGCGTTGGTCATCGCGATGAAACGCTCCGCGCGGTCGGACCCCTCTGGTCCGGCGATCACCCCGCACGCTTCGTCCGGGTGGTCGGCGCGAGCGTGGGCGACCATGGCATCGACCAGGTCCGCCCGGATCACCAGCACAGCAACATCCTCCTACTAACCGCGTCCGATCATTCGAACGCTCCGGGCAACATGTCCCGGTACGTCGGTATTCCGGCTACCGACTCGGCGGCCAGCACACCCACCAGGACCGCGCGGGCCAGGCAGTCCGCGGCGGCCGCCCCCAGCGCGGTGATCAGGGGCACCTCCGGCGACATCGACGCCGGAGTTGTCGGGTCCGGCGGCACTTCGATGGCTCCAGTGGCCAGCGCAAACACCGTATCGCCATCAAGTGGGGTGTGCGACGGCCGGATGGTGCGTGCGAGCCCGTCCTGGGCGGCGACGGCCATCCGACGGCACCCGGCCTTGCTCAGCACGGCATCGGTCGCGACGACGGCGATGGTGGTGTTGAGCGGGCTGAGCTCGGTGTGACGGTCGGCGTAGGCGGCGATCTGATCGGCAGGCGGGGAGATGAGGCCGAACTCCTCGATCGAATCGGCGAGCCAGGGCAACCCGGTCGCCGGATCCACAGCGTCACCAGCGGCGTTGACAACCACGACCGCGCCCACCGTCACCCCGGACTCGAGCGTCACCGACGCGGTGCCGACGCCGCCCTTGAGCACGCCGACGCGCGCCCCGACGCCGGCGCCCACCGTGCCGATGGCCACATCGGTGCCCGCGCTCTCGGCGGCGGCCCGGCCGAACTCCGCATCCGGACGGCACTTCCAGCCACCGACCGGCAGATCAAAAATCACCGCGGAGGGAACGATCGGCACCACACCGTCCTCCAGCGCCACCCCCCGGCCCTGCTCCTCCAGCCACTCCATCACGCCGTGTGCTGCGGCCAGACCGAACGCGCTACCTCCGCTGAGCACCACGGCGTCGACATGGCGCACCGAGTTGATCGGGTCGAGCAGGTCGGTCTCGCGCGTTCCCGGTGCACCGCCGCGGCAATCGACGGCACCCACCGTCCCCGGCGGGGTCAACACGACCGTCGTCCCCGCGGCCCAACCCGAACCGAGTTCGACATCGGAATCGATCCGATGGTGATGGCCGACGAGGATTCCGCCGACGTCGGTGATCGCACCCATCGCTATGACTTCCCCATCATTGAAAGCACCAGATATTCCTGCAGCACGGTCAGCCACTGATACACATCCAGATGGCCCGCCATCGGATGCTCGGGCGGCAAATCCGCAGGCCCATCCTGCGCGACTCCGAGCATGGTGCCCAGCGCGAGCCGCATGTCGTTGACCGCCGCGGCCCACGCGTGCGCGTCGTCCTCGGTGAGCTCGAACTTGCCCCCGTGCTCTGGGACGGTGTCCAGCAGCCGTTGCGCCGCTTCACGTTTGGCTTCGATGATCTCCGGCTCGTGGAGGCTGCGCAGCGCGCTGTTGAGGCTCTTGGCGGGTCCGGAACCGGCCGGATGTTCGGTGTGCGGACGGAAGAAGTCCGGCAACAGCCGCTTCATCGTCTCGTCCTCCGGAGGCGACGAGTTGCCGGTGCGCATTCCGGTTATCTCTTCGAGTTCGTCAGCAGGAGAGGATGATTCGCGGTCATCGAGCATTCCGACCATCGACGTCGCCAGGTTCTGCAGCAACGACACCTCGTGAGCGGCCAGTGCCGATCGGAAGCGCGGGCCGTCGGCGGTGTCGACCCGTTTCCATTTGCGCACAGTCGGATCAGCGGTCCTGCTGCAGGGTCGCCCACAAGCCCGCGGCGTGCAGCTTCGAGACGTCGACCTCCATCGACTCCCGGCTGCCCGCCGACACGACAGCCTTACCCTCGGTGTGCACCTGCATCATGAGTTTGGTCGCGTGCGGCTCGCTGTAGCCGAAGAGTTTCTGGAGGACGTACGTCACGTACGTCATCAAGTTGACCGGGTCGTCCCAGACCAGGGTGACCCAGGGGCTATCCGTCGCTGAATCTTCCCGCTGGAGGGTGGCGACGTCGCGTTCCTCGCGAGTTCCCGGTCGGGCCTTCGCTGGCGTAACCATGTGGATAAGGATAGCCCGGCCATAGAAGGGGCCTCGAACTACTACGGTTGCGGTGTGGTCCCGGCGTCTACGGCGTTACTCACCGACAAGTACGAGTTGACGATGCTTACGGCTGCGCTGCGCGACGGGACCGCGCACCGGCGGACGACCTTCGAGGTGTTCGCCCGCCGGCTGCCCGAAGGCCGCCGCTACGGTGTGGTCGCCGGAACCGACCGATTCGTGGAAGCGTTGGCGCAGTTCATGTTCGACGAGCCGGAATTATCGGCGCTTTCGGACTTCTGCGATCGCCAGACGCTGGAATACCTGGCCGCTTACCGGTTCCGCGGGGATGTGGACGGCTACGCCGAAGGCGAGCTGTACTTCCCCGGCTCCCCCGTGCTGGCCGTTCACGGCACATTCGGTGAGTGCGTCATATTGGAAACCCTCGCACTGTCGATTTTGAACCATGACACGGCGATCGCGTCCGCGGCAGCCCGGATGGTCAGTGCAGCACAGGGCCGCGCACTGATCGAAATGGGCTCCCGCCGCACTCACGAGCAGGCCGCGGTCGCCGCTGCGCGCGCCGCCTACATCGCTGGTTTCGCCGGGTCGTCCAACCTCGAGGCGCAACGCACTTTCGGGGTGCCTGCACTCGGGACGAGCGCGCATGCGTTCACGCTGCTGCATACGACACCGGACGGGCCGGACGAGAAGTCAGCGTTCAGGGCGCAGGTCGACGCGCTCGGCGTGGGCACGACGCTGCTTGTCGACACCTACGACATCACCACGGGCGTGGCCAACGCGGTGGAGGTGGCCGGCCCGGCACTGGGCGCGGTCCGCATCGACTCGGGTGACCTCGGCGTGCTCGCGCGACAGGTCCGCGACCAGCTCGACGGCCTCGGCGCCCACCGGACCCGAATCGTGGTGTCCGGTGATCTCGACGAGTTCGCCATCGCCGCACTGCGCGCCGAACCTGTCGACACGTACGGTGTGGGAACGTCGGTGGTCACCGGCTCCGGCGCCCCTACTGCCGGAATGGTTTACAAGCTGGTCGAGGTGGACGGGATGCCGGTGGAGAAGCGCAGTCTGCACAAGGAATCCCACGGCGGACGCAAGCAGGCACTGCGTCTGGCGAAGTCGACCGGCACCGTCGTCGAGGAGGTCGTGCATCCCTTCGGCACCCAGCCGCCCGAGCCCCAGGACTTCGTCGAACGCCCGCTGATGACGAGGCTGGTTCGGCAGGGCGATCCCGTCGGCAGCGCAGGACTCGAGGCTGCGCGCCGGCGCGTCAGGGAGGGGCTGGAAAGCCTCCCGTGGGACGGCCTGAAACTATCCCGAGGCGAACCGGCGATCCCCACCCGCATGATCAGTCACTAGGAGCAGCCACGGGCGAGACTGTGAACGTCACCGAACTACTGGCCAAGGCGGTCTCAGGGCTCGGCGGTTCTGAACGCCTCGGCCAGATCGAGATGGCCGAGGCGGTGGCGCATGCCTTCGACAGCGGCGAACACCTCGCAGTCCAGGCAGGCACCGGAACCGGAAAGTCACTGGCCTACCTGGTGCCTGCGATCGCGCGGGCGATTGACACCGACGAGCCGGTAGTGATCTCGACGGCGACCATCGCCCTGCAGCGCCAGCTCGTCGACCGCGATCTCCCACGGCTGGCGGAATCACTGGCCGATGCACTGCCGCGCACCCCTGAATTCGCCCTGCTGAAAGGCCGGGGAAATTACCTGTGTCTCAACAAGGTTCACAATGGCTCGGCCACGGAGCCGGATGAACAGTTTCAGGAGGAGCTGTTCGAGCCGGTCGCCGCCTCTGCCCTCGGCCGCGATGTGCAGCGGCTGATCGCGTGGTCGTCAGACACCGAGACAGGCGATCGCGACGAGCTGACACCGGGCGTGCCGGACCGGTCGTGGTCGCAGGTCAGCGTCTCGGCGCGGGAATGCATCGGCGTCTCTCGCTGCCCGTTCGGCACCGACTGTTTTGCGGAGAAGGCGCGCGACAAGGCCGGCCACGCCGATGTGGTCGTCACCAATCACGCGCTGCTGGCCATCGACGCCGTATCCGACGCCGCCGTGCTGCCCGAGCACCAACTGCTCGTCGTCGACGAGGCCCATGAACTCGTCGACCGGGTGACCGGCGTGGCCACCGGAGAGCTCTCGGCGACGTCCATGGGTGCCGCGCATCGACGCTCCGCGCGCCTGGTCGACCAGGAACTCGCGCAACGGTTGGAGGCCGCGACCGCAACACTGTCGTCGGTCATCCACGACGGCGTACCCGGGCGTATCGACATCCTCGACGACGAACTGGCCACCTATCTGACCGCCCTGCGCGACGCCGCGTACCGGGTGCGGTCGGCGATCGACACGAGTCCGAGCGATCCGAAGGCGGCTTCGGCACGCGCCGAAGCTGTTACCGCGCTGACCGATTTGGGCGACACCGCGTCGCGCATCCTGGACTCCTTCATGCCGGCCATTCCGGACCGCACCGACGTCGTGTGGCTGGAGCGCGAAGAGAACCGCGGCAATACGCGAGTTTTTCTACGGGTCGCCCCGCTGTCGGTGTCTGCTCTGCTGCGCAACAGGCTGTTCGAACACTCGACAGCCGTGCTCACCTCGGCCACGCTGACCCTCGGGGGCACCTTCGACGCCATGGCGTCGGCGTGGGGGCTGGCCGGTGAGGACGACAAGGTGCGAGGCGAAATGTCGCCGGCCGAGCGGCTCCGGTGGCGCGGCATCGACGTCGGATCACCGTTCGAGCACGCGAAGGCGGGCATTCTCTACGTCGCCGCCCATCTCCCCCCGCCGGGTCGTGACGGCACCGGCTCAGCCGAGCAGCTCGACGAGATCGCCGCGCTCGTCACCGCCGCCGGCGGCCGAACGCTCGGCCTGTTCTCGTCGATGCGCGCGGCGAAGGCCGCCGCCGAGATCATGCGAGATCGCCTCGACTCCCCGGTCCTGTGCCAGGGTGAGGACACCACCTCGGCGCTGGTGAAGCGGTTCGCCGATGATGCGGAGACGTCACTGTTCGGCACGCTGTCGCTATGGCAGGGCGTCGACGTTCCCGGCCCGTCGCTGTCGCTGGTACTCATCGACCGCATCCCGTTCCCCCGGCCCGACGATCCGCTGCTGACGGCACGCCAGCGTGCGGTGGCGGCTCGCGGCGGCAACGGTTTCATGGCGGTCGCCGCCAGCCACGCGGCGCTGCTGCTGGCTCAGGGCGCCGGCCGCCTACTGCGGCGCATCGACGACCGGGGCGTGGTAGCGGTGCTGGACTCGCGCATGGCGACCGCCCGCTACAGCGGGTACCTGCGGGCATCGCTGCCACCGTTCTGGGCGACCACCGACACCGTCCGGGTGCGTCAGGCGCTCGAACGCTTACGCGCGGGTTGATAACTGTCACTATCCTGTCGCTAACTCCGCGTGCGGGCCGCCCCGGGCCGCAGGCAGAACCGGAGAAAGGCGGCGTCAATGCCCCCACGACACCTGGTGGGCGCCGTGATCGCGGTGTCCGCGGCGCTGCTCGTAACGTCGTGCAGCACGACGCTGCAGGGCAACGCGGTGTCGGTCTTCGACGACCCGTTCAGCGTCGCGGGTATGCCGGCCACCGACGGACCCAGTGGTATCCGACCGGTGCCTGCGGATCCGACCCGGGATGTCCTTGGCACCGACGACGGCGAGATGGACGAACTCGGCCGTCAGGCGATCAGTGATATCGAGGAGTTCTGGGAAGCGAATTACAGCCAGTCGTTCGACGACTATTTCCGACCCGTGACGGAGCTGATCTCCTGGGACGCAAACGGTTTCGACGACACCGAGTTCTGCGGCGACACCACGTACGGAATCGTGAACGCGGGCTACTGCCTTGACGACCACACCATCGGATGGGACCGCGGTGAGCTCTTGCCCGCGCTGCAGCAGGCCCACGGCGACATGGGCCTGACGATGGTGCTCGCCCACGAGTACGGCCACGCCATCCAATACCAATCGGGGATGGCCGACGACGACACCCCGACGCTGGTGTCCGAACAACAGGCCGACTGTCTGGCCGGCGCCTACATGCGCTGGGTGGCCGAGGACAATTCGCCACGGTTCACGCTCTCGACCGCAGACGGGCTGAACAACGTGCTGGCGGCCGTCATCGGCTTCCGCGATCCGCTGCTGAACATCGACGATCCCGAGGTCGGTGTGGACGAACACGGTTCGGCGTTCGAACGGGTGTCGGCTTTCCAGTTCGGATTCACCGACGGCGTGGCTGCCTGTGCGTCGATCGACATGAGGGAGGTGGGCCAGCGTCGCGGCGACCTGCCCGTCTTGCTCCCCGAGGATCACACGGGCGAACTGGCGATCACCGAGAAGTCGGTGCAGGACATCATCGGTGCGATGGACACATTGTTCAGCCCGAAGAACCCGCCGGAGTTGAGCTTCGAAGCCGCCGACTGTGCCGACGCGCGACCGAGTCCGCCGGTGTCGTTCTGCCCGGCCACCAACACGATCATCGTCGACCTTCCCGAACTGGAAGCGATGGGTGCTCAACCGGATAGCGAGGACGCCGCCGGCCTGGCCACCGGCGACAATTCCGCGTATTCCATCCTGATGTCGCGGTACATGCAGGCCATTCAGCACGAGCACGGGGGCGTGGCGCTCGACAATGCCGAGGCCGCGTTGCGGACCGCGTGCCTGACCGGCGTCGCGACCGCGAAGCTCTCGAATGACAGCAGCACACCGGAGGGAAACACCATCTCACTGACCGCCGGTGACGTCGATGAGGCGGTGTCGGGAATCCTCACCAACGGATTGGCCGCCAGTGACGTCAACGGTGAATCGGTGCCGTCGGGCTTCTCACGGATCGACGCATTCCGCGTCGGCGTGCTCGGCGATCAGGAGCGCTGCTTCGAACGCTTCGAGTGACCGTTCCGCAGAGCGGAGGGCACCGCGCGTGCTCGAGACTAGATTTTTTTCGTCACGCCGTACCAGGCCAGCACGGCTTCAGACTGGCGTGTTGACCTGGTCAGGAACGCATACGAGCGGATGAACGACTCACCCACGCAACCGTCGATCTTGACGCGGAAATTGCTGACCATCACCCAGGGGTCGGCACCGATGTAGTCCTTTTTGGTCACCGGGATGATGTTGACCAGGCCGGGCTTGAGACCCACCGTGATGCCGCCGCCGAGGTTTCCGCCCAACCCAGGCAGGATGCCGTCGATCCCCGGCGAAACGATGTCAATGCCGATGAGTCCGATGGACGGGTTGATGCCCGCGGTAGCGGTCAGCGAGACGCCGTTGGAGGTGCTCATGTCGATTCCGCAGCCGATTTCGTAGCCGACCTCGAGAGTGCCCCCGGTTTCTTCACCGTCGTCGGGACCCCTCAGCGTGCCGCTATAGGTCCCGCCGACGACGTATTCGCGCGACGACAGCGCGGTGGTGAGCGGCGGGATGGGGGCCTGTGTCTCGTCCTTGGCCGACAGCGTTAGCTCCCAGTCATCGGGCGTCTGCGTCACGGCGGGAGGTGTCGAGGCGACGGGGCCCTCGTCGACGGGCAGCGGCGGCACGCCATCGGGCGGCAGCGTGGCAGCCACGGGCACGGGCGCGTCGACCGGGACGGGTTGCGGCTCAGGCCCGGGCTGGGCGGCAGCGGGTCCGACCGATGGACAACTCAGCAATCCACCGATCGCCAACACTGTGATGCCGCGCCGCAGCACATTCCCAACCGTCACACCCGGGCCCCTTCCCACGCCTCGCGGCAATTGACGCAACCTACCCCGACCCCGATGCGCACCGAACGGGTGTCGGCGAGATTGACCCTCAAACAGCGGTGCTCAAAATGGCATCCGCACCACGAAGCCGGCTTCCAACGCGACCCAGAGCGCGCCCTCCGGACCGATCGCCAGGCCATGCGGCTCACTGCCCGGCGGGAGGTCGAACGTGACGATCTCGCCGTCACCACTGACCCGTGCGAGCTGGTGCGAACCCCACAGACTCACCCACACGCCGTCGTCGGGATCGGCGATGACGGCGTGCGGCTTACCGGGCAGGTCGATCTCCTGGATCGCCTCATTCATCGGGATCCTTCCGAGCCGCCCGGCAAGAATCTCGGTGAACCAGATCGCGTCGTCGTGGGTCGCCGCGATACCCACCGGACCCGCTGCGGCAGTGGGCAAGTCACGCACCGTAAGTTCACCCGACAGTGTCAGCCGTCCGATCGCGTTGCGCTGATTGAGGGTGAACCACAGCGCGTTGTCGGGCCCCGTGACGATCATCGACGGTGCACCGCCGACGGCATGGGGGTCGGACAGCTCGCCGTCGACCGAGATTCGCCCGATGCTGCCTGTCGTCATCGCGGTGAACCACAACGCGCCGTCGGCTCCGACGGTGATGCCGTACGGTGCGCTGCCCTCGCTCAGTGCGAACTCTGACAACTCCCCCGCCGTGCTGATCCGCCCGATGCGGTCGTCGCCGTTTCGGGTGAACCACAACGCGCCATCCGGGCCTGCGGTGATGATCGACGGCCGGCACTCAGCCGCGACCGGAAAGACCTCGACATCGCCGCCCGGCCGCACCCGCGCGATCGCGCCGCGATGCACCAAAGTCACCCACAGCGCGCCGTCGGAGCCGGCAGCCAGCGCGTACGGTCCGCCGTCGACGGCAACCTTGAGGGGGCCCGTCACGCCAGCGTGACGAGGCCGAGTTCGTTGTCGCCTGCCAGCAGCGTGTGATGGGGCAGCACCCGCACCGTGTACCCCACCGGCCCCGCGACCGGCAGCGGTGTAGTCGACGTGAAGATCTCGTTACCGCCGTCGGCGGTACCCGTGTGTTCCATGTACACAGTCACCGGGTCCACCAGCGCATCGCTGGCGTCGACGCGGCCAAGCACCGCCTGCACGGACACCTCTTCGGGTGTCAGGTCGGCCAGATGGACCGTCGCGGTCAGCGTCAGTTCGGAGCCCAGCAGCGGGGTATCCGGAAGTCCGTAGCTGTCGACGTCGGTGATCTGGATCTTCGGCCACGCCTCGGCGGCACGCTCGCGGTAGGCCGCGAGCTCGCGCGCCGCACCAAACGGTTCACCGTCAGCGCCGGCTTCGACGGTCTTGCGCAGGGATTGGGCGGCTGGCGCGTAGTACTTCTCGGTGTAGTCACGCACCATGCGCGAGGCCAGCACCTTCGGTCCGAGCGCGATCAGTGTGTGGCGCACCATCTCCACCCACCGCTCGGGGACGCCGTGCTCGTTGCGGTCGTAGAACCTCGGGGCGACGGACTTCTCCATCAGGTCGTACAGAGCGGCGGCCTCAAGATCATCGCGCCGCCCTTCATCGACCAGCCCGTCGGCAGTCGGTATCTCCCAACCGTTTTCACCGTCATACCACTCTTCCCACCAGCCGTCGCGGATCGACAGGTTGAGCCCGCCGTTGAGCGCACTCTTCATACCCGAGGTGCCGCACGCCTCCAGCGGCCTCAACGGATTGTTCAGCCACACGTCGCAGCCCCAATACAACAGACGCGCCATCGACATGTCGTAGTCGGGCAGGAACGCGATGCGGTGCCGGACCTCGGGCCGATCGGCGAACTTCACCACCTGCTGGATCAACGCCTTTCCGCCGTCGTCGGCGGGGTGCGACTTACCCGCGACGATCAACTGAATCGGCCGATCCGCGTCGAGCAGAAGCTTCTCCAGCCGCTCCGCATCGCGGAGCATCAGAGTCAGCCGTTTGTACGTGGGGACTCTGCGCGCGAACCCAATGGTCAATACGTTCGGATCGAACGCCGTTGCAATCCAGCCTAATTCGGCCTCCGATGCGCCCCGCTCCAGCCAGGAGCGGTGCAATCGCGCTCGGACGTCTGAGACCAGCTTCGCGCGCAGCTGTGAGCGAATCCACCACATGTGCCCCGGATCGACCTGGTGCAATCGCCCCCACACCTCGGGCTCGCGCAGCATGCCGAGGTCGTCGTTGCCGATGAGTTCGCGGCCCAACTCCAACCATTCGGGCGCAGCCCAGGTGGGCGCGTGCACGCCGTTGGTGATCGAGCCGATGGGCACCTCGTTCGAGTCGAAGCCGGGCCACAACTCGTTGAACATGCCGCGGCTGACCTTGCCGTGCAGCAATGAGACGCCATTGGCTCGCTGAGCGAGCCGCAGACCCATGTGCGCCATGTTGAACTTCGACGGGTCATCCTCGGCCCCGAACCAGATGATGCGGTCCATCGGTACGCCCGGAAGCAACCGCGAGGATTCATCGGACGGGTCGCTCGATCGGTTCTCTTCGCGCGAGCGCTCATCGGCCGGGCTACCGAAGTACCGCTTGACCATCTCCACCGGGAATCGGTCGATCCCGGCGGGAACGGGCGTGTGCGTCGTGAAGACCGTCGACGAGCGCACCACGGTCAGCGCGGTGTCGAAATCCAGCCCGGCGTCGATCAGCTCACGGATCCGCTCGACTCCGAGGAAACCGGCGTGCCCTTCGTTCATGTGGAACACCTCGGGCGAAGCCAGGCCCTCGACCTCAGTGAACGCCCGGATCGCGCGCACCCCGCCGATGCCCGCCAGGATCTCCTGCTTGATTCGGTGTTCCTGGTCACCGCCGTACAGCCGGTCCGTCACACCCCGCAGGTCGTGGTCGTTCTCTCCAATGTCGGAATCCAACAGCAGCAAGGGAATTCGGCCGACCTGAGCGATCCAGACTCGGGCGCGCAGCTCGGCGCCCTCGGGCATCGCGAGTTCGACCAACACCGGATTGTCATCGGAGTCGGTGAGGAGTCGTAGTGGCAGGCCCTGCGGGTCGAGCGACGGATAGCTTTCGTGCTGCCAGCCGTCGGCGGTCAACGACTGCCGGAAATACCCCGACCGGTACAGCAGGCCCACCGCGATCAATGGCAGTCCCAGGTCGGAAGCGGACTTCAGATGGTCGCCGGCGAGAATGCCCAGGCCACCGGAATAGTTGGGCAGTACCTCGGCGACGCCGAACTCCATCGAGAAGTATGCGATGCCGTTGGGCAGCTCGGCGCCATGTTCGAGCTGCTGCTGGTACCAGAGTGGCCGGGACAGGTAATCGTCCAGTTCACCGGCCAAGTCGTCGAGCCGATCGACAAAGGATTCATCCGCTGCCAGCTCGTCGAGGCGTTTGGGGCTGACCTGACCCAGCAACGCAACGGGGTCGTATCCGACCTGCTTCCAGAGCTCCGGATCGATCGTCGCGAACAGGTCCTGGGTCGGCTTGTCCCATGACCACCGCAGATTGATCGACAGCCGTTCGAGCGCGACCATGCGATCCGGTAGATGGGCGCGGACGGTGAACCTTCGCAGAGCTTTCATCGGGCCATCACGCGACTCAACCTTACTGACATTTCTTCGCGCTGCAGCGCTGGTCCTCGTACTGCTTCACCTCCGCTTGGTTGGGCAGCGCATTACGGTGGGTATAGGCGCAAAGAAGCGAGTGATGAGCTCAGTCAACGCAGCGTGAAGGAGTGGTGGGAAGTGGTCGGTCGGATCGGGATCGATGACGTCGCCCCCGTCGTATCCGGTGGACGTTTCCCGGCCAAGGCGGTCGTCGGCGAGATCGTGCCTGTCCGCGCCACGCTGTGGCGCGAGGGCCACGACGCCGTCGCGGCAACACTCGTCGTCCGCTACCACGGTGCGGCCTATCCGCAGCTCGTCAACGGACCGGCCGGGCGGGCGAATGTGACGCCGGAGCCGGTGCCCATCGAGACCGTCGTCAATCCACGGCCGCGCATCACCCGGCACGACCTGCCGATGGTGATGGGCACAACTCCCGATGTGTTTCACGGTCAGTTCACCCCCGACAGCGTCGGACTCTGGACTTATCGAGTGGACGGGTGGGGCGATCCGATCGCGACATGGCGCAAGGCTGTCATTGCGAAGCTGGACGCCGGCCAGGGTGAGGACGAACTGTCCAACGATCTACTGGTCGGGGCGCGGTTGATCGAACGGGCGACGAAGGGTGTGCCGCGCAAACTGCGGGACCCGATCATCGAGGCCGCGGAGTTGCTGCGAAAGCCCGGCGATCCGTTGACCCGGGCCGGGGCGGCGCTGTCAGAAGAAGTGACGCAGTTGCTCACCGAGTACCCGTTGCGCGAATTGGTCACCCGCGGTGAGCAATACGGCGTGTGGGTCGACCGTCCGCTGGCCCGGTTCAGTGGATGGTACGAGATGTTTCCGCGCTCGACCGGCGGGTGGGACGACAAGGGCAGGCCCGTCCACGGCACGTTCGCAACCGCCACCAAGGCGCTTGGGCGCATCGCCGCGATGGGCTTCGATGTGGTTTATCTTCCGCCGATTCATCCGATCGGCAAGGTTCATCGCAAGGGCCGCAACAACTCGGTCATTGCGGCGCCGGGCGACGTAGGTTCACCATGGGCGATCGGCAGCGACGAGGGCGGCCACGACGCGATCCATCCCGAACTGGGCACGATCGAGGACTTCGACGACTTCGTCGCCGCCGCACGCGATCACGGCATGGAAGTGGCACTGGACCTGGCCCTGCAGTGCGCACCCGACCATCCGTGGGCGAAGGAACATCCGGAGTGGTTCACGGTGTTGCCCGACGGCACCATCGCCTACGCCGAGAACCCGCCCAAGAAATATCAAGACATCTATCCGATCAACTTCGACGACGACCCCGCGGGTTTGTACGAAGAGGTGCTGCGGGTTGTGCGCTTCTGGGTCTCCCACGGGATCAAGGTGTTTCGGGTGGACAACCCGCATACCAAGCCGCCCGACTTCTGGGCGTGGTTGATCGGCAAGGTCAAGAGCGAAGATCCCGACGTACTGTTCCTCGCCGAAGCATTTACCCGGCCGGCCCGGCTCTACGGTCTGGCCAAACTCGGATTCACGCAGTCCTACACGTACTTCACGTGGCGTACGGCCAAGTGGGAGCTCACCGAATTCGGTCAGCAGATCGCCGAGCATGCCGACTACGCGCGACCCAATCTGTTCGTCAACACACCGGACATCCTTCACGAGAGCCTGCAGCACGGCGGCCCCGGCATGTTCGCGATCCGCGCGGTGCTCGCCGCGACGATGAGCTCGGCGTGGGGCGTGTATTCGGGTTATGAGCTCTACGAGCACCGCCCCGTCCGCGAGGGCAGCGAGGAGTACCTCAATTCCGAAAAATATGAGTTGCGGCCACGCGATTTCGAGGCGGCGCTGGCAGACGGCGAATCACTTGAGCCATTCCTGACCCGGCTCAACGAGATTCGCCACGTGCATCCAGCGCTGCACCAGCTGCGCACCATCAAATTCCACCACGCCGACAACGACGCCTTGTTGGCTTACAGCAAGTTCGACCCAGCGACGGGCGATCAGGTACTGGTGGTGGTGACGCTCAACCCGTTCGGCCCGGAAGAGGCGACGCTCTGGCTGGATATGGGCGCATTGGGGATGGAACCCTATGACCGCTTCTGGGTGCGCGACGAGATCACCGGTTACGAATACCAATGGGGGCACGCAAATTACGTTCGCCTCGATCCGGCCAACGCTGTGGCGCACGTACTGAACATGCCCCAGGTGCCGGCCGACCAACGACTCAACCTACTGCGTAGGGAGTGACGAGATGACACAGACCAACCAACTCACAAGCCCAAATCTGCGACCGCACACAGCCGACCTGAATCGTCTGCTCGCCGGCGAACACCACGATCCACATTCGGTTCTGGGTGCACACGAGTACGACGACCACACGATCATCCGCGCCTATCGGCCCCACGCGGTCGACGTGGTGGCCCTCGTAGGTGGCGAGCGCTATCCCTTCGTCCACATCGAGGGCGGATTGTTCGCCGTGGCACTGCCGTTGACCAATTTGGTCGACTACCGACTCGAGGTCAGTTACGCCGCAGGTGACGGTCAAACGGTGCACACCGTCGCCGATGCGTACAGGTTCCTGCCAACCCTCGGCGAGATAGACCTGCACCTCTTCGCCGAAGGCCGTCACGAGCAGTTGTGGGAGATCCTCGGCGCCCATCCCCGTAGCTTCACCACGGCCGACGGCGTGGTCGAGGGGGTGTCGTTCGCGGTGTGGGCGCCGAACGCCAAGGGCGTCAGTCTGATCGGTGAGTTCAACCACTGGGACGGCAATGAGGCCCAGCTGCGGGTACTCGGGTCCACCGGCGTGTGGGAATTGTTCTGGCCCGGTTTCGAGATCGGCGAGCTGTACAAGTTCCGGGTGCACGGTGCCGACGGTTCGGTGAGCGACCGCGCCGACCCGATGGCATTCGCCACCGAGGTGCCGCCCCAGACGGCATCGAAGGTCACCAAGAGCGAATACACCTGGGCGGACCAGGAATGGATGGCCGCGCGCGCCGAGAAGAATCCGGTATTCGAGCCGATGAGCACGCTCGAGGTGCACCTCATGTCGTGGCGACCGGGTCTGACCTATCGCGAATTGGCAACCGAGCTCACCGAATACGTGGTCGCCAACGGGTTCACTCACGTCGAGTTGATGCCGGTCGCCGAGCACCCGTTCGGCCCCTCGTGGGGCTATCAGGTGACGTCGTACTACGCGCCGACGTCGCGCTTGGGCACACCCGACGAGTTTCGCCATGTGGTGGACACCTTGCACCGGGCAGGCATCGGCGTGATCATGGACTGGGTCCCGGCGCACTTCCCGAAGGATGCGTGGGCCCTAGGCCGCTTCGACGGCACCGCATTGTACGAACACTCGGACCCGCGACGCGGCGAACAACTGGACTGGGGCACTTACGTGTTCGACTTCGGCCGCGCCGAGGTCCGCAACTTCCTGGTGGCCAACGCGCTGTACTGGCTGCAGGAGTATCACATCGACGGGCTTCGGGTGGATGCGGTCGCATCGATGCTCTACCTGGACTATTCGCGGCCCGAAGGTGGCTGGACACCGAACGTCTACGGTGGTCGCGAGAACCTCGAAGCTGTGCAATTCCTGCAGGAGATGAACGCGACGGTGCACAAGCTGGCGCCTGGCATCGTCACCGTCGCTGAGGAATCCACGTCATGGCCCGGCGTGACTCGGCCGACGAACCTTGGCGGCCTTGGCTTCTCGATGAAATGGAACATGGGCTGGATGAACGACACATTGGAGTTCATCAAGCGCGACCCCATTCACCGCAGCTACCACCATCACGAGATCACGTTCTCCATGCTGTACGCGTTCAGCGAGAACTTCGTGTTGCCCATCAGCCACGACGAGGTCGTCCACGGTAAGGGCACGTTATGGGGACGCATGCCCGGCAACGACCACGTCAAGGCCGCCGGACTGCGCGGCCTGCTGGCGTACCAGTGGGCCCACCCCGGCAAACAGCTGCTGTTCATGGGTCAGGAGTTCGGCCAGCGTGCCGAGTGGTCGGAGGAACGCGGGGTCGACTGGTATCAGCTCGACGAGAACGGCTTCTCCACCGGAGTGCAGCGGTTCGTGCACGATATGAACAGCATCTACCGCGGCTCGCGCGCGTTGTGGTCGCAGGACACCAAGCCTGAGGGCTATTCGTGGATCGACGCCAACGACTCGGCCAATAACGTGCTGAGTTTCATGCGCTTCGGCGATGACGGTTCCAAGCTGGCATGCGTGTTCAACTTCTCCGGCGCCGAGCATGCCCGTTATCGGCTCGGTTTGCCGCACGCAGGCACCTGGCGGGAGGTGCTCAACTCGGACGCCGACATCTACAACGGGTCGGGTATCGGCAACTACGGCGCGGTGGAGGCGACCGACGAGCCGTGGCACGGCCGTCCGGCATCAGCGCTCATGGTGTTGCCCCCGATGGCCGCATTGTGGTTCGAGCCGGTCGAAACGGAGTAGCGCCACCCGCGAGTTGCGCCACCCGGGAGTAGGCCGGTTCAGTAGAGCGCGTTGGCCAGCTTGCGCCGGCCGGCGATCACCTCGGGATCGGCCGGATCAAAGAGATCGAACAGCTCGACGAGCCGGGTCCGCACCTTCGTGCGATCGTCATCGGCGGTGCGCTTGAACAATACGATCAGTCGGTCGAACGCCGATGCGATGTTCTGCTGCAGGATCTCCACGTCGGCTGCGGCGAACACCGCGTCGATGTCGTCGGGTGCGGCATCGGCGGCAGCCAACGCGTCGGGGCGGTGCGCCGATGCGCGCTGCAGGAAACCGATCTGACGCACCGCACCTTTGGCCTCGGCATCATTCGGCTTGGCGTTGAGGATCGCCTGATACGCGCTGCGCGCGGCATCGAAGTCACCCGCGTCGAGGTGCGCGCGCGCCTGCTCCAGTTCGGGATCCACTTGTTCTGGATCTTCGGCACCGCCTGCGCCGCTGAGCTTTCCCGCTGTCGCATTCAGCAGCGAGTCGATCCAACCGCGCAACTGCTCGGGCGGCTGTATCCCCTGAAAGCTCGACAGCGGCTGTCCACCGCCCAACGCCACGACGGTCGGGATGGCTTGGACGCCGAACATCTGCGCCACCCTTGGAACGGTGTCCACGTTGACCGTCGCCAGTGACCACTTGCCGCCGTCGGCGGCGGCGAGACTGGCCAGCGCGTCACCCAGTTGGATACTCGCGTCGCTGCGCGGTGACCACAGCAGAACGACGACGGGAACCTGGCTCGAACGGACCAAAACCTCGGCTTCGAGATTGGCCTCGGTGACCTCGACGCCGCCGGACGGGCCGGTCGCGCCTCTCCCGCCGGCAGCAGCAGGTTGTTTGAGGGCCGAAAGGTCAATCGCACCGGCCATGGAGGCGGCTACAGGACGTGGACGAGTCACGCCCACAAGTTTGTCATGTCGTTTCACCTACCGGCCGTCCCGGTTGGATGATCGCCGCGGCCGATGCCACGACGCCCATTTTGCCGGTTCGATCTGCCCATATGAGGAAAATCACACTGCCCAACGGCACGATGCTTGCGATCAGCGCCAGCAACCACGTCCCGATCGCCCATTTGCACGCGACTCCGGCGAACAGTGCCGCCACCACGAAAGCCATGAAGATCAGCCCGTGCGCCATGCCGAACACCTTCACGCCGATCTCCGTCGGCGTGCTGGCCAGGTACTTGAAATACATGCCGACCAGCAGGCCGGCCCAACTGACGGCCTCGAGCAAGGCGACGAGCCGAAACCACCCAGCGATGGACGCCCACCAATTCCCGGGTCGCTCCGCTCCTGCCCTCCGAAGATCAAACGCGCTTGTCATGGCCGCCATTGTGCCCGAAGACCGAGCGCAGTACTACACGGTGTCGTAGACACGGCCCGCCGTGGTGTCGTAGACACGGCCCGCCGTGGTGTCGTAGACGCTACCCCGCGCGCAGCACCAGGGCATCGCCCTGCCCACCGGCGCCGCAGAGCGCCGCGACCGCGTAGCCAGAACCGCGGCGTGCCAGCTCAAGTGCGGCATGCAGCGTGATCCGCGCGCCCGACATACCGATCGGGTGTCCGACAGCGATCGCGCCGCCGTTCACGTTGACCTTCTCGGGATCGACGCCCAACTCCTTCATCGACGCGAGCGCAACCGCGGAGAAGGCCTCGTTGATCTCGATGACGTCCAGCTGATCGACCGATATACCCTCTCGGGCAATCGCTTTCTTGATGGCGTTGGCCGGCTGGGACTGCAAGGTCGAATCCGGGCCCGCGACAACGCCGTGGGCGCCGATCTCGCACAGCCAGGTCAGTCCCATCTCCTGCGCCTTCTCCTTGTTCATCACGACCACCGCGGCGGCACCGTCGGAGATTTGCGAAGCCGATCCGGCGGTGATGGTGCCGCCCTTGCGGAACGCCGGCTTGAGACCAGCCAGAGAGTCGGCAGTGGTGTTGGCGCGGATGCCCTCATCTTCGGTGAACTCGATCGGGTCGCCCTTGCGCTGCGGAATCTTCACCGGCACGACCTCGTCGGCGAAGACGCCGTCTTTCCATGCCGCGGCGGCCTTCTGATGCGAACGTGCAGCAAACTCGTCCTGCTCGGCCCGGGTGAACTGATCGACGTCGTTGCGCTGCTCGGTCAGCGCGCCCATCGGTTGATCGGTGAAGACGTCGTGAAGACCGTCGTAAGCCATGTGGTCGAGAACGGTGACATCGCCGTACTTGTAGCCGGCGCGGCTATCCATCAACAGGTGCGGCGCCCTGGTCATCGACTCCTGGCCGCCCGCGACCACGACGTCGAACTCGCCGGCGCGAATCAGCTGATCGGCCAGCGCAATGGCGTCGATGCCGGACAGGCACATCTTGTTGATGGTCAGCGAAGGCACGTCCCAGCCGATGCCGGCGGAGACCGCAGCCTGCCTGGCGGGCATTTGCCCGGTGCCTGCGGTCAGCACCTGGCCCATGATGACGTATTCGACAGCCGACGCCGGCACCTTAGCTTTTTCCAGCGCACCTGCGATCGCGACGGCTCCCAGGTCGCTACCCGAGAAGTCCTTCAGCGAACCCATCAATTTGCCGATTGGCGTACGAGCGCCAGCAACGATTACCGAAGTCGTCATTTCCCTGCCTCCAGTGCGTCTTCCGGCCGAGTGTGACCGATCACGCATATGCAATTGGTTTTCATAGACGTTACCGTTGGGTCATGACCGCCGAGCAGATTGATGCCCGTCCGGCCCTCGCGAGCGCGTTGGTCACAGCCGTTGACCACGTCGGCATCGCCGTTCCCGATCTCGACGTGGCCATCAAGTGGTACCACGACCACCTCGGAATGATCGTTCTGCACGAGGAGATCAACGACGACCAAGGCATCCGCGAGGCCATGCTGTCAGTGCGTGGCGCGCCGGTCGGCAGCGCACAGATCCAGTTGATGGCACCGCTCGATGAGACCTCGACCATCGCGAAGTTCCTCGACAAGCGCGGTCCCGGAATTCAGCAGATCGCTTACCGCGTCAGCGACATCGACGCCCTCACCGAGCGGCTACGCGCCGACGGCGTCCGTCTCATTTACGATGCTGCGCGCCGCGGCACCGCGAACTCGCGGATCAACTTCATCCATCCCAAGGATGCCGGCGGCGTCCTCGTCGAACTCGTCGAGCCCGCCGCCGATCACTGACGCTGGCTTTCGCTTTCAGCGCCAATTCGTCAAGACCACTTGCGGGTGGGGCCCCGGGTAGCCCGGTTCGTCCAGCACGGCGTGTGCCAGTGACGTCGGTCTTCTGACGCCTGTTCGCCACGATCGGCTGGCCAAACGACTACATGCGCAGTGCCAGAGCGTATTTCGTGATCGCATCCCGGGCAGCGGTAGGTCTTCGTCGCGCGTGCGGCCGAAACCGGACGCACTTCGTACTCATAACCGTCCGGACCGGGTTCGATCCGCCGGACCGCTGGAGGCGGCGGGATGGCGCGCTGCTTGCGCGGCGGTGTACGGCGCCGAGGCATATCGTCGGCGCTCAGAAGAGCCGGAACTCGTTGCTGTCCATGCCACGCATCTGGTCGTAGTCCAAAGTCACGCAACGAATCCCGCGGTCAGTCGCCAGCGTCCGCGCCTGAGGTTTGATCTGCTGGGCAGCGAATACTCCCGCGACGGGTGCGAGCACGGTGTCACGGTTGAGGAGTTCGAGGTAACGGGTGAGTTGTTCGACGCCGTCGATCTCGCCGCGCCGTTTGATCTCGACCGCGACCGAGCGGCCGGTCTCGTCGCGACACAGGAGGTCCACCGGACCGATCGCGGTCATGTACTCGCGGCGCACCAGTGAGTAGCCCGTGCCCAGCAGCTCGACGTGTTCGGCCAGCAGCTCCTGCAGGTGCGCCTCGACGCCGTCCTTGACCAACCCGGGGTCGACACCGAGTTCGTGGCTGGAGTCGTGCTCGATGCCCTCCAGAGTGATGCGCAGCTGCTCCCCTGCCTTGTTCTGGACCACCCACACGGGAGTAGGGCCGTCGGGCTCCTCGGTGAGCCAACAGGGCGGGCTCATCCAGTTCAGCGGTTTATAGGCACGATCGTCGGCATGGACGCTCACCGACCCGTCGGCCTTGATGAGCAGCAGGCGGCGGGCCGACGGCAGATGAGCGGTCAGGCGCCCGACGTAGTCGACGGTGCACTGGGCGATCACGAGACGCACCCGAACCACCTTAAGGGGCCGGACGGCAACCTAGGCTTTAGCCACGATGACGGCCAACAAGTCCGTGGCACAGCGACTGGGTCGCGTGCTGGAGCGGGTGACAAGCCAGAGCAGCCGTGTGCCCGCCACGCCCGAATACGGCTCGTGGATCCTCGGCCGGGTATCCGAGAGCCAACACAGGCGACGTATTCGCATCCAGATCATCCTCACCGTGTTCGTGGTCGTCGCGAATCTCATCGGGATCGGGGTGGCGACCCTGGTCGTCACCGTCGCCTTCCCGACGCCCAGCGTCTTCGAACCCGAGGTCCGTCCGATCACCTTCATCGCGGTGCCGATCTACGTCGCGACCGCGCTGATCGTCGGGGTCTTCTGGGCGACCACCCGCGTGATGAACAATGTGCGCTGGGCCATTGAGGAACGACCACCGACGCGCGAAGACCAGCGCAACACGTTCTTTGCCCCGTGGCGACTCACTCGCGTGCTGCTGGCGCTGTGGGGCGTCGGCACCGCCGTGCTCACCACGTTGTATGGAACCGTCGATACCGACTACATCCCGAAGTGGTTGTTGGGCGTCAGTTTTCCCGGCATCGTCGTCTCGGCCAGTTGTTATCTCTTCACGGAGTTCGCGCTGCGGCCGGTCGCAGCGCAGGCGCTCGAGGCGGGCAGGCCTCCGCGTCGCACCGCCGAGGGCATCATGGGCCGCACGATGTTGGTCTGGGCTCTGGGCTCCGGCGTGCCGGTGCTCGGCATCTTTCTCGCCGCCGCGATCACATTGATCCAACAGAATGTGACGCCAACGCAGTTCACGGTCGCCGTCATGATTCTCGCGCTGTTCGCATTGGTCTTCGGCGCGATTTTGATGTGGATCCTGTCCTGGCTCACCGTCACCCCGGTGCGGGTGGTCCGGGCCGCCCTCAACCGGGTGGAACAGGGCGATCTCGACACCGAGCTCGTGGTCTTCGACGGGACCGAACTCGGGCAGCTGCAGCGGGGTTTCAACTCGATGGTCCTAGGGCTGCGTCAGCGAGAACGTATTCGGGACCTGTTCGGTCGTCATGTCGGCCGCGAGGTGGCCGCCGCCGCGGAGCAACAGCGACCGAAGCTGGGCGGCGAGGAGCGCCATGTCGCGGTGATTTTCGTCGACATCATCGGGTCCACCCAGTTGGTGACCGGTAGACCGGCTACTGAGGTCGTCGACCTCTTGAACCGGTTCTTCGCGGTCATCGTCGACGAAGTCGATCGCCACCACGGATTCGTCAACAAGTTCGAAGGCGACGCGGCCCTGGCCGTCTTCGGAGCACCCAACCACCTCGACAATCCCGAGGGCGAGGCACTGGCCGCCGGCCGCGCGATCGCCCGGCGGATCCGCGACGAGGCACCCGAATGCGACGCCGGGATCGGCGTCGCGGCCGGCGAGGCGGTCGCCGGCAACGTGGGTGCCAACGAGCGCTTCGAGTACACCGTGATCGGCGAGCCAGTCAACGAGGCCGCCCGCCTCTGTGAGTTGGCGAAAGATTCGCCGGGTCACCTGCTCGCGTCCTCGGACGCGGTCGGCAACGCCGACGAGACTGAGCGCGCGCACTGGACTCTCGGCGATTCGGTGACGCTACGAGGCCACGACGAACCGACTCGGCTCGCGCTTCCGGTTCAACCGGCCCGGAATTCCTTGGCGACCTGAACCGCATCGTCGAGCGAGTCGAACACGATCGCGTGATGGCCTTGCCGGGTGTCTGCGGGCATCACCTTGTGGTCGGGGTCGACCAGGAAGCCTTCCTTATTCATGGCCGTCAGGTCTGTCCGCAAACCGGCGAGCATATTGCGGGCGGCACCGTTGATGTCGTCAATGCGCGACAACTCCAGAATGGCAACGTCATAGTCGCCTCGCTCGTTTTCTACCGTGCGAAGCACTTGTTCAGCACCGGCGAATAACAAATCGCCGTGCAGCTCGTATACCCGCACGCCCTCACACAGGTCGTAGCGCGCCCGGATCGTTGAGGAGGATTCCCTTGTGACAGTGAGGAAATGCAAACCTAGCCGCGCAGACAGGCTGCGACACACCCGCACTCCGCGCACACTGTTGCCCTTGGCATCCAACAGCGGTGAGTAGACTCCGATCCCCAACTGCCCGGGCAATACCGCGACAATGCCGCCACCCACCCCGCTCTTGGCCGGCATACCGACCGCACTCACCCAATCCCCGGCTGCGTCGTACATTCCGCAGGTCACCATCACACTCAGCGTGCGCTGCACCACCGCGCTGTCGGTCACCCGTCGCCCGGTACATGGATTCACGCCGCCGCGCGCAAGCGTCGTCGCCATCCGGGCGAGATCGGTGCTGGTCACCCTGAGCGAGCACTGGCGAAAATACACGTCGAGCACTTCGTCGGGGTCGCCGTCGAGCACCCCGAAGCTCTGCAGCATGTAGGCGATGGCGCGGTTGCGGCTGCCAGTGGCCTTTTCCGAGGCGTACACATCGTGGTCGATGTCAAGTTTGCGGCCGGCACAGCGGGAGTAGAACTCGTGGATCCGTGCGAACCGCTCGTCGGGTGTGGTGCCCGGGACCAGGGAGACGGCGGCGATCGCGCCGGCGTTGATCATGGGGTTCTTCGGCCTCTTGGTGGTGTCGTCGACGCTGATCTCGTTGAAGGCCTCACCCGACGGCTCGACGCCGATCTTCGCGTCGACTACGTCCTGCCCGACCTGGTCGAGCGCGAGCGCATACGTAAACGGCTTCGAAATCGACTGGATCGTGAATTCGGTTGCTGCATCGCCTGATTCGTAAACAAACCCGTCTGATGATGACAGCGACAGTCCGAATTCGGTCGGGTCGGCATTGGCAAGTTCGGGGATGTAATCGGCCACCGCCCCTTCGGTGTCTCCGGCGTGCTCATCGCGGATCTGGTCCAGGTACTGCTGCACCAGTTCGGCCACGGTGTCCGAGTGTAATTCCGAAGTTGCGTGTCGTCGGATTCGTCACACCGTCCACCAGGTAAGTGATACCGAGCGTCACATTAATTAGAATGGAGGTTGTGAACGGTTCGGTTGCCCCCGAGGGGCTGCTCAAGATCGAGGACTGTCTCGACGCTGACGGTGGCATTGTGCTGCCGCCCGGCGTCACGCTGATATCGCTCATCGACCGCAACATCGCCAACGTCGGTGACGCCGTTGCCTACCGCTACCTCGACTTCACGCGCTCAGAGGACGCTCCCGCCGTCGAATTGACATGGAAGCAACTCGGCTGTCGGATGCGGGCCGTCGGGGCCCGGCTGCAACAGATGACCTCGCGCGGTGACCGGGTGGCAGTCCTGGCGCCGCAGGGCCTCGACTACGTCACGGCGTTCTTCGCAGCGGTCAAGGCGGGGACGATCGCGGTGCCCTTGTTCGCCCCCGAACTCCAGGGGCACACCGAACGCCTGGAAACGGCGCTGCGCGATGCGCGACCCACGGCCATCCTGACGACAGTCGCAGCGGCCGAAACGGTACGAGAGTTCCTCGCAAACCTCGCTTTTGCACGCACGATCCCCGTCATCGCAGTCGACGCCATCGAAGACTCGGCCGCCGAGGATTTCGTTCCGGCCGACATCGACGTGGACGAGGTCTCGCATCTGCAGTACACCTCGGGTTCGACGCGGTCGCCCGTCGGGGTGGAAATCACTCACCGCGCGGTCGGAACCAACCTGCTGCAGATGATCCTGTCCATCGACCTGCTCGACAGGAACACCCACGGCGTCAGCTGGCTTCCGCTGTACCACGACATGGGGTTGTCGATGATCGGCTTCCCGGCGGTGTACGGGGGCCACTCGACGCTGATGTCACCGACTGCCTTCATTCGCCGGCCGCAGCGCTGGATCCGCGCATTGTCGGACGGATCGCGGGAAGGGCGTGTGGTCACCGCGGCACCGAACTTCGCCTACGAGTACACCGCACAGCGCGGCCGACCCGCGCCCGCAGAGGAACTCGACCTCGGCAATGTGGTGATGATCATCGGCTCTGAGCCGGTCAGCATGGAAGCGATCACCGCGTTTCATGACGCGTTCGCGTCGTACGGATTGCCGGCCACGGCGATCAAACCGTCGTATGGGATCGCCGAGGCGACCCTGTTCGTGTCGACCATCGCTCCGCCGGCCCGTGCCACGGTCGCATTCCTCGACCGAGGCCGACTTACCGAAGGTGAGGCGGTGCGCGTCGCGGCGCATGCCGAGAACGCGGTCGCGCACGTGTCGTGTGGTCAGGTCGCCCGCAGCCAGTGGGCCGTGATCGTCGACCCCGACGCCCAGACCGAACTCGCCGACGGACGGGTCGGCGAGATCTGGCTGCACGGAAACAACACCGCCAGGCGGTATTTCCGACGGCCCGAGGCATCCCGGCAGACCTTCGATGCCACGCTGCGTTCCCGGCTGGAGTTGGGAAGCCATGCCGACGGCTCACCGGGTGACGCCACATGGCTGCGCACCGGCGATCTCGGGGTCTACCTCGACGGCGAGTTGTACGTGATCGGGCGCCGCGCTGACGTGATTGCGGTCGACGGCCGCGACCACTCCCCGCAGGACGTCGAGGCCACCGCGCAGGCCGCGTCGCCGATGGTGCGCCGCGGTTACGTCGCGGCGTTCTCCACCGAAGCCGGCGTCGTCATCGTCGCGGAGCGCGCGTCGGGTACTCGCCGCGCCGATCCCGATGCGGCGGTCGAAGCGATCCGCGCGGCCGTCGTCGATGTCCACGGACTCGACGTCGCGGACATCCGATTCGTGCCGGCCGGTGCCATCCCGCGCACCACGAGCGGCAAGGTGGCCCATCGCGCGTGCCGCGCCGAATATCTCAGCGGCGACTTACGCGGGTAACCTTCGGGTCCGCTGGTCAGCTGTCGCCGCCGCCGACCTCGGCAGGCAGGGGCGGCGGCAACGGCGTTGTCGGCGTTGCCGACGGTGACGCCTCAGCCGGCGAGCCACCTACGCCGGACTGTTGCGGGGCATGGAAGTCGATCATCGTTTCCTCGCGGATTATTTCCCTGCCCGCGCTGACGACCAAGGAGTCTTCGGTCACCCAGTAGGTGATGCCGTCGTTTTCGGCGGTGTAACCCTCGGTGGATTTCTCGGCGGGGACGATCAGCTTGGCCCCGTCGCTCAACCGCACGCCGCGGTACTCATACTCACCGTCGGACACACAGATCGCCACCCGCGATGTTTTCGTGCTGCCGAAGACGACGGCCTCGCTTGGCTTGGTGCAACGCGCAGTGGAGTCGATGTAGCCCTGAACGTCGGCGGAAGGGGCCGCCGTGGCCGAAGCCGGCACGGCAAAGGCCAGCGCTGAGCACACCGCCGCGGCGGCGGTCAGGCGAAGGAGGACCAGCGCACGAATCGACATCACCGTCCACCTGAGCACGAACTGGTCTGGCACGCGAGTACCGATGCCGACAATTGTCGGGGATCGTTAGCGCACTGACATCGGAAGCTCCCGTGGTCAGCGCGGCCGCAGCGACGACCATGTCGGTTTTCCGCCAGTGATGTCGGTGGGCACGTGTAATCGTTGAGGCGTGCACGACGATTTCGACCGTTGTTACCGAGCCGTCCAATCCAAGGACGCGCGGTTCGACGGCTGGTTCGTGACCGCCGTGCTGACCACGAAGATCTACTGCAGGCCCAGCTGCCCGGTGCGCCCACCATTCGCCCGCAACATGCGGTTCTACCCCACCGCGGCTGCCGCGCAGAAAGCCGGCTTCCGGGCCTGCAAGCGTTGCCGGCCAGACGCCTCGCCGGGATCGCCGGAGTGGAACGTGCGCGGCGACGTCGTCGCCAGAGCGATGCGTCTGATCACCGACGGAACGGTCGACCGTGAAGGGGTCACGGGCCTCGCTGCTCGCGTCGGATACACCACGCGCCAGCTCGAGCGGCTGTTGCAGGCAGAGGTGGGGGCGAATCCGCTTGCGCTGGCGAGGGCTCAGCGCACGCAGACCGCTCGCGTGCTCATCGAAACCACCGAATTGCCGTTCAGCGACGTCGCATTCGCGGCCGGCTTCTCCAGCATCCGCCAGTTCAACGACACGGTACGAGCGGTATGCGATCTGACTCCCACCGCGCTGCGTCACCGTGCGCGCTCGCGGTTCAGCCGCGGGGAGGGTGCGGGCGACGCGCTGTCCTTGCGGCTGCCGGTACGCACGCCGTTCGCATACGAGGGGCTCTTCGGCCATCTGGCGGCCAGTGCGGTGCCCGGCGTCGAGGAGGTGCGAGACGGCAGCTACCGGCGGACGCTGAGGCTGGCCAATGGCAACGGAATCGTCAGTCTCACACCACAACCCGATCATGTGCAATGCGATATCAGGTTGGACGACTTCCGGGATCTCGCCGCGGCCATCGCCCGATGCCGGCGTCTGCTCGACCTCGATGCGGATCCGGAGGCGGTCGTCGACGCGCTGAGCGCCGACCCGGACCTCAGTGTGCTGGTCGCCAAGGCGCCTGGGCAGCGCATACCACGGACCGTCGACGAGCAGGAACTGGCGCTGCGGGTGGTGCTTGGTCAGCAGGTATCGATCAAGGCCGCGCGCACGCACGCGGCCCGCATCGTCACCGCCTACGGTCAACCGGTCACCGATGTCGACGGTGGTCTCACGCATGCGTTCCCGGCGGTCGAGGATCTCGCCGAGATCGACCCGGTGCACCTCGCCTTTCCGAAGTCCCGCCAGCGGACGCTGATCACGCTGATCCGTGCGCTGGCCGGACGAGATGTCGTTCTGGACGCCGGATGCGACTGGGAGCGCGCCCGTGCACAGCTGGTGGAATTGCCCGGCATCGGACCGTGGACCGCAGAGGTGATCGCGATGCGGGGCCTCGGCGACCCTGATGCGTTTCCTGCCAGCGATCTCGGAGTGCGCATCGCTGCACAGCAGTTGGGTCTGCCGGCTGAGCCGCGGCCACTCGTCGGGCACAGCATGCGATGGCGTCCGTGGCGCTCGTACGCGACCCAGCACCTGTGGACGGCTTTGGATCACGCGGTCAACTCGTGGCCGCCAAAGGAGAAGTGAATGGAAACCCTGCAATTTCGCGCCGTCCACAGTCCCGTCGGCCTGCTCACCCTGGCCGGCAGGGGCGGACGGTTGAGGCACCTGCGGATGGTCGACCAGACCTATGAACCCAGCCACGAAGGATGGGAAACCGACAACAACGCGTTTCCCGACGCCGTCGAGCAGCTGGAGGCCTATTTCGCCCGGGAGAGAACCGATTTCGATTTGAGTCTTGATTTGGTTGGCACCGAGTTCCAGCGTCGTGTGTGGACCGCCCTGTTGACGATCCCGTACGGCGAGACTCGGTCCTACGGCGAGATCGCCACACAGATCGGGTCGCCCGGCGCCCTGACTTAGGACACTGTCGCTGGGATTTCTGAGTTGCACTCGTTTGACCTGGCGTTTCCCCATGCTGGGGGCACTAATTGGGGCACTAAGCGGGTAGGTTTTGGTGGTGGCGTACGTGCGGAAGGTGCGCACCGCCTCGGGTGCGGTGGCGGTGCAGGTGGTGGCAAAACAGCGTGGCCGCCGCGAGATCCTGGCCCATGTCGGATCCGCTCACACCGATGCTGAGCTGGGCATTCTATTGGAGAAGGCCCGCGCGATCGCCCTCGGTGATCAGAGCCAGCTCGAGTTCGAGGTACCAGCGCGCACCGAGTCGATCCATGATGTCTGCGACGGGAGCACCGCGACGCTGTTCAGGCCGCCGCCCGAGACCACAGGCGCCTCGGCCGGTCCGGGGCGCACAACGGGCACCAGTTCGCGGCTGCTGTACGAGGCGCTCGGCGCCACCTATGACGGGCTGGGTTTCGATGCCGTCGCCGATGAGGTGTTTCGGGATTTGGTGATCGCCCGGATCGTCGAGCCGACTAGCAAGCTCGACTCTCTTCGGGTCCTGACCGACCTGGGAGCAAATACCGTGTCCTACAGGACCATTCAACGACACTTGCAGTCGATCAACACGGGCAGGTACCGGGATGTGATCACCAAGAAGTGTTTCGCGCACTCCCGTGACCGGGGCACGTTGAGTCTGCTGCTCTACGACGTGACCACCCTGTACTTCGAGGCCGAGAACGAAGACGACCTGCGCAAAGTCGGCTATTCGAAAGAACGCCGGGTGGATCCACAGATCGTGGTCGGGTTGCTGGTGGACCGGACCGGGTTCCCGCTGGAGATCGGCTGCTTTGAAGGCAACACCGCCGAGACCACCACGATCGTGGCGATCCTGGAAGGCTTTCAGAAGCGCCACGATTTGGCCGGGGTGCCGATGGTGGTGGCCGCTGACGCCGGCATGTTGTCCTGGACTAATTTGAAAGCCCTTGATGGGTCCGGGTTTTCGTTCATTGTCGGTTCGCGTACCACCAAAGCCCCAGGGGATCTGGCCAGCCACTTCCACTGGCACGGCAATGCTTTCACCGATGGGCAGATCATCGACACTGTCACCTCGCGTCGCGGGTCCACGGTGGTCAACAACACCAAGCTCAAAGCCGAACCGGTCTGGACGGCGGTCGAGCATCCGAAAGCGTGGCGGGCGATCTGGCAGTACAGAGCTGCCCGGGCACGCCGCGATCAGAAAACCCTCGACGCCCAAGAAGTCCGGGCCAAGGAAATCATCGCCGGAGCGAAGAAGGCCAAGGCCACCCGGTTCGTCACCGTCGCCGGGGATCAGCGCACTCTCGATGAAGCCAGCCTGGCCCGCGCCCGCAGTCTGGTGGGCCTCAAAGGCTATGTCAGCAACATCGATGCCGCGCAGATGCCCGCCCGCGAGGTGATCGGTAAGTACCACGAGCTCTGGCACGTCGAGCGCTCATTCCGGATGTCCAAGACGGACCTGGCTGCCCGGCCGATATTCCACCACGTACGCGACTCGATCGAAGCGCACCTAAGCATCGTGTTCACCGCCCTGGCCGTGGCGCACGCCATCCAGGACAAGACCGGGCTGGCGATCGCCAACGTCGTCAAACAACTTCGCCCGCTGCGCAGCGCCACCATCACCATCAACGGCACCAGCCAGACCTTCCCGCCGCAGGTCCCTGCCGCCCAGGCCGACATCCTGGCTCATCTCGGCCTGAAAACGGGGCACTAACCAAATGTCCTAAGTCAGGTCCTACGGCGAGATCGCCACACAGATCGGGTCGCCCGGCGCGTTTCGGGCGGTCGGGCTGGCCAACGGCCACAACCCGATCGGCATCATCGTGCCGTGCCATCGGGTGATCGGATCCAACGGCAGCCTCACCGGATACGGCGGCGGATTGCACCGGAAGCGGGCACTGCTCGACATGGAGAAGTCGCACAACGGTACAGCGCAGACATTGTTCTAGCTCGACCTAGTCCACAAATGCCTTTGCCCCCCAATAGAATTGGGGGGCAAAGGGCTTTAATTTGTGTTCGGCGGTGTCCTACTTTTCCACCCGGGTTGGGTAGTATCATCGGCGCTGGCAGGCTTAGCTTCCGGGTTCGGGATGGGTCCGGGCGTTTCCCTGCCGCTATTGACCGCCGTAACTTTATTCACTTTTCAAAGTGCCCCACTCTGGGTGGGGGGGTGTTATTTGGTGGTGGGGCGCAGTGGTTTGATGCGCGTGGATGTGTGTGGTTGCGGGCTTTGTGTGTAAGTTTTCGGCCGGTTAGTGCCAGTTCCCTGCATTCATTGCTGAACTTGTAGGTCTGGTCTATTGATCCCGTGGTCTGCGGGGGGCCTTATCCCACTTAATGGGTGAGAAGCCTGGTCTTGGAGGGGGTTTCCCGCTTAGATGCTTTCAGCGGTTATCCTGTCCGAACGTGGCTATCCAGCGGTGCCCCTGGTGGGACAACTGGTGGACCAGAGGTTCGTCCGTCCCGGTCCTCTCGTACTAGGGACAGGTTTCCTCAAGCTTCTGACGCGCGCGGCGGATAGAGACCGAACTGTCTCACGACGTTCTAAACCCAGCTCGCGTGCCGCTTTAATGGGCGAACAGCCCAACCCTTGGGACCTGCTCCAGCCCCAGGATGCGACGAGCCGACATCGAGGTGCCAAACCATCCCGTCGATATGGACTCTTGGGGAAGATCAGCCTGTTATCCCCGGGGTACCTTTTATCCGTTGAGCGACACCCCTTCCACTCGGGGGTGCCGGATCACTAGTCCCGACTTTCGTCCCTGCTTGACGTGTAGGTCTCGCAGTCAAGCTCCCTTGTGCACTTACACTCAACACCTGATTACCGTCCAGGTTGAGGGAACCTTTGGGCGCCTCCGTTACATTTTAGGAGGCAACCGCCCCAGTTAAACTACCCGCCAGGCACTGTCCCTGAACCGGATATACGGTTCGAGGTTAGAGGCCCAATACGATCAGAGTGGTATTTCAACAACGACTCCACACACACTGGCGTGTGCGCTTCACAGTCTCCCACCTATCCTACACAAACCGTATCGAGCACCAATACCAAGTTGTAGTGAAGGTCCCGGGGTCTTTTCGTCCTGCCGCGCGTAACGAGCATCTTTACTCGTAATGCAATTTCGCCGAGTCTATGGTTGAGACAGCTGAGAAGTCGTTACGCCATTCGTGCAGGTCGGAACTTACCCGACAAGGAATTTCGCTACCTTAGGATGGTTATAGTTACCACCGCCGTTTACTGGGGCTTAAATTCTCCGCTTCACCCCGAGGGGTTAACAGGTCCTCTTAACCTTCCAGCACCGGGCAGGCGTCAGTCCGTATACATCGTCTTGCGACTTCGCACGGACCTGTGTTTTTAGTAAACAGTCGCTTCTCACTGGTTTGTGCCACCCCCCACCGCTGCCCACCGTGAAGGTGTTGACAGTAAGGGGTCCCCCTTCTCCCGAAGTTACGGGGGCATTTTGCCGAGTTCCTTAACCATAGTTCACTCGTACGCCTTGGTATTCTCTACCTGACCACCTGTGTTGGTTTGGGGTACGGGCCGTGTATCTGCTCGCTAGAGGCTTTTCTCGACAGCATAGGATCACCGAATTCGCCTCACTCGACTATGCATCACCTCTCAGGATTAACGACACCCGGATTTACCTAGATGTCTCCCTACAGGTTTGCCCCAGTATTACCACTGACTGGTACGGCTGCCTTCCTGCGTCACCCCATCGCTTGACTACTACCCAACCGGGTCCCACGCAGCCGGTGAACCCCTTTGACCCGAAGGTCTCCGGTGGTCCACCCTTTGGGTGGTTAGCAGATTGGATTCGTCAGGGACGCTGATACACGGGTACGGGAATATCAACCCGTTGTCCATCGACTACGCCTGTCGGCCTCGCCTTAGGTCCCGACTCACCCTGGGCGGACTGGCCTGGCCCAGGAACCCTTGGTCTTTCGGCGGGCAAGGTTCTCACTTGCCTTATCGCTACTCATGCCTGCATTCTCACTCCCACACCCTCCACCGCTAGATCACTCTGCGGCTTCACCGGATGCAGGACGCTCCCCTACCCAACGTCACCCCCAAGGGGGTGGTCGTTGCCGCGGCTTCGGCGGTGTGCTTGAGCCCCGCTACATTATCGGCGCACAATCACTTGACCAGTGAGCTATTACGCACTCTTTCAAGGGTGGCTGCTTCTAAGCCAACCTCCTGGTTGTCTTCGCGACTGCACATCCTTTTCCACTTAGCACACGCTTAGGGGCCTTAGCCGGCGATCTGGGCTGTTTCCCTCTCGACGCACGGAGCTTATCCCCCGCCGTCTCACTGCCACACTCTTAGACTTGTCGGCATTCGGAGTTTGGCTGACGTCAGTAACCTTTTAGGGCCCATCGGCCATCCAGTAGCTCTACCTCCAACAAGAAACGTGTAACGCTGCACCTAAATGCATTTCGGGGAGAACCAGCTATCACGGAGTTTGATTGGCCTTTCACCCCTACCCACAACTCATCCCCTCAGTCTTCAACCTAAGTGGGTTCGGGCCTCCACAACATCTTACTGCTGCTTCACCCTGGCCATGGGTAGATCACTCCGCTTCGGGTCCAGAACACACCACTACACCAATTCCTATGAATTGGATACGCCCTATTCAGACTCGCTTTCGCTGCGGCTACCCCACCCGGGTTAACCTCGCGACATGTCCCTGACTCGCAGGCTCATTCTTCAAAAGGCACGCCATCACCCCACGACAAGTCGAGGGCTCTGACGGATTGTAGGCACACGGTTTCAGGTACTATTTCACTCCCCTCCCGGGGTACTTTTCACCATTCCCTCACGGTACTAATCCGCTATCGGTCACTGGGAAGTATTCAGGCTTACCGGGTGGTCCCGGCAGATTCACAGCAGATTCCACGGGCCCGCTGCTACTCGGGGACAGTTCCACGAAAGCCGTCAGATTTTCGGTTACGGGGCTCTCACCCTCTACGGACAGGCCATCCCAGGCCACTTCACCTAACCCAACGGTTTATCACTTTCGCCCTCATCGGCGGATGAGAGAAGAAACGCCCCACAACACCGCACACACAACCCCCGCCGGGTATCACATGCACACGGTTTAGCCATCCTCCGCTTTCGCTCGCCACTACTCACGGAATCACACTTGTTTTCTCTTCCTACGGGTACTGAGATGTTTCACTTCCCCGCGTTCCCCCCCACTACCTATGTATTCAGTAGTGGGTGACACGACATCACTCGTGCCGGGTTTCCCCATTCGGACATCCTCGGATCAACGCTCGGTTGACAGCTCCCCGAGGCATAACGCAGCCTCCCACGTCCTTCATCGGCTCCCAGTGCCAAGGCATCCACCATGCGCCCTTAAACACTTACAACACAAAACACTAAAAATAATTCTCGGAAGAATCAAAAATTGCATTATCTACACACACAACAACACCCACCCCCCACAAAGGAAGGGTGAGCACTCTCGCGCGCTAGATGCTCGCAACCACTATCCACAAATCAAACACCACACCCCACCACCAAAGCAGGGCAACAACAACCAAACTTCCTCGCAGGAAGCCGACCCCTAACCTCAGAGTCTGCCTACCTCCGGTATCCCAGGATCGGGACGAAGAGATAGCGGGCCTGTTGTCTCAAAGCCCAATAGTGTGTCCGATGATTAATTTCAGCCGGCGTCCGATTACTCGAAACCCGTACCAGCCAAGCGTTTGTTGTGCACCAGACCCCCACCCACTACAGGTGAAAAGGCCATCCACAGAATCGCCTGAGGTCACCGAACCCCCACACTCGTGGGCGGGCCTCAAGTCTCGTGGTGCTCCTTAGAAAGGAGGTGATCCAGCCGCACCTTCCGGTACGGCTACCTTGTTACGACTTCGTCCCAATCGCCGATCCCACCTTCGACGGCTCCCTCCCACAAGGGGTTAGGCCACCGGCTTCGGGTGTTACCGACTTTCATGACGTGACGGGCGGTGTGTACAAGGCCCGGGAACGTATTCACCGCAGCGTTGCTGATCTGCGATTACTAGCGACTCCGACTTCACGGGGTCGAGTTGCAGACCCCGATCCGAACTGAGACCGGCTTTGAAAGGATTCGCTCCACCTCACGGCATCGCAGCCCTTTGTACCGGCCATTGTAGCATGTGTGAAGCCCTGGACATAAGGGGCATGATGACTTGACGTCATCCCCACCTTCCTCCGAGTTGACCCCGGCAGTCTCTCACGAGTCCCCGCCATTACGCGCTGGCAACATAAGATAAGGGTTGCGCTCGTTGCGGGACTTAACCCAACATCTCACGACACGAGCTGACGACAGCCATGCACCACCTGCACACAGGCCACAAGGGAATACCTATCTCTAGGCACGTCCTGTGCATGTCAAACCCAGGTAAGGTTCTTCGCGTTGCATCGAATTAATCCACATGCTCCGCCGCTTGTGCGGGCCCCCGTCAATTTCTTTGAGTTTTAGCCTTGCGGCCGTACTCCCCAGGCGGGGTACTTAATGCGTTAGCTACGGCACGGATCCCAAGGAAGGAAACCCACACCTAGTACCCACCGTTTACGGCGTGGACTACCAGGGTATCTAATCCTGTTCGCTCCCCACGCTTTCGCTCCTCAGCGTCAGTTACTGCCCAGAGACCCGCCTTCGCCACCGGTGTTCCTCCTGATATCTGCGCATTCCACCGCTACACCAGGAATTCCAGTCTCCCCTGCAGTACTCAAGTCTGCCCGTATCGCCCGCACGCCCACAGTTGAGCTGTGAGTTTTCACGAACAACGCGACAAACCACCTACGAGCTCTTTACGCCCAGTAATTCCGGACAACGCTCGGACCCTACGTATTACCGCGGCTGCTGGCACGTAGTTGGCCGGTCCTTCTTCTACAGGTACCGTCACTTGCGCTTCGTCCCTGCTGAAAGAGGTTTACAACCCGAAGGCCGTCATCCCTCACGCGGCGTCGCTGCATCAGGCTTGCGCCCATTGTGCAATATTCCCCACTGCTGCCTCCCGTAGGAGTCTGGGCCGTATCTCAGTCCCAGTGTGGCCGGTCACCCTCTCAGGCCGGCTACCCGTCGTCGCCTTGGTAAGCCATAACCTCACCAACAAGCTGATAGGCCGCGGGCCCATCCCACACCGCAAAAGCTTTCCCCCACAAACCATGCAATCCATGAGGTATATCCGGTATTAGACCCAGTTTCCCAGGCTTATCCCGAAGTGCAGGGCAGATCACCCACGTGTTACTCACCCGTTCGCCACTCGAGTACCCCGAAGGGCCTTTCCGTTCGACTTGCATGTGTTAAGCACGCCGCCAGCGTTCGTCCTGAGCCAGAATCAAACTCTCCAAACAAAAACAACCCAACCCAAAGGTCAAGTGGAATTCGAATCAGAAAAATCCAATCCAACAAAAGACACCAAAAACTGGCATCAAAAAACATCCACCCCTAAACGGGAAAAAGAGGTGAACAAAAAAACAACAAACAAAAACCACCAAACACACTATTGAGTTCTCAAACAACACACCCGGTTTTCAGGCAACCCTGCCACTGTACTCCACGTGGTCAGGGAGGTCAAACCTGGGCCACCATTCCATTTGGACTGGGGCCCTTGGCTTCTGGCTAAAGACTACGCCTCATCCGCCACAATCCCAAAAGGGGTCCCGGTATCTAGGCGATCCGCTCGATCTCCGCTCCGAGGCTGACCAAGTTCTCGACGAACAGCGGGTACCCGCGATCGATGTGGAACACATCGTGAACCTCGGTGTCGCCGTCGGCGACCAGGCCGGCGAGCACCAGTCCGGCGCCTGCACGGATGTCCGACGACCACACCGGTGCGCTGGACAACTGCGGGATCCCCCGCACCACGGCGTGGTGTCCGTCCGTGCGGGCGTCCGCACCGAGCCGGATCATTTCCTCGACGAAACGGAATCGCGCCTCGAAAACGTTCTCGGTGATGATCGACGTGCCGTCCGCGATGGACGCAAGTCCGATGGCCATCGGTTGCAAGTCCGTCGGGAATCCGGGGAACGGCAGCGTCGCGACGTTGACCGCCTTGGGCCGCTCGTACTGGACAATCCGGAATCCGTTGTCGTCCTGTGTGACGGTCGCGCCGGCGTCATGCAGTTTGTGCAGCACCAATTGCAGGTGCTGGGGGTCGACTCCGGTGACCGAGATATCGCCGCGGGTCATGGCTGCCGCGATACCCCAGGTTGCGGCGACGATGCGGTCGCCGATCACCCGGTGCTCGGTGGGATGCAGGCGGTCGACGCCGGTGATCGTCATCGTCGGCGTCCCGGCGCCCGAGATCTGGGCGCCCATCTGGTTGAGCATCGTGCACAGGTCGACGACGTCGGGCTCGCGCGCAGCGTTGTGAATGGTAGTCACGCCCTCGGCGACGACCGCGGCCATCAGAATGTTCTCGGTGGCACCCACCGAGGGGAACTCCAGCTGAATCTCGGCGCCTCGCAGGTGATCCGCTTCGGCCACGACGCAGCCGTGCTCGATGTTGCACCGCGCACCCAGCTGACGCAGTCCGGCCTGATGCATGTCCAGAGGCCGCGACCCGATCGCGTCGCCACCCGGCAAGGCGACTTTGGCGCGCTTGCACCGACCGACCAGCGGGCCGAGGACACACACCGACGCGCGGAACTGCCGCACCGCCGCGAAATCCGCGTCGTACTTGGGTTCGTCGGGCGAGGTGATCCGCACGACATCGCCGTATAGCTCGACGGTCGCCCCGAGGCCCCGCAGCACCTCGGCCATCAGCGGCACATCCAGGATGTCGGGGCAGTTCGTGATCGTGCTGACGCCCTCAGCCAGTAGCGATGCCGCCATCAGCTTCAGAACGCTGTTCTTCGCTCCCCCGACGGCAACTTCGCCCGCTAACCGGTTGCCACCGGTCACCACGAAACGCTCGCTCACGCCGGTCAGTGTAAACAGCGTCGTGGGCCGTGTCAGTTTCCCGACAGCATTCAAGCCACCTTCTCCGGTACGGTTTTCCCATGGCAGTTCATCTGACCCGCATCTATACGCGGACGGGCGATGACGGAACCACTGGACTGAGCGATTTCAGCAGGGTGTCGAAGAACGACGCCCGGCTCGCGGCATATGCCGACTGTGACGAAACCAATGCCGCCATCGGCGTGGCGGTCGCACTGGGAAACCCGGGGGAGCAAATTCTCAAGGTTCTCAGGCAGATTCAGAACGATCTCTTCGATGCAGGCGCAGACCTCTCCACGCCTGTCATCGAGAACCCCGAACACCCTCCCTTGCGGATCTCGCAAAGCTACATCGACCGGTTGGAGGCGTGGTGCGATGAATTCAATGAGCCGCTACCGGCCTTGAATTCCTTTGTACTGCCCGGCGGTTCGCCGCTGTCTGCCCTACTGCATGTCGCCCGCGCGGTGGCTCGGCGCGCCGAGCGGTCAGCCTGGGTGGCGGTGGAAACACACGGCGAAACGATCAGTGTGCTGCCGGCCAAATATCTCAACCGGCTGTCAGATCTGCTGTTCATTCTGTCTCGGGCGGCCAACCCGGATGGCGACGTACTTTGGAAGCCGGGCGGATGAGCGCTCGCGCGAAGACCAATAAACAAGGTCCCGCAACAGGTTAGGACGTCCGGCGTCGCGCACGTGGGGATGGTCTCGACTCCACCCACGACAAAAAGGCGGTCAGCGCGCCGCGATCCAATGCCACCTCATAGCCGCGCCGGCGCTCGGGGCCGGTATCCCGCAGCTCGAGGACCACGATTTCGTCTGTCATGATGTCGAATTCGTCGCCTCGCGGTGTACGGCGGGACACGATCTCCAACCCGCGACGGCTCAGTGTGCGATCCGGCCACCATCGAATGCTGGACAACCGGTAGAAGCCGGCTTCCCCACCGTGGTACCGCATTACACCGTGGCGCCATCCGTGACCGCCGACCGCGGGAACGTCACGCAAGATCGCGGCGGTACCGCCAACCTGCCGAAGTTTCCACAACCGGTAGCACATCATCAGGACGACCACCAGCAGCACGCCAATCAGCGCGACCATGAGGAACATGGACACGCTCATCGGCCGCCTAGTCGATCTGGCCTAGAGCGCGTAGACGCGCTCTGCCCCATGCTGCGGTGCGCTCGTCCTCGGACTCTGAGTCTTGCTTTGCGCTGTCGCCGTTGATCTCTGACTCGAACTCCGCGTTCTCGACCAGGATCCGCACCGTCTCCTCGGTGACCGAGAGAAACCCACCGTCAACGGCGATCCGCAGATCGTCTTCGCCTTCGCGTTCGACGCGCACCATCGCGTCGTCGACGAGCTGGGCCACCAGCGGAATGTGATGCGGCAGAATGCCGATCTCACCGGCGGTGGTGCGGGTGAAAACGAAACTGGCCTCACCCGACCAGAGTTCGCGCTCGACGGCGACGATCTCTACGGTCATTTCGGCCATGAGCTAGTCGTCCTCGCCCTTGGAATCGTCGGCCTTCTTGTCGTCCTTCTTCTCGTCCTTCTTCGACGAGCCGCCACTGCTGCCCTTGTCGATCTTGGCGCCCAGGCTTTCGGCCTTCTTCGCCAGATCGTCCAGGCCGCCGATGAGGAAGAACGCCTGCTCCGGTAGGTGATCGAAGTCGCCCTTGGAGAGCTTGTCGAAGGCCTCGATGGTCTCCTTGAGTGGCACCGTCGAGCCTGGCTGCCCGGTGAACTGCTCGGCAGCCATCATGTTCTGGCTCAGGAAGCGCTCAATGCGGCGGGCGCGGTACACCAGCTGCTTGTCCTCCTCGGACAGTTCGTCGACACCGAGGATGGCGATGATGTCCTGAAGGTCCTTGTAGCGCTGCAGGATTCGGATGACCTCCTGCGCAACCCGGTAGTGCTCGTCACCGACCACAGCCGGGTCCAGGATCGTCGAGGACGACGCCAGTGGGTCCACCGCCGGGAAGATACCCTTGGAGAACACCGCGCGGGACAGCTCAGTGGTGGCATCCAAGTGCGCGAACGTCGTCGCCGGCGCGGGGTCGGTGTAATCGTCGGCAGGGACGTACACAGCCTGCATGGACGTGATCGAGTGACCACGCGTCGAGGTGATGCGCTCCTGGAGCTCACCCATCTCATCGGCCAGCGTCGGCTGGTAACCCACGGCCGACGGCATACGCCCTAGCAGCGTGGAGACCTCGGAGCCGGCCTGGGTGAACCGGAAGATGTTGTCGATGAACAGGAGCACGTCCTGTTCCTTCTCGTCGCGGAAGTACTCCGCCATCGTCAGGGCGGACAGCGCGACGCGCATACGGGTGCCGGGCGGCTCGTCCATCTGACCGAACACCAACGCGGTGTCCTTGAGAACGTCGGCGTCGGCAAGCTCGACCCAGAGGTCGTTGCCCTCACGGGTGCGCTCCCCCACGCCGGCGAACACCGAGGTGCCGCCGAAGTTGCGGGCGATACGGTTGATCATCTCCTGGATCAGAACCGTCTTACCCACGCCCGCACCGCCGAACAGAGCGATCTTGCCGCCGCGCACGTACGGCGTCAGCAGGTCGACGACCTTGAGGCCGGTCTCGAGCATCTCGGTGCGGGGTTCGAGTTCGGCGAACGGCGGCGGCTTGCGGTGGATCGACCAGTGGTCGAAGTCCTCGCCGTAGCCGGGTTCATCCAGGCAAGCGCCCAGCGCGTTGAACACGTGGCCTTTGACACCGTCGCCGACCGGCACCGAGATCGACTTACCTGAGTCGGTGACCTCGACGCCGCGTACCAGGCCATCGGTGGGCTGCATCGAGATCGTCCGCACCAGGCTGTCGCCGAGGTGCTGCGCCACCTCGAGAGTCAGCGTCTTGGCCAGGTCCTTGTAGGTGATCTCGGCGTTCAGCGCGTTGAACAGCTCGGGAACAGAGCCGCGTGGGAACTCCACGTCGACAACCGGGCCCGTGATGCGGACTACCCGGCCTGCGGTCTTTTCTGCGGTAGCAGTCATATCTCTCTTCGCTTCCTGAAAGGGGCTTACTTGGCGTCGGCCAGCGCGTTGGCGCCGCCGACGATCTCGCTGATTTCTTGGGTGATCTGGGCCTGACGTTCGCGGTTGGCCATCAGGGTCAGGTCCTTGATCAGGTCGTCGGCGTTGTCCGAGGCCGACTTCATGGCGCGACGACGTGATGCGGACTCCGATGCCGCTGCTTCCAGCAGCGCGGCGTAGACCCGGGTGGCGACGTAGCGAGGCAGCAGTGCGTCGAACAACGTTTCCGGATCGGGTTCGAAGGAGAACAGCGTGCGCGGGCCGTCGTCGTCGGGCTCGTCCTCGACGTACTCGACGACCATCGGCGCGATCCGTCGCGCCACGGCCGTCTGCGACAGCATCGATCTGAACTCCGTGAAGACGATATGCAGTTCGTCGACGCCGAGGATGCCGTCCGCGCCGGCATCGTCGCCTTCGTCGTCGGCACCGGACATGAACGCCGTCACGAGGGTGTCGGCGATCTCACGTGCCTGGTCGTAGGTGGGCCGCTCCGAGAACCCGCTCCAGGACTCGGTCACCTCGCGCTGACGGAAGTTGTAGTAGCCCAGCGCCTTCCGGCCAATTGTGTAGACAACGGGATTCTTGCCCTCGTCACGCAGGAGCGCGAAGAGCTCCTCGGACTGCCGAAGCACGTTGGCGTTGTATGCGCCGCACAGCCCGCGGTCCGAGGAAACCACCAGGACGGCTGCGCGTTTCGGGTTATCCCGGGCAACGAGCAGTGGGTGGTCCAATGCGCTGGCACTCGCAAGCTCGGTGAGCATGTTCGTGATCTCGGTCGAGTACGGCCGAGCCGCTTCGACTCGGGCCTGCGCCTTGGCGATCCGTGACGTCGCGATCAGTTCCTGGGCTTTGGTGATCTTCTTGATCGAACCCGCAGAACGGATGCGTCCACGCAATTCGCGCAGTGTTGCGGCCATCTAGCTCTCCAGACCCCTTCTGGTCCTACTTCTTCGGCTTGCGGACCTTGACGGATTCCTTTTCGACGTCCTCTTCGTCCATCGCTTCGGAATCAGCCTCGTTCACCACAACCGAACTACCGTCGGTGGCCGAGAAGCCCTTCTTGAACTCGTTGATGACGTCGTTCAGCTTCTCTTCGGTCTCTTCGGGAAGCTTCTTCGTCTCCCGAATCTCCTTCAGGATGTCGTCATGGGACGCCTTGACGTGTTCCAGGACCTCCTGCTCGAAGCGCGAGACATCCTCGACGGGAACCGAATCCAGGTGGCCCTTGGTGCCGAGGAAGATCGCGACGACCTGGTCCTCGACCGCATACGGCGTGTACTGCGGCTGCTTGAGCAGCTCGACCAGGCGAGCACCCCGTTCCAGCTGTGCTTTGGATGCGGCGTCCAGATCCGAGGCGAAGGCGGCGAAGGCTTCCAGTTCGCGGTACTGCGACAGCTCCAGACGCAGCGAGCCTGCAACCTCTTTCATTGCCTTGATCTGTGCGGCGCCACCGACGCGCGACACCGACACACCGACGTTGATGGCCGGGCGTACGCCCTGGTTGAACAGGTCAGACTCCAGGAAGCACTGGCCGTCGGTGATCGAGATGACGTTGGTCGGGATGAACGCCGAGATGTCGTTGGCCTTGGTCTCGATGATCGGCAGCCCGGTCATCGATCCACCGCCCAGCTCGTCGGACAGCTTTGCGCAGCGCTCCAGGAGACGAGAGTGCAGGTAGAAGACGTCGCCAGGGAAGGCTTCGCGGCCCGGCGGGCGGCGCAGCAGCAGCGAGATCGCGCGATACGCGTCGGCCTGCTTGGAGAGGTCGTCGAAGACGATCAGCACATGCTTGCCGTCGTACATCCACTCCTGGCCAATGGCCGACCCGGTATACGGCGCAAGCCATTTGAAGCCGGCGGCGTCGGAGGCGGGCGCGGCGACGATGGTGGTGTACTCCATCGCGCCACCGTCCTCGAGCGCCTGCTTGACGGAGGCGATCGTGGTGCCCTTCTGGCCGATCGCGACGTACACGCAGCGCACCTGTTGCGTGGGATCGCCCGTCTCCCAGTTCTGGCGCTGGTTGAGGATGGTGTCGACGCACACCGCGGTCTTGCCGGTCTTGCGGTCGCCGATGATCAGCTGGCGCTGGCCGCGGCCGATCGGAGTCTGGCTGTCGATGGCCTTGATACCGGTCTGCAGCGGCTCGCTCACACCCTGGCGCTGGACGACCGAGGGCGCCTGCAGCTCCAGCACGCGACGGGTGTCGGACTCGATGTCGCCCTGGCCGTCGATGGGCTGTCCCAGCGGGTTGATGACGCGTCCGAGGAACGCGTCGCCGACCGGAACCGAGAGCACGTCGCCGGTGCGCTTGACCTGCTGGCCCTCTTCGATTTTCTCGAAGTCGCCGAGGATCACCGCGCCGACGCTGTGTTCGTCGAGGTTCAGCGCCACCCCGAGCACACCGCCAGGGAACTCGAGCAGCTCCTGGGTCATGACCGAGGGCAGACCCTCGACGTGGGCGATACCGTCGCCCGCGTCGATAACGGTGCCGATCTCTTCGCGCTCGGTGTCGGCGGAAAACGAAGTTACGTAGTCCTCGACAGCGCTCTCGATGTCAGAAGCGGAGATTGTCAACTCTGCCATGGTTGTTCGTCTTCCTACCTTGCGTTAACGGGTGGTCTTCTGTTGTTCGGTGAAGCGTGGTGTCGGTCTTAAGTTGTCGCTTCCTCGCGCAAGCGCTCGTCAGTCCGGCAGCTGGCTCTCGGCGGCCGCCAGGCGGGACGCGATCGAGCCGTCGATTACCTCGTCGCCGACGGTGATGGAGAGGCCGCCGAGGAGTTCGGGGGCGACGTGCAACTGCACGGCCACTGGATGCCCGTAGATACGGGTGAGCACCTCGGTCAGTCGGGTGTGCTGCGCGTCGGAGAGCTCGGCCGCCGCGGTGACGTGGGCAACGACCTCGCCCCGCCGCGCAACCGCGAGCTCGGCCAGGTCGACAACGGCTTCGTCGGCCCGTTCGCCGCGCAGCAGCCGCACGGTCTGCGCAAGCAGCGCCTTGGCCGTCTGGTTCACGTTCTCGCCTTCGAGCACCTTGTCCAGCAAGGCGACTCGACCGTCCGCGGCAGTGGTGTAGTCGCTCAGCAACGAGGTCAGCCGCGGCTGGGCATCGAGGACCCGGCCGAACCGGAACAGCTGATCCTCCACGTCGTCGACCTCGTCGTTGACCTCCGCGAGCTTCAGCAGGGCCAGCCGTGCGATGTGCTCGATGCCCACCAGAAGGTCGGCTTCGGCCGACCAGCGCTGAGAAACGGCCGTGCGCAACAGATCCAGGGTGTGATCGTCGACCTTGCCCGAGAACAGACGCTCGATCAGCGTCACCTTGGCCTGCGGGTTGTCGCTCGGTTCCGCCAGGTGCTTATTTAAGCTCGGCTGGTCCACGAGCAACGCGACCACCGCCGCCAGTTCATCTGCGACTGTGGTGAGACCGGGTCCGCGCAGGCGCCCGGCGACGTTGTCGAACTCCTCCGACAGTGCCGAGAGTGCCTGCCTGCTGGCGGAACGCAGCCTGGCCGATGCGCCGGTTTCGATCGCCACGGTCGACGGCGCCATGTCGTCGAGATCGTCGAGGAAGCGGTCGACGGTTGCCCCCTGGGCGGCAGGATCGGCGACGTGCTCACGAACAAGATCGGCTGCCTTCTGCACGGCTCCTTCACCGAGGCCGCTGCGAAGCTGCCGAATGAGCTGCTGGCGCATCAGCTGAACTTGCTGTGCGCCCTGAACCTTGATTCGTTCGGCATCGACAGCAGCCTGCTCCTGCAACTGCGCGGCGATTCGCTCTGAATCCTGTCGTGCCTCGTCGGTCACCTTGGCCGATGAGGCCTCGGCATCCTCGACCGCCCTGGCGTGCATCGCGTCGGCGTCTTCGAGTTTCTTCGCCGCCTCGGCGCTTTCTGCGAGGGCGGTGCGGATCGCGTCCTGCTGCTTGTGCATCATGTCGCGCACCAGCGGAACGACCCACTTCATGAGAATGAAGACGATGACCGCGAAGCCGATCAGCTGGCCGATGAAAGTCGACATCTATTGCTTCCCACCTGGTTTCACGTCTACGCCGAGAATCTTGCTGGCAAGCGTGGCGGACAGGCTGTCAACAGACGAGTACAGCTCAGTCTGGGTTGCCGCGCCCTGCGCCGAAAGCCGGTGTTCGGCGTCTTGCACGGTTTGGGCGACCTCTCCGCTTGCCTCGGCGCGCTTCTCGTCGATGACCTTGCGGCCCGCCGTTCGAGCCTCGTCGCGGATGGCCGACGCTTCACCGCGCGCGCCGGACATCTTCTCGTCGTAGTCGGCTTGAGCGGCCGCGAGTTGCTCGGCCGACTTGCGGTTGTCGGCCGACGTCTTCGCCAACATGGCTTCCCGTGCGGCCAGCACCTTGCCAACCGGTGGAACCACCCACTTCCAGATCACGGCGAGCGTGATCAGGAAGATGAGCAGCACTGCGAAGAAGGTGCCGTTGGGGACCAGAAAGTTGCTCTGTCCCCCACCCTCTTCCGCGGCGAGGATCGTCGTGGTCAGTTCGGTCATGCTGTCGGACTACGACAAACCCGGCGTGGCGAAAACGAACAGCGCCATGAAGGCCAGGTTGATGAAGTAGGCCGCCTCGACCAGACCGACGGTGATGAAGAACGGCGTGAACAGCCGGCCCTGAGCCTCGGGCTGACGTGCGATGCCGGCGATCAGCGCGTTACCCGCGATGCCGTCACCGATACCGGCACCGATGGCGCCGCCACCCATGATCAATCCACCGCCGATCAGAGCGCCAGCCATGATAAGGGCGTTTGGATCCATTTCCTTTATCCTCCTTGATAACTGGCGGCCTCCGCCAGAGTTCGTGGTCGTTGGTGCTACAAGATTCAGTTGTTTGGTCTAGCGCTCAGTGGTGCTCGTCGTCGAGTTCCATCGATTGACTGAAGTACAGGATCGTCAGCAGCGAGAAGATGAACGCCTGGATCAGTCCGACGAAGAGGTCGAACGTCTTCCAGATCGCGTTGGGCGCCCACTGGATGTACCAGGGGAACATTGCGATCAGCGCCACCAGGATGCCGCCGGCGAAGATGTTGCCGAAAAGTCGCAATGCCAACGAGATCGGCTTTGCGAGTTCCTCGACGATGTTGATCGGCGCCAAGAGCGCGACGTGGCCCTTGACCACCTTGATCGGGTGACCGATGATGCCACGCCGCCAGATCCCGGCCGCGTGGTAGCAGATGAATACGAACAGGGCGAGCGCGAGCACGAAGTTGATGTCTGATGCCGGCGGCTTGTAGAGCTCCGCCGCGGCTCCGTCGGATCCGCCGTACTGCAGTGGCAGCACCGCCAGCCAGTTGGAGATGAGGATGAAGACAAAGATCGCTACGGCCAACGGCAGGACGAAGGGCGCGACCTTCATGCCGATCGCGCTCTCGATCTGGTTGCGCATCTGGATGGTCAGCGCCTCCCAGAACAGCTGCACCCCACCGGGAACGCCCGTCGACGTGACCTTGACTCGCAGGACGAACGCAAGGGCGATGACGATCAGCGCGGTGATCCCGGTCGCCATGATCGTGTCGCCGTTGAACGTCATGCCGAACAACTCGAACACCATCGTGTGATGGCCGACGTGGATGGTGGCGCCACCCTCTTCTGCGGCGGCGAGGACGATCTGCGACGTCTCTGTCGTAGCCCAGTTCATGAAACCCTGCTCAACCCTTCGAATCCGTGTCCACGAAATCCAGACCGTCGGTTCGGATCTTCTTCAGTATCGGAAGGCTGGTGCTCATCACCAGCAGCGCTTGGAAGACCGCGAGTCCGAACACCACGCCCAGACCGCCGTTATTCTTGAAGAAGAACGCGATCGCCAGTGCGACGGCGGAGATCGCCAGCAATCTGCTCGCCGAGTTCAGCGCCATCTTCTTCTTCAGCGGGTGATCCTCAGCAGTGATCGACTCCACCGCGCGCTTGACCAAGATGGCATTCAGCAAACCGAGCACCAGTCCGACACCGAAGAAAACGCCGAAGAACGGGTGGCCGGTGAACCAGGCGGCGGTGACCGCGATGGCGGTGAGCACAACACAAACGATGAGCAACCGCAGCGGCCGGAATGCGACCGACGGAAACACCAACGGCGCGTCCTGCGCTGGCGTCGTCACTGCTTCACCTCGATCTCGCGGTCAGCGGAAGTTTCCCGGACTGATCCCGTTGTTTCTGTGAGTGGCGCCCCGAGCGTATCGGAGGGCATTGCGCTCACTGGAATCACCCTGGGGTCGCTCCCTTTGTCGGTCGTTGTTCCGAGCCAATCGGTGATTAACCGATAGCCGGAGGCCGGCAACCCGCGAGGTTTTTTTCGGGTTCTGCCTGAACCCTAACACATGGTGAGGGCCATAAAAGAGGTCTACTACTAATTGTCGTACATTTCATCCAGCCGGCCATCGCGGCGACGCAGAAGCGGGATCAGCGTGACCACGATCGCGACCAGAATTGCCGCGAGCATGACGGCACCCGTGTAGCGCGGATCGAAAAAAATGGTGCTGGCCGCACCCAGCGCAACGATGCCCACCCATAGGTAGATCAGCAGCACCACCCGGCGGTGCGAATGGCCGATCTGGAGCAGCCGGTGGTGCAGGTGCATCTTGTCCGGACTGAAGGGGCTGCGGCCCGCACGCGTCCGTCGCACGATCGCCAGCAGCATGTCCAGGGCGGGCACGAACAACACCGCGACGACCAACAGAAACGGCGACAGCAAGGCGAACGCATCGCGAGCGCCGTATGCGGTCTGCGATATCGGCCCCGCCGCTGTGGTCGAGGCCGCGGCGAGCATCAGGCCGATCAGCATCGAACCCGAGTCGCCCATGAAGATCTTCGCGGGATGGAAGTTGTGGGGCAGGAAGCCAAGGCATGCGCCGGCGAGCACCACCGAGATCACCGCGGGCGGATAGAACAGGACATCGCCGCCGTGATCGCGCAGCAGTCCGATCGAGAAGATGCAGATGGCCGACGCGGTGATCAGGCCGAGGCCGGCCGCCAGCCCGTCGAGCCCGTCGACGAAGTTCATGGCGTTGACGATCGCGACGGTCAGCGCCAGCGTCAGCAGGATCGAGGACACCTGGTCGAGCACGATGGTGCCGACGCCAGGAATGTAGAGCACGCTCCATGCGACGCCCATCGTGACGAGCACACTGGCCGCGGTGATCTGGCCCGCGAACTTCGTCAGCGCATCCAGTCCCCATCGGTCGTCGATCAGACCGATGGCCATGATGAGCCCACCCGCGACGACGACCGCCGGCATTCCCGACGAGTAGACGAACCCACGGGTGAGCGCGGGAAGCTGTGATGCCAGCAGGACTGCTGACACCACGCCGATGTACATCGCCAGCCCGCCCATCCTGGGCGTCGGCTGCAGATGAACGTCGCGTTCGCGCGGATACGCGACGGCGCCGAGCCTGCGGGCCAGTACGCGCACCCAGCCCGTCGCGAAGTAGGTGATGATCGCCGCGGTGAGTCCGACCAGCGCGAGCTCACGTAGCGGGACACCAGCGCCGCGATCGCTGAGCGCCAGCAGATCGGCGGGCAGGAGCGTAGCGACCGGGGAATCAACCCAGTCTGCCGCGTGGATGACCGATGAACCGTATGTCACGTTGCCCCAGATCAATCCGTCAACGTCGAGGGGTCAACGCCAAGCACCTTCGCCAACGCGTCGATGGTTACCGGACCCTGCCGCAGCACCCTTGGGTGTGCACCGGTGAGGTCGACGATCGTCGAGGCCGCCTGTTGTTCGGACGGTCCGGCATCGAGATAAACCTCGACGAGTTCGCCGAGTTGGTCTCGTGCGTCTTTCGCGGTGACGGCCGCCGGGCGACCCGAGATATTCGCGCTCGACACAGCCATCGGTCCCACCTCCCGCAGCAGCTCGATGGCAACTGGGTGCAGGGGCATGCGCACCATGACGGTGCCGTGCGCATCGCCGAGGTCCCATCGCAGCGACGGTGCCTGCTGAACCACGAGACTGAGGGCGCCCGGCCAGAATGCACGGATGAGCTCGCGAGCGGTGTGTGGGAGGGAGTACACGAGGCCCTCGATCGTGTGCCAGGAGCCGACGAGCACCGGAACGGGCATGTCACGACCGCGACCCTTGGCCGAGAGCAGCGCCGACACGGCCTCGCCGTCGAAGGCGTCAGCGCCGATGCCGTAAACGGTGTCGGTGGGCAGAACGACCAGGCTGCCACCTTTGAGCGCGCTGACGGCCGAGGCGATTCCGGTCGCCCGCGACTGCTCATCGAGGCAGTCGAAAGTCTCCGTCATGAATCCAGCATCTCACCGGTTCCGGACCGCGGTGACGAACCGGGGTCGACCCGTCAGATCGCGTCGCGCGGTGACGTCGGTGAATCGCCGTGTCCGGGTGAACGCTTCGACCGTCCGGGCCGAGGTGGAGTCATCGTGCTCGACCGCGCAGAAACCCCCTGCGCGAAGCCATCTGGCTGCCTGGCAGGCGATGGCGTCGATCACCGCCATCCCATCCGGGCCGCCAAACAGCGCATGCGGTGGATCGTGTTCGGCCACTTCGGGTTCCAAGACCGCACCATCGGGGATGTAGGGCGGGTTGGCGACGAGGAGGTCCACACAGCCGTCGAGTTCAGGCAGCAGACCCGGTTCGGTGACGTCGGCACGGACCACTTCGACGCCGGAACCTGCCAGATTTCTGCTCGCGTACTCGAGCGCGGCCTCGGAATCGTCGACGGCGACGATCCGCGCGCCTGCCCAGTTCTTTGACAGTGCGAATGCCAGCGCACCGCTACCGGTGCATAGATCGACTATCACCGGGTCGCGCGGTAGCCGTTGTGCGACAGACCATTCCAGCATCGCCTCGGTTTCAGGCCGCGGAATGAATACACCCGGGCCGACCTGCACGGTCACCGGGCCGAACGCCGCGGTCCCGACGATGTGCTGAAGCGGCTTTCGTTCGACCCGGGCGGCGACGAGTCCGTCATAGGTTTCGAAGAAACCTGGACCCGCGTCGACGAATGGCAACCGTCCGCGGTCCACACCTGCGGCATGGGCTGCAAGGAGTTCCGCGTCAGCTCGCGGGGATCCGACTCCAGCTTTTTCCAACGCCGCTGCGGCGGCATCGATCGCCTGGCGGAGGGCCGTCATGCCGGCACCCGGCCCAGCCGGATCATGCTTTCTGGAGCCGGGACTGTTTATCGGCGGCTGCCAGCGCGTCGAACAGTGCATCGAGGTCACCGTCGAGGACCTGGTCGAGATTGTGTGCTTTGAAGTTGATCCGGTGATCGGCAATCCGGTTCTCCGGAAAGTTGTAGGTGCGGATCCGCTCGCTGCGGTCGACGGTGCGGATCTGGCTGGCTCGGTCGGCGGACGCGTCAGCGCTGGCCTGCTCCTCGGCCAAGGCCTGCAGCCGCGCCGCCAGCACCAACATGGCGCGGGCCTTGTTCTGCAGTTGGCTGCGTTCGTTCTGGCAGGTGACGACGATGCCGGTGGGCAGATGCGTGATGCGCACCGCCGAGTCGGTGGTGTTGACGCCCTGACCACCCTTGCCCGACGAGCGGTAGACATCGATGCGCAGATCGGATTCGTCGATCTGCACCGCCTCGACCTCTTCGGGTTCGGGGTACACGAGCACTCCCGCCGCCGAGGTGTGCACACGGCCCTGCGACTCGGTGACCGGCACACGCTGCACGCGGTGCACGCCGCCCTCGAACTTGAGCCGCGACCACACGCCGTCGGCCGAATCGCTCTTGCTGCGGATCGACAGTGTCGCGTCCTTGTAACCGCCGAGGTCCGAAAAGGTCTCGTCGAGCACCGCGACGGTCCACCCGTGCCGCTCGGCGTAGCGGACGTACATGCGGGCCAGGTCGGCGGCGAAGAGTGCCGATTCCTCGCCACCCTCACCGGACTTGACCTCGAGCACGATGTCATCGGCGTCGTGCGGGTCACGGGGTGCCAGCAGATCGGTCAGTTGGGTGTCGAGCTGTTCGACGGTGGCCTGCAGCTCGGGCACCTCGGCGGCGAAAGACTCGTCGTCGGCGCCCAGCTCCCGAGCCGCCTCGAGGTCACCGCGGGCAGCCTCGAGCTTGCGGTAGGTCGCGACGATGGGCGCGACCTGCGCGAACCGGCGGCCGACCCGGCGGGCGGCGGTGGCATCCGCGTGCAGATCGGGATCGGAGAGTTGGCGTTCGAGGTCGGCGTGTTCGGCGAGCAATGCTTCGATCACGGGTGCCGTGTCGGCCATATCGTCCTCCTTACCCGCAGCGCATGCCAGCCGTTCTGTCACCAAACGCAAACCGACGCCCGGGCTGCGCTCGCGCGCAGCATCGGGCGTCGGAAAGTCAGCTAGTTGTCGGCAGCCTTATCTGCGCCCTTGTCTGATCCCGTCGCTGCGCTCGCCCCGGCTCGCTTGCCGTAGCGCTTCTCGAAGCGGGCCACGCGGCCGCCGCTGTCGAGGATCTTCTGCTTGCCGGTGTAGAAGGGGTGGCACTGCGAGCAGACCTCGACGTGGATCTGGCCGCCCTTCTTGGTGCTGCGCGTGGTGAACGTGTGACCACAGCCGCAGTGCACCGTCGTGTCGGCATAGTCAGGGTGAATGCCTGATTTCATGGTTTCCTCTTCAATCGTGGGCCCGGGTCGCCCCTCCGAGGACCACTTGGGACCAGGAGGTGTCGGCGTGAACCGGAACCGAGGGTGTCGGCGCCATTATGCCAGGTCAACCGCCAACCGCCTAAACGCCCACAACGCGCTGGCTATTCCTGCACTGCCTGGGCGGCTGAACAGATCTGTTGATCTGTCTACCGTGACACAATGCCCCGGTGACGGCCGGTACTCCCACCAAGAGCGTCCGCGATCGGCTGACCGATGCCGCGGAGGTCTGTATGCGCGCGAAAGGGATCCGCGCGACGACGGTCTCGGAGGTGGCCGAGGTCGCCGGGGTGTCACGCGGCTGGCTGTATCGCCATTTCCCAGACAAGGTGAGCCTGCTCGGTGCGGCCATCGTGCGCCTGAACGAGGCGTATTGGTCGGAAGCGCACGCCATGCTCGAGCAGGTCGACGGCCTGGATCGCCAAATGGCGTTGGGCATCCGCCACGCCAGGACCGCGTATGACGACCCGGGTGCGCTGCTGATGAAGCTGCGAATGGAGGAGCCCGAGGAATTCGCGGCCTGCGCAGGAGCGGGCGTGCAGGGACTGGTGCCCGACCTCGCGGACTTCTGGTCGCCCTACCTCGTCGCGGCCCGCGAACGCGGCGAGATCCACCGGGACATCGATGTCGCCGAAGCCTCGGAATGGGTGGCGCGCGTACTCATTTCGCTCGCAACCGTGCCTGGCGACACGCTCGATCCCGAAAACGCCGACGCCCTGCTCGTCCACGTGCGCCGGTACGTGATGCCCGGCCTGAAGGCCGACCCCGCCGTGTGATCGGTCAGTCGTTGTCGTTGCCGCCGGGCGTGTTCTTGGAGACCTGTACCAGGAACTCGTAGTTGTTCTTGGTCTTGCGCAGCTGACTCATCAACAGGTCGATGGCCTGGTGCGGGTCGAGGCCCGACAGCACGCGGCGCAGCTTGTGCACGACCGCGAACTCGTCGGCCGAGAGCAGCAGTTCGTCCTTACGGGTGCCGGACGGGTTGACATCGACAGCCGGGAAGACCCGTCGCTCGGCGATCTTTCGGTCGAGCTTGAGCTCGGCGTTGCCGGTGCCCTTGAACTCCTCGAAGATCACGGTGTCACCGGTCGAGCCGGTCTCCACCATCGCGGTGGCGATGATCGTCAGGGAGCCACCGAACTCGATGTTGCGGGCCGCGCCGAGGAACCGCTTGGGCGGATACAACGCGGTCGAGTCGACACCACCGGACAGGATTCGTCCCGAGGCCGGCGACGCGTTGTTGTATGCGCGGCCGAGTCGGGTGATCGAGTCGAGCAGCACGACGACATCCTTGCCCTGCTCGACGAGCCGCTTGGCGCGCTCGATGGCGAGCTCGGCAGCCTGAGTGTGGTCTGACGGCGGGCGGTCGAAGGTCGAGGCGATGACCTCACCCTTGACCGAGCGCTGCATGTCGGTGACCTCTTCCGGACGCTCGTCGACGAGCACGACCATCAGGTGGCATTCCGGGTTGTTCTTGGTGATCGCGTTCGCGATGTCCTGCATGATCGTGGTCTTGCCGGCCTTGGGCGGCGACACGATCAGTGCGCGCTGGCCCTTGCCGATCGGCATGATCAGGTCGATCAGACGGGTCGTCAGCTTCTCAGACGTCGTCTCCAGGCGCAGCCGCTGATTCGGGTACAGCGGGGTCAGCTTGGTGAACTCGTCCCGATTCTTCGCGTCTTCGACAGGTCCACCGTTGACGGTGTCCAACCGGACGAGCGGACTGAACTTCTGCCGCGGATTCTGACCGCCGCCTTCGCCCTCTTTGGCCACCCGGACCGCACCGGTCACCGCGTCGCCGCGGCGCAGACCGTTCTTGCGGACCATGTTCATGGACACGTAGACGTCGTTGGGGCCAGCGAGGTAGCCCGAAGTGCGGACGAACGCATAGTTGTCCAGCACGTCGAGGATTCCCGCCACGGGCTGCACGACATCGTCCTCGCGCAACTCGGTGTCGCGGTCTTGACCGCCGCCACCCTCGCCGCCGCGCTCACGGCGCCTGCGGTCGCGGAACCGGCGACCCCGGCGACCGCCACGACCGTCGCCGTCATCGTCGTCGTTCTGGTTGTTCCGATTGTCGTTCTGGTTGTTGCGATTGTCGTTCTGGTTGTTGCGATTGTTCTGGTTGTTGCGGTTCTGCTGACCGCCCTGCTGCTCGTCACCGTCGGACTTGTCCTCGGACTTGCCGCGCTGCTGCTTGGCGGGTTGCTCCTCGGCGACCGCCTTGGTCTCCTGGCCACCGCCCTGTGCGGGCTGATCGGCGCCACCTGGGGCACCCGTCTGACGGGAGGCGCCACGACGCTCGCGGCGTGGGCGCTGTTGCTGGTCGGTCTGCTCGCCGGTCTCGGCCGCCGCGTCGGAGGCAGGCGCCGCGTCGGTGGCCGGTGGGGTGTCAGCAGCGCCGGAGTCGGCGGGCGCTTTCGTTTTTGCGCCGTTGGCTTCGCCACGACGCTCACGGATAGCGGTGACCAGTTCGCCCTTGCGCATTCCGGAGGCACCCTCGACCCCGATTTGCTTGGCGAGTGCCCGTAGCTCGGGCAGCACCATGGTCGACAGTGAGCCCGCACGATTGCCGGACGCTACGTCGGCGGTCGGCGCGGTTTCCGCGGTGGGCGTGCTCTTGGACGCTTCGTCAGCCGCGGGAGTCGAGATGTCTGAATTCACGGGGCTGGGCAGCTGTTCGTTTTCGCTGCTACCGCCAGCCGTGATCAGGTCCGTTTCGGTCACGGATTTCCTTTCTTCCCTCGCTGATCGAGTCATGCGGGGGTTCGGTGCGTTCAGCTGATCCGCTGAACGCGGGGGTCCAACCATTGCCTCTGCAACAGTGATCGCCGGGATTCGCCGCCAAACGGCGAACCGTCATTCCACGAGATGAGCACTTGAAAGAAGAGTGGTCGTCCTGGTGTCGACGCAGGCAGAGACGCTGCAATTGCTGGACGAGAGCGAGAATAACCCGCTTCCGTGCTGGAAGCAAGAATTCACTGGTTCGGATGTGACTCCTGTTATTAAAAGCATCACAGCTCTGATCACGTCCGGACGGCAGCACCCGACGCCCAGCGGACGCCCTCACCAACCGTCATCTCGCTGACGGTGAACCCGTTCGCGGCGCCGTATTCCAGGGCTTCTGCAGGCAATTCCGATTGGCTACTCAATGCGATGACCGCAGGTCCAGCACCAGATAGCACCGCTGCCACGTCACAACGCCGAAGAATCTGGAGGTATTCCGCCGAACGCGGCATCGCGGCCGCCCGCTGCGGTTGATGTAGGACGTCCTCGGTGGCCTCCATCAGCAGATCCGGCCGCTGCGTCAGCGCCACCACCAGCAGAGCCGCTCGGCTCAGGTTGAACCGGGCATCGGTGTGGCTGACCTGTTCCGGAAGCAACACGCGCGTCTCGGCCGTCGAGGAGCGCTCCTCGGGGATCGCGGGGAACAAATGGATATCGGGGTGCAGCTGCACCGGCACCGCCGAGTAGCGCGGCAGCACACCTTCATGTTCGGACCACGACACCACTGCCCCACCGAGCACAGCCGCCGAAGCGTTGTCCGGATGACCCTCGAACTCACTGGCCAGCTGGATCAACTCGGTGTCGTCGAGCGGCTTCGAACCCACCTGCGTCACAAGGCCGTTGACGACGGCGAGGCCTCCGACGACCGCCGCTGCCGATGAGCCCAGTCCTCGGGAGTGCGGAATATCGTTGCGGCAGCGCACCTTTAGCCCAGCCACCTTCGCACCTGCACTCTGCAGCCCGTGCTCGATCGCGCGCACGACCAGGTGTGTGGAGTCCAGCGGAACCTGGCCGGCACCCTGACCCTCAACCTCCACCACGAGGCCGGATTCGGTGGTCTCCACGACGATCTCGTCGTACAGGCTCAACGCGAGTCCAAGGCTGTCGAACCCTGGACCCAGGTTTGCACTGGAGGCCGCAACGACGGCGGTGGCCGTCAGTCCGGCCGGCAGGGTCTGCGTCACCGACGAAGCCACCAGCTAGACCAAACCCAGCTTCTCGACGACGGCTGACGGGTCGACCGGTAGCGCAGTGACGACCGGCATGCCTTTCAACGCCGTGTCGGGGTCCTTGAGCCCATTGCCCGTGACCGTGCACACGACGGTCGATCCCTTGGCGACCCAACCGTCCTCGATCGACTTGAGCAGTCCCGCGATGCTGGCCGCCGAGGCGGGCTCCACGAACACGCCCTCGGTGCGCGCCACCAGGTGATAGGCGGCAAGAATCTCCTCGTCGGTGGCGGCGAGGAAGCGGCCGTCGGACTGCTGCTGCGCCTCGACCGCCGTCGTCCACGACGCGGGTGAGCCGATCCGGATCGCGGTGGCGATCGTCTCGGGATGACTGACCGGCTCCCCCAGCACGAGCGGCGCGGCACCTGCGGCCTGAGTGCCGAGCATGCGCGGCAGTCGGTCGGTCAGTCCGTCGCGGTGATACTCGGTGTAGCCCTTCCAGTACGCGGTGATGTTGCCCGCGTTTCCCACCGGCAACGAGTGCACGTCGGGTGCGACGCCGAGGGCGTCGACGATCTCGAACGCGGCGGTCTTCTGCCCCTCGATGCGGAACGGGTTTACCGAGTTCACCAGAGATACGGTCGGATAGTCGGCGGTGAGCTTGCGCGCCAACTCCAGGCAGTCGTCGAAGTTGCCGTCGATCTGAATGATCTTCGCGCCGTGCATGACCGCCTGGGCGAGCTTGCCCATCGCGATCTTGCCCTGCGGTATCAGCACCGCGCAGGTGATGCCCGCCCGGGCCGCATAGGCAGCGGCTGACGCCGAGGTGTTGCCGGTGGACGCACACAGCACGGCCTGCTGGCCGCGGGCGACAGCCTCGGTCACCGCCATCGTCATGCCGCGGTCCTTGAACGAACCCGTCGGATTGAGGCCCTCGACCTTCAGATGCACCGTGCAGCCGGTGTATTCGGACAGCCGAGGTGCGGGCAGGAGCGGAGTACCGCCCTCGCGCAGCGTGATCGGTGTCCAGCTGTCCTCGACCGGGAGCCGATCGCGATAAGCGGCGATCAACCCGGGCCAGGGCTGATGAACGGCCTTGGAAGGAGCCGTGCCAGTGGCTCTTCGCGCAAGCGGCTCATCGCTCATTCAGTCGTTCCTTCCAGTCGGAGCACGCTGTTGATGCCCTGCACAGCATCGAGGTCGGCCAGCGCCTCGACGGTTTCGGAAAGGGCGGCGTCGGTGGCCTGGTGCGTGACGACGACGATGCGCGCACCGCACCTCTGGCCTTCCTCGTCGACCATGCCTTCTTGGCGCACCTCGGCGATGCTGACCTCGCGCTTGCCGAATTCGGCTGCCACCGAGGACAGGACACCGGGCCGGTCGGCGACATTCATGCTCACGTAATACCGGGTGGGGATGAACCCGATCGGCGAGATCGGCAGTTTCGCGTACTTGGACTCGCGTGGGCCTCGCCCACCCTGCACCCGGTTGCGCGCGGCCATGACCAGATCGCCCATCACCGCGGATGCGGTCGGCGCTCCTCCTGCACCCTGGCCGTAGAACATCAGCCGTCCCGCGGCCTCGGCCTCGACGACGACCGCGTTGAAGGCCCCGTTGACGGAGGCGAGGGGGTGAGTCAGAGGCACCAGTGCCGGATAGACGCGAGCCGAAACGCGCTGCTGCCCTTCGTCGGTGGTGAGCCGCTCGCAGATCGCCAGCAGTTTGATCGTGCAACCCAGTGCACGCGCCGAGACGAAGTCTGCCGACGTGACCTTCGTGATGCCTTCTCGGTACACGTCGTCCGCGGTGACACGGGTGTGGAATGCGATCGAGGCGAGGATCGCGGCCTTGGCGGCGGCGTCGTATCCCTCCACGTCGGCGGTCGGGTCCGCTTCTGCATATCCCAGAGCGCTCGCATCGGCCAGCGCCGAGTTGTAATCGGCTCCCGTGCTGTCCATCTCGGAGAGGATGTAGTTCGTCGTCCCGTTCACGATGCCGGCAACCCGTATCACGGTGTCGCCCGCGAGCGATTGGGTCAGCGGGCGGATGACGGGGATGGCACCGGCCACGGCCGCCTCGAAATACAGGTCGACGTGGGCGTGCTCGGCGGCCTGGGCCAGTTCACCGGTGGAGACGGCCATCAGCGCCTTGTTAGCGGTGACGACGGACTTGCCCTGCTCCAGTGCGGACAGAATGGCCTGGCGCGCGGGTTCGACCGGCCCCATCAGTTCGACGACGATGTCGACATCGTCGCGCGACACCAGTTTCTCGATGTCGTCGGTGAGCAGGTCGATGGGCACGCCGCGGTCGTCGGCGACTCGGCGCACCCCGATGCCGCGCAATACCATTGGCGCACCGATTCGGGCGGCCAGGTCCTTGGCGCTCTCCTCGATGATGCGGACGACCTGACTGCCCACGTTGCCGAATCCCAAGACCGCTACGCCGATGGGCTTTTCGTCGGTGCTCATTGCTACCTCACTTCCAGACTGAGTAGATCGTCGATCGTCTCCCGACGCAGAATCAGGCGGGCTTGCCCATCGCGAACGGCTACGACCGCAGGGCGGCCAAGGAGGTTGTAACGGCTCGACATGGAGTAGCAGTAGGCGCCCGTGGCAGCGACGCCCAGCAGATCGCCCGGCCTGATATCGTCGGGCACCCAAGTATCACGAACCACGATATCGCCGCTCTCGCAGTGCTTTCCGACGACACGTCCAAGTGTCGAGGACCCTTCGCTGGCCCTGGAGACCAGGCGGACGTCGTATTCCGCGCCGTACAACGATGTGCGGATGTTGTCGCTCATACCGCCGTCGACGCTGACGTACCGGCGATACCTGTCGGATGCGACGGCCACATCCTTGACGGTGCCAACCCGATAGAGCGTGATGGTGCCGGGTCCGGCTATCGCGCGACCAGGCTCGACCACCAGCTTGGGGGTGGGAAGCCCGACCGCCGCCGACTCGTCGCGGACAATGGCGCTCAGTTTGCCGGCCAGATCGGCGACCGGTGGCGGATCATCCTGCGGCAGATACGAAATACCGAGTCCACCGCCGAGGTCGACGATCGACATCTGCGATGTCTTCTCGACACCGAACTCGGCGACCACGTCGCGCAGCAGGCCGATCACACGGTGCGCGGCGATTTCGAAACCCGCCACATCGAAGATCTGCGATCCAATGTGGCTGTGCAGGCCCACCAGACGCAGATGGTCGGTGGCGAAGACACGACGCACGGCGGCCAGGGCCGCACCACTGGCCAGCGACAGCCCGAACTTCTGGTCTTCATGGGCGGTCGAGATGAACTCGTGGGTGTGCGCCTCGACGCCGACGGTAACGCGCACCAGCACGTCCTGGACGACACCCGCCGCTGCAGCGATCTCGTCCAGGCGCTCGATCTCGACCATCGAGTCGACGACCACGTGTTCGATGCCGGCGTTGACGGCAGCGGTCAGTTCTTCGATCGATTTGTTGTTGCCGTGCAACGCAATCCGCTCGGCGGGAAAGCCCGCGTGCAGTGCGACGGCCATCTCGCCACCCGTCGCGACATCCAGGGACAGCCCCTCTTCGGCGATCCACCGGGCGACCTCGGAGCACAAGAACGCCTTCGCCGCGTAACGCACGTTCTCCCCGCCGCCGAACGCGCCGGCGATCTCGCGGCAGCGCGACCGGAAGTCGTCCTCGTCGATCACGAACGTCGGGGTGCCGAACTCGGCGGCGATATCGGCGACCGATACTCCGGCGATCGACACCACACCGTCGTCGTGGCGAACCGTGTTGCGCGGCCAGACGTTCGGCGCGAGCAGCAACACCTCGGCCGCAGACATCGGACGCGGCGGCGCGCCACCGTGGTGGATCTCTTCGGCGTGCCGGGGACCGGCCGGATGCGCAATCACATCCGCTCCGGAGCGGATACACCGAGGATGGCAAGACCGTTGGCGATGACCTGGCGGGTCGCATTGCACAGTGCCAGACGTGCGGAATGCAGGTCATTCGGGGCTTCGTCACCCTGCGGCAGCACGCGGCACGAATCGTAGAACCGGTGGTAATCACCGGCCAGTTCTTCGAGGTAGCGGGAAACGCGGTGCGGTTCCCGCAGTTCCGCGGCGGTCTTCAGCACGCGGGGGAACTCGCCGATGTTGCGGATCAGCACGCCCTCCTTCTCGTGCGTCAGGAGCTCGAGGTGCTCGGTGCTTGCGGCCAGCCCCAACTCGGCGGCGTTGCGCGCCAGGGCCGAGAGCCGGGCGTGCGCGTATTGCACGTAGTAGACCGGGTTTTCGCTGGACGCCGATGACCACAAGGCAAGGTCGATGTCGATGGGGCTGTCAACCGAGGACCGGATGAGCGAGTACCGGGCCGCGTCGACACCGATCGCGTCGACGAGGTCGTCGAGCGTGATCACTGTGCCCGCGCGCTTACTCATCCGCACCGGCTGGCCGTCGCGAACCAGGTTGACCATCTGGCCGATCAGCACCTCGACGGTGGCGGGATCCTCACCGAGGGACGACGCGATCGCCTTGAGGCGGGCGATGTAGCCGTGATGGTCGGCGCCGAGCATGTAGATGCAGAGGTCGAATCCGCGTTCACGCTTGTCCAGGTAGTAGGCGATGTCGGCGGCGACGTACGCGGGCGTGCCGTCGCTCTTGATGACGACGCGGTCCTTGTCGTCACCGAAGTCGGTGGTGCGCAGCCAGACTGCGCCATCCTTCTCGTAGACCTTGCCGGCCTCGCGCAGCTTGGTGATCGCCTGCTCGACCCGGCCGGAGGTATGCATCGAGTCTTCGTGGGTGTAGACGTCGAAGTCGGTGCCGAACTGGTGCAGCGAGGCCTTGATATGGGTGAACATCAGGTCGACGCCGATGGCGCGGAACGTCTCGCGCATCTCGTTGTCGGGCAACCCGAGCACATCGGGGTCCTTGGCAAGCACCTGGGCGGCAATGTCTTTGATGTAGTCGCCGGCATAGCCGTCCTCGGGTGCCGGCTCGCCGTTGGCCGCCGCGATCAACGAGTTGGTGAACCGGTCGATCTGGGCGCCGTGGTCGTTGAAGTAGTACTCGCGAACGACACGCGAGCCCTGCGTCGAAAGCAGCCGACCCAGCGCGTCGCCCACGGCGGCCCAGCGGGTGCCGCCGATGTGGATGGGGCCGGTGGGATTCGCCGAGACGAACTCGAGGTTGACGCTCTCGTTGAGCACGTCCGAGTGACCATAGGCCTCGCCGGCGTCGATCACGTTCGCGACGATCACGTTCTGGGCGGAGGCGTCGAGGCGCAGATTGACGAAGCCCGGGCCCGCAACGTCGGCGGCGGCGATACCGTGGGCCCTCGTCAGCGCGGCGGCGAGCCAGCCGGCCAGGTCGCGCGGGTTCACGCCGACCTTTTTGCCTACCTGCAGCGCCAGGTTCGTGGCGTAGTCGCCGTGGTCGGGGTTACGCGGGCGCTCGACGGTGACCGTGGCGGGTAACGCTGCGGGGTCGAGGCCGTGCTCGGAGAGCACCGCGGCCGCGGTGGTCTTGAGCAGCTCTGCCAGGTCGGCGGGGGTCACGAGGGTCCATCCTATGGTCTGGCATGGTCAGGCCCCGAATCCGTTTCCGCTCACTGCGATGAGTTAGGCTGTCGTCGCCCATTGGCGCAGCTTCATCGCATGCGCCCCCGTAGCTCAGGGGATAGAGCGTCTGCCTCCGGAGCAGAAGGCCGCAGGTTCGAATCCTGCCGGGGGCACTCTTTCGCCGCAGTGCAACGGCCGATTCCGAGGGTCAGGTCAACCCTCGTCACCGCCCTTGCCCAACTTGCCAAGGCTGCCGACCGCGTCGCTGACCTTGTCGGTGACCGACTTCACGGTATCGCGCACCGTGTCGGTGACCCGTTTCGGCGCGTCCTGGACAGTCGAGCGCAGCCCGCCCGGTGCACTCGTCCCTGACCCGTTTGTCGAGGTGCGCTTACCGAACACACCGCGTTCGTCTGGGTCGTCCATCCTGGATGCGGCATCCAGCCGCGAACGCTTCGTCGTCTGCGGGCCCTCCGGCACAACCACGTCCTGATTGCCGACAAGATCGGCCACGGCTGCGAGGGGCGCGCTCGGCACAACGGGCGCAGAGCCCGTGAACAGGTTGTTCGCGACCGTGAGGGCCGGCGGTGTCGGCGCCGGCAGGCCGGACCCGTTTGGCGCGCCCGCCGATGGGACCGCCTGGGACACTTGATTTAACAGTTCGGTCAGCGCGACTAAACTGCGGGCGATCTCGCTTGCCGCCGGACCGAACGAACCGTTGAGCGCCTTGGTGAGCTGAGGACTCAGCGGCCCCACCGCGGTGCTGACCGGAGAATTGAGCGCAGCGGTTATCGTGTCGCCTTGGTCAGGCACCCCCAGACTCGACAACGCTTCGGCGATGGGATCCGCGGATTGGCGCGTCGGCGCTGTCCCAACCTGAACGGGCGGCAGCGCCGCGGTACCGAACAGTGACGGGGAGGTGACACCCAATCCGGTAGTGCCGGCGTTGACCGAGCCGAGCGTGTAGACGAGCGGGACGAGGCCGACTGGCGTGATCAGCAGACCGAGAGCGCTACCGCTCTGGTAGTTGACCCCATTCGTTCCGATGTAGCTGGAGGACGGGGTGTTCACGCGCGAATAGCTGACAGGAATCGGTGGAGTGAAGAACGTCGCGGCGGGAGTGACTACACCCGGTGCGGTGAGAATCCCGAACGACGCAATGCCGTACGGCGACTCTAAGCCCCACGCGCCGATGGGAGCGACGACGGCCGCAGTGTCCTGGGTGGTGTCGGGCAAGCCGTCAGGGAGCGGAACAGCCGACAACGCGGCGACGGGCCCGACGGCCACCATCGGCACGGCTGCCAGCCCGCCGGCCGATCCGATCGGAGTGTGCAGCGTGGTGGAGCCGGCCGGTATCCATGCGGTCACCGTCGGGGTGGCGACGACGTTGTCTAGGGGCGCCAGCGTATTGGTGACGAGCTGCTGTACTTCGGGAGCGGCTTCCGAAACGGGCCGACCGCCTATGGTGAGCCGCTTGCCGAGCCGGGCGGCCAGGGTGGCTGCGGTCTGGCGGGGCAGCTGAATGAACGTGTTGCCAACATGGGTCGTTCCGTCGAGCCCCAGGACCGGCCACCGGTACGTCGATTCGAACGTGGTCTGAGTAGCGGTCAGGCCGAGCACGTCGAGCAGATCTTCCACCGACGGGATACCTGCCAGCTGGTGGCCCACCAACGGAGCATCGTTGAGGCCGTGCAGTGCGTCGATCACTTCCCTGATACTCGCGAGCGGTATCAGGATCGTGTCGACGGCAGCCTCCACCTCGTCGCCCGTTCCGGGGACGGGGCTCACGGTTTCCGCGGTGGCAGCGAGGATCGTGGTCGTCGCATCCCCCGAAACGCCAGGGACCACATTCAGCTTCGTCGCTGCGGCCCCCGCACCGAGAAGGCCTTCGGAGGTAGTCAGGTCTCGCTGCGTGGTTCGCGCGGTGAAGGTGGGCAACCAGCCGCCCGACATTCCCGCGATGGGGTTCCAGAACGCTGCCGCCGCGCCGCCGAAGCTGCCCATGAAGAGCAGGGAGTTGTCGAAGGTTCTCGACCAGTTGGTCATATTTTGGGTGCTGAAGGGGCTGGCGGCCGCGGCAAGCTTCACATCCCCGACTACCGGCGGCTCTGGTGAAGCCAGGACAGCGGCCAGGGCCGCCGCCGTTGTGGTGGCGACGCCCACCATTGCGATCTGCCTCGAGCGGCGCCTGTTGCTCCGGTTCTTGTCAGCCATCTGACCAGTCCCTTCAGCCCCCGTACCAACTTCTCCCTGGAAAACCCAATTGTCAAGATCGTTAATTGCGTCGTCTGTACCCATTTTTGCGCGGGACAAACCTGCGGTTTCGCCCGAATCAACATGAGAGCTATCAGACCCAATGGCTCGATGCCTTACCCGACGAAGCCTTTCACCGCGCGCATGGCGCCAAAGGATGAGCCCAAAGGGTCCGAGGCAGCCGCAAAAGCTCTACGCGCACAGCTGAATTCAGTTCGACGGCTGCAGGGGCCCAATGTATGTCGCCGGGGAAGTCGCGCCGTCCTGCCGCTGAACAGCGGTACTGGGAATCCACGGGATCTGCAGCTGCGTTGTGGCGTCTGGCGGGGTCACCACAAGGGTGGTCGGTAGCCAATAGTCTTCGGGGAGCGAGGGCTCGCCGATGGTCAGGATACTGGTGGCGGACGCACCGGGTTCGAGGGTGAAAGGCTGCGGATCGCCGCTCTGACGCGCCAGGCTGAACACCGGCCCCCACGTTGGGACGTCGGGACCGACGAGGTCCACTCCGGGGTAGCCCTGCAGTGTGCATGACTGTTGAGAGATGTTCGTCAAAAGTAGTTCGAGCTGATCCTGGTTGACGTATTCGGTCGTGGTGAGCGCTCCGGTGCTCAGGACCAAGTCGTCGGTAGCGCACCATGGCGCGGCGGAAGCCGTCGTATTCGCTGCAGCGGCAAAGGCGACGACAGACACGGCAGACAGGCAGGCCGCCCATCCGGAGAATCTCGAAACCATCAGGCTGCCTCTTCTCGACGCTGGTAGGAGAACCCTAGGCACCGAGCAGCATGCTTTATCGGCATTCGATGATGTTCGTCCTGGTAGCGCGTCCACAGAGCGATGACGTCGGGGCTATGACCACTCCGCGAGGACACGCATCTTGGCCGCCTTCACCGCGGCGGCCCGTCGTAAGCGCTTGAGTTCCGGCGCAAAACTGTTGCGATCGTTGTCCTGAAAGTTCAGCGGTAGGTCCAGCGCTTTGATCAGCTTGGCCTCCAGGTGCCACGGCTCTGGGTGCAGCACCCAGGACACCGCGGCATTCTCGGCCATCCACTGGGTCAGGACTGCTTCGCCGCCTGCGAAGGTCTGTCGCTTTCCCGAACCGATCCGGCGTAGCGCGAAGTCGAGCTGGTCGCCGAGCAGAACCCCAAGAGACTTGCGCAGCGTGGAGCCGTCCGCGCTCGCATTGCCGGCACCGAAGTGATACCGGATGCGTTTGCGAAGATCCTGCGGGATGTGCGGCTTGCCGCCCGCCCGCGGTGGACCGGAGCTGATTCCGACGTAGAGCAGGGTCCAGCCGTCGCGCTGCTCGCAGCCCGAGATATCGATGTCACCCGGGATATCGCGGAACCACCATCCGTGGGCACCTGCTTCGCCGGGCACCGGACATGGATCGGCGAATACTTCGTCACGCGTATACCGCTGAGCCGCAAGGAATTTCGCGACAGCGTTTGCGTTCCGCTTCGCGGCCATCGACTCAGCCATGTACATCAGCGTAGCCGCAGGCGAGCTCTCACCCACTCACTGGATCAGCCGGCGTGCTCCAGCGCTCCGATATAGGTTGCGGGGTTGTCGCGCCGTCCTGCCGAAGGACGCTGACATCGCCGGGAATCCAGGACGCCGTGCGGCACTTCGCCGCCACCAAGAATCATTTCGAGTGCTGAATTCGAGCGATGCCCGCTCCCGGGATGAGCAGGCCCACGACGATCGCCGTCGAAACCTACGCCCTCGGGGCACGCGATCAGCGATACGATTACCCAAACGAATTCAAACGCGGCGTTTTAGCCAACAATTAACCCAGCGGCGATAAAGATCAGTTTTCGTCAAATCCGCCCGGCCGATCTGGGCGCCATGTAACGATTCGTTATGTAACGGTTCGCGTTACCAAGAAACCTTAGAGAAAGAACGACGATGAAGCATTCCCTGAAGATCGCCGGTTCGGTAGCTGCCGGCTTATCTGCGGCCGCCTTGATGTGCGCGCCGCTGGCGTCCGCTAGTCCCGAAGACGCCTTCGTCGGGGCACTCACCGAGCAGGGTGTCACCTGGCCAGGTGCCACCCCGGAAAACATGGTCGCCGCGGGCAAGGGGGTCTGCCAGGACTGGGCGGCTGGAGCCACCTTTGAGCAAGAGGTGGGCTCGCTGACCGACAATCTCAGCCCTGATGACGCCGCGTTCCTCATCGGAGCGGCGACGGGTGCGTTTTGCCCGGAGTACGAGTCGAAGGTGAGCTGACTCACAATCCAAACTCTGGATGAACGCCCCGGTGAAATTCGCTGGGGCGTTTTTCCGCACAAAGCGAGTATTTCCTCAAACTGTTTCTCAATACCAGATTTGTCCGGATGCAGTCGCCGGGTGTGGGTTGCTCTTCAATTGAAACTCACAGCGTCCCAATGGAAACGCGCCGCCCCGGTGACCGGCGCCGCCGGCGTGGCGGGTGATGCGCCTGAGGCACAGGCGTTCTCACTCGATCGATCAGCTGGGCGGCCAAACGCTCCAAGGAATTACCAAGTACTCCCTTTCAGGCTTTCTCCACCGAACGCCAACGGAAGGGAGAACGCAATGCCTGCTTCACGGCCCGACTTGCGTCGGGTGCGCGAGGTTGCACTCCCGTCGCTGCAGTTCCGCACCATTCACGGCTATCGGCGGGCCTTCCGTATCGCCGGCTCAGGGCCCGCGCTGTTATTGATCCACGGTGTTGGCGATAGCTCCACGACCTGGAACTCTGTGCACGCCAAACTCGCACAACGGTTTACCGTCATTGCACCGGACCTCTTGGGTCACGGCGAGTCCGACAAACCGCGCGCTGACTATTCGCTGGCGGCCTTCGCGAACGGCATGCGCGACCTGCTCGTCGCGCTCAGTATCGACCGCGTGACCCTCGTCGGCCACTCGCTCGGTGGCGGTATCGCAGCGCAATTCGTGTACCAGTACCCGCATATGGTCGAACGCCTCGTGTTGGTGAGTAGTGGAGGCGTGACGAAGGACGTCAGCGTTGCGCTGCGGATGGCAGCCCTACCGATGGGCAGCGAAGCGCTCGCCGCGCTGCGACTTCCGGGTGTCCTGCCCGCCCTACAACTGGCCGGGCGCGCCGCGCAGACGGTATTCGGGTCGACCAAGTACGGCCGCGATCTGCCCGATGGCCTGCGTCTGCTCGGCAGGTTGGCCGACCCGGCGGCTTTGTCGGCTCTTCGATTTTGAGCGGGCAATCAGCATGATGTCTGGGTTGCGGCCCGCTGTTTGCGGGTGCAGTGGAAGCGTATCCGGCGGGCCGAGTTTTCTGTGTTTCTGAACCCGCACGCTGTGCGTTTGACCTGCTTGACGAGCCGGTTGTAGCCCTCGGTGCCGGCGTTGGTGATGCCGGTGGCGATGAAGGCGTTGATCTCGGGCCACCAGGTGTCCACGGTGGTGGCCAGGGTCAGCAGCTCCGGGATCTGCGAATCGATGCACCAGGACAGGAACCGGTGCAGGCGGTGCCGGGTCAGGTGCGGGTCGCCGCCGACGCGCACGGTGGACAGCAGGGTGCGCAGTTCTTCCTTGGCGATCCACGCTGAGAGGATCTGACCGGTGTCGTCAGCGGCGATGAGGGCGTTCCACATTTTGGCGAAACTCTTGCCCGACAGGCGTTCCCGAGCGCGCAGCAACCGTCGCCGGTTGGCCCATTCCGGGTCGATCTTGCGACCACGACGCTCACGTAGATCCCAGGTGACCCGTTGACGCACCTTGGTCACCGCGTCGTTGCCGAGCTTCACCAGGTGGAAGTGATCGACCACGATCGTCGCGTTGGGCAACAAGCCGGGTGTGCGGATCGCTGTCGCGTAGACCGCGGCCGGGTCGATGGCCACGTAGGCCACGCCCGCGCGGAAGGCTTCGGTGCGCTCAGAGAGCCAGTCGATGACCGCTGCGCCGGTGCGGCCTTCCCGTTGCCCCAGCAGGCCCTGATCGCCGGCCAGGTCGACGAACCCGGTGTCCCACGGGTCCACCCGCACCCACCCCTGCGTCACCGCGCAGTGTTCCCACCTGGGCTTTCCGCGGCGGGTCTCATCGATGCCCAGCACCGCGGTGGGCTGCGGTTCGACTAGCAGCGACTCGGCGTGGGCGACGAACGCGCGGTGCGCGGTCGGCCACGACACGCCGTGGCTGTTTGCGACCTCGGCCACAGAACGGGCCGCATCCCCGATCGCCGCACCGACCTGAGTGCGCAACCGCAGAGTTGTGCGGGCCCGCGCCGGCACCTGCGCGATGGACTCGGTGAAGGACCCGCGTTCACAGTAGTCCTCCCGGCAACGCCACCGGGTCTTGTGCCACCGCAGCATGATTCGCGCTTCACCGTAGGGGATATCCTTCGGTGCGGTGGCGACTCGGGCCTTCACCGAGGTGGACAACACCCCACACGACGGGCACGCCGCCGCGGACTCGCTCGCGGTCACCGCGTGCACTACTCGCGTCCCGTCGGCCCAGCGCTCGACACGCTCAACCCGCACTCCTGGCAGCCCAAACAACAATGTCGTACCGTCGGACACGGCCCTTGGTTCCCTTCGTCAGCCTGAATGCTTCGCAACTTTCAGACTTCGGAAGACCAAGGGCCTCCCCATGCAGCGACACGCCCTACGAGAGCGAAATCACAACTGCCCCATTAAAATCGAAGAGCCGCTTTGTCGGCCTTCTCCCGCACGCTGCGGGCAGTGGTGGACGGGCGAGGACAGTTCGTCACGATGCTCGATCGCAGCCATCTGATGCCATCGGTGCCGAAACAAATCATCTGGGGCGAAGACGACATCGTGATCCCGGTAAGCCACGCTCGGATAGCCCACGCCGCGATGCCCAATTCGCGATTGGCCATATTCCAAGGCTCCGGACACATGCCGTTCCGCGACCACCCCGACCAATTTGTCGAAATCATCGAGCGGTTCATCGAATCGGCGCCACCGGCCGAACTTGACCACGACCGCCTGGGCTCGCTGCTGCGCGGGGGCGTCGCGGCGAAGGACGTGTCAATCGAAAGCGCATCTCTCGGCGCTTAGCGCCCACTACTCGGCAGGGTCCGTGCCCGCGATTGACGTGATCAGGTGGTCGATGCCGGCACTCGCTTCATCACGCGCTTTCTCGACATCGGCCGCGTTCGCGACGAACAGCGCCGCCTCATTCGCTGCGGCGTTGATCAGCCGCGCCATCATGCGGGTCGACGGCAACGGTCGCACGTCGCCGACCTCGATACCGCGCCGCAACAACCGGTCGAGGACATCGAGCGTGTAGCGGTCGTCGATCTGGTGCCACCGAACGAACCCGAGGACCGACAGCGCATCGGTGAGCACGACCTGGCGGACGTAGGGATCGGTACACCAGGCCAACAGATTGTGTGCCGACACCCGGATGATTTCCAGCGGCGAGGTGATGCCGTCGCTCCACTGCTTGGCCCTGCGCACGCCCTCTTCCTCGAACTCTGCGAGCAGGGCCTCAAGCACCGCGGCCTTATCGCGAAAGTGGTGGTAGAAGGCGCCCTTGCTGGATTCGGCGCGGATCAGGATCGTGCCGATGCTGCATCCGTGATAGCCGTGCTCGGCGAACAACTCGCGCGCGGCGGTGAGGATGGCAGCGCGGGTCGCGGCACGGCGTTGTGCCTGGGTGCGTCTTATCTCAGCCATTCGGCCACCTCATTAGATACAGACTACTAGTCTGTATCTAACTACCGCGGGAAGTTGGACCTGATGTCCCTGATCGACGCGCTCGGGCTTGCCAGCGGAATTTTCTGGATCTTCACCTACGCATGCGTGATACGACGTGGACTGCTCGACCGCACGTACGCGATGCCATTTCTCGCCCTGGCGATGAACATCACCTGGGAGTTCCTGTTCACGTTCGTCTATCCGTCGGTCGGCGGGATCATGCAGGAATCCATCAACGCGATCTGGCTCGCCGCCGACATCGCCATCCTGGCGATCTTCTTGAAGTACTGGCGCACCGACTACCCGAAAAACCTTCCCGAGTCGTACTTCTGGCCCATGTTCGTCTTCACGTTCGCGATGGTCGCCCCGATGATGGTCGCCACGGTGTCGGTGTTCGGGCGCGACGACGGCTCGGTCTATACGGCATTCATCGACAACATCGTCATGTCCGTGCTGTTTCTGACCATGCTTCTGCGCCGCGGTGACCGGCGCGGCCAAAGCATGTGGATCGCGTGGGGCAAGCTGCTCGGCACGCTGACCGCCGCCCTCTCGCAGTACCTCTACGACCCTGGAAACGTCCTCTGGTTGGTGATCTACGTCGAGATCCTGATCCTGGATCTGCTTTACGTGTTCTTGCTGTCGAAAGCCCCGCGATATCAACGCGATGAGGTGAAAGTCTCTGCAGTCGCGCTGCGCTGAGGACCGAAGACGCCAGGGTTGTGACCCCCAAGCAGGCTGGCCGCCGCCGTCGTTCATCGGATAATTGACGCCAACGTGACTTATGGTGGCTCGGCACCCTCCGAGTCGCGTGCGGTGTCGGAGCGCGCTCGCGCGTCCACCACCAGTCCGCGTAGGCCGCGGACCCGCCACAGGAAAGCGACGCGATATGAAGGTTCCCGATAACACGCCGGTCAGGCTGACCGCGGCAGGTGTAGCGCTGATATGTGTGCTCGCCGGCTGTGGCAAGAATGACAAAGAGACGACGTCGAGTTCGTCCGCAGCGGAGAGCAGCACCACGAGCGCGGCAATGACGACGGCGGCCGAGGCCGAGCCCGCGGCGAATGACTACAGTTCCCTGCTCATGGCCGTCGAGGACATCGACGCGCCTGTACCGTTCATCGCCGAGCCGCCGAAGGTCAATCCGAACGGTCCGAGCGGTATGCAGGGCGTCGAGGCGATGTACCACAACGCCGACAACACCGCGATGATCAAAGACAGTATCGCGGTCTTCGCCACTCCGGCCGAGGCCACAGAATTCCTCAACGCCGCAGTAACGGATCTTCCCGCCTCCACGGTGATGGGAACCGCAGAGACGTCGCCGTTCGGTTCCGATGGGGTATTAGTGCCTGGGACCTCACCGGACGGCACCACGGCCATCACGGTGCTGATGTTCAGCGAACAGAACGCCGTTGTTGAACTCGAGTTTCTAAGTCCCCCAGGTGATCTCGGTCCGGTGCCGGCGGATTTCGTGACATCGGTCGGTCAGCTTCAATTCGACGCCCTCACGGCGGGGCTGCCGGAAATCACTCCCCCGGCTCCTGCGGGTGCGGCCACGCCTGCGCCCGCCACCGTCAACGTCGACGGCAAGCCGGTGAATGTCTCGGGCCAGGTGGTGTGCGCGACCAATGACGGCAAGTACTCGATAGCCGTCGGTGACATGGCCACTGGAATCATCGTCGGTCTGGAGCCGGACGCCTCGGTGGTACACAACGTGGGACTCGGCACCGTCGACGGTGTGGTCATGAGCTTCACCGAGGGAGTGCCGGGCAATACCGCAACGGCCACGAAGGACGGTAACGCCTACCAGATCACCGGCACGGCTTCCGGTGTCAGTGAAGCCAATCCGGGAGAACAGATCACCAAGCCCTTCGACATAACTGTCACGTGCCCCTGACGGTCTGATATCTGCGGTACTTGAGCCACCCCACCCGGGGAGCGAGGCCCGGGTGATGAGTTTTGCGGTCCTTGTCGGTCTGCCCTTCAACAGCAACCGTCGACCAAGGAGTTCTCCCATGACCGTCACCTCTCATCATGCAGACCCCGCACGCATCTCGCCGGAGCGTGCGGCATCTCGCCGAAGCCACAGGATCGGCGTTGCCATCAGCGCGCTCGTCGGAGCGTTCCTCGCGTTCGACGCGTTCGGCAAGCTCGCGGGCATCCAGCAGGTCGAGGACGGCACGCAGACACTCGGATTCCCGGTCGGCCAGGCGCTGGTCATGGGCGTCGTGCTGTCGGTCTGCGTGTTGGTCTACGCGATTCCGCGCACGGCTGTCCTAGGGGCCCTGGGCATCACGGCCTACCTTGGCGGAGCGGTGACCGCGAATATGCGAGTGGAGGCCCCGCTGTTCACTCACGTGTTGTTCGCGGTGTATCTCGGCGTGCTGATGTGGGTCGGACTCGCCCTTCGCCGTCCGCAACTGCTGACGATCGTCGGCCTGAAACGCTGAAAACCGTTCGCGCAGAGACGCACAATCACCGCCGTCTTGCGCGGTGCGCCGCCTGCGACCGGGAGGTCCTCGACGACGACTTCGACAGCGTCGCGCTTCGAGATCCGCGTCACCTGCCCCTAGTACGGGCGTAGCGTCCCGGTATGAGCGCAGAAGTGATCCTCGGGGGTGGATTCCTCGTCTTCACTGCGGTGCATCAAGCGGCGCGAGCACGAGGCATTTCTCCGATGGCAAGAAAGCGAGGCCGGCAAGAACTTCCGCTGGGTCGGCAAAGACGGCACCGGGGAGCAGCCCTTCAACACCGAAGGGCCCGTGGGCGGATCAGATTGACGTTCCGTATCCATGCCCTAAATGGGCAGGCTTGTGCCGGTCTCACTCTCGGCGAATTCCCAGAGCTTTCGGGCGTCCTCGTAGTCACAGGCATGCGCCGCGCGGCCACTGAGCGTCGGCCCGCCTTTGAATCCGAACCTTCCGTCGATGCCCACGTAACTGCCCGGGGGAATCGGCTCGCTGATGCAGTACAGCGTCGGCGCGGCACCGGCGTCGATGTCATTGCCGACCACGTTGGCCACCGAGGTTACGACCGAATGGAATCCAGACATCAGCCGGGTGTCGGAGATGTTGGGCAGGTTAGACGCCACCCACCCTGGATGCGTCAGGTACGACGTCACCGGCGAGCCCGCCGCGCGCAGGCGGCGATCCAACTCCAACCCCCACAACATCATGGCCAACTTCGAGCGGCCGTACGCCGGAAACGAAGACCACTTCCGCGAGCGGAGATGCGGATCATCGAACGCGATCGTGGCCGATTTGTGGGCATCGGAGCCGACGTTGATGATCTTCGAACGCACCCGCTCGAACAGCAGGTTGGTCAACGCGAACGGACCGAGGAAGTTCGTGCCCATCGTCATCTCGAAGCCGTCGACGGTGTCACTGCGCTTCTGCGCCACCATGCCCGCGTTGTTGATCAGGATGTCGACGTCGCCGGTGAGGAGATCGGGAAACGCCCGCACCGAGGATTGGTCGGCGAGGTCGAGCTTGACGACTGCGGTGTCACCGCCGATCTCCGCCGCGCGCTGCGCGCCAAGGTCCAGGTTGCGCACAGCCAGGATCACGTGCGCACCGGCGCGGGTCAGCGCTCGCGCCGTCCCCAGGCCCACACCATTGGTGGCGCCGGTAACGATGATGCGCTTACCACTCAAATCGCCGAGTCGGCTCGGCGCCCAGTTTGATGTCACGCTGTGACGATAGCCAGGGGGCGGCTGGGCGCAAACGTTGACATGACAGATTCCGCCTGGTTGTCTACCGCCGATGAGCGACGGTGCCCGCGAGATCGAGAATCTCATATACACCTACGCCGAACGTCTGGACGCAGGCGACCTCGACGGCGTTGCCGCACTGTTCGCCCGCGGACGGATCTGCGGCATGGAGGACGGGCCGCCGGAAACCGTCTTCGCCGGCGCTTCCGGGGTCCGCCAGATGTACGAGATGGCGACGCGCCTCTACGATGACGGCACCCCAAAGACCAAACACTTCACCACGAATGTGCGCCTGGAGGTCGACGAGGCCTCCGGAACCGCGCGCGGTAGCGCCTACTACTGCGTCACCCAGGCGACACCGGACCTGCCCCTCCAGATCATCGTGACCGGCCATTACCGCGACACGTTTCACAAGATCGACGGCATCTGGTGGTTCGACACCCGCATCATGTACGTCGATCAACTCGGCGATACCAGCCACCACCTGAAGTTCTGACCCGGTGGACGATCCCTTCGACGCGACGGGTCTCGCGACGGCAGCGCAACAGAAGGAGGGGCTTGGCGATTGGGGGCCGCTGCCGTTCGAGGAGCCGCTGAGCGTGCTGGCAGCCAGCTACCGCTCGGCAGATCTGAGCGACATCGGTGTGCACATCCTGCGCTCGGGTCTGGTGCACAGCCTGCGGATGAGGCTGCGCGCCCAAGAGTGGATCCGGCGCCATCCGGAGATTGCCGAGGAGGTCATCGTCGCACCCATCGTGGTAGTCGGCATGATGCGCAGCGGAACCACCCTGCTGCAGCGACTTCTGGCCGCCGACAACCGCTTTCACTGTGCGTATGGGTGGGAGGTCGTCGAGGTCGCCCCTCGGCTCGACTACGACTGGTCCGCCGGAGAGGACCCGAGGATCGCCGTGAGTGAGAGGCGCGAAGCGATATCGCGCGAACTCGCCCCGGAGTTGTTCGCCATCCACCCGATGTATGCCCGCGAGCCCGAAGAGGAGATCGTGTTCCTGTCGGATGCGTTCTTGTCGCATGTGCCGGAGTCGGGTGCACAGGTGCCCTCATACCGAGAGTGGATTGACGGACAGGACTTCGCACCGGCGTACGCATACCTGCACAGGATGTTGCAGTTTCTCCAATGGCAGAAGCGCCAACGCGGCGTTACCGCACAGCGATGGGTGCTCAAATCCCCTGCGCACCTTGGCTATCTGGATACCCTGCGGCACCAATTCCCCGATCTGCACGTGGTGCACATGCACCGTGATACGAGCGAGACGATCCCCTCGGGCGCCAGCCTCAACGCGACGTTGCACGCGATGCACTCCGATGAGGTGGATCGCCACCGAGTCGGGGCGCAGTGGCTGCAACGGATGGGCTGGACCAATGATCGTGCGATGGTAGCCCGCTCAGGTTGGAGCGACGAGTTCGAGCGTTGCACCGACATCGAGTTCTCCGACGCGGTCGCCGATCCGATCGGGCAGGTGGCCCGTGTCTACGCGGCGATCGGTTCGACGCTGACCTCCGACGCCGAATCGGCGATGCGCCGCTGGCTGGCGCAGCGTCCGCGGGAACCCGCTCGACCGTCGTACTCGACGGAAGATTTCGGGCTCAGCGACAGCGAGATCGACCAACGGTTTGCCGACTACAACTCTCGTTTCCGCGCCGCGGCCACGTCGAGGAGGAACTGATGTCAGATTTCACAGGTGACCCGGTGGCGACCGAGTCGCAACACGAACAGGAGCTGGCCGCACTCGACCTGACCAACCACCCCACTGTCAGGGCCGCGTACCGCAGCGTCGCCGAGAAGTGGCTCAGTCGGGCCAAAGCCTCCGACGCCATGCGCGAACGGTTCGACGACGCGTTCGCCGAGGTGATGTTCTCGGCAGCCGTGTGGTCGTCCAATCAGGACAAACTCCGCCCGAAGATCAGCTGCATCACGCGGATCGGTCATCCGGTCGCGGATCGTCCCATCCCGGGATCACGTTGGGGTATCGACAATCCCGACAGTGTCTATCGGGTGATACCCATCTCGGGCGACGAACGCTATGAGATTCACGGTCGCGTGGGCCCCAACCGGATGACGGAGAACTATTTCACGCTGTGGGATCGCAACATGGGTACCGTGGCGGTGCTGAACGGCCGCACGATGCAGGTCGACAGCGACGGCTCGTTCGTGATTTCCGTCGATTCCGACCCCGCTGACGGGCGTGAAAACCACGTGCAGACGACGCAGGAGGCGCACGAGTTCTACATCCGCGATGTGCTGCTCGACTGGGACCGCGATGACGTGAATCATTTGGCGGTGCAACGGCTCGGTGCAGAACCGAAGACGCCGCCGCGCACTCTCGACGAGCAGGCTGACGCCACTGCAGCGATGATGGCCTACTTTGCGGACTTCACCGGCAAGCTCAGCCACGGGGTTTACAAGATGGCGCCCAACAACTTCAACCTCGCGTGGTCGGCCGATCGTGTCGGCGCGATGCGCAACCAGGTGTACGTGATGGGCCGCTTCGAGTTGAGTCCCGGCGAGACGTTCGTGGTCGACGTCAGCGACGGTGGGGCCGAGTACTTCACGGTGCCGCTGAGCAATATTTGGGGCACCACTTTGGACATCGTCGACCGCACGGGCAGTCTCAACAAGGCGCAGTCAGTGCCGAATGAGGACGGCACCTACACCTACGTCATCTCCCCGACCGACCCCGGCGTCGCGAACTGGATCGACTCCGATGGTCTGCACGAAGCCATCCTGACGCTGCGCATGGCAGAGTTCGGCGGTGACGGGCCCAAGGAGGATCTCGGTGCTAGCGGACGGGTGGTGAGGCTCGACGACCTCGACAACGAGGTGCCGTCACTGCCTCGGGTGTCCACAGCGGAACGGGCCGCCGAACTGGCCGATCGTCGAGCGGCTTATCTGCGCCGACTGCCTGAAGGGACGAATTGACATGGGACGCTGGTTGATTACCGGATGCTCGACGGGGATCGGGCGAGAAATCGCCAAGGCCGCGCTGGAGGCGGGGCACTCCGTCGTGGTCACCGCGCGGCGGACTGAGACGGTGGCCGATTTCGCCGACGCCTACGGCGACCGCGCGACCGTGGTTGCATTGGACGTCACCGACAAGGGTCAGATCACCTCGGCGGTCAAAGCGGCGGAGGACGCATTTGGCGGGATCGACGTTCTGGTCAACAACGCGGGCAACGGTTACCTGTCCGCGATCGAAGAGGGTGAGGACGACAAGGTCCGTAAGCTGTTCGACACCAATTACTTCGGTGTGGTCGACACGATCAAGGCGGTACTCCCCCAGATGCGTGAGCGCCAATCGGGACACATCGTGAACATCTCGTCGATGACAGGTCTGGTCGCCAACCCGCCGAATGCGTACTACTCGTCGACGAAGTTCGCGCTCGAAGCACTGACCGAAGCGTTGGCGCAGGAGGTGAAACCGCTCGGCATCAAGGTGACCGCTATCGAGCCCGGCGCGTTCCGCACCGATTGGGCCGCCCGTTCGATGTGGGAATCCTCAACTCCGATCGGCGATTACGACGATAACGTCGGCGCTCGCAAGACGCTGATCAAGGAGTTCGCCAACCACCTACCGGGTGATCCACGCAAGGTCGCCGAAGCCGTGCTGATGGTAACCAAACTCGACGATCCACCGCTGCGACTCCTCCTTGGGCGCGACGTGCTCAAGGCGGTGCGAGACAAGCTTGCCGCGTTCTCCGCCTCCATCGACGAATGGGAATCCGTCACCAAAGACGTCAACTTCGGAAAGCAGTGATGGTGGCCAGCCTCGAGGGCAAGGTCGCCCTCATCACCGGAGCCGCCCGCGGGATGGGCCGTGCACATGCGGTCAAACTCGCAGGAGAGGGTGCAGACGTCATCGCCATTGACATCTGTGCCGACTTCGAATCCACCGACTATCCGGGCGCGACCGCTGCGGACCTTGCCGAAACCGCAAGGCTGGTCGAGTCGCTGGGGCGCCGGATCGTGTTCCGGCAGGCCGATGTCCGCGACGCCGACGCGATGGACGCGGTGGTGGCCGACGGATTGGCAGAATTCGGCCGCATCGACATCGTCCTTGCCAATGCGGGCATCATCCGGGTGACCGACTGCGAGCACCCGCGGCAGACGTTCAGAGACATCGTCGACGTGAACCTCGTCGGCGCCTGGAACACCGTCGACGCCGCGATTACTGCGCTGATCTCCGGCGGACGCGGTGGATCGATCGTGTTGACGAGCTCGACCCAGGGACTCAAGGCATCGGGCACCGATCGCGCGGGCCTGCAGGCTTACGCCGCATCCAAACGCGCCCTGGTCGCTTTGATGCAGGGCTGGGCGCTGCAGCTGGCACCGCACTCGATCCGCGTCAACACCATCCACCCCAGCGGTGTCGCCACTTCGATGATCATCAACGAGGCGACCATGACGCTCGCAGGCGCCAATGATCCCTGGCTTCTCGCCCAGCAGAACGCGCTACCCATCCCGCTGCTGCAGCCGGAGGACGTCGCGGGAGCGGTGGCGTGGCTCGTCTCAGACGCCGGTCAGTTCATCACGGGCACGTCATGGCCGCTCGACGCGGGATTCACGCTGCGCAGCTAGCTGATTGGGGTACGCGTCCGCCAGCCGCATCCATTCGTAGGGCGGTTGTTGCGGCCACCCGGCCGGTGAGTCCTCCCACGTCTCCTGTCGCCCGTACGGCGTGAGATCGAGCAGGTCGAACACCACCATGAACGGCTCTTCTCCGCGGCTGAACGTCTGCCAGGTGTGGAACACCCTGTCGCCGTCGCGCAGGAACACACTCACCGACTGGAGCTCCTCACCGTCGACCGTGACGCCGAAGTCCTCGTTGAACGACGTGTCCGACGACGACACCCACGGAAGCCGCCAGCCCATCCGATCACGGAACGCCAGCAGCTTGGCCAGCGCGGCGCGCGAAACCAGCACGAACGAGGTGTCTTTCGCGTGCAGATGCGACAGCGGTCCGATGTGTTCGGCCATCATCGAACACCCGTCGCACCCCTCGCTCCAATCGGTTCCAAACATGAAGTGCTGCACGATCAGCTGGCTACGCCCGTCGAACAGTTCCAGCAGTGTCACCGCTCCCCGCTCGGAATCGAACGTGTAGGGCTCGGTGATCTCGACCATCGGAAGGCGGCGCCGGGCGGCGCTCACGGAGTCCTTCAGCCGCACCAGTTCCTTTTCGCGGAGCAGCAATTCGGCACGTGCTTCCTCCCACTCGGAACGCGGAACGATCGGCGGCAGCGGACGGGTCGTCATGGATCCAGCTTGCCACGGCCCTACTGATACGTTCGGTGCGTGCGCACCAGGTTCGAGTTCGATTTCGCGACAACCGCGACGCCAGAACAGGTCGTCGAGCTCATGACGGATTTCTCCCCGAACCGTCCCCACCGATGGCCGGCATCGTCTGTTGACGCGTTCGAGGTATATCGAGTCGGAGATACCGATGCAGACATCCGCGAAGGCCAGGACTTCCCCAAACTGTGGGCGAAATGGCACTACGACTGGTCGGAGCCGAACTCGGTGATTCTGACGATCATCGAAAGCGACGCCCTCGAAGCGGGAGGTTTCATGTCGCTCACAGCGGCGCACCGCGAGGGCGGCAGCGCGGTGCACGGGGTGTGGCAACAGACGTCGAAGAGTGTCAGGGGCCTGCTGGCTGTCACCATGATGCGGTTCATCGGGTCGCGTTCACTGTCGTCGTATTACAAGAAGGTCTACGACGCCCTCTGAGGGCTCTGAAACTCCTCGACCACACCGGCGACGCGCCGGACCTGATCGATGTCAGAACTCGTCGGGATCAAATGGATCTCGTCGGTACCGATCGCTTCAAATCCGCGCAGTACCTCGAGCAGCTGGGCTTCGGTGCCGGCCCAGCCGGTGGTCGGCGCCATCGCGTCGACGTATTCGGCGGGGATCCAGTTCATGTAGCGGCGCAGATGGTTATGGACCTGCGCCCGCGCGTCATCCCCGTCGCCGATGGCGAACCAGAACGACGTGGCCAGGTGCGGACTCTGTTTGCCCGCCTGCGCCCAGGCCGTCCGCGCGACGTCGAACAGCGCGTTCTCCTTGTCGACGTCCAGGTCCAGCGTCATACCCGCCAGCCCTTCGGCCCACGCGGCGGCACTGCGCACCGTCTTGGGACCGATGGTTCCCACCAACAGTCGCGGTCCGCCGGCCTGCAGAGGCGGGGGCCCGACCGGGACGATGGAGTCGGTCACCTTCTCTCCCGCCCAGATCCGTCGCATCACCGCGACGCTGTCGGCCATCCCGCGCATCGTCTGGGTCGCGAGGTCCGCGCCGACGGCGTGGTAATCCTCGTGCCTGCCTCCGACACCCAGTCCGACGGTCAGCCGACCGCCGCTGAGCATGTCACCGGTGGCCAGCGCCTTGGCGAGCATGACGGGATCGTGCAGCTGAGGAACCACGACGGTGGTCACCAAGCGCACTCGCTCAGTCCATGCCGCCAACGCACCAAGCAGCGTCAGGGACTCGGGATTGTCGAATGCGATGCGTTCGCCCCAGCACAGCGACGAAAACGGCCCGTCGTCTATCGCCTGCGCCCACGCCCGAAGCGTTGCCGCGTCCAGGTTCGGCTCCATCACCGGCATCGTCATCCCGATCTGCACGATCGCGATTCTGGCACGATGAACGTCCATGGCGATCAACACCGGGTCCATTGCGCACATCCGACTCACCGTCACCGACATCGATCGGTCCCGGCAGTTCTACGACAGCGTGTTCGGCTGGCCCATTCTTGTCGAGCTGCCCGAGGGCGCGGATGCCAAGACGCGGGAGATGCTGGGATTCCTATTCGGCGGCGTGATCTACGACCTCGGCAGCACACTGGTTGGGCTGCGTCCCGTGGCCAGCGATCGCTTCGACGAAGACCGCGCCGGCCTGGACCATCTCGCGTTCCGGGTCGGCAGCAAGGACGAACTGGATTCCGCGGCAGATCATCTCGATTTCCTGGGCATCGCCCATGAGCCGACAAAGGACATCGGCCCGGCCTACATCCTGGAGTTCCGCGACCCGGACAACATCGCGCTGGAGCTCACCGCCCCGAAATAGCCGCGCTCACCGCGCGACGGACGTTAGACAGCTAGCCGAGAATCCGCTCGGCTTCGCGGATTCCGCTCAGGTATGCGCCGTGGACGGTGGCGAAGAACTCCGGGTTGGTGGCTTCGCCCGCGAACAGAAGCCGCTCGCCCACCGGTTCGGCGAGTGCCTCCATGTCGTCGGGACTCGAACCGACGGCAATGAAGCTGTACGAACCGCGCGCGAACGGGTCTGCGGCCCACCGGGTGACGAGTGATCCGGTGGGATTGGGCGCGTTCAGTGCCGACACCACTTGGGCCACGGCGTCCTGATCGGTAAGTGCCTCGCGTTCACGCGCCTCGCGACCGCCCCGCAGGCCGACCAACAGCGGAGCATCGGCGAATGTCTCACCATTGATCAGCATCGACACCGGCTGGTCGCCACCAACGAGCCCGATCACCTCGGCGTCCGGCCAGAACGGCTGGTCGAACCTGAGTACCACTTTGTCGAGCAGACCGAAGCCGAGCCGTTCGATCGCCGCCTGCTTGTCCTCGGGAAGCGGCGGGTCGAACCCGATCGTGCCCGCCTTGAGCACACCCAGCGGAATCGTGATGATGACCCGGTCCGCGTCGACCACACCCTGGGTCGTTTCGAGCCGCACCCCCGAGTCACTGTGAATGACCTTTTTGACCTCGGCACCCAGCTTGATCGCCAGCCCGCGCGCGAGGTGCTGCGTCAATTGCTGGTATCCGCCGGGCAGAATCAGGTCGCCTCCGCCGAACTCGCCCTCGTTGCCCAACCACTTGAGCGAGAGTTCCTCTGGGTCGGCCGCATACTCGCCGACGATCTCGCTGGCCACCGCCCACTGGATGAGCGGATCGTTCATATCTGCGACTTCGGCCAGACCGGTGGCGACCGACTCGTCGTCCCCCGCGTCCTCGCTCAGCGGTGCAAGCTCTTTGGTGATTTCCTGCCAGCGCGTCAAGGTGGTCTGCACGACGTCGGTGCTGAGTTCGCGACCGTCTTGGAATACGACGGGTCGGTCGAAGTCGGTCGCGACTCGGCGCGCGCCCGCCTGATCCGCGAGTTCGGTGAGCGGATTGCCCTCGGGGCCGTGAATCCATGCCCCGCCGAGATCGATCGGCACTCCCAGCGAGGTATCCGTCCACGTGCGGCCGCCGATGCGGTCGCGGGCCTCCAGCACCGTGACGTCCATCCCCGCATCGGCCAGACGGCGGGCTGCTGCCAGGCCCGACATACCGGCACCGACCACCACGATGCGTTCTTTCGGCGCATCACCCCTTGGCGCGTCAGCCTCGGGTTCGTCGCTGCTGCTGCAACCGGGCAGTAGCGTCGCGGCCGCCAGCACGCCCGCGCTCACGGTGAACCGACGCCGGCTCAGCTGCCACATGGTTCGGACAGTAGCTTGCCGACGCCGATGTGACCGCGCTATTGACGTCTACGTCAGTGCGGCGATGATCTCAGCCACCGAACCAGCCGTCGCGTTGCGGAATCCCGTCCCCGCCCAGACGTTGACGCCTTGGGGATCGCCCGCGCGCACCGCCGCCGCACGCACCGGGCTGGTCAGATAGTGCACCTCGGGATAGCCGAACGGCGCCTCGGCCTCGTGCTCGTTGACGAAGCGATTCCGCAGCCCACGCGCGTAGCGACCGGAAAATGCCCGGGTGACAACGGTTTCGGTGAACTGCGGATCCTTGAGGGCGGCACGGTGGACACCGGTGCTGCCCGCTTCGTCGGCCAGCAGGAACGCGGTGCCGAGTTGCGCCGCGACCGCACCGGCAGCCATCACGCGCCGGACATCCTCAGCGGTGGACAGCCCGCCCGCCGCGATCACCGGAACATCGACTGCCGCCCTCAGCGCGGCCAATAGTTGCTCGAGCGGTTGCGACGCCGGCTGCGCCGCCGGGTCGAATGTCCCGCGATGTCCGCCCGCCGAGGGGCCCTGTGCGGCCAGCACATCGACGCCCGCGGTGACGGCCGCCTGCGCCTCCGCCAGCGTCGTCACGGTGCCGACGGTCACGATGCCTGCCTCGCGCAGCCTCCTGCATTCGTCCGCGCTCGGCGCACCGAAGGTGAAGGACGCCACCTCTGGTCGCAGATCGAGCAACACGTCCAGCTTCGCGGCCCATGCGTCGTCATCGAACCGGGGCGGGGCGAGCGCAGCACCGTAGCGCTCCGCCTCGGGGGCCAGCGCTGCGGCGTACGCCTCGATTGCGGCAGGCGTACCCGCACTGGGCTGTGGCGCAAACAGATTGGCGCCGATGGGCCCGGTCGCGAGTTGGCGCGCCTTGGTCACTCGTTCGGCGAATACCTCGGCCGTCAGGTATCCCGCGGGGACGAACCCGAGGCCGCCGGCGTTCGTTCCTGCGGCGGCCAGCTCAGGCGTCGACGGCCCACCGGCCATCGGCGCGACGATGATCGGGACCGTGAGGTCGCGGAGGTTGAACGCACTCATCACTTGACCGCCTTTGCGAACAGCAGGCAGTCCTGCGGCTCAGAGCTGATATTCGGTAGCACTGTATAGCGCTTCAGGCGGCCTTCCAGCCAGGGTGAGCCCGCTACGTTTGAGCACCTGCGCCGAAGCCGCGTTGTCGGCGTAGCAGTGCGCCGAGACGTGGTATACGGCCGGGTCGCTGCGGGCGCTGTCGAGGACGAGCCGTACCGCCTCCGACATGTACCCCCGGCCCCACCACTGACGGCCAAGGTAATAGCCGAAGTCGACGATGTGGGGTTGTGGGCGCCGCCAGCCGGGCGGATTCATACGGTCAGTGCAATATCTGTGATCAGAGGGGTTGCACATGCCGAGTGGTTATCCGCATTCGAGGTCGACGCGGCGGGAGTTGTTCGATCGGGTCTGCCTGGGTGAGCCGTTGGAGCGGGTGGCCAGGGACATGGGCGTGTCGACTACGGCGGCGAGTCTGTGGTGGCGTCAGGCTGGCGCAATGCCACTACTGCGCGGACAGAACTCCGAGAGAACCCACGGCCTGATCACCTCCGGCGATCCCGACCGTCTCGGCGGCCGGGGGCATCGCCTCAGCCTGGATGAACGCATCGAGATCATGCGCGGCCGCGACAACGGGCTCACCTACGAACGGATCGGCGAGAAGATCGGCCGGGACGCCAGCGTCGTCTGGCGAGAAGTGCACCGCAACAGCAACCCTGACGGGGATTACCACGCCGGGATGGCCCATGCCCGGGCTGCTCAGAAGGCCAAGCGTCCCAAGGGGTTCACCCTCGATGACCCGGTGCTGTGCGCCATGATCGAAACGGCGATGGACGACGGGTGGAGTCCGAAGCTGATCTCCGAGCTGTTGGTCCGCGATCATCCCGATGACAAGCTGGCACGGGTGAGCCACGAAACCATCTACAAATGCCTCTACGTCCAAACCCGTGGTCAACTCCGGGCTGACCTGCACAAGTGTCTATCGACCAAACGGGCGGCCCGTAAACCCCACCGGTCGGTCACCCGTGCCGGCGTCTATCCACCGGGATCGGTCTTCACCATCCGTGATCGCCCCGCCGAGGCCGCCGACCGGGCAGTGCCCGGGCACTGGGAGGGAGACTTGATCATGGGCGCCGGAAATGCCAGTGCCATAGGCACATTGGTGGAGCGCAGTACTCGGTTCACCATCCTGTTACACCTGCCCGCCGATCACACCGCCGAGTCGGTGGCCACCGCGATGATCGGGGCGATGAGCGAGCTGCCGGCGCACCTGCGGCGCACCATCACCTGGGACCGGGGCAGCGAGATGGCCAACTGGCGCACCATCGATCTGCAACTGCAGGCGCCGGTCTACTTCTGCGATCCTCACTCGCCCTGGCAACGGGGCACCAACGAGAACACCTATTGGTGCACAGTGTTAGAACCGGACGGTTTCGACGGGAGCCGACCCGGTGAGCTGCTCGGTGACTCGGAAAACACGTGCCGTGAATGGCCTTCCGTTGATTTGTCCACAGCGGCTCGAGGCAAGAGCCCTGACCGGTGTGACCTGATAGAAGCCTGCTGAGCCTTCAACTCGCAATAGGTCTGTCCACCGGGCAGAGCCCCCGCCATCGTCCCGTCACCCGGATGAGCGGAGGGACATTTCGATGGTGACAGTAGGGATCGACCCACACAAGCACGTCCATGTTGCGGTGGCTGTCGATGCTCGCGGTAATCGCATAGGCAAGCCGCTGACCGTGAAAAACGATGGGCTGCTGATTACCGCGGTGCTCACCTGGATTCGCGCGATCACGGACGCCACCCCAGTGACCTGGGCCATCGAAGACGGTCACGGCTTTGCCCGCCGGCTGGCCGATGGACTGCTGCTTGCGGGTCAAGAGGTGGTGTGGGTTCCTAGCCGGCTGACCGCCGCGCATCGTAAGTTGCACGCCGCCACGGGCTCCAAGTCAGATGCCATCGATGCCGTCGCGGCCGCACATGCCGCGATCGCGACACCGGATCTGACCCGCCATCGCATCGACGAGCGGGTCCGCGAACTCCGCGTTCTCACCGACTACCGTGCTGACCTCGTCAAACGCCGCACCATGATGATCAACCAGCTCAAGGCGCAATCGCATCTGTGGCTTGACCACACGCCCGGCGACCTGGCGCGGGCCAAGGTAGTAGCGGCGTTGACCGCGCGGCTCGAAGCCGCAGAGGTGGGCATCCACGTACGACAGGTGATCGTCACGATGATCAGCGAGCTCGCCGAGGCCAACAACCGCATCCACGATCTCGACATCAGGATCAAAGAGCTCGTCACGCCCCTTACGCCGAACCTGTTGGCAATAACCGGGATCAGCCACAACTCCGCAGCGGTGCTGCTCTCCGAAATCGGTGACATCGAACGGTTTTCGAGCTCAGCCAAACTAGCCCGCTACACCGGGTGCGCTCCGATTCCCGTCTATTCATCAGACAACGAACGTCACCGACTTCATCGAGGCGGCAACCGCCGTCTCAACAGCGTCCTTTACACGGCGGCGATCGTGCAGACACGCTTCAACCCGGCGGCTCAAAAACTCATCGCACGCCAAGAACCGACGAAGGGTGCCCGCGGCGCCAGACGCATCCTCAAGCGCCACCTCGTCGATGTGATCTACCGAGCGATGCACACCGACCAAGCCTCCTGGCAGCACCAAATCGCCAGATGCCAACCACTCGCATTGACATAGAAGCATCAACCGGCTCCTGCGGTTCTGGTTCGAGAAGGGCGCCGACCTGAGCATGCACACCAAGGCCGACCTCAAACGGATCCAAGACAAACTCAACACCCGACCCCGACCTACCTTGGACCTCGACACGCCCGCCGACCGACTCGCCGCACTCATCGACCAAGCAGCCTGACCAACAGCCGACGTTGCATTGACCGCTTGACAACGCCCCGATGGCTCCTATCACTTCTCCACCTTCGCGCAAGTCGATCAACCGTGTGGTCTCCCCGCCGACGTTCAGCACCTCGGTGATGACGCGTTGGGTCTCGCCGACATTCCGATGTGGGCGCCACGACATATAGCGCGGCACTTCGGGGTCGGACGCAATCGCGAACAGCGGTTCTGCGTCGTCGAGGGTGGGTGCTCGCAGCGTTACCCGTGGACCCGTCAGGACATCGGCGTGCGTCATTCCCCTATGGTGCATCGTTGCCGCCCCGGCGTTGACGGTGGTTCACTGGATCTGATGGCAATCACGTTCAACCACACCATCGTCGCCGCGAAAAATCGCGAAGAATCGGCGCGGTTCTTCACTGAGCTCTTCGGCCTTCCTGCCCCCAAGGAATTCGGGCCCTTCCTGGCCGTCGAACTCAATCACGGCGCCAGCCTCGACTACGCCCAGATAGGCACCGACGAGGACATCCGCCCGCAGCACTACGCATTCCTCGTCTCCGAGGACGAGTTCGACGCCATCTACGGGCGCATCCGCGAGCGCGGTCTGCAGCATTGGACCGACCCGCGGGGCAGCCGGCCCGGGGAGATCAACCACAACGACGGAGGCCGCGGGGTGTACTTCCAAGATCCCGGCGGCCACTATCTGGAGATCATCACCCGGCCCTACGGATCCGGCGCGGACTGACCCGCGACGCGAGCAGTTCGACACCGTCGCCGCGCAGTACGGGCAGCATTCGCGGCCGGTTGCCCAGAACGGATACCAGGTCGGCGGCGCGGCCCTCGACAAGCGGCCCCTGCGCACCGTGCGCCCACTCGACGTCGATGGCGTGCAGTCGCAGTCCCCGGCTGTTTGCGAACGCGGGCACGAACGGATTGGGCAGTGCCACTTGGGTGTTGAGCACCGCCATCAGGGCCTCGCCGGGAATCTGCGGTGCACGGTCGAGTGCGAACAGGATGTCGAGTTCATGGGTGATGTGATCGCCCAGCAGCAGCCGCGACGGGAAGATGCGGCCGAGCCCACGGGGCCGATGCACCAGCTGCCCGAACTCGTCGAGCAATTCGGCGGGGCTACGGACGTCCGCGAGCGCGCAGGCCATCGCGGTGTTGGCGCGGTCGAATGAGCCGCCGTGGCGCAGTATCTCGCGCATCGTCAGACCGACGCCCGAGCGGTAGCCGATGACGAGGTGTGCCAGCACCTGGTGGTTGGACCACTCGTCGCAGAGGCTCGGGTGCGCCCACTCGTCTTGGCCGAGTCCGGCGGCCAAGGAACGGAAGCGCTCGTCGTTGCCGCGCAGCATTTCACGCACCGACATTGAGGTGCTCCTGCAGGAAGGCGGTCTGGTCGGCAAGGACCTGGCTGACCAGCGGCGGATGGTAGATCGCGAAATGGTCCGAGTCGTAGTGCCTGGCGACGCCGCGAGGTGCCCGACGAGCCGCCAATTCGGCGTACCCGGGATCCATCAGGTTCTCGCGATCACACACGCACACCAGCAGAGGCGCCGTGACGTCGCGGGCGTGACGGAGCGCCGATGTGGTCACCATGGCCAACGCATTCGCGGCAGCGATCCGGTTGTCGAACCGTGCACCAGGCGGCACAGTCGAGTTCCAGCCCTCCTCGGCACCCTCGACCGTGACCATCGCGAACCCTCCCGGCGGTCCCACGATCGGTACGTAGCGGCGCCCGCGCCGCATCGCGACGCGCAGGAGGTCTTCGGTGATCGCCGGCGCCAGACGTAGCGCCGCGAACAGTCCGAGTCGGCGCGCTGCGCCTGGCCCGTGCACAATCGGGCACTGCACGACCGCAACGGCGACATCGTCGCGCTCGGCCGCGACCCGGATGACGTTCATTGCACCGAGGCTGGTGCCCCACAGCCCGATTCGCGCGGCGTCGATATCGGCGCGGACGCCAAGGTGCGCGATGGCCGCCGCAACGTCCTGACATTGGTTTCGCGTCGAGATACGTTGCCGTGGTTGACCATCGGACGCACCGGTGTGTCGGTAATCGAATGCCAGGGTGGCGATGCCGGCCGCGGCGAAGTGCTGTTCGTACTGAGCCAGCATCATGTCGTGCGTCGCACCCAGGCCGTGGACGAGTACGACGGCCGGATGTGGTCCGGCACCGGCAGGCAGCGTCAACCACGCCGCGCAACGCGTCCCGCGCGAATCGAAGTCCAGCCGTTCGGTCGGAATCGTCACTGTCATTGTCCACTCCTCATAGGTACGTTGTACGTATGGTTAGATTGCTTCACGTACGACGTACTTGTCAAGGGGTTCAGAAATGCGCGCACGGTTCACCACCGACGAGATCGCCGCCGCGGCGTTGAGCATTGTCGACGACGCCGGCGTGAGCGCGTTGAGCATGCGCGCACTCGCGGCTGCGCTGGGCACCGGACCGATGACGGTCTACAACTACGTGCCCGATAAGGAAGGGCTGGAGGAACTGGTCGTCGCCGCGGTGGTCGCCGAGGTGCGAGTGCCCGAGCCGACCGCGAACTGGATCGACGATGTCTACGCGGTGGCCGAGGCGATGTGGTTGGGCATCAGGGCCCATCCTGCCGCCATCCCCCTGGTGCTGACGCGCCGCACGTCGTCGGCGACCGGTTTCGCGGTGGTCGACGCGCTCATTGCCGCACTTGGCCGTGGTGGCCTCTCGGACGCCGACCACCTCTCGGCCTTCCACGCCGTCTTTGCCCTCATTGTCGGCGCGGCCCAGGCCGAACTCGCCGGGCCGTTCACGCGTGGCCGTGATGCCGGCGACGCCGCCGCGCGCATCGGATCGACCGCGGGCGCGGCGCATCCCCACGTGGAAGCGCTCTCGCATGTCGCCGAGAAGGTGTCGGTGGAAGAGGACTTCGCGCAGGGCCTGCGCATGCTCCTCGAAGGGATCGCCGCGCGCGGCACGAAGCGGCGCCGGCGCTAACGCAGGGCGCTAGCCCAGCGAGTGGCCGCGGGTCTCCTCCTGCGCGCGATAGTCGTCGGCCAGCTTGCCGACATGCTCGGGCAAGGTGCCTGCGGCGACCTCGGCGAGACTGGTCTGTTCGAGCACCGATCGCATACTGGCCCGCAACGCCCGCCACACGTCGGTCAGCGCCGCGGTCGGACCGGAGTACGGAAGGTCGCCGAGTCCGATGTCGCGCACGCTGGCCAGCGGGCCGTCGATGCATCTGAGCACGTCGGCAAGGCTGATGTCGGCGGCCGGCCTCGCCAGCGTGTATCCGCCGTCGCGGCCGCGGTGGCTGCGAACGAGGCGGTCGGTGCGCAGGTCGGAGAGGATGTCGACGAGGAACTGCGCGGGGATGCCCTGCGCCTTGGCCAGGTCGTCGGTCTTGACCACCGCGCCGTCATCGGTGGTGGCGAGCTGAATCATCGCGCGGACGGCATATTCAGCTTTTGCCGACATCCGCATGAGCCCAGTCAATCACGTGTGACCGTGAGCACCGCTTCTGCGAGCTCCGGTCGGCACACGACCACGTCGGGTAACCGTGGATCGCGTCTGTTGTAGGTGAGCGGTGAGCCGTCGATTCGCGACGTGTGCAGTCCGGCTGCCCGGGCCACCGCGACGGGCGCCGCCGAGTCCCATTCGTATTGACCGCCGGCGTGCACGTAGACGTCAGAGAGCCCTTGCACCACGGAGGCGACCTTGGCCCCCGCCGAGCCCATTTCGACCAGTACGCCACCCAACGCGTCACGCACCGCCAGCGCGACAGCGGGCGGCCGGGTACGCGAAACCACTACCCGCGGCTGCTCGGGAGCCGGCGGCGGTGCGCTGACCGTGGGCGTCGCGAGCGTGATGCCCTGTGCTGGAAGGGCGACCGCGCCTGCGACCAGTTCACCCGACTGCCAAAGTGCCACGTGTACCGCCCAATCGTCGCGGCCCAACTCGGAGAACTCCCGCGTGCCGTCGAGCGGGTCGATGATCCACACCCGGTCCGCGGACAGCCGGATCGGGTCGTCCGCACCTTCTTCTGAGAGCACCGCATCGCCGGGACGCTCGGCGGCCAGCGCGGCCATCAGGAAATCGTGGGACCGCTTGTCCCCCGCAGCTTTCCGCTCATCCTGACTGGCCTGCGCGAGCTCGTCGCGGACTTCGAGCAAAAGCTTGCCCGCGTCCGTCGCCAACCGCGCAGCGACGTCATGATCGCTGTGATCGCTCACTGCTTACTCTCCAGCAGTTCAACCACCCTGTCCGCGAGCTCGTCCGGCGTGGATTCGGGAGTGAGTCGCAGGTCAGGGGTCTTGGGCCGTTGGTACGGGCTGTCGATTCCGGTGAAGTGGGTGATCTCGCCCGCACGCGCCTTCTTGTACAGGCCCTTCGGGTCGCGCCGTTCGCAGTCGTCCAGCGGGGTGTCGCAGAACACCTCGAAGAAGTCCAGGCCCGCGTCTGTGGTCACCTTGCGCGCCAGCGCACGGTGCTCCTCCAGCGGGCTGATGGCGGGCACCAGGACGACCTGACCGGAGTCGGCGAGGATAGCGGCGATGTGGGCCAGCCGGCGCTGGTTCTCGGCGCGGTCGGCCATGGAGAACCCGAGGTCTGCGTTGAGCCCGTGCCGCAGGTTGTCGCCGTCGAGAACATAAGCGGGTACGCCTTTTTCGAGCAGCTTCTGCTCGACGAGCATGGCCACCGAGGATTTTCCAGATCCCGACAACCCGGTGAACCAGATGGTCCTACCCCTGGACAGCCGGTCCTCGGCCTTGCACAGCGATTCGTGGCGCACGGTATTCGGACTCGAGGTGCGTGCCGCGACTTGCGGCAGGATCATGCCCGCCGCGATGGTGCCGTTGGTATTCGGATCGATCAGGATGAACGAGCCGGTGGCCGCGTTGCGGCTGTACTCGTCGAGCAGCAGCGGAACCTGCGTGCGTAGCGAGATACGGCCCAGCTCATTGAGTTTGAGTGCCGTCGCGGTCTTGTCTCGGTGCAGTGTGTTGACGTCGAGCCGGTAGTCCAGCGCCGTCACCTTGACCCGCGTGGTGCGGGTCGTGTGCTTGATGACGTAGTCGCGGCCGGGTTCGAGCGACGTCTCGTCGGCCATCCAACACACCGTCGCGTCGAATTCCTGTGCCACCCTCGGCTGGTTGTTCGGCCGGGCGATCAGGTCACCGCGCGAGATGTCGATGTCGTCGGCCAGGCTGACCGACACCGCCATCGGCGGAAAGGCTTCCGCTACCGGCCCGCTGGGGCCTTCGATCGTGGTGATACGGCTCGTCTTTCCGGTGGGAAGAACGACTACCTCGTCACCGGGGCGCATCACCCCGCCGGCGACGGTGCCGGCATAACTACGGTGATCGGCGTGCTCGTGGGTCTGCGGCCTGATCACGAACTGGACCGGGAACCGCACGTCGACGAGGTTGCGATCGCCTGCGATGTACACATCCTCGAGGTGCGACAGCAGTGCGGGCCCGTCGTACCACGGCGTGACGTCGGATTTGGTTACCACGTTGTCGCCCTTGAGCGCCGACAACGGAATGGTCGTCACGTCGTGGATGTCCAGGCGCGCGGCGAACTCATGAAAACTGTCCCGTATCGTCTCAAATTTCTCCTGATCCCAGTCGACGAGGTCCATTTTGTTGACCGCGAGAACGATGTGCCTGATGCCGAGAAGCGAGGCCAGGAAGGCGTGCCGACGCGACTGCTCGAGCAGGCCGTGGCGGGCGTCGACCAACACGATCGCCAGTTGGGCGGTCGACGTGCCGGTCACCATGTTGCGCGTGTACTGGATGTGGCCCGGCGTGTCGGCGATGATGAATTTCCGCTTGGGAGTGGCGAAGTAGCGGTAGGCGACGTCGATCGTGATGCCTTGTTCGCGTTCGGCGCGCAGGCCGTCCGTCACCAACGCCAGATCGGTGTAGTCGTGTCCGCGTTCCTTGGAGGTGCGCTCGACAGCGGCGAGCTGATCCTCCATGACCGCCTTGGAGTCGAACAAGAGGCGGCCGATGAGAGTTGACTTGCCGTCGTCGACGGAACCTGCCGTCGCGATGCGCAGTAGCGTCGCCATCAGAAGTACCCCTCACGTTTGCGGTCTTCCATGCCTGCTTCGGAGATGCGGTCGTCGGCGCGGGTGGCTCCGCGTTCGGTCAGGCGCGAGACCGCGGTCTCGGCGATCACCTCGGACACCGTTGCCGCAAGGGATTCCACGCAGCCGGTGCAGGTGACATCGCCGACGGTGCGGAACCGCACGGTCTTCTCGACGATCGGCTCGTCCTTACGCGGCTGCAGGTACTTGTGCACGGCGAGCAGCATCCCGTCACGTTCGAAGACCTGCCGCTGATGGGCGTAGTAGATCGACGGCAACTTGATCTTCTCGGCGCCGATATAGGACCAGATGTCGAATTCGGTCCAGTTCGACAGCGGGAACACGCGGATGTGCTCGCCCTTGTGGTGGCGACCGTTGTACAGGTTCCACAATTCGGGCCGCTGCGCCTTGGGGTCCCACTGACCGAACTCGTCGCGGAAGGAGAACACCCGTTCCTTCGCCCGCGCCTTCTCCTCGTCGCGGCGCGCACCGCCGAATGCGGCGTCGAACTTGTTCTCCCGGATCGCGCGCAGCAGTGTGAACGTCTGCATCGGGTTGCGCGATGGGATGGTCTCCACGACGCGGCCGGCATCGATGTCGTCCTGAACCTTGGCGACCACGAGGCGCACACCGGATTCGGCGACGAGGTCGTCGCGGGCCTGCAGCACTTCGTCGAAGTTATGGCCGGTGTCGACATGCATCACCGGGAACGGCAGCCGGCCCGGCCGGAATGCCTTGATCGCCAGGTGCAGCATGACGATGGAGTCCTTACCGCCGGAGAACAGCAGCACAGGCTTCTCGAACTCCGCCGCCACCTCCCGGATGATGTGGATGGCTTCGGCCTCCAGCGAGCGCAGATGGCTCAGCTCATATCGGCCGGCGTTGAGTTGCTCAGCGGTGTCGGTCATGATTTCCTCGTAAAGTTGGTAGAAATGACCAGCTTTATCTGCATAACCCGATATAAAACCAGGGTCGGCCTGCCATGTCAACGCTCGGTCTGCGGCGATCGCCGGTGACTGTGCGGATTTCTACGCCGCAGCGGCGCGTCGCGTACGAAACCGCACATTCAGGCGAGCGAGGCGACTACCCCGGAGGTAATTGATCCGGCGCAGATACTGGATGCATGTCGCAGACCGCTACCCCACCCCAGACCGGCGCCGAGGTTATGGCGCAGTTCATCCCCGCGTCCCCGTTCGTCGCCAAGCTCAGCATCGTCGCCGAGGTGCTCGACGGTGACGAAGTGCGGCTGCGCTTGCCGTGGGACAAATCCAACGTCACGCTCGGCGACATGGTCCACGGTGGTGCCGTCGCGGCGCTGGCCGATGTCGCGGTGATGGCCGCCGCATGGGCGGGTGCCGAGGTGCCGGACTCGCTGCGCGGCGTGACCACATCGATCTCCGTGCAGTTTCTGGCGCCGGCCCGCGCGACGGACCTGATCGCGATCGGCCGGGTGCTGCGCCGCGGCAAGACGTTGGTCAATTGCGACGTCGACGTCGTCACCCTGAGGTGAGCCCGTCGTAGTGGTCCAGTCATTGTGGGACTCTGTTGCCCGGTGTTCGGGCGAGGAAGAATCAACAACGACATGGCATCGAACAAGCGCCGGCGGCATACGCCGGATCAGATCATCCGCAAGCTCGCCGAGGGCAACAAGCTCCTGGGGGCCGGCCAGGAGCTCGACGAGGTGTGCCGACACCTGCAGATCGCGGAGTCGACGTGGCATCGCTGGCTTGCCCAGTACGGCGGCATGAAAGCCAACGAGGCCAAACGGCTCAAAGAACTCGAGGCCGAGAACACCCGATTGAAGAAGTTGGTCGCCAACCAGGCCCTCGACATCGACATGCTCAAGGAGATCTCGGCGGGAAACTTCTGACCCCGAACCGCAAGCGCCGCGCCGTCACGGCGCTGCGCGACCGGTTCGGGGTTTCCGAGCGCCGCGCCTGCACAGTGGTTGGCCTGCACCGTTCCACGATGCGCCTGACACCGCCGCCGATCACCACCGAGGAGGCCGAGTTGCGCGCCTGGCTGCGCCGGTTCTCCACTGACCGGCCCCGCTGGGGATGGCGGCGGGCAGCCAAGATGGCCCGCCGAGCCGGCTGGCAGGTCAACAACAAGCGCATCCGTCGTCTGTGGCGCGAGGAGGGCCTCCGCGTCCCGCAGCGCCGCAAGAAGAAGCGTCTGACCGGTATCGGTATCGCCGTGGGCGCGATGTCACCGATTCGTCCGAACGTCATCTGGGCGATGGACTTCCAGTTCGACACCACCGCCGATGGCCGCACCTTGAAGATGTTGAACGTCATCGACGAGTTCACCCGCGAAGCCCTCGCGATCGAAGTCGATCGTGGCATCGACGCCGACGGCGTCGTCGACGTGCTGGATCGCCTGGCTCTGCACCACGGTGCGCCGCACTACGTGCGCTTCGACAACGGTCCCGAGTTCGTGGCCCACGCGGTCAGTGATTGGTGCCGATTCAACAGTGCTGGTTCACTTTTCATCGATCCGGGCTCGCCTTGGCAGAACGCCTGGATCGAGTCGTTCAACGGCAGGCTTCGTGATGAACTGCTCAACTCATGGCGCTTCGACTCGCTCCTGGAAGCCCGCGTGATCATCGAGGACTGGCGGGTCGACTACAACGCCAACAGGCCCCACTCCGCCCATGGCGAGCTCACCCCTGCCGAGTTCGCTCTACAGTGGACCACGACCCACCAACCCCAAGTCGCATAGCGACTGGACCACCAAACGGGTCCCCCTCAACCCCGGACGGCGAAGCGGTCGCGAAGGCGATCGCCACCTACAAAATCGGATGAGCTCTCAGAGCGTCACTTCGTTGAGGCAGCCCGTCGCCACATCGAAGACGAACCCGCGCAGCGACTCATGCTGTGTGACAAAGGGACTGGCTTCGATGCGGCGGAGCGACTGGCGCACGTCCTCGTCGATGTCGACGAACGCCTCCGCCGCCCACTCCGGTTTGATGCCGGTGTCGTCCTGGATCTGCTGTTTGAATCCGTCGTCGGTGAAGGTGAGCATCCCGCAGTCGGTGTGGTGGATCAGGATGATCTCTTTGGTGCCGAGTAACCGCTGACTGATGGCCAGCGAGCGGATCTCGTCGTCGGTGATCACGCCGCCGGCATTGCGGATGACGTGGGCCTCGCCGTCGCCGAGGCCGAGCATTCGGTACACGTCGAGCCGGGCGTCCATGCACGCCACCACGGCGACGTGCTTGCTCGGCGGCAGTGGCAGCGGGCCTGAGAAGGAGCTCGCGTAGGCCTCGTTGTTCTTCAGGTAGTCGTCGGTCACAGACAGCGTTCGACTGTATCCCCGCCTGGTGGTGTCCGCGGCGAAGAGAATCAGCCCGATCGAATTGACGACGGCCGCGCTGTCGGGGGGAGCTGGGCCGGTCATCGACCCGACGGTCGACCAGGCGACAGGAACCAGGAATTGTCAGGCCTGGCTATGGCTCGGATTGGCTTGTGCTGTGGCCTATCTGTGAATCGCCCGGCAAGGTCACGGTGAAGACAGTCGATCCCGGCCCGCTGCGCACATCGATGGCGCCGCGGTGCGCCTTGACGACCGCCGCGACGATCGCGAGGCCTAACCCGGTGCTGCCCCCGCGCCGGGAGCGCGATGTGTCGCCCCGCGCAAATCGCTCGAAGATCTCGGGCTGCAGCCACTCCGCGATGCCGGGACCGTCGTCGACCACCGTCAGCACTGCGCCTCCGCCGGGGGATCGCGCCAACGACGTCGTGACGGACGTGCCCGGCGGCGTGTGGGTGCGCGCGTTGGCGAGCAGGTTGCCCAACACCTGATGCAGACGCGCTTCGTCACCGATGACGACGACGGGCTCGTCGGGCAGGTCGAGTAACCACTGATGGTCAGGTCCGGCGATGTGGGCGTCGCTGACGGTGTCGACGACCAATCGCGAAAGATCCACTGCCTCCTGCTGCAACGGCCGCCCGGTGTCCAGGCGGGCCAGCAGCAGCATGTCCTCGACCAGCTGGGTCATCCGCTCGGTCTCGGACTCGACGCGGTTCATCGCATGCGCCACATCGTCGGGGACATCACCGCGCTTGCGTTGTGCCAGTTCGGTATAGCCGCGGATCGCCGCGAGCGGCGTGCGCAGCTCGTGGCTCGCATCCGCGACGAACTGACGCACCCTGGTCTCGCTGGCGTGCCGGGCGGACAACGCGTCGGAGATGCGGTCGAGCATCCGGTTCAGCGCAGAACCGAGCTGCCCGATCTCGGTGTGCGCACCCGCCGGGTCCACCTCGACGATCGGCGTGGGCAGCCGGACCTCGCCGCGGTCGAGTTCCAGGTCAGCCACCTGCCGCGCTGCCGCCGAAACCGTTGAAAGCGGCGCGAGTTGGCGCCGGATGATCAGGATCCCCGCCGTCGTGCCACCGATCAGCGCCATGACACCCACCACACTGAAGATGATGGCGACGGTGAGCAGGGTGTCGTCGACCTCGGAGGTGGGCAGGCCCGTGACGATCGTCTCGCCCGGTCCGTGCGAGCGCAGCGCGATCACGCGGTAGCGGCCGAGACCGTCGAGCTGAACCGTCGTCGGCGTTTCGTGCGGCTCGATGCCGGCCAGTTGTTGGGCGGCAGTGGAACTGATCTGGCTGCGAGTGCCGTCGGCGGTGATGACACCGGCGTTGACGGGCGTGCCGCGCGAGATCACCGCGCCGACCGTTCGTGCTGCCTGACCGGGTGCGTTGAGGAAGGCCGGGCCGGGACCCATGTCGTCGCGGATGATCATCCGTCGCGGGAAGCCCGGCCGCCCGGGAAAACCTGGCGGTGGCGGGACCGGGCCGAATTCGAACAGACCCGCCGAACGCCTGCCGGTCTCAGCCAGCCGGTCGTCGAGTTGGTTGGTCAAAAAATGTTGCAGCGCAATCATTGTGCCGACACCGATACCGGCGCACACCAGGGCCAGCAGAAGTACTTGTGACACGAGCAGTCGCGTTCGAAGTGACCACGTGCGCGGTGAGCGCCACCGCGTCCGACCCGCCGATTCAGCGTGCGGGTTTGAGGACATAACCGGCGCCGCGCAGTGTGTGGATCATCGGTTCGCGCCCGATGTCGATCTTCTTGCGCAGATACGAGACGTACAACTCCACGATGTTGGATCGCCCACCGAAGTCGTAACTCCATACCCGGTCCAGGATCTGGGCCTTGCTCAGTACCCGTTTGGAGTTGCGCATCATGAACCGCAGCAGCTCGAACTCGGTCGCCGTCAATGTGATCAACTCACCCGCGCGGGTCACTTCGTGACTGTCTTCGTCGAGCACCAGATCCCCGACAACGATCTTGGCGCCGCCCGACTCGCTGGTGACCCCCGTGCGTCGCAGCAGGGCGCGCAGCCGCAGCACCACCTCTTCTAGGCTGAACGGTTTCGTGACGTAGTCATCGCCGCCCGCGGTCAGCCCGGCGATACGGTCCTCGACCGAATCCTTGGCGGTCAGTAGCAGTAGTGGTAGCCCCGGAATCTGCTCGCGCAGTTTGTGCAGCACGTCCAACCCACTCATGTCCGGCAACATCACGTCGAGCACGACCACGTCGGGTGGGGTCTGCCGGGCCAGGGCGATGGCGCTGGCTCCGTCGCCCGCGGTCACGATCTCCCAGCCCTCATAGCGAAGGGCCATGGACACCAGCTCGGCGAGTACCGGTTCGTCGTCGACGACCAGTACATGGATGGGGTTGCCGTCGGCCCTGCGCATGATCACGCGGGCGGGCTCCTGGTCGTTGACCGCCGAACCGTTGGGACTCACATGCCCATTATCGGCCGGGCTGTGAGCGGCGACTGTGTGTTGTCTATGTGCCAGCTGTGAATTTCGCGGTGTCTATGTCCGGCCAGCACCGTCGGCAAAAGACAAGTTCCGGCAGCCCACGTCGGGCTACCGGAACCTGCTCTGGACTATCAGCCCGGAAACATCGGCTGCGTGGCCGAAACGTCGGGGAGGATGACCGTTGTGTCGCTGACCACGACCTCCGACGTCGCCGGCCCTGGCGGGGTCGGTTCGTCTTGAGCAGCACTCGTGCCGCTGGAGACGCCGAAAATGCCCATCGCGATCAGGGCGCCGGAGCCCAGTGTTGCCGCACCCAACTTGACCTGCTTCGAATTCACCTTGACCACTCCCATTCGGTTTCACGCGGGTCGCGTCAATCGAGCTACACGGCCCACCGGAACGATGCGCAACGGGGTCGTCGGTGACCCCTCTACACGTTGGGTAACCGATGTGGACAGCGGCGAAACGAATTACTTGGCAGCGGGCGAGCCAATGCCGACGCGTCGGCGCGGCCGGAGAAACTCCAGGTAATTGCCACTGGACGCGCCGAATCTGGACACCCGCTGTGCGCCACATGTGAGTTGTCCACGGGTCGGCCGCCTCGATCTCATAACCTGTGCGGATGCAGCCCACGCACGGACCGGCCGAATGACGCGCTTTCTCGCGCAGCGGCTGCTCAACTACGTCGTGCTGCTGGCGCTGGCGTCGTTCGTGGTTTTCACTTTGGCTGCCTGGCAGTTCGACCCCCTCGAGAATCTCCTGAGCCGCAACCCGCGTCCGCCGGACACGGTGATCGAAGCAAAAAGGGTCGAACTCAATCTCGACAAGCCGATATTGATCCAGTACGGACTCTGGGCCTCCGGTGTCATCCACGGCGATTTCGGCACCACAGTCGGCGGCCAGCCCGTGAGCGACGAGCTGTGGCGGCGCGTCGGCGTCAGCCTGCGGCTGCTCGTCCTCGGTTCGGTGATCGGCACGGTCGCCGGAGTGACCATCGGCGCATGGGGCGCGATTCGTCAGTATCGGTTGAGCGATCGCGTCATCACCGCGCTGTCGCTGCTGGTGATCAGCACTCCGTCATTCGTGATGGCCACCTTGTTGATCCTGTCGGCGTTGGGAGTCAACTCCGCGCTAGGCGTCCAACTGTTCGAGTTCACCGGCGAGACATCACCGGACGCGGTCGGCGGCGCATGGAACCAATTCGTCGACCGCCTCCAGCATCTGGTGCTGCCGACTCTGACCCTCGCGCTGGGAGGAATGGCCGGCTACAGCCGCTATCAACGCAACGCGATGCTCGACGTGCTCGGGCAGGACTTCATCCGCACGGCCCGCGCCAAGGGGTTGACCCGCCGCAGAGCGCTGTTCAAACACGGGCTGCGCACCGCACTCATCCCGATGGCAACGATGTTCGCCTACAGTTTCGCCGGATTGTTCACCGGAGCGGTGTTCGTCGAAAAGATATTTGGGTGGCACGGCATGGGCGAATGGTTCATCCAAGGCCTCAACACCCAGGACATCAATATCATCGCCGCCATCGCCGTGTTCGCGGGTGTCACGGTCCTGTTGGCCGGCCTGCTCTCAGACGTCATCTACGCCGCACTTGACCCGAGGGTGCGGGTGACATGACCGAACCCGTCACCACAAACTCGGCCACGACGGCGAAGCCCGGCGTCGCTGTCTCGTCGTTCGCATCGAGGCGCACTCTCGTGCTGCGACGGTTCGTGCGCAACAAGCCCGCTGTGGTATCGATCGCCATCCTCGTACTTTTGTTCATCGGCTGCTATGCGCTGCCGCCGTTGCTGCCTTACAGCTACAGCGATCTCGACTATTTCGCACTGCAGCAGCCGCCCAGCACCACCCACTGGTTCGGCACCAACGGGCTCGGTCAGGACCTGCTGGCTCAGACGCTGCGCGGAATGCAGAAATCCATGCTTATCGGAGTCTGTGTGGCGTTCATCTCGACCGTCATCGCAGCCACCGTGGGGACGATCGCCGGCTACTTCGGTGGCTGGCGCGATCGCACCCTGATGTGGGTTGTCGACCTCATGCTGGTGGTGCCCAGCTTCCTGCTCATCACGATCGTCGTGCAGCGCACCAAAGGTGACACCGTGTGGATGATCGTTCTGCTGTCCGTGTTCAGCTGGATGATCAGCTCCCGCATCGTGCGTGGTATGACGATGAGCCTGCGAGAACGCGAATTCGTGGTGGCCGCAAGATATATGGGTGTGCGCGATGCACGCAACATCATTCGCCACATCCTGCCGAATGTGGCGTCGATCATCATCATCGACACCGCGCTGAACGTCGGCATCGCGATCCTGGCCGAGACCGGGCTGAGTTACCTGGGCTTCGGCGTGCAGCCACCTGATGTGTCGCTCGGCACCCTCATCGCCAGCGGCACACCGTCGGCGACGACGTTCCCGTGGCTCTTCCTGTTTCCCGCAGGTGTGCTGGTCTTGATCATCTTCTGCGCCAACCTCGTCGGCGACGGCCTGCGCGACGCCCTCGACCCCGGCAGCCGGGCATTGAGGCGGAAGGCGCGCAAGTGAGCCTTCTAGAGGTGAGTAACCTGACCGTCGCCTTCCCGACCGACTCCGACGTCGTGAATGCGGTGCGCGGGATGAACTTTCACGTCGACCCCCGAGAGGTCGTCGCACTCGTCGGCGAATCGGGTGCCGGCAAGTCCGCGAGCGCGATGGCCGTCGTCGGCCTGCTGCCTGAATACGCCGCCGTATCCGGCTCGGTACGACTGCACGGCGACGAGCTCATTGGACTTTCCGATCAAAGGATGTCGGAGATTCGCGGGAAAACCATCGGGACGGTGTTCCAGGATCCGATGTCGGCGCTCACGCCCGTCTACACGGTCGGCGATCAGATCGCCGAGGCGATCGAGATCCATCAACGCGGCACCACACGTCGTGCGGCCCGGGCCCGGGCGATTGAATTGCTGGACCTGGTCGGCATCGCCCAGCCCGAACGGCGGTCGCGAGCCTTCCCTCATGAACTGTCCGGTGGCGAGCGGCAGCGCGTCGTCATCGCCATTGCGATCGCCAACGATCCCGATCTGCTGATCTGCGATGAGCCCACCACCGCTCTGGATGTCACTGTGCAGGCGCAGATCCTCGAGGTGCTGAAAACCGCGCGCGACGTCACCGGCGCAGGCGTCCTGATCATCACTCACGATCTCGGGGTGGTCGCCGAGTTCGCCGACCGCGCACTGGTGATGTACGCGGGAAAACCCGTTGAGATCGCGTCCGTCGAAGAGTTGTACCGCGACCGTCGAATGCCTTACACCGCTGGGCTACTCGGCTCCGTGCCCCGACTCGATGCCCACCAGGGCGCACGGCTGGTGCCGATACCCGGCGCTCCGCCATCGATGACGGCGTTGCCGCCCGGATGCGCGTTCGAGCCCCGCTGCCCGCTTGCCATCGACGACTGTCGCGCCGCCGAACCGGACCTGCTCGAGGTAGCGCCAAACCACCGTGCCGCCTGCATTCGAACCGAAGAGGTCGTCGGCCGCAGCGCCGCCGACATCTACGGCGTGTCCACCGCCTCACCGGACGCGCCGACCGGTGCCGATCCATCCGTGGTGCTGCGCGTCCGGGATTTGGTGAAGACCTACAAGCTGACCAAGGGCGTCGTCTTCCGCAGGCAGATCGGTGAGGTGCGCGCGGTCGACGGCATCGGCTTCGAACTGCAACAGGGGCGCACGCTGGCCATCGTCGGCGAATCGGGATCGGGCAAGTCCACCACTCTGCATCAGATTCTGGAATTGACCGCGCCGCAGTCGGGTTCGATCGAAGTGCTCGGTACCGACGTCGCGACTCTGGATGCCCGGTCCCGCCGGGCGCTGCGTGGCGATCTGCAGGTGGTGTTTCAGGACCCGGTGGCCGCACTGGACCCTCGGCTACCGGTGTTCGACGTTTTAGCAGAACCGTTGAGTGCCAACGGTTTCGACAAGAATCAGATCGACAATAGAGTGTCCGAGCTGCTCGGCGTCGTCGGCCTGCGACTCCAGGACGCCTCCCGGTACCCGGCGGAGTTCTCCGGCGGCCAGAAGCAGCGCATCGGTATTGCGCGGGCATTGGCTACCCAACCCAAGATCCTGGCGCTCGATGAGCCCGTTTCGGCGCTCGACGTGTCGATCCAGGCAGGCATCATCAACCTTCTGCTGGATCTACAGCAGCGGTTCGGGCTGTCCTATCTCTTCGTCTCGCACGACCTGTCGGTGGTCAAGCACCTCGCCCACCGGGTGGCGGTGATGTACAAGGGCACGATCGTCGAACAGGGCGACGGTGACCAGGTGTTCAACAGCCCGCAACACACCTACACCCGCCGATTGCTCGCAGCGGTCCCGCAGCCAGAGGTCAATCGCCGCTAGAGTCGGTTCGCATGAAGCTCCAACGCATCGCTCAGGCCTGGGGAATGGCAACTGTGATCGCTGCGCTGACCCTGACCGCCTGCTCCGGCAGCAACCAGGAGGCGCCGTCGGCGGGTGGATCCGCAGAAGTCGGCAGCACCAACGACATCAATCCGCAGGACGTCGCGAACCTGAAGCAGGGTGGCAACCTCCGGCTGGCGCTCAACGACTTCCCGCCAAACTTCAACTCACTTCATATCGACGGCAACACCGGCGATGTCGCCTCCATCGAGCGGCCCACCATGCCGCGGGCGTTCCGGATCGGCGCCGACGGCTCAGCCACCGTCAACACCGACTACTTCACCAGTATCGAGCTGACGGGCACCGACCCGCAGGTCGTCACATACACCATCAACCCCAAAGCGGTGTGGAGCGACGGAACCCCGATCACCTGGGAAGACCTCCAGTCCCAGATCAACGCCACCAGCGGCAAGGACAAGGGTTTCGCGATCGCGGCCACCAACGGCAGCGATCGCGTGGAGAAGGTTGAACGCGGAGTCGACGACCGCCAAGCCGTCATGACGTTCGCCAAGCCCTGGGCCGACTGGCGCGGCATGTTCGCGGGCAGCACCATGCTGCTGCCAAAGGCGTCGACGGCCACCCCGGAAGCGTTCAACCGAGCACAGCTCAACGGGCCGGGCCCGTCGGCAGGACCGTTCATCATTTCCAACCTCGACCGCGGCGCGAAGCGGATCACGTTGACGCGCAACCCCAAATGGTGGGGCGAGCCACCATTGCTCGACAGCATCACCTACCTGATCCTGGACGACGCGGCCCGCATTCCGGCACTGCAGAACAACACGATCGATGCCAGCGGTCTCGCCTCGCTCGACGAGATGGAGATCGCCCGGCGGACATCGGGCCTGTCCATCCGTCGCGCCCCCGGACTCGGCTGGTACCACTTCACCTTCAACGGCTCCCCGGACAGAATCCTGGCCGATCCGGCACTGAGACGCGCCGTCGCGCGGGGCATCGACCGCAACACGATTGCGGCAGTGACCCAGCGCGGGCTATCCGACAACCCCGTGCCGCTGAACAACCACATCTACGTCGCCGGTCAGGAGGGCTACCAGGACAACAGCGGTGTCGTCGCCTTCGACCCCGAGAAGGCCAAGCAGGAACTCGACGACCTGGGCTGGCGAATGAACGGCCAGTTCCGCGAGAAAGACGGTAAGCAACTGGTCATCCGCGACGTACTCTTCGACTCGATCACCACCCGGCAGTACGCCCAGATCGCACAGAACAACCTCGCCCAGATCGGCGTCAAACTAGATCTCGACATTCGGCCGGCGGCGGGATTCTTCACCGACTACATCACCGTCGGCAACTTCGACGTCGCCCAATTCTCTTGGAGCGGCGACGCTTTCCCGCTGTCGAGCCTCACTCAGATCTATCGCACGGGTGCGGAGAGTAATTTCGGAAATATCAGCAGCCCGGAGATCGACGCCAAGATCGAGGAGACGGTCAGCGAACTGGATCCCGTGAAAGCACGCACGCTCGCCAACGAGCTGGACAAGCTGCTGTTCGAAGAGGTCTTCAGCCTTCCCCTGACTCAGTCGACCGGAAACATCGCGGCGCGAAGCAATTTGGCGAACTTCGGCGCGTTCGGCCTGGCCGATGCGGACTACTCGAAGATCGGCTTCACGAAGTAGCCCTGCGTACCGTTCTGGGAACCACTGCGGGCACCGCCGACTCCAGCGTCGCCGCCGCCTCGATACCCCAGATCAACGCCCGGATTCCCAACCCCGCGGGCTTCGAGTCCAGGCCGGCCCCACGTTCACCGAGCGTCTCGAACGTGCCGTCGTAGACGGCCTCGACGATGTCCAGGGCCGCGCCTTCCCGCAGATCGACGATGCTGTGGCCCGCGGTCGGAAGGTTGACCAGCACCGAGTTCGGGATCAGCGAGGTGACCCGTTGCGCCACCGTCGGCGGCGTGATCAGGTCGCGGCCCCCGGAGATCACCACTGTCGGCCAGGTGAACTTCGGCATCTCGGCGACCAGATCGAACGGCTCGGCATCGAATTGCGTTGTGCCCGTGTCAGCTTCGAGATATGCCACCGCGGGGTCAAATGGCTTGCCGTCGGGTGTCGCCCCATAGTTGAGCTCGCGGTACGCGATCCGGTTGACGAGGTCGGGCTCGTTTCGGTACGGCGCCTTGCGCTCCAGCACGAGCCGGGTGGCCTGGCCCATGCCCGACCACAGCCAGTGCTTGCCCGTCAGGAGCAGGTCAAGTTGGCGCCGCAGCAGTGTCGGCCCGGCCAGACCGTAGACGGCGATCGCGAGTTGGGTGGCTGCGGGCGTCAACTGGTCATCTCCGACCAGCCGTCGCACCTTGGGTGCCAGATCAGCGGTCTCGGGGTCGTCGCCGTTCCAGAGCAGCCGACGGGCCGCCTCGCGGACCGCATCAATGTCCTGCGCGGACAGCACGGGTGAGTCGAGCACCATCGCATGCACCCGTTGGGGATGGCGCACCCCGAACCCGGCGGCGAGATAGGTGCCGTAGGAGGTGCCATAGATGACTGCCTTGTCAACGCCCGCATCGTCGAGTACCGCCGCCACATCGTCGACGACCTGGCCGATCGTCAACGCCTCCGGCGGGAGGTCAGCACCGCGATCGTCGTGGCGTGACAGGCCTACCCCGCGGTGCTCGATCATGATCACGTCCAGGCCTTCGGCCGCGGCGCGACGGCGAAAGCCCCGGTACAGCGCGACGGACGCCGCGCCAGGACCGCCAGGGATGACGACCAGCGGGTGGGCGTTCTTACGTCCGGTCCGCACGTAGTACAGGTCGAACTCGTCGTCGGCGCCGTTCGCACCGCTTCGCACCGGTCGACGGACGGCGCGAACACCGGGAAGCGCCGCGAGTTTGTCGTGCGCGCGCCGGCGTCTGGCGTTCATGGTCATTAGTTTTCATTGTGCCCCTCTCGCGCCCAGGTTCTATAGAGTCGCGGAACGAATCGATCACCCGACGGAGCCGAGGCAGCGTGCGAACGGAAGAGTTCTTCGAGCGGGCGACGCAGGCGTTCGAGGTGCTGGGCGTTTTGTCGATGGTCGTGGGGTTCGTCTTTGCCTTCGCCCTGTCGATAGTCGCCTGGAAACGCACCAAAAGCGGTGGTCGTGCGTTCAAGACGTTGCGGGAATCGCTGGGTGGAGCAATTCTTCTCGGCCTCGAACTGCTTGTCGCGGCCGATATCGTCAAGACCGTCACGTCGACGCCGTCACTGACCGACGCCGCCGTTCTCGGAATGATCGTGCTGATCCGGACGGTGCTCAGTTTCACGATCGAGATCGAAATCGACGGCGTCCCACCGTGGCGCAAGGCGCTGCGAACCGGCCCGGAGATACTGACGAGCGCGGCCCGCAAGGCCATGAAGGCCGAACCAGACTCCCCCGCCTAACCGGAGCGGATGAGGTCCGCGGCCTTCTCGCCGATCAGCACGGTGGGCGCGTGAGTGTGCCCACGGATGATGGTCGGCATCACCGACGCATCGGCGACCCGCAGCCCCTCGACGCCGCGGACCCGCAACTGCGGGTCGACCACACTGGCGTCGTCACCACCCATCCGGCAGGTGCCCACCGGGTGATAGAGAGTGTGCGACAACGAATTCACCGCCCGGTCCAAAGTCTCGTCGTCGAGGACTGTGGCATTCAGAGGTCTGGCGATCGAACCGATGACGCCGTTCAACGCAGGCGATTTCGCGATCGTCGCGCACATCCGCAAGCCGGCCATCAAGGCGTCGCGGTCCGCACCGGCGGAGTCGGTCAAATAGCGCGGATCGATGGTCGGCTTGTCCTTCGGATCGCGGGACCGCAACGTGATGGTGCCGCTGCTGTAAGGCTTGAGCAGGATGGGACCCATGACGACCGCATGGCCCGGATACGGGTCGCCGATGCCCTCCTCGAAGTACGGTGCGGGAGCGAAGATCAGCTCCAGGTCAGGCAATTCGAGGTCCGCACGACTCTTCACGAACCCGTATGCCTCACCGACATTGGATGTGAGCATTCCGCGCCTGCGGATGAAGTAGTTCAGCAGCTCCAGCGGTTTCTCCGCTGCGAACAGCGTGTCGTTGCCCACGTCGAATCCCAGCGGCACCACCAGATGATCGAGCAGATTACCGCCGACGCCTGACGATGCAGCGACCACGTCGATGCCGTGCTCACCCAGTTGGTCGGGGTCACCGATTCCCGAGAGCATCAGCAGCTGCGGACTGTTGATCGAGCCAGCGCACAGCACCACCTCACGGCGCGCCCGGATCACCTGCCTGCTTCCGCCCTTGTCGAACTCGACGCCGACGGCGCGGCGCCCCTCGAAGATCACCTTCGTCGCAGAAGCCTCGGTCAGCAGAGTCAGGTTCGGGCGCTTGAGCGCGGGCCGCAAGTAGGCATCCGCGGTGCTCCACCTGGCACCGCGGCGCTGCGTGACGCGCGTTTCGCAGAAGCCCTCCGGCTCAGTTTGATTGGGCTCCTCAACTCGATATCCGCATTCCTCGACGGCCTTCAGCCACGCGGCGGTGGACGAACGTGGGCTGCGCTGACGCGCGATCGACAGCGGGCCGCTCTCGATGCGGGACAGGTACGGTTCGAGGTGGGCGTAGTCCCACTGATCACCGGCGGCGGCACCCCACTCGTCGTAGTCCGCGGCAAAGCCGCGCACCCACATCATCGCGTTCATCGACGAGGAGCCGCCGAGCATTCTGCCTCGCGGCCAATAGATCTCGCGTCCGTCGAGCTCTTTCTGCGGCTCCGTCCGGTAGTCCCAATCCACAACGCTGCGCATCAGATTGGCGAAGCCCGCGGGGATGCGGATGAATTTATCCTTGTCCTTCGGCCCGGCTTCGAGCACCGCGACCGCAGCGGACGGATCCGCACTGAGACGGTTGGCCACCACCGATCCGGCAGAGCCCGTTCCCACAACAACGTAGTCGGCGTCCACCCGCCGGAGTCTAAGCCTCGATCCACCGACTGACCTGGTGTGTGGCTGTGAGGTCGGGCTGTCGTTGGTCGTCGGGTTGTGCGCATGAGGTAGCTGCTGGTTTGCCCAGCTTTTCCTCTGCGCTCCGTTCGGGGGCTTTCGGCCAGGTGGTCAGACAGTAGCGGCATTGGGCGGGCTAGGGCCGATGATGTTGTGCCACAGCATGAGCCAGGCCCGAGACCAGGGCCAGTGGGTGGGTAGGTGCAGGATGGGCCGGCGTTGCGGACGGGCGAGTCGCGCGGGAATGTTGACGATCTTGCGGCGCAGTGTGGATCCCCGCGCCCGGCCGTGGTTCTCACCTGCCAGCACCCCGGCGGCGCGCAGCAGGTTGTGGGCGATGGCCGCGCACAGGATCCAGGCGGAGTTCGCCCCGAAGCGGCCCGACGGGATGTGTGCCAGCGGTCCGTCGATCAGGTCGGCGAACACGGTCTCGATGATCGCGTGTTGGCGGTGGGTGATGTCGGCCTGATCGGCGGGCAGGTCGGTGTTGGTGAAGAACGGGTGATATCGCCAGACCGGAAACAGTGCGTCGGGAAACCGGGCGTCTTTGACTCGACGCACGATGAGGCGCGCGGTGATTCGATCGGGGGTGGATGCAAAAGCGGTGTAGGGGATTTCGGCGACTTCGGCATCAGAGATCCAGGCCCCGGTATCGGGATCTTGGACTGCGCCGGGATAAGACACCGGGGTCCAGGCGCTCTCGTCGATGGCGGCCAGCGCGCGTTCCACGGCGGGGTTTCGGATCATCACCAGCGAGAACCGGGCGCCCGCGCGCAGGCAGCTCCGCACCACCGCCCGGTTGCCGTAGGCCGAGTCGCCGCGCACCAGGATCTGCCCGCTGGCTCCGGCGGCGCGGGCGGTTCTGATGGCTTGGGCGACCATGCGCCCGGCACCCTTGGCCGAGGCGGTCTTGCCCGCGCGTAGCCGCATCCCGGCGATCACCGGTGCCGACCCCGCGGTGCTGATGGTGGTGGCCAGCGGTGAGAGTCCCTTGCGCAGGATCTGCTTGCCGGCGATCTTGGTGTGTCCGTAGGAGGCGCCCTGTTTGGCGCGCCCGTAGACCGGACGTAGCAGCGAGTCGATGTCGATGAACACCGACCCCTTGGCGGCATCAGGGAGCAGGTCGACCCTCCCACACAGCGCCACCAGATGGTCACGTAGTACCGATTCGAGTTGGCGGGCGTGACCGAAGGTGAACTCTCGCAACAACGTTCCGACCGTCGACGGTGCGTACACGCCGTCGAAGAGCGTCGTCATGCCGCCGCTGCGGACCAGGTCGATGTCGTCGATGCAGTCCGCGCCCGCGCACATGCCCGCGATCAGCGTGGCCAGTTTCGGAGACGGGTTGGCCGCCCCGGACTTGATCCGCGGCGCGACGATCTGGACCTTCTCCGAGAGAAGCCGAGTCAGCCCGGTCTGCTGGGCCAACGTCATCACCGGTACCAGCCCGGCGCACGACACGAGATGATCGTCATCGAACACCGCTGACTGCGAAGCGAAGCTGTGCGAAACTTGCACTGGAAGTGCCTTTCCGAACTGACCCGATTGTTTGTGTGAGAACTACAATCATCCCAGTTCAGAGGGCACTTTCCTCATTCCGACACCCAGAAAACACCAGGTCAGTCGGTGGATCGAGGCTAAGAGCCTGCAGGGCCGGCGTGGGCCACATCGCGCGAGCAGACACAAAATCACCCGACCCGCCCCACGAATGGAGACCGTTGCGCCTGCTCGCGCAAAGAGGTGGCTATACCGACAGTGCGATGTGATGGGCGCCGTCGACGCATGCGTACCGCTGCGGACTGCACGTCAGCACGATCACCTGACCGTCGCCGCCCACCGCGTTGAACACCGCGCCCATCTTCACCAGGCGATCGGCATCGGTGAATCCCAGCGCGTCGTCGATCACCACCGGGACGGTGTCTTCCTTGGCCACCAGCGCCGCGCCGGCCAACCGGGCGACGATGCCCAGCTGCTCCTTCGCCCCGCCGGACAGCGAGTCGTACGGAACGGTGCGGCCTGACAGCGTGCGGCTGCAGATCTTGAGGTCAGTGTCGATCTCGACCTCGAAACTGCTGCCGAAGACGAGGCGACCGAGCCGTTCCACCTCGCTGCGGAACGGGTCTACATAGCGCAGCCGAGTGGCGTCACGGTGCCGCGTGATCACCGAACGCAGCAGTTCCGCGGCCCGGGCGCGACGTTGCACCCGCAGGAACTCCGCCTCGGCGTGCTCGCGCTCGGTTTCCGCCGCGTCCAGTTGTGCCTTACGGCCTTCGGTGCCGTATACCTTCAGCTGCGTCGTCACCTCTCGCAACGACTCGGCCACCTCGTCGTGGCCGCGTCCCACCGCATCGGCTCGACGGGTGGCTTCGCCGAGCGCTGCAGCGACTTGGTCGGGTGCGGCGCCCGCCAGCTCGGCACTGAGCCCGGCGACGAGGGCGTTCGCGCGGCGCAGCTCTTCGGAGTGTGCCGCGGCCTTGGCGGTCAACTCTTCATCGGTGGTCGTCGCCCGCTGTCGCGCCAGCTGGTCGCGCGCCATCGCGACCTGCGCCTGCTCGGTGGCGAGTTTGTCGCGCAACAGCGCGGCGCGGGTTTCGCGCTCGCCCAACAGTTTTACCGCCGTTTCGGCAACTTTGCGATGCTTGTCGCAGTCCGCGATGGCTTGGGTAACGGCGGCCGTCGCCGCGTCGAGTTCGGCACGCGCCGCGTTCGGATCGGTTCCGAACAGGTCAGCGGTCGCGGGTTGACGGGCGGTCACCTCGGCCAACCGGGTCCGCAGCTGGTCAAGTGATGCGTCACCCGTCAGCGCCTCGATACGGGCACCGAGCCGGTCCCGCGTTGTCATCAAACGTTGACGCCGCTGGTCGAGACTGCGGGCGGCGGCCACATCGGCGACACCGCCTTTCGTCAGCGCTGCCGCCAGAGCCTGCTGGGCGGCATCCAGTTTGGCCTGCGTGTCCGACGCCGGCGTGCCCGGCGCCAGGCGCGCGGTCAGTACACCCGGGACTTCGATGTCGGTCTGCGCGCTGACACTCGTCGACCATGACTCGCCCGCCGCGAGCGCGCGCAATTCGCCGTCCAGGCGCACCTCGATGTCACCGAGTGCGACCAGTTCGATGTGAGCCGACACCAGCTCGACCTGCCCACGGGCCACATCGACCGCTGCGTTCGCGGTCTCGATGGTCCGCATTCCCTCGCCCGTCAGCGCGATGCCCGCGAGCTCGGCATCGGTGCCGTCCAGATCGCGTTGTGTCCCAGCGATCTTGGCCAGTAGCGACGACAGCCGGTCGGCTTCGTCGCGGGCTGCCAGCTGATCCACATTTCGGCGGGCCGCTTCGGCGCGAGCCTGGGCGGTAGCCATCGCCTTGCGTGCCTGCTCGGCCACGGCATCGGCCGCCAGCTGCACCTCGGCGGCGGTGGTCAGCGCCTCGGCCGCTTCGACCGACGAGGCTTCGAGCTCGACGATCGCGGCGGCCCGCGCATCGATCCCCTCGACCAGCATGCGCCGGTCATTGCGCGCCGCAGCCGAATTGGCGCTGACGGCATCGGCGGCAGCTGCCACCTGCTGGGCCTGTTTGAGTTGGCCGGCCAGCGCGGCGACGGCGTCGGCAGCGGCATGGGCCGTCGCGAGCTGTTTCGAAGCGGCTGTGCGCTCGGCGGTCAGCTGAGCCAAGTCCGCGGTGAGTATCGCGTGCCGCCGGACCGCGTCATCGACCTGGGCGATAGCCGCGGCGCTTCGGGCCAACTCCTCGTCGGCGGCGCGCAGCCGGCTCGTCGCGGCGGCCCACGCCCCGGTGGGACGGCCGGTTCTGGTGAAGTAGCCGAGGTACTCGGCTTCGATGCGGTCGACCAGCAGCGTGTCGGTTCCGCCGACGGCCGACGGCGAAGCGTCCGACAGTGCGACGGCCTCACCCGCGGCCACGTCGAGCGCACGCGACAGCGCATCGCACCCGGACAGGTCGACCGCCGCTGTGGATGCCGACTGCAATACGCGCTGCGCCTGCCACAGGCAGGTGTCGACGGTCTCGTCCAGCATGGCCCGCACCCGGTCGTGCGCCTCGTCGCCCGTCAGCTGTTCGCGCCGCGGCGCCAGCACGGTCAGTTCGGTCTCACACCGCTTGTGAAACCGCTTGCGATAGACGAACCGGTAAGGGCCGGTGGAGATTTCGGCGGTGATTTCGGCACCCACATCGGCGTGCGTCGGCTTGACCTGTTTGATTTCCTTCTTCGATGACCGGTCCTTGGCCTCCAGGAGCAGGTCAAGTGCCTCGATCATCGACGATTTGCCGATCTCGTTGGCGCCACTGACCACGACAACGCCGCGGTCGGGAAACTCGACCTCGCGGTGCGTGATGCCGCGGTAGTTGGTCAAAACCATGCGGTGCAGCTTCATGCCACACCCCTGTCGGCCAGGCGCAGCAGCAGAGCCAGTGCGGCACGCGCGTCGTCACCGTCGTCACCGTCGGACCGCGCGACGGTGACCAACTCGTCGACCGCCGCTGCGGCGAATCCACCGATCCCGAGGTTGTCGAACTCGCCGTCGGCGGGTGTCACCGCGATATCGGACTGCTTGTCCCACAGGCTGAGTGCCGCGAAGAGGCGCGAGTACTTGTCCAGACACGCATCGAGCGCCGCCTTGTCGGTCACCGTCAGTGAACCGGTCAGTCCGATTCGCACCACGGTGCGTTCCTTCTCCGGCATGAGATCCAGGTTGAGGTCCAGGTCGGCGATGTCACGGCTGCTGTCAACGGAACGGCGAAGCGTCACGAACCGCCACCGGCCCACCTTGTGGGGTTCGACCCGCACGGGCCCGCCGGGGTCGGCCTCGTCGAGATCGACGACCAGTACATGACCGGGATCGGACTCGATGTCGTCGTAGTTGGTGACCTCCGGCGAGCCCGAGTACCAGATGCGGCCGGTGGAACCGACCTGCATGCGAGAGTGCTTGTCCCCCAACGCCACATAATGCACCGCACCGCGGGCGACGGCGGCCTCCAGTGCCGCCAGCCGAATCAGCGACGGTCGGTCCTTGTCGGGAACGAAGATGTCGACGCCGCCGTGGCCGACGACGATGCGAGCCACGCCGTCGGCCGGCAGGTCGTCGAGGACCGCGGCGACTGGATCTGCGCATGGCGCCTTGGACGTCCACGGCGCCGCCACCAGAGCCAGGCCCGGCCGTACCTCGTGAACGCCCGGGCGATCGAGAACCGTCACGTTGTCCGGGCACTCGGCGACGAACAGCGCGCTGGTGTAAATCGACGACGCGTCAAGCGGATCGTGATTGCCCGGCAGCAGATACACCGGCACGCCGATGCCACGCATCGCCTCCAACGACTGGCTGACGTCCCTTGGTGCGAGTTGGTTGTGTTCGAAGACGTCGCCCGCCACGACGACGAACTCGGCACCGGTGTCTGCGGCCAGCTTGTTCAGCCCGGCGACGGCATCACGACGCGCGGCCGAATAGCGCGGCTGCGCCTCGCCGTTGAGGAAGTAGCGGGTCATGCCGAGCTGCCAGTCTGCGGTGTGTATGAATCGCATCTCGGACCATCCCCTCTACTCGGTCTTTGCCAGGCATCGCGAGTGTAGGTCCGGCCGCCGACAAGTCCGGTGAGGCGCGACGCGCCCGGGACGGTTCATCGACGGGATTCGAGCAGCGTCTGGCCCAGATATCCGGTGGGCGTTCCGACACCGGGCAGGACCGCGAACGTGGCCGATCCGATGGTGGCGATCCACTGGTTGAGCGCGTCGGCGGCCGCGAGCCGCTCTTGGACCGGGACGAATTGGCGCGCGGGGTCACGCTGATAGGACGCGAAGATGAGCCCACTGTCGGTGGTGCGACCTTCACCGGGTTGATCGTCGTAGTTGTACGGCCTGCGCAGGAACTGCTCGTCGTCGGTGCGGTGCCGGGCCAGCGCGATGTGGGCGTTCGGCGGAATGACCGGTATCCCGTCGACGGCGGCATCCAGGTCGGGCACGTCGGACTCCATTCGACCGGTCAGCGGAGCGCCGTTATCCAGGCGTCGACCGACAGTGAGTTCCTTGCTCGCACGGTCGAGTTCGTCCCACGTGTCCATCTCCGCGCGGATCCGCCGGACGATGACAACGGTGCCGCCGGTGAACCACGGCATCGATGCACGGTCGTCCCAGACGTACCGGTCGAGGGCCTGCTCGTCAGCCAGGTTCGTCGTCCCATCGACCTGCCCCATCAGGTTGCGCATGCTGCCGCCCGGACGGTCCGAACCGTGAGCATTGCGGAAGCCGCTCTGCCGCCAGCGTCGGCGCGTCATGGAGCGGACATTCTTCAGCAGCACCCGGCCGGCATGCGCGATGGCGACGGGATCGTCAGCGCAGATCTGCAGGAGCAGATCACCCCCGCACCATGCCGGTTCCAGCCGGTCGGTGCGGAAAGCGGGCAGATCGGTCACCGATTCCGGGCGCAGATGCGCCAGCCCCGCGCGGTCGAACACCGCAGGCCCGAGTCCCACGGTGACGGTGAGACGCGCAGGCCGCATCGCGAGCTCGGGTTCGGTGTCGGCCAGTGCGGGTTCGCCCTGGGTGAGCCGCGCCGCGTCCGACGTCCAGAGCTTCAGGACGGCGGTCAGCGTTTCGCGAGCACTTCGACCGGCTTGCCGTTTCAGATCGAGTGCGACGAACAAGGCGTGCGCCTGCGGGGGCGTGGCGACGCCGCTCTGATGCCTGCCATAGAACGGTTCGGCGGCCGTTCCGAATTCGTCTGCCGGGACGGCGGATTGCGCCGCCCCGCACTGCGTGAGCGCGGCACCCGCGGCCACGGCGGCGGCACCTCCGGTCAGCAGGCGCCGCCGGTTGATCCCCAACGCCTTCGGAGCGTTCATCTCACCCATGGCCTAGTGATGCCCTCCGCCCGACCCAGCGCCACCCGGCGTGTATTCCTCGTCGGCACCGGCGAAGTCGCGGATCTGCGCGGTCACCGGCAGTGACGAGCCGTCCTCGAATACGACGGTCAGCGACACATCGGCACCCGGCTGCAGCGGCTGTTTGAGGTCCATCAACATCAGATGGTCACCGCCCGGAATCAACTCGCGCGAACCGCCCGCAGGCACCTCGAGTCCACCTGCCTTGGGACGCATCGTCATCGCACCCGTGGCATCGGGCACGACCTCGTGAACCTCAACGTGTCCCGCGATCGGCGATTCACCGGACACGATGCGGGCCTCGTGGTCGCCCGTGTTGGAGATCGTGCCGAAGACCCCAGCCATCCCCGTCTCGGCCGCGCTCGCCCATTGATTCTCGATGGTCACAGTGGCCGCCATCGGCTCCTTGTGATCATCGGAGGATGCCGAACAGCCCGTCCCCAACAGTGCACACACCGCTAGCACCGCGCCGGTCGCCATTCGGATTCTGTTGTCAGGCATATGCCTTCGCCTCCTCGGCATCGTCGGTAACGTCAGGTTGGTGCGTTTGACGCCACTTGGCGAGCACGGCTTCCACCCCCAGCACGACGAGAAGCGATACACCGAACACCGGGAACAACAGACCGAGAACCACAGCGGCCACCGACACCGCGACCACAGCGCGCCTCGGCGTGTCGGCGCGGGTGCCTGCGGTGACCGGACCCGGCAATCCGCTACGACCCGAAGGGCGTCGGTTCCACCACATCAGCAGTCCGGTCAGCGCACTGACGAGCACGCCGAGGCACGCGATGGTCGCCGAGATTCGGGTCAGCAATCCGAATTGGTGGCCCATGTGCATCGCGATACCGAAACTCGTCAGCCGCGATAGCGCTCCCTCATGTTCGGCGGTGGCGTTGGTGATCGTGCGCCCGGTGAACTGGTTGAGATACAGGGTGCGTTGCTCCGAAAGTTTCTGCGGCCACGCGTTGACCACGGTGTAGCTGCCGTACCGCGTTTCGCCGTTCTCGGTCACGTCCGACGGCGGGATGATCGCGTAACCCGGAACCATGTGTTCGCCCTTGGCGAGCCTGTCTACGTCATCGAATGACAGGCGGCCAGGCACGGGACCGTCTGTGGCTGATGCGTAGACCGGATCGTCGGTCGCCGCCCAGGCGATGCGCCGGCCCAGTCGGTCGTAGTCACCCATCGTCGCGGGCGTCGAGGGTGCGTCGATTTCGGTCGAGGGGGCGACGGCGTCCGAAACAGCGCGCCAGTTCTCACCCCAATACCGCGACCACGTCAAACCCGAGAGCACGTAGCAGATGAGGACGACCGCCATCACCACGCCGGTGAGCGCGTGCAGATCGCGCCACCGGATCCGGCCACCCTTGCGCCATCGGATCTTCAGCAGCGGCTTCGTCGCCTCGATCGCCCTGGGCCACCACAGAAATATCCCGCTGGCCATCAGCACGAGGATCCATCCGGCCGTGAGTTCCATCCAGAGATTTCCGACCCCGACTGCAATCGTGGCGTCGGGATAGGCGGACGGCGAGATCAGGTGTCCGAGTGAGGGTAGGTGCACCTGCGGACCGTCGTTGCCGAACAGTCGGTGCAACTGATTGGCCCACCCGACGAGGCCGGACAGCTCAGTGAGGTGTCCGAGATAGCGCCCCGTGTGCGGGTCGACGAAGACCTGGGTGAGGTTGCCTTCACCGGCGGGTAGCGAGAGGGCATCCGGAGGCAGAAAGTCGACCCGCGTCGACTGGCCCGCCCCGGCGGGTGGCGTCACGGCGTCGAGGGTGTAGCCCTGACCGACGTTTCGCTCGGCGACGGCGATCTGGTCATCGATCCGAACCGTCTCAGGTCCTTCGGCGACGACGTACAGATCGCGATTCAGCCAATCGTTGAGCGGTTGGGTGTAGAGGATCACCAGCCCAGAACACGCGAGCAGCACCAATGCCGGTGCGGCGAAAAGGCCTACCCAGAAATGCAGTCTCCAGATGCGCCTGAGCGCAGCCGCATCGGCGCGGCGCGTCACGCTGGTCGGCGTGCTCATCGAAGACTGCCAAGCACGAAGAATGGTGTGTTGAGCACCTGATCACTTCCTTAGATCAGATCAAGCAAGAAGAGGGAACCTGTTGCAGCGCATTGATTTTCCGCTGAGACAACAGAACGTCAGCGAGAACTCAACCGAGGGCTTCGCTGGTGTGTGAAGAGTTGGACCGCTATGCGGCCAGCGCTGCGCGCCGTGGGGGCGCGCGCATGCCGAGGCCCGAACAACGCAGCACCGACTGTGCGACAACCTCACTGGTCGCCAGCGGCAACATCCGTGCAGCAGGCCTCGATGCTGCGATCGAGAACAGTCGCAGCCAGCACAGCACCGACTCGCACACGACGTAGAGGTGTTCGACGGAGTTGATTGCGACGCCGAGGATCACGGCGGCGGCGAGATGCGCCGCGGCCATCGATGGCGTAACTGAAAGGGTGTCGCTGTGATGGTGTGCCGCCGACGCCATCAACGTGAGGTGACCGAGCGACTGCGCGACGGTGAGCGCGCCGATCGCACTGAGCAGGCGACCGGGCCGGCTCTCGAGGGGCGCGGCGGACAGCACGGCGCCGACGATTGCGCATACGAGCATCGCGGCGATCAACCGACCGCCCTGGGGTAGGACCCCGCCCGCGGCGGCGTGAGCACCGACCGTGACCACCGCCGAGCACGTCCCTATCAGGGCACCGCGCACCCAGCGCGCCCGTGACTTCGGCGTACTCACGTGGCGAACCTTACCGTCGCTGCTACTACATGGCCTAGTAGATCCGGTGATCGCACCACATCTACGGTGAGACGGTGAGCGACTCCTACCGCACGCTGCTGCTGCTTCGCCACGCCAAGTCGCAATACCCGCCGGGGGTGGCTGATCATGATCGGCCGCTCGCGCCGCGCGGTATCCGGGAGGCCGCGCTGGCCGGGGACTGGCTGCGTGCCCATGCGCCTGCGGTGGATGCGGTGCTGTGCTCGACGGCCACCCGCACCCGCGAAACTCTGGAACGGACCCGCATCGATGCGCCTACGGAGTTCGTCGACCGCCTCTACGACGCCACACCCGGTGCGGTGATCGACGAAATCAACGGGGTCTCGTCACGATTCGACTGCTCCGCAAAAAATGTGGCCACCCTGCTGGTCATCGGGCACGAGCCGACGATGTCCGCGTTGTCACTCGGACTGGCGACCGCGGACGGTAGCAACAGTGCTGCGGCCGAACGAATCTCGGAGAAGTTTCCGACCTCGTCGATCGCGGTCCTGCGTACCGGCGGGGACTGGAGTCAGCTCACACTGAACAGCGCCACGTTGGTCACGTTCCACGTGCCTCGATAAATGCTCTTCGCGCAGGCGCTCATCGCCGCTAGCCCCCGGCTCAGGCCCTGGTGGCCAGCGTCAGCTCCATCAGCTTGAGCGCCATCGCGCAGGCATCGCTGCCCGGGCTCTGCGGGTTGACCCACCACCCGACCACCCCAACCGCGTCGCTGGCGACCCCGCAGGCACCGTTCGGATCGTCCGGGTGCATCACGATGGAGTCGATACCGGCCACTGACTTGCTTTCGACCCGGTAACCGAGTTGGTCCGCCACCTCACGTTCGTTGTCCAGACTGCCCTCCTCGAACCAGAACCGGGTGATGTCGACCAGTCCCGTCGGGTTGGCCGCCTGCCAGCGGCAGACGGCACCGACGAATGTGCTCTGGATGTCCAGCGGATCCGCCTTGACCGTCTCAGCGAGGATGTCCTCGGTCAGGACGTCGCATTCCTTCTGCAGGTTCGGGTACTGGCGTTCGGAGTCGTTGTTGCGCGGCCCGGCGCCGGTGCCCGATTTGGTCGCGGTGCCCTCAACGGTGCTCGTGCACCCGGCCAGCACCGACACCGCGGCCAGCGCCGCGATCAGAGCGCCCGCGGCGCCCCGGCGTTGATGGGTATGTCCAGTTCTCATTTGGAGTTCACAATCGACTGGCGGGTGAGTTCCTTGGCCACCTCGCAGGGGTCCGGGAACGGCTTGTCGTTGTAGCTGATCGACCATTCGATGAAGTCGTCCTGGAAACCGATGCCGATCTCGCACAGGTTGGTTCCGAGTATCGGGTCGTCACCGGTAGCGATGAAACCGTCGTGCCCCTCGATGTTGATGTCCTCCACGCTGGCGCGAGTCAGCTCCTCGGTCTTGCGCTCACGCCCAATCGGGCTCCCCCGAAACCACGTGAAGGAGAAGTGCGGCCCCAGGATGCTGCCGCCGGACAACCATTGGCACCCCACCGAGGTCTTCGCGGTGTTCACCAGTGCGGGCACCCGCGTCTGGGAGATCACCTCTTGGTCGCTGATCCCGCCGCACTCGGGGAAAAACGGGCCGTGGGTCGCGTTGGCGTTCGGCGCCGAGGTCTGCGGCACCTCCGGGCTGTTGGTCGGCTCCGAGTCCGAGCATGCGGCAAACATCGGAATCATCACCGCAGCCGCCACGGCCAACGCCCTGGCGTTTCGGCTCGGCCGAGCCGTGCGCGTCGTGGGAGTCACGCCATGCACTGTAGCGGCAGGTCAGATCCTCAACCACCGACATGCCGGTTGACCTGCTTATTTATCCAATTCTCAGGTGATACTGCCGATCCGGTCCGACAGCGGGTATGCGACAGTAACTCCCATGTTGTGGGCGCTGCTGCGACAGTATGCGCGGCCATATCGGTGGCTGCTTGCGATCGTGGCGCTGCTCCAGTTGATCAGCACCCTGGCTTCCTTGTACCTGCCGACGGTCAACGCGGCGATCATCGACGAAGGTGTCGCCAAGGGCGATCTGCGGATCATCGTCGAATTGGGCGGCGTGATGCTCGCGGTCACCGCGCTGCAGGTGCTCTGCGCAATCGGCGCCGTGTTCTTCGGGTCACGGGCCGGCACGGGGTTCGGCCGTGACCTTCGATCGGCGATCTTCAACCACGTCACGGGGTTCTCGGCCGAGGAGACCGCCCGGTTCGGCGCGGCGTCACTGCTGACCAGGACCACGAACGACGTCCAGCAGATACAACTGCTCGTGCAACTGACCTGCACCATGTTGATCACCGCGCCGATCATGTCGATCGGCGGCATTTTCATGGCGGTGCATCAGGACGCCGGCCTGTCGTGGCTGCTGTTGGTCAGTGTGCCGATTCTGGCCGCCGCCAACTACTGGATCGTGTCGCATCTGTTGCCGATATTTCGGCGCATGCAACGTTTGATCGACGGCATCAACCGGGTCATGCGTGAACAACTCGCGGGCATTAGGGTGATCCGCGCGTTTACCCGGGAATCGTTTGAGCGCAGCCGATTCGAGCAGGCCAACGTGGCCGTCGCGGACGCCGCGGTCGAAGCGGGGCGCTGGCAGGCATTGATGCTGCCCTCGACGACACTGGTCATCAACATCTCCAGTGTCGCGCTGATCTGGTTCGGCGGTCTTCGGATCGACGCCGGCCAGATGCAGGTCGGGTCGCTGATCGCGTTCCTCTCCTACTTCATGCAGATCCTGATGGCGGTGCTGCTTGCGACGTTCATCTTGGTTCTCATTCCCCGCGCGTCCGTATGCGCCGAACGCATTTCAGAAGTGCTGGGCACCGAACCGCAGATCACCAGCCCGCAGAATCCGGTACGGCCTGCGGTCATCGAGGGCGAGATCCGGCTGGACAGTGCGTCCTTCAGCTACCCCGGTGCCGAGCGCCCTGTGCTGCAAGATGTTTCGTTGATCGCTCGGCCGGGGACGACGACCGCGATCGTCGGGTCGACAGGTTCGGGTAAGTCGACGCTGGTGGCGCTGATCTGCCGGCTGTATGACGCGACGTCCGGATCGGTGCGCATGGACGGAGTCGACGTGCGCGACTTCGATCCCGAACAGCTGTGGGCGGCGATCGGTGTGGTGCCGCAGCGGGGATATTTGTTCTCGGGAACCGTCGCCGAGAATCTGCGCTACGGAAAAGTTGACGCGACCGAGGACGAAATGTGGCAGGCGTTGGAGGTGGCTGCCGCCGATGATTTCGTGCGCGCCCACCCCGACGGTTTGGCGATGCGCGTCGCACAGGGCGGCATCAATTTCTCGGGTGGACAGCGGCAGCGGCTGGCCATCGCCCGTGCGGTCATCCGCAGACCCGCCGTCTACCTCTTCGACGATGCCTTCTCCGCGCTCGACGTACGAACCGATGCACGGGTGCGCGCTGCGCTTCGGGAGGAGTCGGCGGATTCCACGGTCGTCATCGTTTCCCAGCGCATTTCGACGGTTGCCCGGGCGGATCAGATCATCGTCATCGACAACGGTCGCATCCTCGGGGTCGGCACACATGAGACGCTGCTGACCGACTGCCCCGAGTATGCGGAGTTCGCCGACTCGCAGGCCTTGGGGGCGGGTGCCCCATGACCGGAGCCTTGGGTCGGGCCGCCCGCGCGGGAGTCCAGGCACCGACCGAAAAGTCGCGTGATTTCAAGGGTTCTGCAATCAGATTGGTCAAGCAGCTGACTCCCCAGCGGGCGCTGGCCACGACGGTCGTCCTGCTGGGGGTCGGCGGTATCGCGATCGGCGTCGTCGGGCCGCGCATTCTCGGGCATGCCACCGACCTGTTGTTCAACGGCGTGATCGGCCGTCAACTGCCCGCCGGCCTGACGAAAGAGCAGGCGGTAGACGCGGCCCGCGCGCGCGGCGACAACACCTTCGCCGACCTGCTGTCCGGCATGAACGTCGTACCGGGGCAGGGAGTGGACTTCGCCGCCATTGGCCGCACCCTGCTGCTGGCGCTGAGCCTGTACCTGGTTGCTGCACTGCTGATCTGGCTGCAGGCCAGGCTGCTCAACGTCGCGGTGCAGCGCACGATGGTGACTCTTCGCTCCGATGTCGAGGACAAGTTGCACCGGATGCCCTTGTCCTACTTCGACTCCCGTCAGCGCGGGGAGGTGCTCAGTCGGGTAACCAACGACGTCGACAACATCCAGACATCCCTGTCGATGACAATCAGCCAGCTGATGACATCGGTGTTGACGGTATTTGCGGTGCTGGTGATGATGCTGACCATTTCGCCACTGCTGACGCTGCTCACCGTGATCACCGTGCCGCTGTCGTTATGGGCGACGCGGGTGATCGCGCGGCGTTCTCAGCGCATGTTCGTCGCGCAATGGGCCAACACCGGGCGGCTCAACGCACATATCGAGGAGACGTACAGCGGCTTCACCATTGTCAAGACCTTCGGTCACCGCGCTCATGCCCAGAAGCAGTTCGGCGAGTTCAACGAGGATGTGTATCAGACCAGCTTTGGCGCGCAGTTCTTTTCGGGCCTGGTGTCACCGGCGACGGTGTTCATCGGCAATATCAGCTATGTCGCGGTGGCGGTGGTCGGCGGGCTCCAGGTCGCGACGGGTCAGATCACCCTCGGCAGTATCCAGGCCTTCATCCAGTACGTCCGCCAGTTCAACCAGCCCCTGACCCAGGTCGCCGGCATGTACAACACGCTGCAATCCGGTGTGGCCAGCGCGGAGCGGGTGTTTGAGCTACTCGACGAGGAGGAGGAGTCCCAAGACTCGGCGCCGATGCCTCCTTCACCGGAGGGCCGCCCCGGCCGCGTCGAGTTCAGAAACGTCAGCTTCAGCTATCGCGCCGGCACACCCGTCATCGAGAATCTGTCGCTGATCGCCGAACCGGGAAGCACGGTGGCGATCGTCGGGCCGACGGGCGCGGGCAAGACGACATTGGTGAACCTGCTGATGCGGTTCTATGAGGTCGATTCCGGTCAGATCCTGGTGGACGGTGTGGACATCGCCACCGTGAGCCGTCAATCGCTGCGATCCCGCATCGGGATGGTGCTGCAGGACACGTGGCTGTTCGGCGGCACCATCTACGACAACATCGCCTACGGCAGGCCGGATGCAGGCGAGGACGAGGTGATCGAGGCCGCCAAGGCCGCCTTCGTCGACCGGTTCGTCCACCACCTGCCCGACGGATATCAGACCTGGGTCAGAGGCGACGGCGGAAACATCAGCGCGGGCGAGAAGCAGCTTGTCACAATCGCCCGTGCCACGCTGTCCGGCCCGCAGCTGTTGGTGCTCGATGAGGCGACGAGTTCGGTGGATACCCGGACTGAACTACTGATCCAACAGGCCATGGCCGAGCTGCGACGCGACCGAACGAGTTTCATCATCGCGCACCGGCTTTCGACGATCCGCGACGCCGACGTCATCGTCGTCCTGGAAGCCGGTCGCATCGTCGAACAAGGCAGCCACGCCCAGCTGATGGCTAAGCGTGGCGCTTATTGGTCTATGACACAGACCTAGCCGTCGTACTCTCGAAGGCGATGAGCACGACCGCGTACACGTTCTGCAGATACTGCTCGGCAGCCTGCGGCATCGAGGTCACTGTCGACGACAACCGGGTGATGAAGATATCGCCGGACAAGCAGAACCCGCACAGCTGGCATGACTTCTGCGCCAAGGGCAGAACGGCGAATCAGCTCGTCGAACATCCGCGCAGGATCGTGGCACCGATGCGCCGCGTCGGCGACTCCCCCGCCGAGTACGTCGAGGCCAGCTGGGATGAGGCGATCGCCGACATCGCCGCGCGGATGACGGCGCTCATCGACGCCGACGGTCCCGATGCGATCGGCCTGTACTACGGGAACCCGACGGGCTACTCATCGTCGAACGTGTTGTTCATGATCGCGTGGCTGGATGCGGTGGGCACTCAGAACCGGTACGCGGTCGGCTCGGTGGACCAGAACGCGATGCACGTCGTCGCCGAAGCGATGTACGGATCGATGCTGATGGCGCCGGTGTCCGACGTCGACAACTGCGACTATTTCCTGCTGGTCGGTGCCAACCCCGCGGTCAGCGCATGGAACTGGCTGGAAACGGTGCCCGGCGGCTGGAAACGCGCTTTGGAGCGGCAGCGCCACGGCGCCGAGATCGTCGTCGTCGACCCCCTGCGGACCGAGACCGCGGACAAGGCGGACCTGCACTTGGCGGTGCGGCCCGGTCAGGACTGGGCACTGCTGCTCGCCATGGTCAAGGTCATCTTGGATGAGGGCCTCGAACACGCTGCCGACTGCCGCGATCTCGCCACCGGGGTGGACGAGCTCCGCGCACTCGTCGCCGGCGCGGATCTCGACGATCTTGCTGCGCGGTGTGATATCCCGCGCGAGGTGATCGAGCGAGTGGCAAGGGATTTCGCCACTGCACAGCGTGCGATGGTGGTCACCCGCACCGGCGTTTCGTTGCACGTCACCGGCACCATCGGCGAGTGGCTGGGCCATGTGCTCAATGTCATCACGGGGCGGATGGACCGGCCGGGAGGGCGCAGATTCGAGCCTGGCTACGTCGATGCGCTGAAGCTGTCCGGCATGGCCAAGCCACCGGCACGCAAGAGCCGGCTGCGCGGCACCGACCTCGTCGCGGGTGCCCATGCACTGGCAGAGCTGCCCGACGAGATCACCACCCCCGGACCCGGACAGATTCGCGCGATGGTGATCAACTGCGGCAACCCCGTGGTGTCCGGACCGCACGGCGCCAAGCTCGATGCCGCACTCGAACAACTCGATCTCTTGGTCGCGATCGACTTGGTACAGCGCGAAAGTCACCGCCACGCGCACTGGCTGCTGCCTGCCGTGCACTGGCTGGAGCGTGACGATCTGTTGGCCCTGACGAGCAACCTTCACGACGAACCGTATGTGCAATACGGGCGGGCGGTCGTGGATCCACCACCGAGCGCGCGTGAGGAATGGCGAATATTCGTCGATCTCGCGATTGCGATGCGCAGGCCGCTGTTCGGCGCGAAGGGGATGAACAGCTTCGTGCGGGCCACCCGCGCTCTGGCCAGGATGACCCGCAGGCCGGGCCTCGAGTTCACCCCGCAATGGCTGAACCGCCTGCTCGTGGCCACTAGCCGAAAAGTCAACGGGCGCAGGGTCAGTTGGCAAGATCTGATGACCAACCCGCACGGCCTGGTGCTCGGGCCAAGGGAGTTCGGCCACTTCCGCAACGCGCTGCGAACCGAAGACAAGATGGTGCACGCCGCGCCGCCCGAGTTCGTGGCCCGCGCCCGTGAGCTACTCGCCGAACCCGTGGCGCAAGCGCCGAGGGGGTATCCGTTTCAGCTGGCGAACCGACGTAATCGGCACTCGATGAACTCCTGGCTCAACGAGCTGCCCGGCCTGCACCCGTCGGGCAAGCGAAATGATGTGGTGATCAACCCTGAGGATGCCGCGGCACTCGGGGTCGTCGACGGCGACGTGGTGCGGGTCTTCTCCGCAGTCGGCGAGATCGAGCTGGCCGCTTCGGTCAGTGACCGACCGCGCCGCGGAGTGGTGATCGTCGATCATGGTTGGGGTTCAAGGATCTTCGACCCGCGCGGGGGCAGCGTCCCGGTGTCCTACGGCGCCAACAGGAACCTGCTCATCGACGACGTGTCCGTCGATCCGCTGTCACAGACATCGGCGTTGAGTTCGGGGTACGTAGGCCTCGAACGGCTGGGCTGATCCCCCGGTCGTCCCCTGCCCTCCGGGCGTGGGCCCAAGCACCTGCCCGCCGTCAGAGCTGCGGGCCCTCGGACCGAAGATCATCGACGTTACGCATGGCGTCGCGCAGCTTGCCCAGCCACTCATCGGCGTGTTCGCCGACCAGCTTGACCGACCACGCCAGCGCATCGGAACGGGAACGGGCCACGCCGGCGTCGACCAGCGTGTCGAGCACCTGCCGCTCCGGCTGGCGCAACCGCGTCATCACCGGTACGGCGATGTGGGTGAACAGGATTCGCTCCGAGGCGCCGTCTGGACCAACGTCTACGCCCCACGCGACCTTGCGTCCGTATCGGTTCTCGGCTTCGTCGGCGATGCGCATGCGCTCGGATCGCGTCTCCTCGCGGAAGCGCGCGACTCTGCCGGATGCGTGGGCTTCGCTTTCCTCACCGTCGCCCCCGTCGGGGAGGCGGCCGATGACGGTGATCTCTTCGCGGTCGACGACGACCGTCGGGTCGCCGGCGAACCAGCCTTGTGGCAGGCGACCGGAGAACCAGTCGCCCGCGCTGCTCGCGTCGGGTTGTTCGGCCTGCTGCCAGCCGCCGGGGCGGCCAGACCGTCGGGAGGAATGATGATGTCGCATGATTACATAATTACATCGTTACAACGCCGGATGGACGGCTTTCTCCGCAAGCGAACAGTCGTTGCGGTCCTACTTGCGGTTCATCAGCAGCACGGCGCCGCCGCCCACAACTGCACCGATGAACAACAGGACGGCCAGGGTCGGACTGACCAGCCACCACACCAGACCCAGCCCGATGATCACCGGGGAGGCGACGAACAGCACCATCGCCGGGTGCTGCTTGACGACCGCGAGGGCGCTTTGCGCGCGCACCCGGTCAATTTCCTTTGCCATGCCAACAGGATGCCAGCGCTTGGCATACTTTTGTCCCCATGACAGGACCCAATAACGGAAGCTGGCGACCCGACCCCGAAGGACGTTACGAGCACCGCTGGTGGGACGGCCAGCAGTGGACGGATCAGGTGTCTCACCAAGGGCAGGTCGGCCGGGCACCGCTGGGCGCACCGCCCCCAGGACCTGCGCCGCAGCATCAGGCCCCCCAGGCGGCTGTGATGGGCGGGCCGCCTGCAGGCGACGGCTTCGCGGGTATCACCGGGGATCTGGTCGACGGGCGGTTCAGCGAGAAAGAAGCCAAGCCCATTGCGAACCAGAACTCCAAGCTGCTGCGGGTGCGCCTCGGCGAGCCGTTCATGGCACGCCAGGGAGCGATGGTGGCGTATCAGGGCAATGTGGACTTCGCCTTCGAGGGTGGCGGTGCGTCGAAGTTCATCAAGAAGGCGCTGACCGGCGAGGGGCTGCCGCTGATGCGGTGCCAGGGTCAAGGCGATGTATTCCTGGCCGAACGCGCCTTCGACGTGCATCTGCTGAACCTGAACAACTCCGGCTTATCGATCAGCGGTAAGAACGTGCTGGCCTTTTCGTCGAGCCTCGACTGGAACATCGAGCGCGTCAAGGGCGGCAGCATCGCGACGGGCGGGCTGTTCAACACGACGTTGCGCGGCAGTGGTTGGGTCGCGCTGACCACCGACGGCCCACCGGTGGTCCTCAACGCGGCAGAGGCACCGACCTTCGCCGACACCAACGCGGTGGTGGCGTGGTCGGCGAACCTGCAGACCCAGCTGAAGACGAGCTTCAAGGCAGGGGCGCTGATCGGCCGCGGCTCAGGTGAGGCGGTTCAGGTGTCGTTCTACGGGCAGGGCTTCGTCATCGTGCAGCCATCGGAGGGCATCCCGCCGGTCGCGACGGCGCACTGAGGGGCTTTCGCTACCGCGCTGCTGCCCTAACGGGTTGATTGCAGCCACCAGGTGGCTGTTGCGAAATGCCGGGCGCGGTGCTTGGTCTTGGCTGTCGATCACGAAACGATGAGGTATGGCTCGTTCGTATCGACCTGTGGTGCGTGATCAGGAGTTTCTGCTGCCGCCGAATATGGCCGAGTGGCTGCCCGACGATCACTTGGTGTGGTTCGTGCTCGATGTGGTGGAACGGCTGGATACGTCGGGGTTTCATCAGAGCCGTCGCGTCGGTGGGGTGGGGCGGGCGGGCTATGACCCCGACATGTTGTTAGCGCTGTTGGTCTATGCGTATGCCTGTGGTGAGCGGTCCTCGCGGCGCATCGAGCGGTTGTGCCTCGATCATGTGGCCTATCGGGTGGTGTGTGCGCAGGACGCACCCGATCACAGCACGTTGGCGCGGTTCCGCGCGGCCCATGACACCGCGTTCATCGATCTGTTCGCTCAAGTCCTGCGGTTGTGTTCTGAAGCCGGGATGGTGTCGGTCGGGGTGATCTCGATCGATGGCACCAAGATCGCGGCCAATGCCTCGAAATCAGCCAATCGTTCCCATGATTGGGTGCGCGAACACGCCCGCCGGATCGCCGAAGACGTGGTCAGCGAGGCCGCTGAGGTCGATGCCGTCGAGGACGCCGCCGAAGCCGCCGCCGGCCCGGACACGCAACCGCCTGCCGAGTTGAGCACCCGGGCCGGTCGGGCGGCCGCGATCAAGAAGGCGATGGAGGAAATCCAACGCAAAGATGCCTGCGACGCTGAGGCTGACGCTGCCGATGCGGCTCGCCAGGCGGACTATCTGCGGCGCTTGGAAGCCGGGGAAACCCCGACCGGCCCACCCCCGGCGGGGGTGGATCAGGTCCGTCTGCACCAGGCCAGGATCGCGCGTGATCAGCGGCGTCTGGCCGAACTGGGCGACAGGGGTGGCAAGCCAATCACCGAGCGGCGCAGCGATGTTCGTAAGAGCATCAAGCGCTGGCAGGCGGCGCTAGAGCAGGCGCGCGTCGAGCAGGCGGCGGGGTTGGCAGATCGGCGGGGAGCAGCAGCGCGCCGACGTGACTACAAAAATTCCCGGCGGGCCCAGCGGGGTGCATCGTCGGTGGTCAACCTGACCGACCCTCAGGCCCGGTTGATGACCGAAGGTTCGGGCGGAGGATCGGTGCAGGGCTACAACAGCCAGATCGTGTCCTCCGATGACCACTTCATCATCGGCGTGCACGTGTCCCAAGACGCCAACGACACCAACTGCTTCACACCGGCCCTGGATGCGGCCACCGGCCAGATCCAATCGCTGGGTAAGAAGATCGGGACGGTGTTGGCCGACGCCGGCTACTTCACCGAAGACAACCTCACCAGCACCGGTCCCGACCGCCTCATCGCCCCTGGTAAGAACCGCGAGACACTCCAGGAGGCCAAGCACAACCCCGCTGACGGGCCGCCCCCACCCGATCTACCCCCGCTGGAGGCCATGCGGCACAAGATGCGACAGCCCGACAGCGTCGAGCAATACAAACGCCGATCAGCCACCGTGGAACCCGTCATCGGACACCTCAAAGATCGAATCGGCTTGCGCCGCTACGCCCGCCGCGGCCTGCAAGCCGTCGAAGCCGAACTGCACCTGGGGGCCGCAGCACTCAACCTCACCCGACTCCGCCTGGCCACCGCGTAGATCTGCGGGGTTGGACCCGTTGGATCCGTCCATGACCGCAGCTGCTCAACCCCGACCGGCATTTTGCAAGAGCCACCAGGTGGCTGCAATCAACCCGTTAAGCGCGCGCGCCCGCTGCACGGGTTTAACAGGCAGACACGGCTTGGTCACATGTCGCCGCCGGGGCGGCTCCGAGTCAGATGTCGCCGCCGGGGCGGCTCCGAGTCAGATGTCGCCGCTAGGGCGGCTCCGAGTCACAACTCCAGCAGCACCGTCACAGGGCCGTCGTTGACGAGCTCGACCTGCATATGCGCCCCGAACACGCCCGCTTCCACCTGTGCGCCGAGTGCGCGCAGACCGTCGGCGAACGCTGTCACCAGCGGTTCGGCCACCGACCGCGGAGCGGCGGCGTTCCAGGCGGGCCTGCGGCCCTTGGCGGTGTTCGCATAGAGCGTGAACTGGCTGACGACGAGGATCGGGGCGCCGACGTCGCTCGCCGAGCGCTCGTCGTCCAGAATGCGCAGCTGCCAGAGCTTTTCGGCCATCCGCTGCGCCTTCGACGTGTCGTCATCGTGCGTGACGCCAACCAGCGCGACCAAACCCTGGCCTGCCGGACGCACCGCCCCGACCACCTCACCGTCGACCCGGACCGCCGCCGACGTCACCCGTTGCACCAGAACGCGCATGGTCGCCGATGTTGCCAGGCGCTGGGGTCGTTTGCATACCCTATGGGGGTATGGTACCTATGGAGTCATGAGCACGACTACGGTCACCGTAACCGGGATGAGCTGCGGACATTGCGCCACGTCGGTGCGCGAGGAAATCACCGAGATCCCCGGCGTCCGAGCGGTCGATGTGGACCTGGTCAGCGGCAACGTCACCATCGATAGTGACGGCGCCGTCGAGGCGGCCGCGATCAGGACTGCCGTCGAGGACGCCGGCTACCAGCTGGCCGGCTGATGAAGACGGGCCAGAAGGTCACGGCGTTCATCGTCGGTCTGGCGGCGGTGTTCGCCATCTCGGTCTGGATCGGCAACGCCGTCGGTCCGCAAGAAGCGACGATGACGGCTGCCCACGAGCTGCCTGGCGGCCTGCAGTCGACGCAGGACGGCTACACGCTGGCATTGGACACCTCGATCGCGACCGCCAGTCCCGATGTGCCGCTGAAGTTCCGCATCCTGAGTCCGACCGGAGCACCGGTGAAGCGGTACGTCGAGACCCACGAGAAGCTGCTGCATCTGATCGTCGTGCGTAATGACCTCGCGGACTTCCAGCACGTCCACCCGACCCTCGACGCGGACGGCACGTGGAGCGTGACGTTGAACCTCGCCCGCGCCGGCGATTACCGCGTCTTCGCCGACTTCATGCCCACGGGCGGACCGGCGTTGACGTTGGGAGCCAACCTCCATGTCGCCGGCTCCTACGACCCTCAACCACTGCCCCCGCCATCACAGACCGCGCAGGTCGACGAGTTCACGGTGACGCTCAGCGGGACGCCGAAGGCCAATGAAGCGTCCACGCTGACGCTCTCGGTCAACCGGGACGGCAAGCCCGTCGACGACCTGCAGCCCTACCTCGGCGCGTACGGCCATCTTGTCGTGGTGCGCGCGTCGGATCTTGCGTATCTGCATGTCCATCCGATGGGTGAGCCCGACGACGGCACCACAGCCGCGGGCCCGGAGATCGGCTTCCACACGACGTTCCCCAGCGCGGGCGCCTACCGGCTGTTCCTGGATTTCCAGCATCAGGGTGTGGTGCGTACCGCGGCGTTCACCGTGAATGTCAGCGAGGCGGCGCAGACATCCGCGCCTGCCCCGGCGGGCGGTGGCGGTCATCAGCACTGATATGTCAGTCGTCGAACTCTCAGTGGACGGCATGACGTGCGCGTCGTGCGCCAACCGAATCGAGAAGAAGCTCAACAAGATCGATGGCGTCACGGCGACAGTCAATTTCGCAACCGAGAAGGCTCGGGTCGAGTTCGGTGATGACGTCACCGCCGACCAACTCGTGGCGACGGTGCAAGACGCTGGATACCAGGCACATCTGCCAACATCGCATCCCGTTGCGGTGGACGATGATCCGACCGCTGCCCTTCGAACGCGACTCCTAATCTGTCTGACACTGACCGTGCCGGTGGTCGCGATGGCCATGGTGCCCGCGTGGCAGTTCACGTACTGGCAGTGGCTCTCGCTGGCGTTGGCGGTGCCGGTAGTGCTGTGGGGCGCATGGCCGTTCCATCGCGCGGCGTGGTCGAACCTGCGGCACGGTACCGCCACCATGGACACGCTGATCTCGGTGGGAACCCTGGCTGCGCTGGGCTGGTCGGTGTATGCGCTGCTCTGGGGCACCGCGGGCGCACCGGGCATGACCCATGCGTTCGAGTTGACGATCGGGCGCACCGACGGCAGCGGCAACATCTATCTCGAGGCCGCGGCGGGAGTCACCACCTTCATTCTCGCCGGGCGCTACTTCGAGGCCAGGTCCAAGCGACGCGCGGGCGCAGCACTGCGAGCAATGCTGGAACTCGGCGCCAAAGACGTGACGGTCCGGAGAAACGGTGCTGAGCAACGCATCCCCATCGATCAGCTGAACATCGACGACGAGTTCGTGGTGCGCCCCGGCGAGAAGATCGCCACTGATGGCGTGGTAGTGGAGGGGCGTTCAGCGGTCGACGCGTCGCTGCTGACCGGAGAGTCGGTGCCGGTCGACGTCGAACCGGGTTCCGACGTGGTCGGTGCGACCGTCAACGCCGACGGCCGCCTGGTGGTGCGGGCAACCCGGGTCGGCTCCGACACCGCACTGGCGCAGATAAGCCGACTGGTCACCGACGCCCAGAACGGGAAGGCGCATGCCCAGCGTTTGGCGGACCGGATATCCGGCGTCTTCGTGCCGATCGTCATCGCGTTGTCCGTTGCGACACTGGGGTTCTGGATCGGCACAGGCGGATCGGTCGCGGCCGCGTTCACAGCGGCGGTAGCGGTGCTGATCATCGCGTGCCCATGCGCGCTGGGCCTCGCCACGCCGACGGCGTTGATGGTCGGTACGGGTCGGGGTGCGCAGCTGGGCATCCTGATCAAGGGGCCAGAGGTCTTGGAGTCCACAGATCAGGTCGACACCATCCTGCTGGACAAAACGGGCACGGTGACCACCGGCACGATGACCCTGGTCGACGTGATCACCGCCGACGGCGAGCACACGGACCAGATTCTGCGACTCGCAGGTGCGCTCGAGGAGCCATCCGAGCATCCGATTGCGCAGGCCATCGCGGCAGGCGCGCGGGGAAAGGTCACCGAATTGCCTGCGGCAGCGGACTTCACCAATCTTCAGGGGCTAGGCGTTCGAGGTGTCGTCGACGGCGTCGACGTGGTGGTCGGCCGACAGCGGCTCTTCGCGCAGATGCCGGAGAAACTCGATGAGGCCATGCGCCGCGCGGAGGCTGAAGGTAAAACGGCAGTGGTGGTCGGCCGGGACGGCGCAGCCGTCGGCGTACTGGTGGTCGCCGATGCGGTCAAACCGACGTCCGCCGACGCCGTCAAAGAGCTTCGCGCCCTGGGTCTTACGCCGATCCTGCTCACCGGCGACAACGAGGCGACGGCGCGGACGGTTGCCGCCCAAGTGGGCATCGACGAAGTCATTGCCGGTGTGCTGCCTACCGAGAAGGTCGACGTGGTCAAGCGGCTGCAGGCCGACGGCAAGGTCGTGGCGATGGTCGGTGACGGCGTCAACGATGCGGCCGCGCTCGCCCAAGCTGACCTCGGGCTGGCGATGGGTAGCGGTGCGGACGTAGCGATCGAGGCCAGTGACCTGACCCTGGTTCGCAACGACCTGCGCACCGTCGGTGACGCGATCGGACTGTCACGCAGGACGCTGGCGACGATCAAGGGCAACTTGTTCTGGGCGTTCGCCTATAACGTCGCCGCGCTGCCGTTGGCGGCAGCCGGCCTGCTCAACCCGATGATCGCTGGTGCCGTAATGGCTTTCAGCTCGGTCTTCGTCGTCAGCAACAGCCTGCGATTGCGCCGGTTCAAGCCGTCCCGGTAGTCAGCCGACCAGCTCCGGGTGGAACTTGGTTGCCATTCGACGGAGTCCCTCTTTCCAGTCGACAGTCGCGGGCCCGATGAGTTGGCGCATGAACGTGACGTCCAGCGGATTGCCGCGCAACGCGCGATCGCTTTCCTCGAACGTCGGCTCCGTGCCCACCAGCGAGCCCAGATACGTGCACCACTCCTGGATGCTGACGAATTGCTCGCTGGCCCAGTTGATGGTGGTCGCCGGAACCGAAGCCACCTCAAGGAGTTTCGGGATGGTGGCGATGATGTCGTCCTCGTGCATCAGGTTGTAGCGGGCCGGCCCACCCGGCGGAACCGGGATCGGTGAACCGTTGAGCATCATTTCCATGTGAAAGAGCGGCCACCCGCCGTTATCGCCGTAGGGCACGTTGAGACGGGCGATGGTGCTGGGCATGCCGAGCGTTCGTGCCATCGTGCGGACGACGACTTCGCCGGCGATCTTGGAGATGGAATACGTTGGGAACATTGGCTTGTGGTTGTCACCGAGCACGGCGCGTTCAGAACGGGGGTCGTCGTCGGGTGGATCGTAAACAGCCCCCGACGAACAGTGCAGGAAGGCCTTCGCGCCACGGCAGTGCGCCATGAGGAGCCCGACCGACTCTGCATTGGCGGCGAGATCCTTGTCCCACCTCCCGCTCTTCGCGACCGCGAGGTTGATGACATAGTCGAAATCGGATGGAATGCCGGTGAAGTCACCACTGGCCAGGTTGATGGTCTCGCAGCGCACGCCTGACTTCTCGAGGTCATCGCGCGCCGCGGCGTCGGTGAAGCGGGCGATGCCCCATACCTCGTTGTGGGCGGCAAGCGCCTTGGTGACCGGAACAGCGACCTGCCCGGTGGGACCGGTGATGAGGATCTTTGAACCGCGCATCGGCTGATCGTAAGCGACCCCGCCGCGGCTACAGCGTGGCGGTGACCGGCCCGACCAACAGGCAGTTGGGGTCGGTCGTGTAGTCGAATACCGCGCCGCAGCCCCGGCCTGACGACTCGTAGATCTCGCCCGGCTGATATGGCTCAAAAAAGACCTGTGCCGGAGTCGCATCTCTGGACTGCGTGCATCGATCGGCCTCGCCCACGATGGACAGGCAGGCGATCGTGTACTTGGGCTGCCATGGGGCCAGACAGCCGGCGGGGGCAACTGTGGCCGTCACCTTGGCGACGCCGTCGACCTGGATCACCTGCGGCGGCGACACCGTGAAATTGCACGGACCGGGCGGTAGCGGCGGCTGGGCCTGCGCGCCGCCTGCGCCTGCCATCGCGGCGGTCAGCAACGCCGTTGAGGTCAACCCGATAACTACGGCGGCTCGGTTCATGACTGGATCGTAAACCCAAAAGAACCAGGGGCCGCCGGCTTCAGGCTGATCTTCGCCTAGTACCGCGTCAGTCGTCGGACACCCTCGCCCGGAAGACCTTGGTCTCCCCCTTGACGCCTTTGAAGTGGCGGGTGCCCGCGAACGACCACGCGAACCGGCCGGCCTCACCGATCGCCTCGCGAGCTGGTTCGGCGACCAACACCGAATCCGGCCGCGCCGCACCGGTCACCCGACTGGCCACGTTCACCGGACTGCCGAACCAGTCCCCCGCGCGGCTCACCGCGGGGCCGTAGGACATGCCCACCCGGATCTGCGGAAAGTCGACGTGCTTCGCGGCAGCGGCGAGCAGATCCAACATGGTGCGCAGCAGCGCTACCGAATCCGGACTGACCAGCATCACCGCATCGCCGATCGTCTTGATGAACCGAACCGGCGGTGCCACGACATCGTGCGCCGTGGAGGTGAGCCGGCTGGCCAGATTCTCCAGCTCCTCCGGAGGTACCGCCTCGCCGAGCTTCGTGAAGCCAACCAGATCTGCGAACGCCACCGCGACGCTGCGCGCGCCCGGCAGAGTGCCCGCGGCGCGTTCGGCGGCGCTCACAGCTTCGATCTCCAACGTGTGACGCAACTGGACCCGCAGGACGTCTTCGCACAGGGGGCCCAAAAGCGGCGAGATCTCCCGCACCAGCACCTCATAGGACTTCGCGAGCTCGAGTTCGGATGCCCCCGGTGACAGGACTGCTTCGAGCACGACTTCCCGCATGGCTTCTGCAGTCTGCGCGAGGCCATGTCCCAGCACCCTGGCCACGGCGATCACCTGTTCGCGGCTCAAACCCATGTCCAGGAAGATCTTCACGCGCGCGGCCGCTTCGATGTCGGCGCGCAGATGAATCGCCGCGTCCGGATCGTCGGCTCTCGGCAGGCCGAGCGCGGACTGCATCGCACCGAGCAGTTCAAGATCGATGCCGACCTCGTCGCAGATCAGACGGGCCGGGACATGCACACCGTCGTTGCCGACGATCCGCCCCGCGGGCAAGAGCATCGGCGAGACCTCGCCACGAATCTGGTCGACGGTGAAGCCCTCACCCAGCAGCCACTCGATGAGTTCGGCCCGCTCGGTGCGGGCCTTGCCGTCGAGACGGTCCAGCAGCCCGGACACCTCGATGTCGAAGTCTTCGGCCACCGGCTCAACGTATACCGCCCAGCCGTGCGATATTCGGCCCATGACAGCACCACAGGTGCATGGGCTTGACCCGATCGTCGGAGACGGGGCACACACCTTGATCCTGGGCAACATGCTCAGCGTGCGCTCTGTCGAGAATCAGCAGTACTACGGTAATCCCCGCAACGCGTTCTGGCGGATCACCGGTGAGCTCTACGGGTTCGCCGCCGACGATCCGTACGTCGAGCGGACCGCGGCGCTTGTCGCCAACGGCGTCGCGGTGTGGGACGTCCTGAAATCCTGCAGGCGCGCAGGCAGTCTGGATTCAGCAGTGGAGCCGGACAGCATGGTGGCCAACAACTTTGGTGAGCTGTTCATCGCACAGCCGGGAATCACGCGGGTCTTTTTCAACGGTGCGGCCGCGGAGAAGAACTTCCACCGTCTGGTCCGCGTCGAGCCGGACGTGCACTATCGGCGACTACCGTCGACGAGTCCCGCTCATACGATGCGTTATGAGGACAAGCTGACCGCGTGGCGCGATGCCATCACCGCGCGCTAAGCCTCGATCCACCGACTGACCTGGTGTGTGGCTGTGAGGTCGGGCTGTCGTTGGTCGTCGGGTTGTGCGCATGAGGTAGCTGCTGGTTTGCCCAGCTTTTCCTCTGCGCTCCGTTCGGGGGCTTTCGGCCAGGTGGTCAGACAGTAGCGGCATTGGGCGGGCTAGGGCCGATGATGTTGTGCCACAGCATGAGCCAGGCCCGAGACCAGGGCCAGTGGGTGGGTAGGTGCAGGATGGGCCGGCGTTGCGGACGGGCGAGTCGCGCGGGAATGTTGACGATCTTGCGGCGCAGTGTGGATCCCCGCGCCCGGCCGTGGTTCTCACCTGCCAGCACCCCGGCGGCGCGCAGCAGGTTGTGGGCGATGGCCGCGCACAGGATCCAGGCGGAGTTCGCCCCGAAGCGGCCCGACGGGATGTGTGCTAGCGGTCCGTCGATCAGGTCGGCGAACACGGTCTCGATGATCGCGTGTTGGCGGTGGGTGATGTCGGCCTGATCGGCGGGCAGGTCGGTGTTGGTGAAGAACGGGTGATATCGCCAGACCGGAAACAGTGCGTCGGGAAACCGGGCGTCTTTGACTCGACGCACGATGAGGCGCGCGGTGATTCGATCGGGGGTGGATGCAAAAGCGGTGTAGGGGATTTCGGCGACTTCGGCATCAGAGATCCAGGCCCCGGTATCGGGATCTTGGACTGCGCCGGGATAAGACACCGGGGTCCAGGCGCTCTCGTCGATGGCGGCCAGCGCGCGTTCCACGGCGGGGTTTCGGATCATCACCAGCGAGAACCGGGCGCCCGCGCGCAGGCAGCTCCGCACCACCGCCCGGTTGCCGTAGGCCGAGTCGCCGCGCACCAGGATCTGCCCGCTGGCTCCGGCGGCGCGGGCGGTTCTGATGGCTTGGGCGACCATGCGCCCGGCACCCTTGGCCGAGGCGGTCTTGCCCGCGCGTAGCCGCATCCCGGCGATCACCGGTGCCGACCCCGCGGTGCTGATGGTGGTGGCCAGCGGTGAGAGTCCCTTGCGCAGGATCTGCTTGCCGGCGATCTTGGTGTGTCCGTAGGAGGCGCCCTGTTTGGCGCGCCCGTAGACCGGACGTAGCAGCGAGTCGATGTCGATGAACACCGACCCCTTGGCGGCATCAGGGAGCAGGTCGACCCTCCCACACAGCGCCACCAGATGGTCACGTAGTACCGATTCGAGTTGGCGGGCGTGACCGAAGGTGAACTCTCGCAACAACGTTCCGACCGTCGACGGTGCGTACACGCCGTCGAAGAGCGTCGTCATGCCGCCGCTGCGGACCAGGTCGATGTCGTCGATGCAGTCCGCGCCCGCGCACATGCCCGCGATCAGCGTGGCCAGTTTCGGAGACGGGTTGGCCGCCCCGGACTTGATCCGCGGCGCGACGATCTGGACCTTCTCCGAGAGAAGCCGAGTCAGCCCGGTCTGCTGGGCCAACGTCATCACCGGTACCAGCCCGGCGCACGACACGAGATGATCGTCATCGAACACCGCTGACTGCGAAGCGAAGCTGTGCGAAACTTGCACTGGAAGTGCCTTTCCGAACTGACCCGATTGTTTGTGTGAGAACTACAATCATCCCAGTTCAGAGGGCACTTTCCTCATTCCGACACCCAGAAAACACCAGGTCAGTCGGTGGATCGAGGCTAAGACACCGGAGGGCGGCGGTCCGCCCACGGTCGCGCCTTCTCGATCTGGGCACTCAGCGACAGCAGCGTCGCCTCGTCGAACGGCCGCCCTACCAACTGGATCGAGGTCGGCACGCCATTGCCGTCGAGGCCCCAGGGCACGACGGCGGCCGGCTGACCCGTCGCATTGAACACCGCCTGATACGGCACCCGCGCGGCAACCAGCATCAGCGTCGACACTGCACCGCGCCGCTGGTAGGCGCCGATTCGCGACGGCCCCAACGCCGTGCCTGGAGTGAGGACGACGTCTACGTCGTCATAGATCGACTGAACACGTTCGGCCAGCTCGCTCTCTGCCGCCCTGATCCGATTCATCCGTTCATCGGAGATGAAGCTACCGATCCGGGCGAACTCCCGGGTACGCGCCTCCAGTCGCTCCGGTTGAGGCAAGGTCTGCACATCGTCGTAAGCCCCCCGGAAGTACCGCGACAACGCATGGGCTATCGCGGTCGATGGATAGTCGGGGTCCCGCAAGACCACGTGATGTCCAAGCTCACGCAGTAGCGATGCCGACTCCTCCACCGCCGCCCGCTGTCGGGCGCCAACTCGTGTCACCACTCCCAACGGGACCTTCGTGCCGACCGCAATCCGAAGCGTGCCAGGCTCTTTCGCCGCCGCGGCGACGAAGCCGGACTCGTCGCTCGTCACATCGAGGAACAACGCGGCGTCCTCGACCGTCCGCGCAATCGGGCCGTTGACGGTCAAGCCATTCCACGCGCCGTCACGCGGGGCCAGCGGTACCCGGTCCCGCTGCGGCTTGATGCCGAACAACCCACACCACGTCGACGGGATCCGGATCGACCCCATGCCGTCGGACCCCAAGGCCATCGATGCGAGTCCCGCGGCGACCGACGCGGCACTTCCACCGCTGCTGCCGCCCGGGGTGTATTCGGTGTTCCACGGATTTCTTGTCGCCCCGAACGCGACCGTCTCGGCGAACGACCACAACGTCATCTCGGGCACGTTGGTCTTGCCGACGAAGACCGCCCCCGCGTGGCGCAGTCGCCGAATGACTTCAGCGTCAGCGGCGCGAGCTGGGCCATGGGCCGCAGATCCGTACGTCGTGACCGCACCCGCGATGTCCACGTCGTCCTTGATGGCGATCGGCACACCGAGCAGCGGCAACCGTTCACCCGCGTCGAGGCGGGCCTGGGCGTCGGCCGCCTGCTCGCGAGCGCTTTCGGCGAGGACGACGCGATAGGACCGGAGTTCGGGGTCGAGGCGGGCGATGCGTTCCAGGTACACATCGAGCAGCGCAGGAGCGGTGATAGTGCCGTCGGCCAGCAGGCGGGCCTGCTGTGCGGCGCCCACGAAGGCGAGTTCACGATCGTCCATGTGATACCTCCGTACTTGCCGCGCACCCGGCTACTGGGTGCGTGCCGATCAGGCTAACGTGGCCCAATGTCCTGTGTGTTCTGCGCCGTCGTCGCCGGCGAATCTCCTGCCATCAAGATCTATGAGGACGACGACTATCTGGCTCTGCTGGACATCCGGCCGTTCACGCGTGGCCACACGCTGGTCATCCCCAAACAGCACACTGTCGACCTGACCGACACGCCGCCGCAGACGGTCGCCGCGATGGTGACCATAGGGCAGCGGATCGCGCGCGCGGCGCGGCAGTCTGGTCTGCACGCCGACGGCAACAACGTCGTCATCAACGACGGTAAGGCCGCCTTTCAGAGCGTCTTCCACATTCACCTGCACGTGTTGCCGCGCCAAAGCGGCGACAAGCTGTCGTTCGCGAAAGGCATGCTGCTGCGCCGTGACCCGGATCGGGAGGAGTCCGGTCGCCTCCTGGCCGAAGCGCTGGCCAAGCTCGACGCCGCTTCAGAGGAGGGGGCGTCGTGACTTCACGGCTCCAGCGCGCGGCGCTGAAGGTGTTGAGCATCCACGACAAGATCTACCAGGCCAGCAACGGCTGGATCGGCCACCGCCTGCCCTTCGCTCCGCCGAACCTGTTGTTGCGCTCAATCGGAGCGAAAACAGGTGCGGCAAGGACGAACTCGTTGACCTACGCCAAAGACGGCGACACCTATCTGATCGTCGCGTCCAACGGGGGCGCGAAACGGTATCCGGCCTGGTACCACAATCTGAAGGCCAAACCCGACGTCGAGATCAACGTGGGGCCCAAGCGGTTTCCGGTCACAGCGCGGATCGTGGGACCAGAAGATGCCGACTACGCCAGGCTCTTCCGGATCGCCGACGAAAACAACAGCGGCCGCTATACGGCCTACCAGAAGAAGACGACACGGCCGATCAGTGTCATCGCGCTCACGCCGAAAGCTTGATCAGAACAGCTCTTTGGACAGCAGTTCCAGCGTCTTGTCCCGCGCGGGTGCGGTCGCGGGGTCGGTTCCCCGGCGTGCCGACGCGGCCGGGTTGACCATGACCTCGTCGACACCGAACTCGTCGGCCAGCGCACGCATCTGCTCGGCCGCCTCCGTCGGAGATCCGACCACGGAACGACTCAGGACGGCTTCGGCGATGTGCTGAGCCTGCGGGCTGATCACCGCGGATTGGGCATCCTCGACGAGATCGAGTGCCCCGAGCGGCTGACCGGTCCTCAGGCGCGCCATCATCTGCAGGTTGGGCAGCGCCAGAGCAACTGCCTCGTCGTGTGTTTCGGCCACGACCGCGTTGACGGTGAGGAACGTCAGCGGTTCGGGCGCCAGCTCGCTCGGCCGGAACTCCGACCGGTATATGGCCAGCGCCTCGGCTGTGCCCTGGCCCGAGAAATGGTGCGCGAACACGTACGGCAGACCCTTCGCGGCGGCCAGGTGCGCCGAATACATCGACGAGCCCAGCAGCCAGAGCTTCGGCTCCGTCACCGCGGCCGGTGTCGCCTTGAGGACATAGCGCTGGTTCGGGATCGGCACCCGAACACCCTGGGCGCCCATCAGGGCGACGACGTCGTCGAGATACTCCGGAAACGCCTCGATATCACGATCGTCGCGACCGGCGGCGCCGCGCAGTGCCATCGACGTGACCGGGTCGGAGCCCGGCGCTCGGCCGATTCCGAGGTCGATTCGTCCCGGGTGAGCGGCCTCCAATAACGCGAACTGCTCGGCGACGGCCAGCGGCGCATGGTTGGGCAACATGACGCCACCCGAGCCGAGCCGCAGCCGGGTGGTGTGCGCGGCCAGATGGGCGATGACCACCGGTGGGCTGGTCGCGGCGACCGACGGCATGTTGTGGTGCTCGGCGATCCAATAGCGGGTGTAACCGAGCCGGTCAGCGGTCTGCGCCAGGTGGGTCGAGGCCGCAAGGGCGTCCGACGTGGACTGGTCGGTGCGTACCGGGACGAGGTCTAGGACGGAAAGCTGCATCTGAATGTCAACGCTCCTCGGTGGTCGGACGTTCCCGCGATTTGTGTGCGTTTTGTTGCGCTGATCGCACTCAATCGCACACAAATCGCTTGGCGGTGGCGAATACGTCGTCGAGCATCTGTGGCGTGAGCCGGCCGGTGAACGTGTTCTGCTGGCTGGGGTGAAAGCAGCCGATGAGAGTGACGTCGCCAAGGTCGGCCGTGGCACCGTGGCCGAATTTCGGTGCGGGCGATCCAACGGCACCGCCGCCATTGCGAACCATGTCCAAAGCGGCCCGCCACCCGAACCCGCCGAGCGCGATGATGACGCGCACAGACGAATGTATGAGTCGCCACTCAGCATCGAGCCACGGCGCGCATGCGGCCCGCTCCGCGGGTGTCGGCGCGTTGGCGGGCGGCGCGCAGCGTACTGCGGCGGCGATACGAGTGTCGTTGAGCGCCAATCCATCCGCGGCGTCGACGCAGAGTGCCTGATTCGCCAGTCCTGCGCGATGCAGCCCGGCGAAGAGGAAGTCCCCGGAGCGATCGCCGGTGAAAACCCTGCCGGTGCGATTTCCCCCGTGCGCCGCGGGCGCCAGTCCCACGATCATCACCCGAGGTTGCGGTGACCCCCACCCCGGTATCGGTCGTCCCCAATACGGCTGGTCGGCGTAGGCCTTGCGTTTGACGACGGCGACGTCTTCGCGCCACTGCACCAGCCGGGGACAAGCTCGGCATACCGACACTTCGGCGTCCAGTTGTTCGAGTGTCTGAGCCACCCGGGCCAGCCGTCTCACCTGAGCTGGCGTCGTCGCGACAGGGGTCGACGACGAGGCCACGTCACCGGGCCACCCGACGCCCGGCGGTACCGGCGAGTCGAAGAGTGCGGCGGTACGCGGATGGGCCAGCTTCACATGAACACTGTGCATGCGGGACAAAATGGCATGGCCAGCGACCCCCACCGCTGTTAGATTCCTCGAGATCACCATGACGAAAAGCAAGCGCGGCCCGCTCTACCTGATCCTGTTCTCCGCGCTGATGGCAGGCGCCGGCAACGGCATCTCGATCGTCGCATTCCCATGGCTTGTATTGCAGCGCAACGGCTCTGCCATTGAAGCATCGATTGTCGCGATGGCCGGGACCCTGCCGCTACTTGCGGCCACCCTGATCGCGGGCGCCGCGGTGGACTATCTCGGGCGCAGGCGAGTATCGATGATCTCCGACACACTGTCCGCGTTGTCGGTGGCGGCGGTGCCTGTGCTGGCACTGATCTACGGGGTCGACGTCATCAACGTCGCGGTCCTGGCCACCCTCGCCGCGCTCGGCGCCCTATTCGATCCGGCGGGTATGACCGCCCGCGAGACGATGTTGCCCGAGGCGGCCGGTCGGGCGGGCTGGACCCTGGACCACGCCAACAGCGTCTACGAGGCGATCTTCAATCTGGCCTACATCGTGGGCCCGGGTATCGGTGGACTGCTGATCGCCACGCTCGGGGGCATCAACACCATGTGGGTGACCGCAACGGCGTTCGTCGTGTCGATCATCTCGATCAGCGTGCTGAAGTTGGAAGGCACCGGAAAGCCCGATAAGGATTCACTGCCGGAGAACGTCTGGGCGGGCATCGTCGAAGGACTGAAATTCGTCTGGCACAACCCGGTGTTGCGGGCCTTGGCTTTTGTGGACCTGGCCGCCACCGGACTCTACATGCCGATGGAATCGGTCCTTTTTCCAAAATATTTCACCGATCGCAATGAGCCCGCGCAGCTCGGATGGGTTTTGATGGCGCTGAGTATCGGCGGTCTGATCGGCGCGCTCGGGTATGCGGTGCTGTCGAAGTACATGAGCCGCCGCACAACCATGCTGACCGCGCTTCTCACGCTCGGCGTGGCGATGACCGTGATTGCGTTTCTGCCCCCGTTGCCGATGATTCTCGTACTGTGCGCTGTTGTCGGACTCGTGTACGGGCCGATCGCGCCGATCTACAACTACGTCATGCAGACGCGGGCACCAAAGCATCTGCGCGGCCGGGTGGTCGGGGTGATGGGCTCGCTCGCCTACGCCGCAGGCCCGCTGGGATTGATCGTGGCGGGCCCGCTCGCCGACACCGCCGGCCTGCATGCGACCTTCCTGGCGCTGGCACTTCCGATGCTGCTCCTCGGCGTGGTGGCGATCTTCTTGCCAGGGCTGCGGGACCTCGATCGCCCGCCACCCGCTGAAGCATCAGTTGAACGGATCTAGCGTGTCGCGGCGGGCCCCGCCCGAGCGATGCTCGCCAATTCCTCACGGGAGCTTGCTCCGACCCGTTGGCAGGCGCGGTACACGTGACCCTCGACGCTGCGGACGGACATCACCAGCCGGTCGGCGATTTGACGATTACTCAGGCCCGCCAGGACGAGTTCGACGATCTCACGCTGACGGCCGGTCAACGGTTGGCTGGCCGGGCTGCGCAACGCGGGTGTACACAGGCCGCCGCACGCATCGCTGAGTTCCTTGGCCATCGCGGCGGCATAGAGACCACGCTTACGCTGCTGGTCTGCCGTGAAGGCCACCGCCGCCTGCGCGGCGACATCAGCGGCAGCCGCGCGGTCACCCATCGTCTGGTAGTCGCTGGACGCCCCCAGCAAGCCTTCGCCGTCGTTGGCGGCCAGCGATTCCGTATGCCGGGCAACGGCTTTAGCCAATGGCAGGTCCAGCTCATCGGCGAGTTCGCGGGCACGCACCGCACCGGCGACGTCACCCCACTGCGCCGCCACCTGCAGACACGCCAGTTCATGAGTGGGTTGATTACGGTCGCGCGCCACGGCCGCCGCCGACTGCACGGTCGCGGTGGCCTCGTTGACGCAGCCGTTCGCGGCAAGCGACCACCCCGTGGCGATGCTCAGCGCGGTCTGCATGAACAAATAGTCGGGCGGAACGCAGGACTGCGCCTCGGTGATCGCCGCTTCGGAGGCCTCCGCCTCGCCCAGCTTCGCATGCGCCTCGGCGAGCAGAAAACAGGTAGCAGGTCTCAGACCGGTCCTGACACTGTGCCTTTCGACACCGGCGAGCGCCTCGTGCAGGAGTTTGACCGCGCTCCTGACATCGCCACGCATCAGGTCGGCGACGCCCATCAGCGAGGCGAGGTTGGCGTAGGCCAGGCTCGGAGCCTCACGCGCCGAGTCGGCAAGGCGCGCAACCATGGCCACGCACTCGTCGGTCCTGCCGGTCAGCCTGCACGCCCGGGTGTAGACACTGCCGAACCAGAACCGCATATGGGACGCCTGGAATGACGTGATGGAACGGTCCAGAGCGACCTGCGCCACGGTGGTGACGTCGTCTCCCCGGCCCAAGGCTCCCAGCGCCATGGTCAAAGCGACCGACGCCAACATCGCGTGGAAATCCGACAGCAAGCCCGATTCCAGTGCGGCCACGGCCTTTTCCACCGCGCAGTCACATCGGGCGGAGACGGAGTCGAGGCATGCTTGCACCGCCGTCCGCGCAGCCGTGTCGGCAGGCGATTCCGGACCGCGGGCCAACTCATCGAGCAACATCGCGGCGTCGTTGCACCGGCCGAGCATCCAGATCAGGTTCGCGGCCCGCAGGGTGGCCCACTGGTATGCCCCTTCGCCGCCGTCCTCACCGTTTGCGCTCAAGACCTCCTCGGTCGGGGGGCCGCGACCGAGAAGCAGCAGGTTCATCGCCCGCACCGCAAGCGCATCGGACGCTCCCGCCGAAGCTGCCGCGGTGGCGAAGCGATCGGCCAGGTCGAGGTCCAACAACGTCATCGCATACTGCGCGGCCTGAAGGCACAGTTTCGGATCGGTGGGCAGATCGGACTCCAGCGCCAGCAAGGCCCGGCGCACGGTCGCTTGCGAATCTGCGTCCGCATCGGCTGCGAGCCGCAGCGCCAACTGACCGCGGATCGTCGACAGATACATTTCGCCCGCGGCGGCCCGCCGAAGTTCGCCGTACAGCGGATGTGCCAGGCGGGCCATGACCGCGACCGCCGGTCCGCTCGACGGTGACCAGGTGCAGCCGCTCGGCGCTTTCGAGATCACCCCGTCCCACCAGATCGCACAGCACGTCGACCGCCAGCGGTTCGCACTGCGACAAGGTGTCGACGACGAGAGCCACTTCTGGATCGAGTTCGTGCAGTCGCCGGCCGACCATGTCGCTGATGCTTTGCGATACCGCGACGTCGCCATCCCACATCCAGACGCCGGCCGTCATCCGCATCCGGCCCGCGGCCACCTGGTCCTTCACGAGCTGGTGCAGAAACAGCGCGTTTCCGCCGGTGAGCTTCCAGAAGCGGCGCGCAGTGCGGGCGTCCACGGCACCATCGAGGGCACTTTCGATCATCGCGCGCGTGGCGTCGACGGTCAGCGGCTCCAGGTCCAGTCGGGTGAGCAGGCCGTCCTTCCACAGGGCGGTGATGGCATCCGGCGGCTTCGTGCCTGCCCGCAACGTCACCACGAGGCGGGCGCCGCGGCTGTGGGCAAGTTGATGAACGACGTGCGCGGACAGGCCGTCGAGAAGGTGCGCATCGTCGACGCCGATGAGGATCCGACCCTGTCGCTGTTGAGCGACAAAGGAATTGATCACGTGCCGCACATTGGGCATGGGATCGGCAATCGGGTCGCTTATCAATGCCGTGAAGGCTCCGAGTGGAAGCGCCCTCGCCGATTCGGTGCCGACGATCCAGTTCGTGCGTTCCCCCGCGTTCTCGGCGCGCGTGAGGACTTCGCGGGCGAGCCGGGTCTTTCCGACCCCCGCGGCCCCCACGATCACGACGCCGGAATTCTTACTGCCCCCGCTGAGCGCGCGACGAATCGTTGCGAGCTCGCCGTCGCGTCCCGCCAGCGGATCCCCGCTGATCACGGCGCGACTATAGCCCGCTTGACGTGCTCTTGGCCGTGAATGACGGGGATTCCCGTCGCGGCGTTTCACATCCGATCGCGACGGGGTAACCCACAGACGATGTGACGCGCGACACAACCCGAGGTGGGGCATGTACCAACAAGTTCTTGATCCAGTCGGCGGCTCGCTCGCCTGGAGTGCGGTGGTCGCGGCGCTACCGCTCCTGCTGCTGTTCGTGATGCTGGGCGCGTTGAAGATGACAGCCTGGGTGGCGTCGCTGATATCGCTGGCGGTCAGCATCGTGATCGCCGTCGTGATCTACGGAATGCCCGTCGGGCAGACGCTGCTGGCCGGCACCGAGGGCGCCGCGTTCGGTTTCTTCCCCATTCTCTGGATCGTGATCAACGCGATCTGGGTGTACCAGATGACCGTGGAGACCGGCCATTTCGACGTGCTGCGGCGATCCTTCAGTCAGGTGAGTGACGACCAGCGAATCCAGGCCATCATCATCGCCTTCTCGTTCGGCGCGTTGATCGAGGCGTTGGCCGGGTTCGGCACCCCCGTCGCGGTGACATCGGTGATGCTGATGGCGCTCGGCTTCAAGCCGCTGAAGGCGGCCGTGCTCGCGTTGGTCGCCAACACCGCCCCCGTCGCGTTCGGCGCCATGGCGACGCCGATCATCACGCTGGGCAAGGTCACCGAACTGCCCGTCGACACGCTCGGCGCGATGGTGGGTCGACAGACCCCGATCCTGGCGCTGCTCGTGCCGCTGGCCCTGGTCGCGATCGTCGACGGCTGGCGCGGCATGCGGGAGACCTGGCCGGCCGCGGTGGTCTGCGGAGTGGTCTTCGCGTTGGCCCAGTTCGCCACCTCGAACTATCTGTCCGTGCCGCTGGCCGATGTCGTCGCATCGCTGCTGTCCGCCGCGGCGGTGGTGGCGCTGGTGCGAGTCTGGCGGCCACGGCACGCCTATACCGAGCAGCCCGCACCCGTCGCGGGCGGCGCTGCCGACGAACCGCCCGCCGATTTCGCGCAGCGAGTCGGCAACGCCGACGGCCATCACGATTCGCGTGCCGATGTCATTCGGGCGTATGCGCCGTACGCGATCATCATCGCGGTCTTCGTCGTGTGTCAGATCTCGGTGGTGAAAAACCTGCTCGACAAGGCGACGTTCGCCTTCAACTGGCCGGGACTCGACGTCGTCGACCCGGACGGAGAGTCGTTGTCTCTCACGAAATTCAGCCTGAATCTGCTCACCACTCCGGGCACCCAGATGCTCGTCGCCGGCATTCTCACAATGGTCGCGCTGAAGCTTTCCGCGTCACGGGCGCTCAAGGCCTACGGGGTGACACTGCATCAGCTCCGCTGGGCGATCGTCACGGTCATGACGGTGCTGGCCCTTGCCTTCGTGATGAACCTGTCCGGTCAGACGATCACGCTCGGCACCTGGATGGCCGCGGCGGGTGGAGCATTCGCGGTTCTGTCTCCCATCCTCGGGTGGCTCGGGGTCGCCGTCACCGGCTCCGACACCTCCGCCAATTCCCTGTTCGGCGCCCTGCAGGTGACAGCGGCGAACCAGGCCGGGCTGTCCGATGTGCTGATGGCCGCGTCGAACAGCTCCGGCGGCGTGCTGGGCAAGATGATCTCGCCGCAGAACCTTGCCATTGCGGCAGCGGCCGTGGGCCTCGACGGCAAGGAGGGTGACATCTTCCGCCGGGTCGTGTTGTGGAGTCTGGGCTTCCTCCTGCTGATGTGCATCCTCTCGGGGTTGCAGGCCACCCCGGTGTTGTCGTGGATGGTCCCATGACGCGCGCTCGTAGGATCGACCCGTGAGTGCGGATGAGCTGGCCGGCCTGATCGACGAGTTGCCCGACGGAGCGGTCGTCACCGATCCCGACATCCTGGCGTCCTATCGGCAAGACCGCGCGTTCGATCCGAATGCGGGCACGCCGCTGGCGGTGGTGCGGCCGCGCTGCACTGCCGACGTGCAGGCGACGCTGCGGTGGGCCACCGCCAACAAGATCGCGGTCGTGCCTCGCGGCATGGGCACCGGGCTTTCGGGCGGCGCAACCGCGCTCAACGGCGCGATCATCCTGACCACCGAGAAGATGCGCGACATCACCGTCGACCCCGTCACCCGCACGGCCGCCGCGCAGCCCGGGTTGCTGAACGCCGAGGTCAAGGCGGCCGTCGCCGAGCACGGGCTGTGGTATCCGCCCGACCCGTCGTCATTCGAAATCTGCAGCATCGGCGGCAACATCGCGACCAACGCAGGCGGACTGTGCTGCGTGAAGTACGGCGTCACCACGGACTATGTGCTCGGCCTCGAGGTGGTCCTGGCCGACGGCACCGCGGTGCGACTCGGCGGCCCGCGGCTCAAAGATGTCGCTGGGCTCTCGCTGACCAAGCTGTTCGTCGGTAGTGAGGGCACGCTCGGCGTGATCACCGAGGTGACCCTGCGCCTGCTGCCCCCTCAGCAGGTGGCCAGCACCGTCGTCGCCACCTTCGACTCGGTCGAGGCGGCTGCACAATCCGTCGTCACCATCACCGGCAAGATGCGGCCGTCGATGCTGGAGTTCATGGATTCGACGTCGATCAACGCCGTCGAGGACAAGCTGCGGATGGGGCTGGACCGAGACGCCGCGGCGATGATGGTGGCGGCGACCGACGACCGTGGCGCGTCAGGCATCGAGGATGCCGAGTTCATGGCCGAGGTGTTCACGAAACACGGTGCGAAAGAGGTGTTTACGACGGCCGACCCGGACGAGGGCGAAGCCTTCGTCGCGGCGCGCCGGTTCTGCATTCCCGCCGTGGAGTGCAAGGGCTCGCTCCTGCTCGAGGACGTGGGCGTGCCGTTGCCCGCGCTGGCCGATCTGGTCGCCGGGGTCGGCAAGATCGCCGCGAATCACGATCTGCTGATCTCGGTGATCGCGCATGCCGGCGACGGCAACACCCACCCGCTCATCGTCTACGACCCCGCCGATCCCGCCATGAGCGAGCGGGCCCATCAGGCGTTCGGCGAGATCATGGACCTGGCCGTCGGCCTCGGCGGAACGATCACCGGGGAGCACGGCGTCGGACGGTTGAAGCGCCCCTGGCTCGAGGGCCAGATCGGCCCGGAGGCTATGGAACTCAATCGGCGCATCAAGGCCGCCCTTGACCCGGACAACATCCTGAACCCCGGCGCCGCCATCTGATCGCCGTGCGCTATCTGCGACAGATCGGGAAATCTGCCGCTGTCTATTGACACGCTATGGGTCACTGTCGTACCAATGAGACATGACGGCTACTCTGTCTCAGAGCTCACCGGTCCGTTTCCAGCTCGCCACCGCCGACACGTGGGCCAGTCCGTGGGAGATGTACCGCGCTCTGCGTGACCACGACCCGGTGCACCACGTCGTCCCGCCAGACAGACCCGACCACGACTACTACGTGATGTCGCGGCATGCCGACATCTTCGCGGCCGCGCGTGACCACGAGACCTACTCGTCGGCTCAGGGCCTCACGGTCAACTACGGCGAACTCGAGCTCATCGGCCTCGCCGACAACCCGCCGATGGTCATGCAGGACCCGCCGGTGCACACCGAGTTCCGCAGATTGGTGTCGCGAGGCTTCACACCGCGCCAGGTCGAGGCGGTCGAGCCCAAGGTGCGCGACTACGTCGTTGAGCGCATCGAGGGGTTGCGCTCCAACGGCGGCGGCGACATCGTCGCCGAGCTCTTCAAGCCGCTGCCGTCGATGGTGGTCGCGCATTACCTCGGTGTCCCCGAAGGCGACCGCGACAAGTTCGACGGCTGGACCGACGCGATCGTCGCGGCCAACACCGCCGAGGGCGGCGTGGCGGGGGCGCTGGGCAGTTTCGGCGACGCGCTCGGCGAGATGATGGCCTACTTCACCGCGTTGATCGAAAAGCGTCGCGTCGAACCCGAGGATGACACGGTGTCCCATCTCGTGGCGGCAGGCGTCGGCGCCGATGGGGACGTCGCGGGCGTGTTGTCGATTCTCGCGTTCACCTTCACGATGGTCACCGGCGGCAATGACACCACGACCGGCATGCTCGGCGGCTCTGTGCAACTGCTGCATCAACGGCCCGACCAGCGAAAGCTGCTGTCCGACAACCCCGATCTGATCCCCGACGCGATCGACGAGTTCCTGCGTCTCACCTCACCGGTACAGATGCTGGGCCGAACGGTGGCCCGCGACGTGACAGTCGGCGACACCACCATCCCGCAGGGCCGACGCGTGATGTTCCTCTACGGATCGGCCAACCGCGACGAACGCCAGTACGGCGACGACGCAGGTGAGCTCGACGTGACGCGCAAGCCGCGCAACATCCTGACCTTCAGCCACGGCGCGCACCACTGTCTCGGTGCCGCAGCCGCCCGGATGCAGTCGCGGGTGGCGCTGCGCGAGCTGATGACACGTATCCCCGACTTCGAGGTCGACGAGGCCGCAATCGTCTGGGCCGGAGGCAGTTACGTGCGTCGACCGCTGTCGGTTCCGTTCACGGTGGTCACCTGATGGCCGGCGACTGGCTGGCCGCGCGGCGCACCGAGGTGGCCGCCGACCGCATTCTCGACGCGGCAGGCGAGCTGTTCGCCCAGAAGGAAGCCGCGACCGTCGGTATGCACGAAATCGCCTCGGCCGCAGGGTGCTCGCGCGCGACGCTGTACCGGTATTTCGAAAACCGTGAAGCGCTCTACACCTCGTATGTGCATCGCGAGTCGTATCGGCTCTACCGCGAGATGACCGATCAGATCAACGCGCTGCTCGATCCGCGCGATCGCTTGATCGAGGGGATCGTCACATCGCTGCGCAATGTCCGTGAAAGCCCTGCGCTGTCATCGTGGTTCGCCCTGACACAACGACCGATTGGCGGCGACATGGCCGAACAGTCCGAGGTCATCAGGGCGTTGACTGAGGCGTTCGTCATCTCGCTGGCGCCCGATGACCCGGAGGTTGTCGCGCACCGGGCCCGCTGGTTGGTGCGGGTGATCACGTCGCTGCTGGTCTTCCCCGGCCACGACGAGGCCGACGAGCGCGCGATGCTCGAGGAGTTCGTCGTACCGATCGTGGTGCCTGCGACCCAGCAGACGTCCGGGTAGTTACTGCCGGGCCATCGAGATGTTCAGTTTGGCCTCGGCGGAGACCAGGTGATCGTGGCTGTCTTCGCCCACATCGATCTTCACCCAGTCGATGACACCGTTGAACTTGTTGCCGTGCGCCGCGTAGTCCTGCGATGCCGGTGAACCGGTGTCGGACCCCACATCACAGGCTTCGTCGGCCGAGAACGCCAACGGCTCGGTGCGTTCCACCCGGCCCGTGCCGACAGCCTTGCCGTCGTAGTAGAGCGTGACCGTTCCGCCCTTGCCCAGCCCGCCGCCGTCGTAGGTGAACTCCATCTGCAGCTGATGCTCCCCGCTGGGAATCGGATCGTCGGCGGTGACGTAGAAGTAGTCGATGCCGAAGAAGTTGTAGCAGTACTTCAAGGCGCCCTCGTGCGCATAGAGGGACCAACCGCCGACCCCGCCACCCTGGGTCACGATCACACCTGCGGCACCGGCATCGGGCACCGTCACCTTCGCGGTGACCACATGCGATCGGTTCTTGATGTTGACGACACAGTTCTCCAACAACCGCATTCCGGAGAACAATGTCTGGCTGTTGCCGCTGATCAGTTTGGGCCGCCCGGCGATGTCGGCATCGAAGCGTTCCACTGACCGGTCGTCGATCGGGACCACGTTGTACTTGGTGGCCTCGATCAGCCACAACCGTTGCAGCTCAGCCAATTTCTGCGGGTTCTCGGCGGCGAGGTCATGCGCCTGGGTCCAGTCGTCGGGGCCGTAGAGTTCCCATACGTCGTCGTCCAGCGCCGGCTGTCCCGTCATCAGCCAGGGTGTGCGGTGTTTGGTGACCGCAGTCCAGCCCTTGTGGTAGATGCCGCGGTTCCCGAACATCTCGAAGTACTGCACCACATGGGTTTCCGGCGCATCGCCGGCACGAAGCGTGGACATCATGCTGACACCCTCCAGCGGCGCCTGCTGGATGCTGTTGACAATGGTCGGCGCGGGGATCTTGGCCGCCTCCAGAATCGTCGGAGCGACATCGATGACGTGATGGAACTGATCGCGTGTTTCCCCGGTGTCCGCAATCCCTTTCGGCCAGTGCACGATGGTGCCATTGCGGGTGCCGCCCCAGTGCGATGCAACCTGCTTGGTCCATTGATAGGGCCCGCACAGTGCGTGCGCCCAGCCGACGGCATAGTGGTTGTAAGCGGCAGGCGTGCCGAAGTCATCGATCTTGGACATGAGGAACTCGGTGGTCTCGAGCCCTGCCATACCGTTTAGCGTGACCATCTCGTTGAAGCACCCGTTGGGTGTGCCCTCCGCCGATGCACCGTTGTCACCGAGGATGTAGTAGATCAGCGTGTTCTCCAGCGCGCCAAGATCGTCGATCGCATCCACCAGCCTGCCGATCTCGTGGTCGGTCTGCTCAAGGAACCCGGCGTAGATCTCCATCTGACGCGCCAGCACCGGTTTGAGGTCGGCGGGCATGTCGTCCCACGCCGGAATCTCGTCGTGGCGCGCGGTCAATTCGGCGTTTTCGGGGACGACGCCAAGCGCCTTCTGTTGCGGGAGCATCTTCTCCCGCAACACATCCCAGCCCTCGTCGAACTTGCCCTTGTACTTGTCCGACCATTCCACCGGTACATGGTGTGGCGCATGGGTGGCGCCGGGGGCGAAGTACATGAAGAACGGTTTGTCGGGCGCCAGCGCCTGCTGCTGACGGACCCAGGTGATCGCGCGGTCGGCCAGATCCTCGGTGAGGGTGTAACCCTCCTCGGGCGTCTTCTCCGGCTCGACGGGCGTCGTGCCCTCGAACAGGCCCGGGTAGTACTGGTTGGCCTCGCCGCCGATGAAGCCGTAGAAATGCTCGAAGCCGGACCCGGTGGGCCACTGCCCGAACGGTCCGACCGGCGACACCTCCCACACCGGGACTTCATGGCACTTCCCGAACTGGCTCGTCGAATATCCGTTGAGCCGAAGGGTTTCGGCGATCGGTGCCTTGTCCTTGGGCCTGATACTGCTGTAACCGGGCGCGGAGGTGGCGATCTCGGTGATACCGCCCATCCCCACCGAGTGGTGGTTGCGCCCCGTCAGCAACGCCTGGCGCGTCGGAGAGCACAGCGCAGTGGTGTGAAATCGGTTCAGCTTCAATCCGTTAGCGGCGAGCCGGTCGGCCACCGGAGTGTTGCACGGCCCACCGAACGCCGACGACGCGCCGAAACCCACGTCGTCGATGAGGACGATCAGCACATTCGGCGCACCCTCGGGCGGACGCAACATCGTGATCGGCGGATAGGTGGTGTCGGGGTCTTTGGCGTCATACGTCGTCAGTCCCACATGCTGCGGATCGGGGATCGGTAGGATCTCGCGCCGCACCGCCGACGACTGGGGCTGACCATCGTTCGACGAACTGGGCATTACGGGTCCTCTCGGCCATCTCGCACCACGATTCTCGAGTCCGAGACGGCAAGACTATGCGGCTGCCGATCGGTTCGCCGGGCTTTTAAGTGGTCGTCCAAAGTGGTGTCAGTCCGTGTTCGTCGCGCGATCGCTTTCGGCATACATGCGCAGCCTCACCTCGCGTGCCCCGAACATGTGATGCTCGGCAATTCGCCGGGCCGCCTCGCCGTCGCGCGCCTCGATCGCGGTCAGTAGTTCCTCGTGCTCGCGAAGCACGGCTTTCCACCGATCACCGTGCGTCAACGTCGTTGTCGGATATCGGACGAGGTGGACGTTCAGCCTGTGCAGTAGGTCGACGAGGGTCGGGTTGTGGCTAGCCGTCCAGACCGCTTCGTGGAAACGTCGGTTCGCTGCGGCCTTCGCCTCCGGGCTGTCTTCGACGTCGACCATGCCTTGCTGCGCGGACCGCAGCCGGGACCGATCGTATTCGGTGGCCCGCTCTGCAGCAGCCTTGGCCGCCGCCCCCTCCAACGTGATCCGTACCTCGTAGATGTCAAGGATTTCCTCGGGTGACGACGTGCGCACGCGCACGCCGCGGGGCACCCGCTCGACGAGCGTCTCGATTTCGAGGCGATGCAGCGCCTCTCGGACCGGCGTGCGACTCTTGCCGAATTCGGTGGCGAGGGCGTTTTCCGACAACACCTTTCCCGGTTCGAAACGACCCGTCAGGATCGCGTCTCGGAGTTCTTCATAGAGACTGGTCGCCATCACCGGTCCTCTCGCAGGTCCACCTGAATCTAGGCCAGCCCGCCCGCGCGCCTGCCGAACACCATGCCGGCGGCGAGCCCCGATCCGCCCGGGTAGTTGCCACTGAAGAGCCCGCCGAGCGCCTCGCCGCACGCGAACAGACCCGGAATCGGCTCGCCGGACTCGTTCAGCACGCGTCCGTCGACGTCACCGTCCAGGCCGCCGAAGGTGAACGTGATGCCACACGTCACCGGATATGCGTAGAACGGCGGTGCCTCGAGTGGGGTTGCCCAGTGAGTTTTCGGCGGCTGCACGCGGGCAGAGCGGCTGTCCTTCACATTCGGGTCGAACGGGATGGAGGTATCGATCGACGCGTTGTACTCGGCGACCGTCGCGGCGAATTGTTCCGCGTCGATGTCCAGCGTGCGACCGAGATCTTCGATCGAATCCGCGGTCACTTCGGAGATCCCCGGCATGTCGTACTCCTCTTTGCGGAGCATGGGCCGAAGCGTCGCGTCGAAGATTTGATATGCGACTGAGCCGGGTTGTTTCAGTATCTTCTCGCCGTACTTCGCGTAGGTGTAATTGCGGAAGTCAGCGCCCTCGTCGAGGAACCGCCTGCCTTCACGGTTCACGATGATGCCGAGCGGATAGCTCTGCCGCGTCAGCCGATTCGTCAGTTCACGGTTGGATTCGTTATTCGGCGTGAAGGCGTCCCACTGCACACTGTGCGCGGTGGACCAGTCGCCGCCCATGGCCGCCCCGACGGAGAGGGCGGCTGCGAGCATCTCGCCGGTGTTGTACGGTGTGCCACGGACTTTCGCGTTCCGCCAGCCGGGACCGAGATATTTCTCGCGCCACTCGGGATTCGATTCGAAGCCGCCCGCGGCGATGATCACGCTGTCCGCGTACAGCCGGCTCTTTCCGTCGGCGTCATCTGGGTTTTCGACGTCGACACCGACGACCCTGCCGTCCTCTACCACCAGCTTCGTCGCCCTTGTGTCGTAACGGATCTCGGTGCCGAACTGCTGCGAGACCCGCGTGTGGTCGGCGATGAGCCCTTCCCCGCCGTTGACATTGCCCACGTGCAGGCCACCCCAGAACAGGTAGCTGCCGTCGGGGCGCTCGTATGCCTGTCGCTCGTACATCAGCCGGTACCGCAGGCCCAGCGAGTGCAGCCAACGCACGGCGTCCTGGGCCTCGTTGACCAGAACTCGAGCCAACTGCGGATGAGTGCGGCCCTCGGTCACCCTTTCGAGGTCGGCGAGATATTCCGCCGGACTGTATGGCGGCACCTCGGCGCGGCGGTGCCGTTCGTCAGGCTCAACGAAGGCGATGAGGTCGTCGAGGCCCGCGTGGCCGATCCGGGTGGCCCCGGCGGTGTAATAGCTATTTCCCCCGGCCAGGTCCGCGGTGCCACGTTCAACCAGCACCACACTTCGTCCGCGTTCGGCGGCGGCATGGGCCGCCGAGAATCCTGCATTTCCGCCACCGATGACGATGACGTCGTAGTCGGTCCGGGGTTCGTCCATGGGGAGTTCCTTTGTATGGTTTGCGACCGCCGAAACACGGGGTACCCGCCCCTCGCCGGACTAGGACGCTGTTGTGTGGATCGTACACAAGTGTATACATTGGTGTACATCACTCGACCAAAGGTTGTTCGATGACACAAGTACGACGATGGTTACCGGTGGTAGTCGCGGTACTCGCGACCCTGGCGATCGTGCTGACGGCTCCCCAAAAGAGCCCGGCGGGTACGACTGCGGCAAATGCACTCGGCGATCAGCAGCTGCGGATCATGGCGCCTGCCGCGCCAGGCGGTGGGTGGGACCAGACCTCGCGCGCGATGCAGGAGTCCTTGCGCGAGGTCGTCGGCAGGACTGAGGTCTACAACGTGGCGGGCGCGGGCGGCACGATCGGGCTCAGCCAATTCGTCCGATTCGACGGCGACGCATCCCAGCTGATGACGACAGGTTTGATCATGGTCGGGGCCGTCGTGGCGAACCACTCGCAGTACTCGCTTGACGACACGACCCCGTTGGTGCGGCTCACCAGCGACTACGAAGTGGTCGTCGTACCGAAAGACTCGCCGCTGGACAAGCTCCCGGATGTCGCCGAGGCGATGAAGGGAAACCTGCGTTCCGTCTCGATCGCCGGCGGTTCAGCGGGCGGCGCGGAGCAGATCCTCGCCGGCTTGATGGCGAAAGCGGTCGGAGTCAATCCCGCCCAACTGAGCTACGTCGCGCACTCGGGCGGCGGCGAGATGTTGTCCACGCTGCTGTCGGGTCGTTCGACGATAGCCATCTCCGGAGTGTCAGAGATTCAGCCCCAGATCGACTCCGGCGAAGTTCGCGCGCTCGCCGTTTCCAGTCCACAGCGACTGGAGGGCCTGCCCGATGTGCCGACGATGCGCGAAGCGGGAATGGACGTCGAGCTGCAGAACTGGCGCGGCGTCGTCGCACCGAAGGGCATCAGCGAAGAGCAGGAGCAGGCCCTGGAGACCGTGCTGGTCGACATGACCAAAACCAAGGTGTGGCAAGACATCCTGAAGGACCGGGGCTGGGGCGACGCCACGCTCGCCGGTGAGGAATTCGAGGAGTTCGTCCGGGCCGAGCAGGCCAGGGTGAAGCAGGTGCTCGACGAGATTGGGCTGGGAAAGTGACTGAGCCGCAAGACGCTGGGGCCGCGACTACCGCCGACCCCATTCCCGAAGAAGTTCCCGACCGCAACACGGTGCTGGCATCCGCAGCGTTCGGCGCTCTCATGCTGGTGGCCGCCGTACTTGTCATCGTCGACGCCCTGCGCCTGCCGAAAACCTCCGAGGCGGTTGGCCCCGCGGCCGTGCCGTTGCCGATCGGCGTGCTGCTCGGTGTCTTAGGCGCGGCCCTGCTGATACAGGCCCGCACGCAGTTGAGCACCGCGTCGAGGGAAGCGACCTGGCAGCCGCGGGCGGGCTTGCGACTGCTCGGGATGATCGTCGCGCTGGTGGCATTCGCTGTGCTGCTACCGATCGTCGGCTACGTGGTGAGTTCCGCCGCCCTGTTCGTCGCCTCCGCGATGCTGCTCGGGGCGCCGAAGCTCTGGCAGACCGTCGCCTACGGGTGGGCGCTTGCGGCCATCGTGTTCCTGGTGTTCGACCGCTTGATCGGGCTGAGCCTGCCGACCGGACCGTGGGGGTTCTGACATGGACTCATTCAGCATGCTTCTCGAGGGTTTCGCTTCCGCAGTCACGCCGGGCAACCTGCTGTGGGCACTGGTCGGCGTCACGATCGGCACCGCCGTGGGAGTGCTGCCCGGCATCGGGCCCGCTCTCACCGTCGCCCTGCTGCTGCCGATCACGTTCAAACTCGAACCCACCAGCGCGCTGATCCTGTTCGCCGGCATCTACTACGGAGGTATGTACGGCGGCTCGACGACCGCGATTTTGTTGAACGTGCCGGGTGAAAGTTCGTCGATGGTCACGGCGCTCGAAGGCAACAAGATGGCGCGCGCAGGTAGAGCGGCGGCCGCCCTTGCCACCGCCGCGATCGGCAGTTTCGTCGCGGGAACCATCGGAACGATCGCATTGACTTTCGTCGCACCGGCGGTCGCCGACTTCGCGACGAGCTTCGGTCCGCCCGAGTATGTGGCGCTGATGGCCGTCGCGTTCGTGACGGTTAGCGCACTGCTTGGCGACAACTTCGTCAAGGGGGCGGCGAGCCTGCTCGTCGGGGCCACGATCGGCTTGATCGGCATCGACACCCAGACAGGTCAACCCCGTCTCACGTTCGGTATCGACTCCCTGCTCGACGGTGTCGATGTCGTCATCGTGGTGATCGCGCTGTTCGCGCTGGGCGAAGCGTTCCGTCACGTACTGACCGGCACCGGTGGCACGACCATCAATCCGCTTCGGGGACGGGCCTTGTTGACGCGCCAGGACTTTCGCCGCTCCTGGCCCGCATGGCTGCGCGGCACCGCCTTCGGGTTCCCGATCGGCGCCCTGCCCGCCGGCGGGGCGGAGGTGCCGACGTTCCTCAGCTACGCGACGGAAAAGCGGCTGAGCAAGCACCCCGAAGAGTTCGGGCACGGTGCCATCGAGGGGGTCGCGGGTCCCGAGGCCGCCAACAATGCGGCGGCCGCGGGCGTGCTCGTCCCGCTGCTCACCATCGGGCTTCCCACGTCGGCCACGGCGGCGGTGATCCTCGTCGCATTCCAGTCTTACGGGCTGCAGCCCGGACCCGAGTTGTTCAGCGAGTCAGGACCTTTGGTGTGGACGCTGATCGCGAGCCTCTACATCGGCAACCTGATGCTGCTCGTGCTGAACCTTCCGATGGCCAGGGTGTGGGCGCGGCTGCTGACCATTCCGGCCTACGGCATCTACGCGGGTGTGCTGGTGTTCGCCACACTCGGCACATTCGCCACCGGTGGCACGACATTCGATCTGCTGATCCTGTGTGCACTGGGCTTGCTCGGCCTGTTGATGATGCAGGGCGGAATCCCGGTGGCACCTGCAATTGTCGGTCTGATTCTCGGCCCGATCGCCGAGGAGCAGTTGCGCCGCGCCCTGACCCTGTCCGAGGGCGACCCGTCGATCCTGGTGTCCAGTCCGATCACCATCGTGCTGTGGGCAGTCGTCGTCATCGCCATTGTGGCGTCGATCGTGCTGCCGAGGGCACGCCGTCGTCGGATGTTGCTCAAGGACCGCGCTGAAAGCAGTCAGGCCACCCAGTAGGCCTGTGCCTTGATGGATTTGCGGGGAATGCCGTAGTCCTCCCGAAGCACCTTGGCGACGGCGCGGGTGGTGCGGTTGTCGCACGCCACCCAGCCGAAGTGGTCGGAGGCGTCGAACACCGACGAGCCGATGGCCTGTATCAGTGCCTCGCCGTTGTTCTTGCGGTCCACCCACTCCACGTCGGCAGCCCGCCCGCCCACCGGCAGTTGCTTGTCGTCCTCGTGACTTGCCTCGAGAAATACCCATGAGGGCGTGTCGCCGATCGCGTCCAGCAGCGAGTTGATCGCAGGCAGCGAGGCGGTGTCGCCGACGATGATGTAGCCGGCGGGCTGCGGCTGGGGCAGTCCGAAGTTGCTCCCCAGGACCGTCACGTCCACGGTGTCGCCCGGCTTGGCGTTGCGCGCCCAATTGGCCGCCACGCCGTCGTGCAACGCCAACTCGATGTCCACCGTGCCCGCCGCGGGATCGGGGCCGACGAGCGTGTAGCCGCATTGATGCAGTTTGTCGCCGTCGGCGAACCACATCCGGATCCACATCGTCGGATGCGGTGCGTGGTCGTTCAACATCTCGCCGGCATCAAGGCTCAGCCGCAGGTAATGCGGGCTGAGCTCGCGTCGCCCTGTCACGGTCAGCGTGTAGTCACCGGCACCGAGCAGCTTGAGCACCGCACCCGGGAATCCACGCGAAGGCTTCGTTTCCGACATGCGAGTTAGGCTACCCTAACCAGCTGCTCAGGTGGTGCGCACGCGGGTGACGCGATGCAACAACCAGGCCACCGGCACCGTCACCACAAAGGTGACGAAGAACAACCACCACATCGATCCGGTGTAGATCGGGTACCGAACGACCTCGACCATCACCAGCTCCATCGTCAGCAGATGGATCAGGAAGATCTCGTAGGAGATCTCGCCGAGGAAGACCATGGGCCGCGAACCGAGAAACCGCGTGTAGAGACCACGGTCCCCTAGCGCGAGCGGTGCCACCATCAGCGTGGAGATCACCGCATAGAAGCCCGCCTTCACCAGCGCCTCGCGCAATTCGGCCGGCGATGTGGTGGGCTCGCCCGCAATCGGCGTGGACACGATGAAGTAGCAGATCACCGCCAGCGGAATGCACGCCAGCGCGTACGCCCGCACACCCAGTGGCTGCAGGGCAGCAAGGACCATTCCGCCGATGAACCATAAGAGGTACGTCGGTAGCCATAGCCGCGCCGCGTCGGGCAGAAAGTCGGTGGTATGCACCAGGATCAGCCACGCCGGGGTGAGCAGGGCCAGCCCGCCCAGGCCCGCCAGCAACCTCGCCGGCCGCCAACGGCGTCGGCACAGCACCACGAGCAGCAGATAGGCCAGCAGCGGCAAAACGATGTAGAACGCAACCTCGACCGCCAGGCTCCACATCTGCGTAAGCCCTTGGTGCAGAAAGGAATACAAGTAGTTGTCGGTATATATCTGGGTCAGCGTCAGGTTGCGGAACAGACCTTCCCAGGTGTGCCCGGGATTGGGCCCGGCGGTACGGAAGTGATACAGCAGGTAGGCCGCCAGCACCGTGACGACGTAAGCGGGCATGATGCGTCGCACCCGGTGCCAGGCGTAGCGGCGCACCGACGGCGGCGCATATTGCCTGATGTCGCCGGCCGGCGCGGCTCCGGCCGCCGCGGAAGCCTTCACCCACGGGGCGAACAGCAGAAACCCCGAGAGCACGAAGAACACCGGCACACCGATCTCGGCCCGTGACCAGACCAATCCGGCGTAACCGTGCGTGTACTTGCCGGTGGTGTACGCGGCGTGGGTGAGCATGACCAGCAGCGCCGCCACGGCCCGTATGCCGGTGAGCGAGGCGACCCGCTCGGCCTTACCGACGGATTCCAGACCGCCCTGGGCGACTCTGTCCGACAGGGTCATTTGGACTTGTGGCCGGATTTCCCGCCTTTTCGTGGCGGACGATCCGGTTGCAGATTGATCAGCACGCCCTGAATGCGCGTGCGCTCAAGGGCTTTCATGGTGTCTTGGGACAAGTTGGACGGCAACTCCACCAGCGAGTGGTCGGGCCGGATCGAGATATGCCCGAAATCGCTGCGGTTCAGCCCGCCCTCGTTCGCGATGGCGCCGACGATCGCACCCGGCATCACCTTGTGCCGCTTACCCACCGCGATGCGATAGGTAGCGAAGTCGCCGCGCCGTTCACGCGATCGCTTGGGTCCCCGGTCGTCGCGATCGGGCCGGTTGTCTCGTTCACGGCGCTTCTCCGGCGGCGGTTCCGACATCAGGAACTGCTCACCGTCGCGAGATTGGGCCGCCAGCGCCGCGGCGATGTCCACCATCGGGACGTCGTTCTCGCGCTCGTAGTCCTCGATCATCCGCCGGAACATTTCGAAGCCGGGAGCGCCGAGAGCGTCGGTGATCGAGTCGGCGAACTTGGCCACGCGCTGCGCGTTGACGTGGTCGACGGTGGGCAGTTCGGCTTCGGTGAGCTGTTGGCGGGTGGCCTTTTCGATGGATTTGAGCATGTGCCGCTCGCGTGGCGACACGAACAGCAGGGCCTGTCCGGAGCGGCCGGCCCGACCGGTGCGGCCGATGCGATGGACGTAGGACTCGGTGTCGTGCGGGATGTCGTAATTCAGCACATGGCTGATGCGCTCGACGTCCAGTCCGCGGGCCGCGACGTCGGTGGCCACCAAGATGTCGATGGTGCCGTCCTTGAGTGACGCGATGGTGCGTTCGCGTTGCGCCTGAGCGATGTCGCCGTTGATAGCCGCCGCGGCGAAACCGCGGGCCCGCAGTTTCTCGGCGACCTCCTCGGTGGCCTGCTTGGTGCGAACGAAGACGATCATCGCCTCGAACGGCTCTACTTCGAGGAGTCGGGTCAGTGCGTCCATCTTGCGTGGACCGGCGACCTGGATGTAGCGCTGCGTGATGTTCTCTGCGGTGGCGGTTTTCGACTTGACCGACACCTCGACCGCGTCGTGCAGATACTTCTTGGTGATCTTGCGGATGCCTGGCGGCATCGTGGCGGAGAACAACGCCACCTGCTTGTACTCGGGAGTGTCGGCAAGGATGCGCTCGACGTCCTCGGCGAAGCCCATCTGGAGCATCTCGTCGGCCTCATCGAGCACCAGATAGTCGAGGTGGGTGAGGTCGAGGGTGCCCTTCTCCAGGTGGTCGATCACCCGGCCCGGGGTACCGACCACCACCTGAGCGCCGCGCCGCAGACCTGCCAGCTGCGGGCCGTAGGACGAGCCCCCGTAGATCGGCAATACGTTGATCTGGGGCAGATGCGCGCCGTAGCGGCTGAACGCTTCGGCGACCTGCAACGCCAACTCGCGTGTCGGTGCCAGCACCAGCGCTTGGGTGGTTTTGTTGGCGGGATCGATCTTCGACAGAATCGGGACGGCGAACGCCGCGGTCTTACCGGTCCCGGTCTGAGCCAGCCCGACGACGTCGGAGCCGGCCATCATCGGCGGGATGGTGGCGGCCTGGATGGCCGATGGTGACTCGTATCCGACATCGCTGATCGCCCGCAGCACCGAAGGGTGTATCTGCAGGTCGTCAAAGGTCAGGTCTGCCCGGTTCGCGGCCGGGTCGGAGGGCGTCATCAGTCGATGAGTCTAGTGCCCGTCAGCTGCCCGACCCGCCGTGCGGCCTGCCCAATCGTCGTCGTGGGTTTCGGTACGGTGCCCAACGTGAAGTCGGCGGTCGTGATTTGCATGGTGACGGTCGGGGTGGCGTCCGCGGTCATCGGATGCGGATCGAGCGACTCCACCGCCTCCAAGACTCCCGGACCATTGGCGCCCAACGTCAGCGCAGCGCCCCCGGCGGGCGCGCCTGCCCCCTCTGGACCTGCAGCGGCCCCGGCCGCCGAAGCCGATCCGTGCGACGTCAACCTTGCCGCACCCGAGATCGCTGGCGCGGTGTCGGAGTTGCCGCGTGACCCGCGAAGCAATCAGGCGTGGAGCCCCGAGCCGCTGGCGGGCAATTACAACCAGTGCGCGCCGCTGTCCGTGGTGATCGTCAAGGCCAACACGAATGCGGAGAACCCGAACACCCGTGCCGTGATGTTCCACCTCGGCAAGTTCATCCCGACAGGCGTGCCGGATACCTACGGATTCAACGGCATCGACAACGCCGTGACCACCGGAGACACCGTCGCGCTGCAGTATTCCAATGGAGTTTCCGGACTCGCCAGCGTGGTCAGGTTCCGCTGGAACGGCAACGGAGTAGAGCTGATCGGCAACACGGCCGGCTAGCTCTGCGCCGACTAGCTCTGCGCCGAAAGTGGGTTACCCGCACATGTTTTGTAGGCCAAGCGTGCGTCGAGGCCACACTCAGCTGGCCTGATCCAGCCACGCGATACGCGCGTCGAGCCGGATGTCGTCGCAATAGGGCCATCCCGCCGCGCGCATCGCGTCGCGCACGCGCGCCAGAAACACATGCGGCCGGTAACGCAGAAGGTCTCGGCTCAGCCGAATGATCAACCAGCCTCGCGCAGCCAAGTCGGCGAGCCGGTCGATGTCACGAGCGTGCTGTTCAGGGTCGTCCCAATGTTGCGGACCGTCGTATTCGACAGCCACCTTCCATTCCTCCCACCCCATGTCGACGCGACCGACGAATTCGCCATACTCGTCGACGACAACGATCTGGGTTCGCGGCTTCGGGAAACCTGCGGCGATCAGCAGCAGCCGCGTCCGGGTTTCCTGCGGGGATTCGGCACCACCGTCCATCAGTTCCACCACACGGCGCACCTGCACAATTCCGCGGGCACCGTGACGAGAGGCCGCGAGGCGGTCGACATCCGACGGCTTGAGCAAGGTCGCGTTCGCGAGCGCATCCACCCGGATGATCGCCGTCTCAAGGCCCGCGCGGCGGCCGAGATCGAATGCAGTCCGCGCCGGCGTCGTCATCGGTATCCCTTGCACGACGCAACTCTCGTCATCGCGCAGTCGCGCACGATGAATCAGGATGTCGTCGACATCGCAGGTGTCTTGACGAACTAGCTCCGCAGGCAACGCTGCGTCAATCCACTGTGTTCCATACAAAGCCGCCGCGGAAAGTCCGGCGACGGTCGCGTTGCGCTGCGACCACAGCCATGCTGCAACGGCGCGCCTCTGGGGTGTGAGTTCAACCGCTTTGTCCAGATAGACATTGCGGTAGACCATCCGATTACCGCTAACCAATGTCCGTCTCGTCACGGTGCCGGCGATAACTGCTTCAGTGCCGATGAACGGCAGGGATCCCTGATTCATGCGCCCACCGTCGGCGGCCGGTCCCACATCGAACGACCGTCGCAACACCGCGACGGTGCCGGCTGTGGATGAATGCGCCAATGTGGATGGACGAGTGTGGGCTTGTGTCACGGTCGAGCGGGGCGGATTCATACGGTCAGTGCAATATCTGTGATCAGAGGGGTTGCACATGCCGAGTGGTTATCCGCATTCGAGGTCGACGCGGCGGGAGTTGTTCGATCGGGTCTGCCTGGGTGAGCCGTTGGAGCGGGTGGCCAGGGACATGGGCGTGTCGACTACGGCGGCGAGTCTGTGGTGGCGTCAGGCTGGCGCAATGCCACTACTGCGCGGACAGAACTCCGAGAGAACCCACGGCCTGATCACCTCCGGCGATCCCGACCGTCTCGGCGGCCGGGGGCATCGCCTCAGCCTGGATGAACGCATCGAGATCATGCGCGGCCGCGACAACGGGCTCACATACGAACGGATCGGCGAGAAGATCGGCCGGGACGCCAGCGTCGTCTGGCGAGAAGTGCACCGCAACAGCAACCCTGACGGGGATTACCACGCCGGGATGGCCCATGCCCGGGCTGCTCAGAAGGCCAAGCGTCCCAAGGGGTTCACCCTCGATGACCCGGTGCTGTGCGCCATGATCGAAACGGCGATGGACGACGGGTGGAGTCCGAAGCTGATCTCCGAGCTGTTGGTCCGCGATCATCCCGATGACAAGCTGGCACGGGTGAGCCACGAAACCATCTACAAATGCCTCTACGTCCAAACCCGTGGTCAACTCCGGGCTGACCTGCACAAGTGTCTATCGACCAAACGGGCGGCCCGTAAACCCCACCGGTCGGTCACCCGTGCCGGCGTCTATCCACCGGGATCGGTCTTCACCATCCGTGATCGCCCCGCCGAGGCCGCCGACCGGGCAGTGCCCGGGCACTGGGAGGGAGACTTGATCATGGGCGCCGGAAATGCCAGTGCCATAGGCACATTGGTGGAGCGCAGTACTCGGTTCACCATCCTGTTACACCTGCCCGCCGATCACACCGCCGAGTCGGTGGCCACCGCGATGATCGGGGCGATGAGCGAGCTGCCGGCGCACCTGCGGCGCACCATCACCTGGGACCGGGGCAGCGAGATGGCCAACTGGCGCACCATCGATCTGCAACTGCAGGCGCCGGTCTACTTCTGCGATCCTCACTCGCCCTGGCAACGGGGCACCAACGAGAACACCAACCGGCTCCTGCGGTTCTGGTTCGAGAAGGGCGCCGACCTGAGCATGCACACCAAGGCCGACCTCAAACGGATCCAAGACAAACTCAACACCCGACCCCGACCTACCTTGGACCTCGACACGCCCGCCGACCGACTCGCCGCACTCATCGACCAAGCAGCCTGACCAACAGCCGACGTTGCATTGACCGCTTGACAACGCCCGGGGCGTTGTGTGCGGGTAACCCACGTTCGCGCCTGAGGTGAGGTGTCGCCGCGCTCACCTACAGTGGCACCGTGTTCGTCTCCGGCGGCAGCGTCATTTACAGCGCATCCGATCTCGCGGCAGCCGCCCGCTGTGAGTATGCGCTCCTGCGCGCTTTCGACGCCAAACTCGGCCGCGGCCCGGCCGTCTCGGTCGAAGACGAATTGCTCGCCCGCACTGCCACGCTCGGCGGCGAGCACGAACAACGCCACCTCGATGAGCTACGTGAACTCGCCGAGGAGAATCTCGCGATCATCGGCCGGCCCGAATACACCGTCGACGGGCTGACCGCTGCGGCCGAGGCAACCATCAACGCCGTTCAACGCCGGGCACCGGTGATCTATCAGGCCGCGATGTTCGACGGCCGATTCGCCGGTTTCGCCGACTTCCTGGTGCTGGACTCCGACCAATACCTGCTGCGGGACACGAAGCTCGCGCGTTCGGTCAAGGTCGAGGCCCTGCTGCAGCTTGCCGCCTACGCCGACACCCTGGCCCGCGCGGGCGTACCCGTGGCATCCGAGGTGGAGTTGGTGCTCGGTGACGGTGCGACGGTCAGATACCGGGTCGACGAACTGCTTCCGGTCTACCTGAGCAGGCGTACCGGCCTGCAACGGCTGCTCGACGACCACCTCGCCGGCGGCGCAGCGGTGAGCTGGGAGAACGAGGACGTGCGCGCATGCTTCCGCTGTCCGGAGTGCGAGATCCAGGTGCGCGCCCACGACGACCTTCTACTCGTCGCGGGGATGCGGGTGAGCCAGCGGGCCCGCCTGATCGACGCAGGCATCACCACCGTCGCCGAACTCGCCGCGCATACCGGCCCCGTGGCCGAACTGAGTGGACGCACCGTGACGACGCTGACCGGTCAGGCACGTCTGCAGATCTCCCCGAGGGTGGACGGCAAGCCGCCGTACGAGGTGGTCGACGCGCAGCCGCTGATGGTGCTGCCCGACGCGAACAAGGGTGACCTGTTCTTCGACTTCGAGGGCGACCCGCTGTGGACCGTCGACGGTCGCGAATGGGGCCTGGAATACCTGTGGGGTGTCCTTAGCACGACAGATGAATTCCACCCGTTCTGGGCGCACGACCGTCCCAGCGAACGCAAGGCGCTTGTCGACTTCCTGGCCATGGTCCGCAAGCGGTTGAAGCGCTACCCCGGCATGCACATCTACCACTACGCGGCCTACGAGAAGAGCACGCTGCTCCGGCTGGCAGGCCGTTACGGCGTTGGCGAGAACGACGTCGACGACCTGCTGCGCAACGGCGTTCTGGTCGACTTATATCCGTTGGTGCGCAAGAGCATTCGAGTCGGTACCGAGAACTACAGCATCAAATCGCTCGAGCCGCTCTACATGGGCAACGAATTGCGCAGCGGCGAAGTGACCACCGCCACCGATTCCATCACGCAGTACGCGCGCTACTGCGCACTGCGCGACGAGGGACGTGCGGACGAAGCTGCGGGCGTGCTCAAGAAGATCGAGGACTACAACGTCTACGACTGCCGGTCGACCCGCCGCCTGCGCGACTGGATGATGGCCCGAGCCATCGAATCCGGCGTTCCGCCGCGCGGTCCACAACCGGTGCGCGACGACGAGGTTATCGAACTCGGCGACGACCTCGAACGCACGCTGTTGAGATTCGCCGGTGACGGCGTGCAGCAGCGGACCGCCGCGCAGACGGCCGTGGCGATGGTCGCTGCCGCCAGGGGTTTTCACCGGCGCGAGGACAAGCCGTTCTGGTGGAGCCACTTCGACCGCGTCAACAACCCCGTCGACGAATGGGCCGACAACAGCGACGTCTTCATCGCCGACAAGACCGTCATCGTGAACGACTGGCACCAACCGCCAAGGGCGCGCAAGCCCCAGCGGCACGTTCGACTGATCGGCAGCGTCGCGAACGGCGGATTGGCGACCAGCATGTACGCGTTGTACGACCCGCCCGCACCTGTGGGCCTGGCCGACGATCCCGACCGCCGCGGCTTCGGTTCGGTCGTGGTTTCCGAATGCGACAACCTCGAGGCGCCCACCGAAGTCGTCGTCGTCGAACGCCAACCCAAGGATGGCGACACCTTCGACCAGTTGCCGTTCGCGCTGACGCCCGGGCCCCCGATCAACACCAGGCCACTGCAGGAGTCGATCGAACAGACCGCGGCCGACGTGGCGGCCGGCCTTCCCAACCTGCCGTGCGACGCGGTGACCGACATCCTGTTGCGTCGCGCCCCCCGCACAATCAGCGGCGGTGGCCTCCCCCGCAGCGAGGAGGTCGCAGGCGACATCGCCTCCGCTTTGCTGGATCTCGATTCGAGCTACCTCGCGGTGCACGGGCCGCCGGGCACCGGTAAGACATTCACCTCCGCCAAGGTGATCGCGCGACTGGTCAACGAGCACGCGTGGCGCATCGGCGTGGTGGCACAGTCGCACGCCGTGGTGGAGAACCTGCTCGGCTGCGTCATCGAGGCGGGAGTTCCCCCGGATCGGGTGGGCAAGAAGAAGAGTGCGGGCGCGCCGTGGCGTGAGGTCGACGAGAAGGACTACGCCGCATTCATCGCCGATACCGAAGGCTGCGTGATCGGCGGCACCGCTTGGGATTTCGCCAACAGCGGACGTGTTCCGCGGCTCGCGCTCGACCTACTCGTCGTCGAGGAGGCCGGGCAGTACAGCCTCGCCAACACCATCGCGGTCGCGCCGTCGGCGCGCAACCTGCTGCTGCTCGGCGACCCGCAGCAACTGCCACAGGTCAGTCAGGGCACCCATCCCGAACCCGTGGACTGCTCGGCCCTGGGCTGGCTCATCGACGGAAGGCACACGCTGCCAGCCGAACTGGGCTACTTCCTCGATCTGTCCTACCGCATGCACCCGACGGTGTGCGCGGCGGTGTCGGCGCTGTCCTATGACGGCAGGCTGCAGTCGTACGGCAAGGTGACCGCGGCGCGCAGCCTCGATGGGCAGCCCCCGGGCGTGCGTGTGCTCACCGTCGAGCATGACGGCAACTCGACCGACAGTCCCGAGGAAGCCGACGCGATCCTCGCCGAGGTCCGCGGTCTGCTCGGCACCGCCTGGACCGACGAGCACGGCACGGTGCCGCTGGCCGCCGAGCACGTGCTGGTCGTGACGCCGTACAACGCTCAAGTCGTGACGTTGCGGCGGCGCTTTGACGATGCGGGGCTGACCGGTGTCGAGGTGGGCACCGTCGACAAGTTCCAGGGCAGGCAGGCGCCGGTGGTTTTCGTATCGATGACCGCATCGTCGGCCGACGACGTGCCTCGCGGAATCGCGTTCCTGCTCAACCGGAACCGGCTCAACGTCGCGGTGAGCCGGGCCAAATACCTCTGCGTCATCGTGCAGTCACCGTTGCTGACCGAATACCTGCCACCCACACCCGACCGCCTCGTCGAGCTGGGCGCGTTCCTGTCGCTGCGCGGCGTCGGCTGAGCCGACAATCAGGCACGTGTGATAGACCCACTGAGTGAGCGTGACCGAGCGGCTGGCGGAAATCGTCGGGCCCGGCTACGTCAGCGTCGACCCCGACGTGCTCGACGGGCGCAGCGTGGACCACACCGGGCGCTATCGCGGACAAGCCGGCCTGCTCGTGCGGCCGGGCTCGGCTGACGAAGTCGCGGCGGTGCTGCGCGAGTGCCGAGATGCGGGCGTGTACGTCACCGTGCAAGGAGGACGAACCTCGTTGGTGGCCGGGACGGTCCCCGAGCACGACGACGTGTTGTTGTCGACCGAGCGGCTACGCGACGTCGGTGGGGTCGACGTCGCCGAACGGCGAATCCGCGTAGGCGCAGGCGTCCCGCTGGCAGAGGTGCAGCGGGCAGCGTCGGCGGCGGGACTGGTATTCGGGGTCGACCTGGCTGCGCGCGATTCCGCGACCGTCGGCGGTATGGCGTCGACGAATGCCGGCGGACTGCGCACGGTCCGCTACGGCAACATGGGCGAGCAGGTCATCGGCTTGGACGTGGCGCTTCCGGACGGCACGGTGGTGCGCCGCCACAGCCAGGTGCGCATGGACAACACCGGCTACGACCTGGCCTCGCTGTTCATCGGCGCCGAGGGCACGCTCGGCGTCATCACCAGCCTGGACCTGAGACTGCATCCCGCTCCGAGAAACCGCGTGACCGCGATCTGTGGGTTCACCGATCTGGATGCGGCCATCTCGTCGGGTCGCGTGTTCCGCGAGATGGACGGGATCGCGGCGCTGGAGTTGATCGATGCACGCGCCAGCGCGCTGACCGCTGAGCACGCCGGTGTGTCCGCGCCAGTCGTCGGCGCATGGCTGCTGCTCATCGAGTTGGCCGGCGACACCGATCAGACCGAGCGCCTTGCCGAGACTCTCGAAGATGCGCGGTTGGCCGGCGAACCCGCGGTGGGCGTCGATGCGACCGCACAGCAGCGGCTGTGGCAAGTGCGCGAGGCCGTCGCCGAGGTGCTCGGCGTGTACGGGCCGCCGCTGAAATTCGATGTCTCGCTGCCCCTTTCAGCGATCTCCTCCTTCGCGAGCCAAGCCGTCGAGCTGGTCTCCGAATACGCGCCGGACGCCATCCCCGTGCTCTTCGGCCACATCGGCGAGGGCAATCTGCATCTCAATCTGGTGCGGTGCGCACTCGACGCCGAGCGGGAGCACGGCCTGTATTCGGCCATGATGGCGCTGATCGCGCGCCTCGGCGGCAACGTCAGCTCCGAGCACGGTGTCGGCACCCGCAAACGCGACTATGTGTCGATGTCGCGCAGCGAGTCCGACATCGCGGCGATGCGGGCGGTCAAAGCGGCGTTCGACCCCACCGGCTATCTCAATCCCGCAGTGCTCTTCGACTGACTATTCCTGCCAGGGCGTCGAATGCCTGCCGCGACTCGAACCGTCGTCGGAATCGTCGCGGGCATGCCTGCTGGCCGACTCGAACCAGAACGGCCGCGGGTCCGGTTCATCCTCGCGCAACCCGTGCCGACTGGAAGCGTGGGCGCCCTCGGGCTCGTCATCGACATGGAAACCGTTGTGCGCAAAACCGATCGGTAGCACGTCGGTCACATGGCGCCAGGATTCGACCGGCTCGGTGGCCGGTTCGGTATCGCGTCGATTCAGCTGCAGCGGTTCGGCGTCGTCCCACGACACCGTGTACTCGACGTACTCGTCGTGGTCGACGGCGAATACCTCGTCGCCGCCGCGGCCTGCGTCGTCGAACCCCCGGTCGTCGACAACCGTCGACCGCGGGTCGCCCCAACCGAGGAAGAACAGCGCCGCACCGACACCGAACAACGCGAAGAACGCCGGCAGCAGCAGGGTCTGTGACATCGCGGCGGAGAACGGTTCCTGGAGGTACGCGGGCAATAGGTTCATCACACCGTCACCTTGAGGTGACTCGGCGGCCGTCACTCCGACTTCATCGCTGATCCGCCATGTCATGAAGGCCGCCACGCCGGCGCTGCCCAGCACCGACCCGACCTGCCGGGTGGTGTTGTAGACGCCCGATCCCGCGCCCGCCAGCCGCGGCGGCAGATTGCGGGTGGCGGTCGCGGCCAGCGGCGACCAGATGAACGCCATTCCGATGCCGGTGACCGTCAGCGGCAACACGATCCGCCAGATCGGTGTGGCGGATGTCATTTCGATCGACAGCCATGTCAAGGAGATCGCCACCAACGAGAAGCCGAAGCCGACCACCGGACGCGGATGGCTCCTGTCGACGATTCTGCCGACGAACGGCGCCAGCACCCCGGACGCGATGGCCATCGGCGCAACCACCAGCGCCGAACGCGTCGGCGAGAGTCCGCATACCTCCTGGGCGTAGAACATGACCGGCACGATCATCGCCGTCACGACGAAACCGATGGTGGCCACACCGATGTTGGACAGGGAAAAGTCGCGGTCGCGGAAGATGTGCAGCGGGACCAGTGGGTCGTTGGGGTTGACGTGTTGCCAGAACAGGAACGCGGCCATGAAACCGATGCCGCCGGCGATCGTGCCCCACACCCACGGTGCCCAGCTGTGCGACTGCCCTTCCTGCAGGGCGAACACGATCATGAACATGCCGATGCCGGACAGCGCCATACCGAGCAGATCGAATCGCGGGGTACCGGTGTCCAGTTGCGGAATCAGCCGAAGGGCAAGGCCCACACCGACGATGCCGACCGGCACGTTGACGAAGAAAATCCACTGCCAGCCCAGCGCGTCGAGCAGCAGTCCACCGGCCAGCGGACCGACCAGTGTCGCCACGCCCGCCGTCGCGCCCCACAGGCTCATCGCCACGCCGCGGCGGCCGGCGGGGAAGATACGGGTGATCGTCGACAGCGTCTGCGGCGTAAGCAGCGCCGCCCCGAGACCCTGTACGACGCGGGCGACGATCAGCATGCCGATGCTGTCGGCCAGCCCACACCACAGCGATGCGACGGTGAACAGCGTCAGCCCCACCAGATAGAGGTTCTTCGGCCCGAACCGGTCGCCGAGGCGGCCGGCCACGAGCAGTGGGACCGCGTAGGCGAGCAGGTAGGCGCTCGTCACCCAGATGACCGAGTCGTAGCTCGCGCCGAACGCGGCCATGATCGACGGGTTGGCGACCGACACGATCGTCGCGTCGACCAGGATCATGAAGAAGCCGACCAACATCGCCCATAAGGCGTGCCACGGGTTCGCCGTGGCAGGACGGGGGATCAGGGTCGCAGACATCACATCGACTTACTCAAAGATTCAGCCGACGCTACGGACGGTGACTGATCCCGACAAGTCGGGATCGCGCCAGTACAGACCTCAGGCCGGCTCGGGGACGGCGTCGCCGATGACGCCGTCGCGTGCATTGTCCTTGGACTCAGGCGCCGGCGTGCCGGCCGCCCGGGCCCCGACCCGCAGGGTAAGGGCCAATGCGAACAACGCGATCACCATACCGACCGTCATCACGAGCGCCAGCGCGAACTCGTCGTTGCCGAGCACACCGACAAGCGGCGCGATCGCCGCGCCGAGACCGAACTGAGCCGCGCCCAGCACCGCCGCCGCGGTACCGGCGGCCTCGGGATGGCGGGAAAGTGCGACCGCAGGAGCGTTGGGGATCACCAGACCCATCGCGCCAAGGATCGCCCACACGGGGAGCACGAAGCCGAGCAGCCCACCGACGTGAGTGACCGAAAGACCGACGAAGACGACGCCTGCGGCCGACGCTGCGGCCAGCGCCCACAGCGCGATGGTCTGCGGTGCGAACCGCCGCAACAGGATGACGTTCAATTGGGTGGCGCCGATCAGCGCGACCGCACCGGCACCGAACACCAGCGCGAATGCCTGCTCGTCCAGGCCGAACTTGTCCTGCAGCACGAACGCCGCACCCGAGATGTAGGCGAACAATCCGGACATGCCGAGCGCGGCGACGAGGACCAGCACGACGAAGCGAACGTCGCGCAGCACCTCGAGGTAGGTGGCCGCGATGCCGCGCGCCTTCAGCGGTCGTCGATGCGACACCGCAAGCGTTTCCGGCAGGGCCATCGCGGCGAGCAACAGCAGCGCCCCGGCGATCACCACCAGGACCGCGAACACCCAGTGCCACGACGCCTTCAACAGCACCGCGGCGCCAATCGACGGGGCGAGCACCGGAGCGACGCCGAGAACGAGCATCAAACGGGAGATGACGGTCGCGGCGGCCGACTCCGCGAACAGATCCCCCACGACGGCGAAGGCCACGACCATCGCCGCGGCCGCCCCCATTCCCTGCAGCCCCCGGGCCACGCCGAGGAGTGCGATGTTCGGCGCGAACAGGCACAGCACCGACGCCGCCATGTGCAGCACGATGCCCGCCATCAGCGGCCGTCGCCGGCCAAGCGAGTCCGAAAGCGGGCCGACGATCAGCTGGCCCAGGCCCAGACCGGCCAGGGTCCCGGTGAGCGTGAGTTGTACGACTGACGATGACACCCCGTAGTCGTCGGCGATGTTGGGCAGTGCAGGCAGATACATGTCGATGGTCAGCGGGCCCAGCGCGACCATGACACCGAGAAGCAGGATCAGCCGCGTGCGGCTCGGCACCCGAAGCTCACTGTCCCGGGTCGGCTCTGCGCGCGCGACGTCCACGGAAGGTGATGTTGCCATGGAAATGATTAGCGTCGCTTCCCATTAATTTCTTCCCCGATCTTCAGACAGTGAGCGCAATCACGTTGGGGCACCCGCGGCCGGTAGTTGTGCGTTCATATGGGGCTAGCCTGAAAGGCCAGCCGTTCGCACAGGGAGGCCGCAATGAGTGCCAGGTCAAGCGCCAAGAACCAGCTGCCGGCGACCAGGGATGGCGTCGACGAGAATCCGGGTGCCGCGGCGAAGGTCCTCTCGGCGATCATCGAACGCAGCGCACGTGTCCAGGCGCCGGCCGTCAAGGCCTACGTCGACCGCCTGCGTCAGCAGAGCCCCGATGCGACACCGGCCGAGATCGTCTCCCGGCTCGAGAAGCACTACCTCGCCGCGGTGATGGCCAGCGGCGCCGCCGTGGGGTCGGCGGCCGCCTTCCCCGGGATCGGGACGCTGGCCGCCATGTCGGCGGTCGCAGGCGAAACGGTGGTCTTCCTCGAGGCAACGTCGCTCTATGTGCTGGCCGTAGCCGAGGTGTTCGGCATTCCCGCCGATCATCGGGAGCGCCGACGGACTCTGGTGCTGGCAGTACTGGTCGGTGAGGACAGCAAGCATGCGGTGGCCGAACTGCTCGGCCCCGGCCGTACGAGCGGCTCGTGGCTCGCCGACGGCGCGGCGACGTTGCCGTTGCCCGCTGTGTCACAACTGAACTCACGTCTGCTGAGGTACTTCGTCAAGCGCTACACGCTCAAGCGTGGGGCGATTGCTTTCGGTAAGTTGCTGCCCGTCGGCATCGGCGCCGTCGTGGGTGGCGTAGGCAACCGGGTGATGGGCAAGCGCATCGTGGCCAACGCGCGCAATGCGTTCGGCGCTCCGCCACCGCGCTGGCCCGCAGCGATTCACGTCCTGCCCCCGCCGCGAAACTAACCGTCACCGGGTGCGCATCCGACCACAACGACCATAAGGGCGTTGTCATGGTCTGGCTGTTGGGAGAGGGATAGCCTTTAGACGGCAGCTAGCGGGGTATCCGCTGACTGCAGGAGATTTATGGCGGCGAGCGCAGGCGCGCTTGCATGAGGCGAAGGAAACGAGGCGAGTAGCTACCGTGAGCTCACCTTCACCATTCGGACAGAACGAGTGGTTGGTCGAGGAGATGTATCGCAAGTTCCGCGAGGATCCCTCGTCGGTAGATCCCAGTTGGCATGAGTTCCTTGTCGACTACTCCCCCGAGCCGACCACCGACAGCCAAACCGGCAACGGACAGCGGGCGTCTGCGCCCGTCGCGCCGCCCGAACCCGCGCCGGCGCCTCCCCCCAAGACGGAGCCCAAGCCGGCCGAGAGCAAGGCGGCCGAGACCAAGCCCGACACCAAGGCGGAGCCCAAGAGCGCGCCCGCACCCAAGGCAGCCGAGACCAAGAGTGCTCCCGCGCCTGCCAAGCCGAAGCCGTCGCCAACTCCTGCGGACGGCTCCGAGGTTCAGATACTGCGCGGTGCCGCAGCCGCAGTGGTCAAGAACATGTCGGCCTCACTGGAGGTGCCGACCGCGACCAGCGTGCGGGCCATCCCTGCCAAGCTGATGATCGACAACCGGATCGTGATCAACAACCACCTCAAGCGCACGCGCGGCGGCAAGATCTCGTTCACGCACCTGATCGGCTACGCGCTGGTGCAGGCGGTCAAGCAGTTCCCGAACATGAACCGGCACTTCGCCGAAGTGGACGGTAAGCCCAACGCTGTCACCCCCGAGCACGTCAACCTCGGGCTCGCGATCGACCTGCAGGGCAAGGACGGCAACCGCCAGCTCGTCGTGGCGGGCATCAAGAACTGCGAGAACATGCGGTTCGGCCAGTTCCTCGCCGCCTACGAGGACATCGTGCGGCGCGCCCGCGACGGCAAGCTGACCGCCGAGGACTTCGGCGGCGTCACGATTTCGCTGACGAATCCGGGGACGATCGGCACGGTGCATTCGGTGCCGCGGCTGATGCGCGGACAGGGCGCCATCATCGGCGTGGGCGCCATGGAATACCCGGCCGAGTTCCAGGGCGCCAGCCAGGAACGCATCTCCGAGTTGGGCGTCGGCAAGCTGGTCACGTTCACCTCGACCTACGACCACCGCATCATTCAGGGCGCGGAGTCCGGCGATTTCCTGCGCACGGTGCACGAACTCCTGCTGTCCGATGACTTCTTCGACGAGATCTTCCGCGAGCTGGGCATCCCCTATGAGCCGGTGCGCTGGCGCACCGACAATCCCGACCCCATCGAGGACAAGAACGGCCGCGTCCTCGAGTTGATCGCGGCCTACCGCAACCGCGGTCATCTGATGGCCGACATCGATCCGTTGCGGCTCGACCAGACCCGGTTCCGCAGCCACCCCGACCTCGACGTGAACAGCCATGGGTTGACGCTGTGGGATCTGGACCGCGAGTTCAAAGTCAACGGTTTCGCCGGTGCCGAGCACAAGAAGCTGCGCGACGTTCTCGGACTGCTGCGCGACGCGTACTGCCGTCATGTCGGTGTCGAGTACACCCACATCCTGGAGCCCGATCAGCAGAAGTGGCTGCAGGAACGCATCGAGGTAAAGCACGAGAAGCCGACCGTCGCCGAGCAGAAGTACATTCTGTCGAGGATGAACGCCGCAGAGGCGTTCGAGACCTTCCTGCAGACGAAATACGTTGGCCAGAAGCGGTTCTCACTCGAGGGTGCCGAAACCGTGATCCCGATGATGGACGCGGCGATCGACCAGGCCGCCGAGCACGGCCTCGACGAGGTCGTGATCGGGATGCCGCACCGCGGCAGGCTCAACGTGCTGGCCAACATTGTCGGCAAGCCGTACTCCCAGATCTTCAGCGAGTTCGAGGGCAACCTGAACCCCTCACAGGCCCACGGCTCCGGCGACGTCAAGTACCACCTCGGGGCGACCGGCAACTACATCCAGATGTTCGGCGACAACGACATCGCGGTGTCGCTGGTGGCCAACCCGAGCCACCTCGAGGCCGTCGACCCGGTGCTCGAGGGACTGGTGCGCGCCAAGCAGGACCTGCTGGACGTCGGCGAAGAAGTTGACGGTTCCAACAAATTCTCGATCGTGCCGATGATGCTGCACGGCGACGCCGCCTTCGCCGGACAGGGCGTGGTCGCCGAGACGCTGAACCTGGCGTTGCTGCGCGGCTACCGCACCGGCGGCACGATCCACATCATCGTCAACAACCAGATCGGGTTCACCACCCATCCGGGCGACTCACGTTCGTCGGAGTACTGCACGGACGTCGCGAAGATGATCGGTGCGCCGATCTTCCACGTCAACGGCGACGATCCGGAGGCCTGCGTCTGGGTGGCACGGCTGGCCATGGACTTCCGCCAGCAGTTCAAGAAGGACGTCGTCATCGACATGCTGTGCTACCGCAGGCGCGGGCACAACGAGGGCGACGACCCGTCGATGACGCAGCCGTACATGTACGACGTCATCGATACCAAGCGTGGGTCGCGCAAGACCTATACCGAAGCACTGATCGGCCGCGGCGACATCTCGATGAAAGAGGCAGAGGACGCGCTGCGCGACTACCAGGGTCAGCTCGAGCGGGTGTTCAACGAGGTCCGCGAACTCGAGAAGCACGAGATCGAACCGAGCGCATCGGTGGAGTCCGACCAGATGGTGCCCGCCGGGATGAACACCGCGGTCGACAAGTCTCTGCTGGCCCGGATCGGCGACGCTCATCTGGCGTTCCCCGATGGCTTCAATGTGCATCCCCGCGTCAAGCCGGTGCTGGAGAAGCGCCGCGAGATGGCCTACGAGGGCAAGGTCGACTGGGCGTTCGCCGAGCTGCTTGCGCTGGGATCCTTTCTCGCCGAAGGTAAAACGATCCGGCTGTCCGGGCAGGACACCCGCCGCGGCACGTTTACTCAGCGGCATTCGGTGATCATCGATCGCAGCACCGGTCAGGAATTCACACCGCTGCAGTTGCTCACCACCAACGCCGACGGCGAGCCGACGGGCGGCAAGTTCATGGTGTACGACTCGGCGTTGTCCGAGTACGCCGCGGTGGGCTTCGAATACGGTTACTCGGTCGGCAACCCCGACGCACTTGTGCTGTGGGAAGCGCAGTTCGGTGACTTCGTCAACGGTGCGCAGTCGATCATCGACGAGTTCATCAGCTCGGGCGAGGCCAAGTGGGGACAGCTGTCCGATGTGGTGCTGCTGCTGCCGCACGGGCACGAGGGCCAGGGCCCCGACCACACGTCGGCGCGCATCGAGCGGTTCCTGCTGCTGTGGGCCGAAGGTTCGATGACCATCGCGATGCCGTCGACCCCGGCGAACTATTTCCACCTGCTGCGCAGACACGGCCTGGACGGCATTCACCGGCCGCTGATCGTGGCCACGCCGAAGTCGATGCTGCGGAACAAGGCCGCTGTCAGCGACCTTCGCGAGTTCACCGAGATGAAGTTCCGGTCGGTGATCGAGGAGCCCACTTATACCGAGGGCACCGGCGACCGTGACAAGGTCAAGCGAATCCTGTTGACCAGCGGCAAGATCTATTACGAGCTGGTGGCGCGGAAGAACAAGGAAGAGCGCGACGATGTGGCAATCGTGCGCATCGAACAGCTGGCGCCGCTGCCGAAGCGGCGGCTGACCGAGACGCTCGACCTCTACCCGAATTCCGAACAGTACTTCTGGGTGCAGGAGGAGCCCGCGAACCAGGGTGCATGGCCGACGTTCGGCCTGACGCTGCCCGAGGTCTGCGCAGACCGACTGTCGGGCATCACGCGGATCTCGCGGCGCGCGATGTCGGCGCCGTCGTCGGGCAGCTCGAAGGTGCATGCCGTCGAACAGCAGGAGATCATCGACGAGGCGTTCGCGCCCTGACTTAGCGGTCTAAATGCAGTTAACGGGTTGATCGCCTGCACCTGGTGCGTGGGATCAACCCGTTAGTGCGAGCGCGGGACGGCAGGTGGGGCAGGTTCGCGTCCGACCGGTCCAGCCTCGGCGGCGCAGCAGGTCACCGATCAGGACAGCAGTGCGGCACGCATCGCCGAAGACGAGCCCATAGGTCACCCGCGTTGTGACCAGGTCTGATCGGCTCAACTCCGCGAGATCCCGCAGCGCATCGCAATCGCGGGCTCGCGGCGCATCGTGAAACGCGCGGCCGTCCAGTTCGACCACAACCCCCTGCCCCCGGTAATGCACATCCTGGTAGGTAAGCCGGCCAGTCGCGGCGCTCCGAGTTTGACGCTCCGCCTTGGGCAGCCCGTGCGCCCGCTCGACCCGGTGCAGGTAGCCGCGCTCCAGCACCGAACATGCACCGTCACGAAGGTCGACGAGCATTGCCTCCAACGTGCGCCGGCCGCAAACCCGTTGGCGAGTCGCCAAAACCCGCAGTATCCGCTGCGGCGTGGTCCGTCTGCTGGCACATACCCGCGCCTGTAACGCGAACGCGGCCGCGACGTCCTTGTTGCGGAGTTCGTCGTTGACCACGTCGATCAGCGAGTGCTCCAGACGAATAACCGGCGGGCTGCGGTCGAGTTCAGCCCGTTGCCCGAAGTCGGGCGTCCTATGCAGCACGATGCGTGGCAATGGCCGCAGATTGCGCCCAGGGCTCACCGCGACGTGTACGACTGTCGCCGGCGGATCGGGCAGCGCCGATGCGTGAGCCAGCGCGGCCGGCCAGAACGCCAGCACTGCAGCCCAGTGCCGCTGCCGCAGGGTGGGTTGGCCGGTGTGGCTCACATAGACACCCCGGTGGACATCGGTCAATTCGCGACGGCGCAGCAGTCTGGCGATGTCCGAATCGGTTCCGCCGGCGTCCAGAACTTGGCGACGCGAAATGATTCCGTCCTGCGCCCAGATCAGACGCTCGAGATGTCCGAGGTGCCACCGCGTCACCCCGTAAGCCTGACCGGGAAGGAGTCAACGGCCAACCTGCCGCGACCTGTCGCTGTGGATAACTGCCTAACGGGCTGATCGCCTTCACCTGCTGCGTGGAATCAACCCGATTAGTGGGCGGACCGGCGGTACCGACTAGCCTCGATCCGAGTCAACGAGACGAGGGAGTGTGCGCATGGACGGGTTCGCCGGAAAGGTCGCCGTGGTAACCGGTGCCGGATCGGGCATCGGGCAGGCGCTGGCGATCGAACTCGCCCGTTCCGGCGCCAGCGTGGCGATCAGTGACGTCGACACCGAGGGCCTCGCGGTCACCGAGGAGCGGCTGAAGGCGATCGGCGCACCGGTGAAGGCCGACCGGCTCGACGTCACCGAACGTGAGGCCTTCGAGCTCTACGCGGACGCGGTGGTCGAGCACTTCGGCAAGGTCAACCAGATCTACAACAACGCCGGCATCGCCTACGTCGGCGATGTCGAGGTCACTCCGTTCAAGGACATGGAACGTGTCATGGATGTCGACTACTGGGGTGTGGTCAACGGAACCAAGGTCTTTCTGCCCCATCTCATCGCCTCCGGCGACGGCCATGTCGTCAACGTGTCCAGCTTGTTCGGCATCTTCTCGGTCCCCGGCCAGGCGGCCTACAACTCGGCGAAGTTCGCGGTACGCGGGTTCACCGAGGCGTTGCGTCAGGAGATGGCCGCAGCCCGCCATCCCGTGAAGGTAACCACCGTGCATCCCGGCGGCATCAAGACCGCGATCATGCGCAACTCGACCGCGGCCGAGGGCGTCGACAGAGAAGGTCTGACACAGATTTTCGACAAGAAGCTCACGATCACGACACCCGAGAAAGCGGCGCAGATCATCCTCGACGCGGTCCGCAAGAATCGGGCCCGCGTGCTGGTCGGACCGGACGCCAAGGCGCTCGACATCATCGTGCGGATCACGGGATCGGGCTACCAGCGGCTGTTCTCGACGGTCCTGTCGCGGATCGTGCCCAACGCGCACTGATTCACTGCGACACTGGACGCGATGGGGAACTTCGCAGGCACTTTCGCGGGAAAAGTCGCAGTCGTCACCGGCGCGGGGTCGGGCATCGGGCAGGCACTGGCGGTCGAATTAGCTCGCCGCGGCGCAAAGCTGGCGATCAGTGACGTCGACACCGAAGGTCTGGCGCACACCGAGAACCGCCTGGCGGACATAGGCGCACCGGTGAAGGCCGACCGACTCGACGTCACCGAACGTGAGGCATTGGAGCTCTACGCCAACGCGGTCAAAGACCAATTCGGCTCGGTGAACCAGATCTACAACAACGCCGGCATCGCTTTCATGGGCGACATAGAGGTCACGGCGTTCAAGGATCTCGAGCGGGTGATGGAAGTCGACTTCTGGGGCGTGGTCAACGGCACCAAGGCCTTTCTGCCACACCTGATCGCATCGGGCGACGGCCACGTCGTCAACATCTCGAGCATGTACGGCCTGTTCGCGGTACAGGGGCAGGCGGCGTACAACTCGGCGAAATTCGCGGTGCGGGGTTTCACCGAAGCGCTCCGACAAGAAATGGCGGCGGCAGGCCATCCGGTGAAGGTGACGTGCGTGCACCCCGGCTACATCAAGACCCCGCTCATCCACAATGCCAGCACCGCAACGGATCTCGATAAGAACGCTCTCGCGGCCGTTTTCGACAAGGTCGCGATAACGAGCCCCGAGCGCACGGCCAGAATCATCCTGGGAGCGGTCGAGCGCAACAAGGCGCGAGTGCTACCCGGTGCGGACGCCAAACTGTATGACGCGATCGTGCGGGTGATGGGTTCTGGCTATATGCGGGTGCTCGGCCCGCTGAACAAATGGCTGCTTCCCCCGACGCGCTAGAACTCAGTCGCCCAGTGGGTGTTCGGCGAGGAAGGCACCCGCAACCAACCCCGGGTCGGTGCCGTCGGAGACCTGAGCTCGCATCTCGGCCAGCGCCGCGGTGTCCAGCACGCCTGCCACTTCATTGAGCGCGAGCACCTGTGCCTCGTTGAGCTCGTTACGCCGGTAGAGCGGCACCAGATTCTCGGCACGGATCAGCGACGTGCGGTCGGACAGCACGAGGAGCTCCGTCGGGATGTTCGGTGCCGCGGTAGAGGTCCACGCCGCATTGACCTCCCCCGCCCGTACGGCCGCGAACAGCGCTGCGCGGTCCGGATATTCGCGGGGCTTGGGCGGCTTGCACGTGCCTAGAACACTGGGGACATCGGGGGTTGGTGCACCTGCGACCCGGCCGAGCACGAGCTTGTCGCAGTTACGAGTTGCCGCGGTGAGGTCGCGCCCGCCCCAGGCGTCCGCCGTCGCTTCGGTAACCGCGAGTGCGGGCTTGTCCTGCGCCGACGTCGTGTAATCACCGGCGGCAACGCCCTCGGGCAGCGCGGACACCATCTCCCGGTAAACCTGGGTCGCTGACCTAGCGGTCGAGTCGGGGTAGAACCTGTGCAGCAGGCGGCCGGTGAAACCGGGAACGACGCGCGCCTCTCCGGTGTCCAGTTTCGTCAGCGGGTCCGGCGACTGCTCGACGTGTGCCGGGCTGCCGTAGAACCGCAGCGCCTCGGCGTAGATGTGCGCGATCAGTGCCGACGCGGGATCCTGCGCCGAAGCGACTGCCAGAGACGGTGTCTCGTCAGCGCCGCCGCAACCGGCCGCGCTCAACATCACCAGAGCAGCGAGCACGCAGGAGAGCCGGCGCACCCGGGGGTCCTAGGCCTCGGACGCCGCGGCGACCGCCTGCGCCACCGCCGGGGCCACCCGCGGGTCCAACACGCTGGGCACGATGCAGTCGACCGCGAGATCGTCACCCACCACCGAGAAGATCGCCTCGGCCGCCGCCACCTTCATCTTTTCCGTGATGCGGCGGGCGCCGGCGTCCAGCGCACCCCGGAACACGCCCGGGAACGCGAGCACATTGTTGATCTGGTTCGGGAAGTCGCTGCGGCCGGTGGCGACCACAGCGGCATATTGCTTCGCGTCGTCGGGATGGATCTCCGGATCGGGGTTGGACAGCGCGAACACGATCGCGTCGGGGGCCATCGTTGCGACGATCTCCGGGGGCACGACACCGGCGGACAACCCGAGGAACACATCGGCGCCCTCGAGCGCCTCAGCGATCCCGCCCGACAGACCGCTCGGATTCGTCTGCTCGGCGATCTCCGCCTTGTACGAGTTGAGGTTGCCGCGGTCGGAGTGCAGGATGCCCTGGGAGTCCAGCAGCGTGATGTCACTGATACCCCTGGCCAGCAAGATCTTTGCGCAGGCCACCCCGGCGGCGCCTGCGCCGGAGACGACCACCCGCAGTGCGGAGATGTCGCGGTCGAGGACCTCCGCTGCGCCGATGAGCGCCGCCAGCACGACGATCGCGGTGCCGTGCTGGTCGTCGTGCATCACCGGGCAGTCCAGCGCCTCGATGACGCGACGTTCGATTTCGAAGCAGCGCGGCGCCGAGATGTCCTCGAGGTTGACCGCTCCGAATGACGGCCGCAGCCGGATCAGGGTCTCGACGATCTCGTCGGGATCCTTGGTGTCCAGCACGATCGGGATCGAGTCGAGGTCGGCGAACGCCTTGAACAGCGCGCTCTTGCCCTCCATCACCGGAAGTGCCGCCGCGGGCCCGATGTCGCCGAGGCCGAGGACCGCGCTGCCGTCGCTGACCACGGCGACCATGCGATTGGCCCAGGTGTACCGCGCTGCGAGCGTGTGGTCGGCAGCGATTGCGCGGCTGACCTGAGCAACGCCCGGTGTGTACGCGATCGACAACGCGCGCTGCGTGTCAAGCGGTGCGTTCATCCCGACGGACAGTTTTCCGCCCACGTGGGCAGCGAAGATCTCGTCGTCGTGCAGGACGATCGGGGGTCTCTTGTCAGACAGGTTTCTCACCGCTTGGGACACGGCGCTCAGGTTACTGACGAACTGGTAGGTAACCTAATCGACTTTGTCTCAGATAAGTCCCAGCTCAGTGACGGCTTTGCGCTCGTCGACCAGCTCCGCGGTGGTCTTGTCGATCCGGCTGCGGGAGAAGTCGTCGATCTCCAATCCCTGCACAATCGTCCAGTTGCCGTCCTTGGTGGTCACCGGGAACGACGAGATGATGCCCTCGGGCACGCCGTAGCTGCCGTCGGAGAGAACCGCCATCGACACCCAGTCGTCCTTCGCGGAACCCAGCAGCCAGTCGCGGGCGGCATCGGTGGTCGCCGAGGCGGCCGAAGCGGCCGATGAGGAGCCACGGGCGTCGATGATTGCCGCGCCGCGCTTGGCGACGGTCGGAATGAAGTCGTTTTCGATCCAGTCCTGGTCGTTGACGACCTCGGCGGCGTTGCGGCCGCCCACCTCGGCGTGGAAGATGTCGGGGTATTGAGTCGCCGAGTGGTTGCCCCAAATGGTGACCTTCTTGATGTCGGTGACCGCGGCGCCGGTCTTGCGGGCCAGCTGCGAAATCGCCCGGTTGTGGTCGAGGCGGGTAAGCGCCGAGAACCGCTCCCTCGGGATGTCGGGCGCATTGCTCAGCGCGATCAGTGCGTTGGTGTTGGCCGGGTTACCGGTCACGCCGATACGGACGTCGTCGGCGGCGACCTCATTGAGTGCCTTGCCCTGCGCGGTGAAGATCGCACCGTTGGCCTCGAGCAGGTCGCCGCGCTCCATGCCCGGGCCGCGAGGACGGGCGCCCACCAGAAGCGCCAGGTTCACCCCGTCGAAGATCTTGTTGGCGTCGGCACCGATCTCGACCCCGGCCAGCAGCGGGAACGCACAGTCGTCGAGTTCCATCACCACGCCCTCGAGTGCCTTCAGCGCGGGTTCGATCTCCAGCAGCCGCAGCTCGATCGGCCGGTCCGGGCCGAGCAATGAGCCGCTGGCCAGACGAAACAGCAGGCTGTAGCCGATCTGGCCGGCGGCCCCGGTGACCGCGACCTTGAGGGGAGATGTGCTCACGTCAGGTGCTCCTTGGACGGAAGTGGATGCCCGCACCGCGGGCGCGTTGCCTTCGGGACGAAACTAGCAGGGTGGGTAAGTGGCGTGCCGCGTAGCATTCACCTCGCCACATCGGAGGCCCATCAGACCGGTGCTGCCGGTCTTGACCAGGGAGAGTGACTCGATGCCATCGTTTCGTCAACTGCCTCCGTCACTGCGACCCAACGCGCGAACCAAGTCCGCCCAACCGGGCGCCGCCTCGATCCATGTTCCCGTTGCGCGGGCCATGGTGGATTGCGCCGTCTACTGCGAGGGCACCCGCCTGTCCGGCAAGTACACCCACGCCGCGGCGCTGAACAAGGTGCACGAACTCGAGGCGTCGGGCAAGCAGGCCTTCGCCTGGATCGGCCTGCACGGTCCCGACGAACACCAGATGCAGGCCGTCGCCGACGTATTCGGCCTGCACCCGCTTGCGGTCGAGGACGCTGTCCACGCCCACCAACGACCGAAGCTGGAGCGCTACGACAACACGTTGTTCCTGGTGCTCAAGACCGTCAACTACGTCGAGCACGCATCCGTGACACTGGCTCGCGAGATCGTCGAGACCGGCGAGATCATGATCTTCGTCGGCTCCGATTTCGTGGTCACCATCCGCCACGGTGAACACGGCGCTCTGACCGGCATCCGGAAGGCGATCGACGCGTCTCCTGCCGCTCTGGAACTCGGCCCCTACGCGGTGATGCACGCGATCGCCGACCACGTCGTCGACAGCTACCTCGATGTCACCGATCTCATCGAGACGGACATCGACGCCATGGAGGAGCACATCTTCTCGCCGACGCGCGGAACCAACATCGAGAGCATTTACCTGCTCAAGCGCGAGGTTGTCGAGCTACGCCGGGCCGTCGCGCCGTTGACGCTGGAACTTCAGCGCATCGGCACCGACCACAATGACCTGATCTCGATCGAGGTCCGCCGGTACATGCGCGACGTGCTCGACCACAACATTCGGGCCTCCGACCGGATCACCAGTTACGACGAGTTACTCAGCTCACTGGTGCAGGCCGCGGTCGGCAAGGTGGCCATGCAGCAGAACATCGACATGCGCAAGATCTCGGCCTACGTCGCCATCGCCGCGGTGCCGACCGCCATGGCGGGCATCTACGGCATGAACTTCGACAACATGCCCGAATTGCATTGGACGTACGGCTATCCCGCGGTGCTGGGTGTGATGGTGATCATCTGTGCGCTGCTGTTCCGCGCGTTCCGGCGCAACCACTGGCTCTAGCTCGGCTGGGCGGCCCTTCGCTCAGGCTGGATTTCCGGCCCGCCGCCGAGGATCCAGCACGTCGACGCCGTCCTGCACCCACGCCTCCCGCATGGCGTCAGCGCCCTTGAGCCGCACCCACGCGGCCTCGGTCGCGGTGATCGGCGTTGCGGCCAGCATCGTCACCGGCGGCAGCGGATCGGTCAAAGTCACGTCGTCGATATCGCTGCGGCCCAACAGAAAAGCGGAGAACGGGGCACCCTCCCATAGCGGTGTCTCCAGATCGATCAGTGCATCCGGCTCCAGGATCAGGCCTTCGACGGCCGGCGCCGCGGCCAAAATCGCCAACGAACGCGCAAGGCCTTTGGGGGACGGTCCCTGCAGCGCGACGACGGCCTCGGCGCGCGGTCCGTGCAGCGCATCGGTCACCAGCTCCGCTGGATCGAACATCGGGTGACGCGAACAGCCAACCGACACATAGTGACTGACACCTTCGGCGTCGGGGCCGAAGCGCAGCACGTCGATCCGTTCGGTCCCAACGAACGTCACGCTGGCTTCGACCGGGTCAGCGGTGATGCCCGTCCCGGCGAAGTGCTCGCGCAGGTGCGCACGAACCTTGGCCAAAACGTCGACCACTAGGCCGGTGGCGACGTCGGATCGGGAAGGGTCAGGTTCTTGCCGGTTTCGGCGTCGAAGATCGTCAGCTTCGACGTATCGCAGGCCAGTTGAACCGTGTCACCCTGCTTGGCATGAGATTCGGTGGAAACACGTGCCACGAACTCGTTTTCGCCGACGCCGGACTCATTGGCCAACTCTGCAAGCTGGGCCGCCTGTGCGCCCGCCCCTTCACTCTTGAAATGCAGATACTTGTCGGCGCCCAGCGACTCGACGAAGTCGACCGCCACGTCGAACGTGAACGCCCTTATTCGCGCATAGCCGTCCATTACCGAGGCGTCCTCGAGGTTTTCAGGCCGGATGCCGACGATCAAGTTGTTGGGAGTCTGATGCCGGGCGAGCAGGTCGTGGACCTCCTGGGTCAGCGTCACCTCGCCGAACGGCACACGCACGCCGACGTCGGTCATGGTGGCCGGAAAGAAGTTCATCGCAGGAGATCCGATGAAACCCGCAACGAACAGGTTGGCCGGCCGGTTGTACAACTCCTCGGGCGTGCCGATCTGCTGCACTTCGCCGGCGAGAAGAACCACCACGCGGTCCCCCAACGTCATGGCCTCGGTCTGGTCATGGGTGACGTAGACGGTCGTGGTGCCCAGCTTGTCCTGCAGGCGCGCGATCTCCGAACGCATCTGCACGCGGAGTTTGGCGTCGAGGTTCGACAACGGCTCGTCCATCAGGAACGCCTTGGGATTGCGCACAATCGCACGTCCCATGGCAACCCGCTGCCGTTGCCCGCCGGACAGCTGTGCGGGTTTGCGGTCCAGAAGCGCGGTCAGATCAAGGACTTTCGCGGCCTCCTCGACCTTCTGCGTGATCTCGGCCTTGTTCATCTTGGCCAGGGTCAGCGGGAACGCGATGTTCTGGCGCACGGTCATATGCGGGTAGAGCGCGTAGGACTGGAACACCATCGCGATGTCACGGTCCTTCGGCGCCTTCTCGTTGACGCGTTCGCCACCGATGCTCAACTCTCCCGAGGAGATGTCCTCCAGTCCGGCGATCATGTTGAGCGTGGTCGACTTTCCGCAGCCGGAGGGGCCGACCAGGATGATGAACTCCCCGTCGGCGATCGTGATCGACAGATCCTTCACGGCCGCCGCGCCGCCTGCGTAACTCTTGGTTACCCGGTCCAACACAATTTCGGCCATGGAACTACCCCTTCACCGCGCCGGACGTGAGACCGGCGACGATCCGTCGCTGGAAGATGAGAACAAAGATGATGATCGGGATCGTGATGACCATCGCGCCCGCGGCGATCGACCCAGTCGGTTCCTCGAATTGTGAACTGCCCGTGAAGTTGGCGATCGCGACGGGCGCCGTGATCGCTCGCTGAGTCGCTGTCAGTGACAGCGCCAGCAGCAGGTCGTTCCACGCGAAGATGAACACCAGGATCGCCGCGGTGACGATACCGGGGGCGGCCAACGGGGCGATCACCTTGCGGAACGCCTGCGCAGGCGTGGCGCCGTCCATCTTTGCCGCCTTCTCCAGATCCCATGGGATCTCCTTGAAGAACGCCGACAGCGTGTAGATCGCCAGCGGCAGCGCGAAGGTGATGTACGGAATGATCAGACCCGGCCAGGTGTCGAACAACCCGAGCCTGCGCTCGATGTTGAAAAGCGGTGTCACCAGCGAGATCTGCGGGAACATCGCAATGAGCAGCGCCACGCCGACCAGCAGCCGCTTACCCGGGAAGGCAAGACGGGCCACGGCATACGCCGCCATTCCACCGATCACCACCGCGATCACGGTGGTGATCAGCCCGATTCCGATCGAGTTGATCAGCGCCGAACTGAACGCGTCGCCGGAGAAGATTCCCTTGTAGTTGTCAAAGGTGATCTGCGTAGGAATCAGCTTGCCGTCTTTGACGTTCGATGTCGGTTTGAGCGACAGGCTCAGGATCCACAACACCGGTAACAACGCATAGACGACGACGATGATGTTGACGACTGTCCAGCCAGTCGCCCGGCCCGCCCCAGCCCGTTCGGCCATCAGCGCCTCTCCTCGTCGGATCCGGGCGCCGCCGCACCGAAGAGCTTGATGTAGATGAACGCGATGATCGCCACCGACAGGAAGATCAGCACGCTGATCGCCGACCCCAGACCGAGGTTGAACGCCTTGAACAGGTTGTCGTAGCCAAGGATTGACACCGAGCCGGTGTCGTTGGCGCCGCCGGTGAGCACATAGATGTTGTCGAAGATGCGGAACGCGTCGAGCGTGCGGAACAGCAGCGCGACGAGGATGGCCGGTTTGATCAGCGGCAGAATCACTTTGATGAGCCGCTTCCACGGCCCTGCCCCGTCGACCTGCGCGGCATTGAGCAGATCCTGTGGCACCAGCGCCAGCCCGGCGAGCAATAGCAGCGCCATGAATGGCGTCGTCTTCCAGACCTCGGCAAGGACCACGATGGCCAGCGACGGAAGCTGCTCGGTCAGCGGTGCACTGCCCTCGGGGAGCAGGTTGGCCAGATATCCGGTGCCGGGAGTCCACGCGTAATACCAGCTGTAGGAGGCTGCGACCGTGACGATCCCGTACGGAATCAGGATCGCGGTACGCACCACGCCCTTTCCGAAAATGGTCCTGTGCATCACCAGGGCCAGTGCCATTCCGAGCACGAATTCGATCGCCACCGACACGACGGTGATCGCCAGCGTCACCACGAAGGCCGTCCACCAGTACCTGTCGGTCAGCACCGTGACGTAATTCTCCAGGCCGATGAACTCGACGTCGTCGGGCTGTGCGAGGTTGTAGCGCTGCAGGGACAGCCACACCGCGTACGCGATCGGGTAGGCGGTGACCGCAAGCATCAGGATGACCGCGGGTGCGATCAGTGTGAATGCCAGGCGCCGTTCGGATTTCGTGTCGTCGGTGCCGACCTTGATCGGCTCAGCGGTGACGGTCATGGGATGAGCCCTTTACCGTCGATCGCCTTCTGCACCTGAACGGTCAACTCGTCGGCCATGCTTTCTGGGTCGATGTCCGTGACGGGGGCCAAGGTCGCCGAGATCCGGGTGGAGACGGCCTGATAAACGGGCGTGGCCGGCCGGACCGCCGCATTGGTCAGCTGTTCACGAATGATCTCGTATTGCGGATACTTTGCCTGGAACGTCGGATCGTCGTAGAGCGACGCGCGCACCGCGGGCAGCCCTCCCTCCACCGACGTGTACCGCTGGTTCTCGGCGCTGCGCATGCACCTGATCGCCTCGAATGCCTCAGCACGGTGTTGGGTGGTCTTGGCCACCGCGAGATTCAGCCCGCCCAGCGTCACCTTGGCCGGCTCGTCGGTGACGCCCGGATAGTTGGCGAAACCGAACACCTTTTTGCTCGCTTCGTAGGCCACGTTGAACTGTTCGTCGCTCGGCGAGAAGGTGCCGACGTCGTTGATGGCGCCCGTCAACGACGGGTCGTCGTTCAGGGGCAGGAACGACACGCCGCCCTTGACGGCGTTTTCGAGCATCGACGGCAGCACGAACGGCCAGTTCACCTCGAGCGCGGCTTTGCCCTGCTCCAGCGCCAGTCGTGCAGTGCCCTCGTCGGTCTGCGTGATCGACGGATCGGCGCCCGGCGCGGTAGCAACCGCCTTCATGATCTGCAGGGCCTTGACTGTCGCGGCCCGGTGCTCATCGGTGTCGGTCAGTGTGACGGTGTTGCCGTCGTCGGAAAGAACTTGACCGCCAGCGCTTTCCAACAGCGTGTTGAACCACACCACCAGACCCTCGTACTGCTTGGCCTGCAATGCGATCCAGCTCGGCTTGCCTTCGGCGTGCAGACGGGTCGCCTCGGCCACCATCGCATCCCACGTTGCCGGCGGCTTGTCCATCAAATCCGCGCGGTACCAGAGCAATTGGGTGTTCGTGGTGACCGGTGCGGCGTAGAGCGTGTCCTGCCACTTGGCGGTTTCCAGTGGGCCGGGAAGCGTGTCGGCGACCGCGTCGGATTCGGCCTGCCCCGACGGGTCGTCAGACAGCGGCAACGCCCAACCCGCCTCGGCGAACTCGGCGGTCCACACGACGTCGAGCGCCATCACGTCGAGCGTCTTGTCGTTTCCGGTGAGCCGCCTGGCCAGCTGTAGGCGCTGGTCGTCGGCGCCCTTCGGCAAGCTCACCTGTTGAACCTTGAAGCGGCTGCCGAGTTCGTCGTTGCACCGCTTGGCCACCGCCGTGAACGTGGCCATCTCGCTTGCCGGCGTGTAGAAGTTGATGACGATTCCGCCGCCGCCCGAGCTGCACGCCGAAACCACAGATGCCGTCGTCAAAGCGGCCAACGCCGCAGCACCAAGCCGCCGTGGGCGCACCGCTGCCTCCCGTCCGGGTCTGATGTCGCCGCCGGGGCGGCTCCTGGGTTTCGAGGAACCCTCCTGCGCGAGAACCGTATTGCCAGTAACCCGTGATTTGCAACACTTCGGCCGCGCGCGTCGCGCACCGTTACTCAATTGCGGTGCGGCTCAAGCGCCTGGGAGGACGCGGGAAAAGTGCCAGCTAACGCCCGCGTCGGGCGAAAGGGAGGTCTAGATCTTCAAGCGTGCCAGCAGATCCCGGCCGCGCTCGGCGCTCTGGGGATCGCACAGCACGTCATAACGTCCGGCGACGAGTTGCATGGTCGAACTGAAATCTCTTGTGCCGCGTGCCATCGCATACGGGATCGCCGAGGTGATGAGGCCGAAGAACACACCCGCAATCAAACCCGTGATCAGCGCACCCCACGGGCTCGGACTGAAGAATCCGAGGATCAGGCCGATGAACAGGCCCAACCAGGCACCCGTGAGGACGCCACCGCCGAGCACCTTGGGCCAGCTCAGCTTGCCGGTGACACGTTCCACCTGCATCAGGTCGACGCCGACAATGGTCACGTGCTCGACCGGAAACTGCTGGTCTGACAGATAGTCGACCGCGCGCTGCGCCTCGGCGTACGTCGGATAGGACCCGATCGGCCAGCCCTTCGGAGGGGTGGGCAGTGCCGCGGGCCCGCGCCGGGTGGTCCGGGCGCCAGGTGTTGCGCCGGTCTGCTGTCCAGGCTGAAACGGGCTGGTCATCGCTGTCATTCTCCTCTGTTGCGCGCCTGGTTTCGCCACTTGTTCGGTTGGCGATCTCATCCAGATCAACGCCTTCGGCCCCGCAAAGGTGCCCTGTATTTGCGCTAGGTTGAACAGCATGACAAATCCGGGCGAGGACGCTGGCCAAACGGCATCATCCGGCTCCAGCGAAGGCGCATCGGAGTCGACGTCTACCAGCTACGAGGCCCCGCCGATCGAGCAGACGTCCGAGGCGGCCGGGCAAAGTCACGATCAGCCCACGCAGGTCTACCAGCAGCGGCCCTCAGAGCAGCCGTTCGAGCAGCCCGGGTACGCGATGCCTCCGGCATACGACGCCACGCACTACCAATCGCCGCCTTCCTACCAGCCCGCTCCGGGCTATCCGCCGGGCGGCTTCCCGCCTCCCGTCGACCAGTCCGGATATCCACCACCTCCGCCGTACAACGCGCCGCCTCCCGGCTTCGGCCCACCGTCACCCGGCTTCGGGCCGCCCCCGCCGGGTTATGGTCCGCCTCCCGGCTTCGGCCCGCCGCCCGGCTATCCGGCGCCGGGCTATCCGGCGCCGGGCTATGGCGCGTACGGCCCTCCCGCGCAGAAAACCAATTCGATGGCGATCGGCTCGCTGGTGGCCTCGGGGATCGGGGTGCTCTTCTACTTCCTCTGCTTCACGGGTGCGATCGGTTCGATCGTCGGCATCGCGCTCGGGATCGTCGCCATGAACCAGATCAAGCAGAGCGGCGAGAACGGGCGTGGCCTTGCGATCGCAGGCATCGCCGTCGGCGCGTTGTCGTTGCTGTTCGGTGTAGTCGGGTTCATCGCGATCGTGAGTTCCTGAGCGACAGAGGACGCCGAGAATGACCGGCGCCGGACCCGACCATCCGGCGGACGGTTTCGAGTACCCGCCGCTGATCTATCCGCCACCGCCGGGTTATCAGGGGGCACCGGGTTATTACCCGGCCTACGACCCCTATCGGCCGATCAAGCCTCCTGGCACGAACGGCAATGCGATCGCCGCGCTCGTCAGCTCCATCGGCGGACTCCTGTGCTGCGGTTTACTGGGGATCGTGGGGCTCATCTTCGGTGTGATCGCGATGCGCGAGACCAAACGCACCGGACAGGACGGCTACGGTCTGGCGCTGGCCGGTGCGATCATCGGCGCCTCACGCTAGTGGGCACGTTGATCGTCGTGGTGCTCTACGTGGCGCGGATGTTCAGCGGTTGGCAGTGGGTCTAATGCGTTAAGCCGGCGGCTGGAACGGCTCGCCCTTGCGCTCCATCCCCGCGGCGCGCCCCTTGCCTGCGATCACCAGCGCCATCTTGCGGCTCGCCTCGTCGATCATCTCGTCGCCGAGCATCACAGCGCCTCGCGCACCGCCGGCGCGCGAGGTGTGCCACTCGTAGGCCTCCAGGATCAGCTCGGCGTGATCGTAGGACTCCTGGCGCGGGCTGAAGATCTCGTTGCCCGCCTCGATCTGGTCGGGGTGCAGCACCCATTTGCCGTCGTAGCCGAGCGCGGCGGATCGGCCGGCGATCCGGCGGAAGCCGTCGACGTCGCGCACCTTCAGATACGGACCGTCGATCGCGAGGATTCCGCGGCTGCGGGCGGCGATGAGGATGCGCATCAGCACGTGGTGGTGAGCGTCGCCGACGTCGTAGCCCTCGGGCTGTTCGCCGACCTCCAGCGTGCGCATGTTCAGGCTCGCCGCCATGTCGGCCGGGCCCAGAACCAGTGCCTGCATCCGGGGGCCCGCGGCGATCGCGTCGATGTTGGTCAGACCCTGCGCATTCTCGATCTGCGCCTCAATACCGATGCCGCCCAACGGAAGTCCGTGAGTCACTTCGAGTTGGCTCAGCAGGAGGTCAAGGGCGTGAATGTGGGACACGTCGGTCACCTTCGGCAACACCACAATGTCCAGCGACGCCCCCGCGGCCGACACCACGTCGATGATGTCGGCGTGGGTCCACGGCGTGGTCCAGTCGTTGACCCGAACTCCGCGCAACTGCCCGGCCCACCCCGGTGCGGCCAACGCGCCCGCCACTTGAGCGCGCGCCTCGGCCTTGGCGTCGGGCGCGACCGCATCTTCGAGATCCAGGAAGACTTCATCGGCGGGCAGATTCTTTGCCTTGTCGATCATCTTCGCGCTGCTGCCGGGAACCGAAAGTATCGTTCGGCGGGGTCGATAGCGGTTTTCCACAACCACACTCTTTACCCTTCTAGGCATGGCGGCGGTGAACAGGGTCTATGCGGCCCGACTCGTGGGGATGGTGGTGCTGGGGCCCGACGGGGAGTCCTTCGGCCGCGTCCGCGACGTGGTGATCAGCATCAGCATCGTGCGCCAGCAGCCGCGCGTCCTCGGTCTGGTCGTCGAACTGCTTACGCGCCGAAGGATTTTCGTACCGATCTTGCGAGTGACGGCCATCGATCCGGGCGCTGTGACGTTGGCGACCGGCAGCGTTTCGCTGCGGAAGTTCACCCAGCGCCCGGGTGAGGTGCTTGTGCTCGGCCAGGTGGTCGAAACCCAGGTCAGAGTCGACGATCCCGACCAGGAGCAGTTATCCGGCATCGACATGCACGTGGTCGATCTGGGCATCGAGCCAACCCGCACTCGCGACTGGATGGTGACCAAAGTGGCGGTGCGGGCCGCGCGACGCCTCGGGCGCCGCGGCAACGTGCAGATCGTGGACTGGCAGCACGTCCAGGGGCTGACTCCGTCCGGCCTGGCGATGCCCGACCAAGGCGTGGCTCAGCTGCTGGAGCAGTTTGTCGGGCAGCGGGCGGTCGAGGTGGCCGAGGCCATTCGCGAGCTGCCGGATAAGCGCCGCTACGAGGTGGTCAACGCGCTCGACGACGAGCGGCTGGCCGACGTGCTGCAGGAACTGCCAGAAGACCAGCAGGCGACCATGCTCAGAGCGCTGCCTGCCGAGCGGGCCGGCGATGTGCTCGAGGCCATGGATCCCGATGACGCCGCCGACCTGCTGGGTTCGATGACGCCGCTCGATGCCGAGCAGTTTCTGCGACGAATGGATCCCGAGGATTCCGAGGACGTGCGCCGCCTGCTCTCACATTCCCCCGACACCGCGGGCGGCTTGATGACCTCCGAACCGGTCGTGCTGGCCCCGGACACCACGGTGGCCGAGGCCCTGGCCCGGGTCCGTGACCCCGACCTGACCCCGGCGCTGGCGTCGCTGGTGTTCGTGACGCGCCCGCCGACGGCTACCCCCACCGGCCACTACCTCGGCTGTGTGCACCTGCAGCGGCTCTTGCGTGAACCCCCCGCGTCGCTGGTCAGCGGAATCATCGACACCGACCTGCCCAATCTGGGACCAGAGGACTCACTGTCGGTGGTGACGCGGTATTTCGCCGCCTACAACCTGGTGTGCGGTCCGGTCGTCGACGAGGAGAGCCACCTGCTCGGCGCGGTGTCGGTCGACGACGTGCTCGACCATCTCCTGCCCCACGACTGGCGCGAACGCGAAGAGCCCGAGCTGTTCACCACCAGCGAGGGAGCGTCATGAGTGACCTGACGGCACGCCAGCGCCTGGACACCCCGCGGGTCTCGCGTCGCCGGTTCGCGCCCAACGTCGACGCCGAGGCCGTCGGCAAGTTCTCGGAGTCGATTGCGCGCTTTCTCGGCACTGGCAGATACCTGGCCTGGCAGACCATCATGGTGATCGTCTGGATCATCCTGAATCTGTTTGCCGTGAGCCTGCGGTGGGATCCGTATCCGTTCATCTTGCTGAATCTCGCGTTTTCTACTCAGGCGGCATATGCGGCGCCGCTGATTTTGTTAGCCCAGAATCGCCAGGAGAACCGGGACCGGGTGTCGCTGGACGAAGACCGGCGACGGGCCGAACAGACCAAGGCCGACACCGAGTATCTGGCCCGTGAGCTGGCCGCATTGCGGTTGGCGGTCGGCGAGGTGGCCACCCGTGACTACCTGCGGCGTGAACTCGAGGAAATCCACGAACTGCTCAATCGGCTCCAACCGCCAACAGGGTCCGATAAGCGCGACGGCAGCGGCAAAACAGACCAGATCGAACGCCGCTCCAAAAAGCACAGCTAAATAAGCTGATGCCATTGCTGTAACACGCGTGGAATCAAGTAGGTATGGTGACTTGGTTCACAACCACGACAGACCAAGGACGATCGAGTGCACATAGGGGGAGGCGCCGCCCTCAGGGCAGCGCGACGCCACGCCGGGCGGCTCGCGCACAGCGTCACCGGCGCGATTTCTCGCGTGCGCGCTGTTGATATCCGACCCTCTCGCGTCCGGGGGGCCCTGACACCTGCTCGTGCCCGCGTCGCCTCCGGATTCGCAGTCATCGCGCCGATCATTCTGGTGGGGGCCGTAGGCGCATCCGTGCAACCGAACTCGCCGGTCCGCGATTCCGCCGTGCGGCCCCTGGCCGCCGTCGAGTCCGCCTCGGCCGACCGGGCAGGCGCAACGGTGGTCGCGCTCACCAAGACACCGACCGAATTTCACATCGCGTCGTCTTCTTCGTCTTCTCCCGCGCCGGCGATGGTCGTGAATGCTCCTGGCACACTTCGCATTCCGGCGATGGCCCTGTCGGCCTACCGCAACGCCGAACGGATGATGGCAGTGGCGGCCCCCAGCTGCGGTGTCAGCTGGAACCTGCTGGCCGGCATCGGACGTATCGAATCGATGCATGCCTACGGCGGCGCCACCGACTCCCGCGGTACCGCCGTGCGGCCGATCTACGGGCCCGCGCTGGACGGGACGCTGCCGGGCAACGAGATCATCGTGCAGAGCCAGTCTGCCGATCGCGTCACCTACGCCAGGGCGATGGGGCCCATGCAGTTCCTGCCAGGCACCTGGTCTCGCTACGCATCCGACGGCGACGGCGACGGCAAGGCCGAGGTGCAGAACCTGTTCGACTCGAGCCTGGCGACGGCACGCTATCTATGCAGCGGCGGGATGAACCTGCGCGACCAAGCCCACGTGATGTCGGCGATCCTTCGCTACAACAACTCCGTTGCCTACGCCCGCAATGTGCTCGGCTGGGCCGCCGCATACGCCACCGGCGTGGTGCCCGTCGACCTGCCGCCGATCACCGGAGCGGTTCCCGTGCTCGGCGACGGGGGCGACACGCATCTCGATGACTATCAGGGCCTCGGCCCGGGGCTGCCGCTCAACGCGCTCGGATTGCCCGCCAACGATCCCCTGGCGCTGATGCCGATGCTCGCGCGCAGCGACGTCGCCAGCCAACTCCCCGGATTCGTGCCCGGCCAGCGGCTCGGGCCCCTGCCTGGACCCGCACCTGGCCCGCTGGCAGCTCCGGCGACTCAGACCCAACCGCAACCGTGGGTGCCGCCGTGGATGCAGCCGCCGCCGAAGCCGGCGCCGGAGTGCGCCGTGTTCTGCATCTCCGACCAGCCCGCGCCGCTGCAGGCCGCGCTGTCAGGACCGCCCGCGGCGCAACCGATGCTGCCGCCGGGAATGGCACCGCCACCCGGTCCGCTGGCGCCTCTGCCCGGTCCCGCTCCGCTGGCACCCGTCCCCGGACCGCTGGCCCCGCTGGCACCTCCGCCCGCTCCGGTGGCGCCGCAGGGTGCGCCGCCGGGACCGCCGCCAAGTCCCGCCGAAGCACCGCTGCCCGGTCCTGCGCCCGGACCGGCCGGTTAGGACGCACGTCGGGTCGGCCTAGACTCGAGGTGATGTCCTCTACTTCCCCTGACCTCCAGGCCGCGGTCCGTTCCGCATTGGCGAAGGTGATCGACCCCGAGCTGCGGCGTCCGATCACCGAGCTCGGCATGGTCAAGAACGTCACCATTGGATACGACGGCCAGGAAGGGTCAGTGCACGTCGAGGTGTACCTGACCACTTCTGCGTGCCCCAAGAAGAGCGAGATCTCCGAGCGCGTCAGCCAGGCGGTTGCCGATGTCCCTGGCACCGGTGCGGTCAAGGTGACCCTGGACGTGATGAGCGACGAGCAACGCACCGAACTGCGCAAGCAGTTGCGGGGCGACGCCCGCGAACCCGTCATTCCATTCGCCCAGCCCGGCTCGCTGACCCGGGTGTACGCCGTGGCGTCGGGCAAGGGCGGCGTCGGCAAGTCCAGCGTCACCGTCAACCTGGCCGCGGCGATGGCCGCGCGCGGGCTGTCGGTCGGCGTGCTCGACGCCGACATCTACGGCCATTCGGTACCGCGGATGATGGGCACCACCGATCGGCCCACCCAGGTCGAGTCGATGATCTTGCCGCCGGTTGCCCACGACGTCCGGGTCATCTCGATCTCGATGTTCACCCAGGGCAACACCCCCGTCGTCTGGCGCGGACCGATGCTGCACCGTGCGCTGCAGCAATTCCTTGCCGACGTCTACTGGGGGGATCTGGACATCCTGCTGCTGGATCTGCCGCCGGGTACCGGAGACATCGCCATCTCGGTGGCCCAGCTGATCCCTGGCGCAGAGATCCTTGTGGTGACGACGCCTCAGCTGGCGGCCGCCGAAGTCGCCGAACGAGCCGGCGCGATCGCGCTACAGACCCGTCAGCGCATCGTCGGCGTCGTGGAGAACATGTCCGGAATGCTGCTGCCCGACGGCACAACGATGCACATCTTCGGCGAGGGTGGCGGCAAGCAGGTCGCCGAAAGCCTCTCGCGCTCGGTCGGCGCCGATGTACCGCTGCTCGGCCAGGTTCCGCTTGACCCCGCGTTGGTGGCCGCAGGCGACTCCGGGGTCCCGCTGGTGCTGTCCGCACCGGATTCGGTGGCTGGCAAGGAATTACTCAGTATCGCCGACGCCTTGTCGAGCCGTAAGCGCGGACTGGCGGGCATGTCGCTGGGCCTGGACCCCGCAGGCCGCTAAGTCGCGTCGCTGTCGTAGGGGGTCTTGGCGGACACTTCGGGTGCCGACGGCGCCGACGGCTCCGGAATCGGCGGCGCCGGCGTCGGCGCACCGTCGCTCACGGGCTTCTCGGTGTTGGCTGCGGGCGTGTCGATCTTGCCGGTGAAGATCGAGTCGTCGCCGTCGAGCAGATGTTTGGTAAGCGCCGCACGCGGCGTCATCCCCCGCAGCTTGTTCAGCTGACTCAACGGTTCACGAAGATCGTCGAACTCCGGGCCGAGGTCGTCGCGCAGCTGGCTGGTGGCGCCGCTGATGTAGTCGCGGAACTGCCGCAATGTGCTCGACGTCCACCGGATCGCGCCCGGCAGCCGTTCCGGCCCCAGGATCACCAGACCGGCGATCACCAGGACCAGCATCTCGCCCCAGCCGACGTTCGCGAACATCGGCTAGGTGCTGTTGTCGGGGCCGGGGTTGACGATCAAGACCACCGGCCGGCCGTCGCGCATCACCTCGATAGGCGCGTCCTGTCCGATCTTGAGTTGGCGCACGGCGACGACGAATTCGTCTGCGTCGGCGACAGTCCGGTCACCCACCTTCACGACGACGTCGTTCTCCAGAATGCCCGCCTTCTCCGCGGGGCTGCCCGCCTTGACATTGGCCACCTGGGCGCCCGACGCGAGGTCGTTGCTCACCGAGCGGGCGGTCAGGCCGAGCGTCGGATGCGCGATCTTGCCGTCCTTGATAAGCGACTCGATGACCGCCTTGACCTCGTTCACCGGAATCGCGAAGCCGAGGCCGCTGGCGCTGTCGGACAGCGACTTGCCCGCGGTGTTGATGCCAATCACATCGCCGTTCATGTCGATGAGCGGGCCACCGGAGTTGCCGTGGTTGATGGACGCGTCGGTCTGCACACCGTCGATGACGGTGTCGGTGTCCGACCCGTCGCCCGACAGCGGGACCGGGCGATGCAGCGCGCTGATGATGCCCTGCGTGACGGTACTGCGCAGGCCCAGCGGGGCGCCCGCCGCGATCACCTCTTCGCCGACGAAAAGCTTGTCGGAGTCGCCCAACTTGGCGACCGTCAGATTGTCGACGTTGTCGACCTTCAGCACCGCGAGGTCGGTCTTGGGGTCGCGGCCAACCAGGTTGGCGGGCACTTCTTTGCCGTCGTTGAACACGACGGTCATCTTGTACTTGCTCGCGTTTACCGCAGCCTCGGAGATCACGTGGTTGTTGGTGACGATGTAACCGCGCCCGTCGACGACCACACCGGAGCCCTGCGAGCCTTCCTCGTCACTCTTGGTCTCGATCGTCACCACTGAATCAGCCACTGCCGCAGCAACTTTTGCGAAACGGCCCGCTGGCGCGTCGCCGGCGTCACTGGTCTCGAGTGTCACTTTGGACGTGGTGAACGCCTGGACCACCTCGGCCGTCGTACGACCGACCCAGCCACCGGCGATACCGATGACGAGCGCCACAATGCCGAGGACGGCCAGCGCGACGTAGGACACCTTGCCGCCGAAGAGAACGTCGCGCACTCCGAGCTTGCCCGTACTGACGTTGGATGGTCCGCGCGGCGGCTCGGTCATCGCCGGAGTGCCCAGGGCGACCGGGGCGCCGGGATCGCGCCACGGGTCGTCGGGTTCGTCGGCGCCCTGCCCGGCGCGCTCGGCATCCAACGCACCCGCATCCGCGGGGTGACGCTGCAGTGAATCCCCACCGCCGTAGGGTCGGCCGAAGGCCTCGGCCAGCACCGGGTCGGGAGGCAGATCCTTTGGCGTGAAGGCACCTTGATCGCGGTGTTTGTCCGCATCCAGGAACGACCCGCGCACGCCGTCGGGTCTGCCGAACGCCCGACTTGACGCGGGATCGACGGGCGGCCGCGACAGCGGTCGCGGCTCGAGACGTTCACGACCGGTCTCGTCCAGATTGCTCACCCGTTCATCACCCTCTATCCGAGCGCCAGCAATGGCCGGCGCACGCCGTTGATCGATTCTGTATTCACCCTACCGGCGCTTACGGCGCCCCTGGTGCGCGCCTTCAGCAAACTGCGAGTCTTGGGTCGAGGCGGCCGGATCCGCAGCGGCGTCGGCTGTGTTGGCCGTATTGGCCGTATTGGCACTGTGTAGCGGAATCTGGGATAACTGGCCAAGTAGCGAGCTCGGCATGACTATGGGATGCGACTCCCGCAGTGCACTACGAGCCTGTCGCTGGGCGTCGACCTCTGTCGCACATTGTGGACATAACGACAGGTGACTGGCCGCACGCAGGTGCGGAGTCAGGCGCAACTCATTGTCGACGAACGCCGCGATGGCCTCGGTCGACAGATGCTCGGTGGAGCCGAACTGCCGCGGTCCGACGGGCGCTTCACTCTGGGACGCCAGCTGAGAAGGCAGCCAGGAGAATGCGCGGCGGAACACATGTCCCGGGTCGACCATGGCCCAGCTCCTCTCCGCGTACTCGCGTCGCGTAAACGTGACTAACTTGAATGTAGCGCGGCGCGCGGCGCCGAACACCTGCGAACACTCAGGCCGACTTGGCCGTGTCCCGGTAGAGGGCCGATTCTGCGGCCGAATCGCTGTTGGGATGGCGGGCCAGATAGTCGCGCAGCGCCTGCCTGCCCCGGTGGATGCGGCTGCGCACGGTGCCGAGCTTGACGCCCAGCGTGGCGCCGATCTCCTCGTAGGACAGACCCTCGACGTCGCAGAGCACGACCGCGGCGCGGAACTCCGGCGGCAGCGAGTCCAGTGCGGCCTGCAGGTCAGGACCCAGACGTGAGTCGTGATAGATCTGCTCGGGGTTCGGCTCGTCGGCAGGCACCCGGTCGTAGTCCTCCGGCAAGGCCTCCATGCGGATACGCCCACGCCTGCGGACCATATCCAGGAACAGGTTTGTGGTGATGCGGTGCAACCAGCCCTCGAACGTGCCGGGCTGATAGTTCTGCACCGAGCGGAAGACGCGGATGAACGTCTCCTGCGTGAGGTCCTCGGCGTCGTGCTGATTGCCGGACAGACGATAAGCCAGCCGGTAGACGCGGTCGGCGTGCTGGCGCACCAACTCGTCCCATGACGGCATCGTGGTCTGGTCCCCCGTCGCGTCGAAGACGGCGGTCCCTATCAGTTCATCGGAAGGCTCGACCCATTCCCCGTCGGTGTACTGCTCGAGATGAGCCATCGTGACGGGGGCGGCGGGGGCGGTTGAATTCTTCGTCAGATCCTCCTGGTCACAGCCGTCACCATGTATCGACGGCTCGATGTTCGCGGCAACGTGAAACTCCCTGCGCTTATTCCCTGCGTCCCAGCGTCCGCCGTCGTCCATGCGTCATACCGTCTCCGACCCTGGTGTGCTTGGCATATGAGCAGACTGAACATTTCCTGAGAAAGCATTTCTACCCATTTTCGACCTGCGGAAACCATGCGCTTTCGACCGAAATCCGCAGTTCGGGGACGGGCGTGTCGCAAGCTCGCCCTTTGGGGTTGGCTTTACGCTGCGGGCATGGCAGGCATCGACGATGTGATCGGGGGCGCGGCACCGCAGAGCCGTGCCGAGTCGATCGTCAAGCACGCCGAGCAGTCGATCTCCGAGGACGCGATCGTCGCTGCGGCCCGTGAACGCGCCATTGACATCGGTGCGGGCGCGGTGACCCCCGCCGTCGGGGCATTGCTGTGCGTGTTCGCCAAGATGACCGGGGCCAAAGCTGTCGTCGAGGTGGGCACCGGCGCCGGGGTCAGCGGGCTCTGGCTGCTGTCGGGCATGCGCGAAGACGGTGTGCTCACCACGATCGACGTCGAGCCCGAACATCAGCGCATCGCCAAGCAGGCGTTCACCGAGGCGGGCGTCGGCCCTGGACGCAGCCGGCTGATCAGCGGCCGGGCGCAGGAAGTCCTCACCCGCCTCGCCGACGACTCCTACGACCTGGTGTTCATCGACGCCGATCCCGCCGATCAGCCGCAATTCGTCATCGAGGGCGTGCGGCTGCTGCGCTCCGGTGGCGCCATCGTGGTACACCGCGCCGCGCTTGGCGGCCGTGCCGGTGACGCCAGCGCGAAAGACGCCGAGGTGGCCGCGGTCCGCGAGGCCGCGCGGCTCATCGCCGAGGACGAGCGGCTCACGCCGGTGCTGATTCCACTCGGCGACGGCTTGCTCGCCGCGGCCCGCGACTGACGGTTTCCTCCTCTCCCGCGCATCGTGGCGGGATTTTTACGGTGTCTTGACGCGATACCCTCTTGACCATCGGCTGAACGCGCGTTTAGTGTACTAAACATGCGTTCAGTGTCCGATGATCGAACCGCCATCGCCCGGATCCGCGATAGCGCCATCGACCAGTGGGGCCAGCACGGGTTCAACGTCGGGCTGCGGACCGTCGCCGAGGCCGCAGGCGTGTCCGCCGCGCTGGTGATCCACCACTTCGGGTCCAAGGAGGGCCTGCGCAAGGCATGCGACGACCACATCGCAGAGCTGGTGCGCGAGTCCAAGACCGAGTCGATGCGCACCGCTGACCCGGCCGACTGGCTCGCCCAGGTAGCCGAGATCGAGGGCTACGCGCCGATGATGGCCTACCTGGTGCGCAGCATGCAGTCCGGCAGTGACCTCGCAAAGTCGTTCTGGCAGCGCATGATCGACAACGCCGAGCAGTACATCGAGGAGGGCGTTGCGGCAGGCATTCTCAAGCCAAGCCGCGATCCGAAGTCCAGGGCGCGGTACCTCAGCATGATCAACGGGGGCGGTTTCCTGCTTTACCTGCAGATGCACGAAAACCCCGCCGACGTGCGCGCCGTGCTGCGCGACTACGGCGAAGACATGATGCTGCCCGCGCTGGAGATGTTCACGAACGGGCTCATGACCGACTCGACGATGTACGACGCGTTCCTGGCGGCACACGAACAGGGCATTCCGTTCACATCACAGGAGGGAGAACCAAATGACGACCCCATCAGCAATGTCCCTGCAGCGGGCTAACGCTGGCGAGCGATCGCGGCTGGCGGTTGAGATCCGCGGATTGTCAAAATCGTTCGGGCGGACCAAGGCGCTCGACGGCCTCGACCTCGTGGTCGCGCCTGGAGATATCACCGGATTCCTGGGGCCCAACGGAGCGGGTAAGTCCACCACGATTCGCGTGCTGCTCGGCCTGTTGCGCGCCGACAGCGGAACCGTGCGGCTGCTCGGCGGCGATCCGTGGCACGACGCCGTTGAGTTGCACCGCCAAATTGCCTATGTCCCTGGCGATGTGACGCTGTGGCCCAACCTGACCGGCCTGCAGGCCATCGATTTCTTGGCCCGTCTGCGCGGCAACGGCGTCGACACCCGCAGGCGCGACCAGCTGATCGAGCGCTTCGAACTCGACCCCCACAAGAAGGCGCGCACCTACTCCAAGGGCAATCGGCAGAAGGTGGCGATAGTCGCCGCGTTCTCCACCAACGCCGAGCTCTACATTCTCGACGAACCAACCTCGGGACTGGACCCGTTGATGGAGAAGGCATTTCAGCAGTGCGTCGCGGAAGTGGCCGAGCGTGGCGCGGCGGTGCTGCTGTCCAGTCACATCCTCGCCGAGGTCGAGAAGCTGTGTCACACCGTGACGATCATCCGCGGCGGCCGCACGGTGAAGTCGGGGTCACTCGATGAGCTGCGGCACCTGATGCGGACGACGGTGACAGTGCGCACCAGCACCGACGGTCAAGCGCTGCAGCGCAGTCCGTTCGTCCACGACTTCGCGATCAACGACGGCCACTACACCTTCACGGTCGACCGCAAAGAGCTGGATCGTGCCATGGGTCAACTCACCGATCTCGGCATTCTGGACCTGACCGTGACGCCCGCGTCGCTCGAAGACCTGTTCTTACGCGAGTACCAGGGAGCCGCCCGATGAGTACCACCACCGTCGCACCGCGCGCCGCGCATGCCGGTTTGTGGACGGGCACAGCGAGCCTGCTGAGGCTGGCGTTGCGCCGCGACCGTGTCCGCCTGTCGATCTGGCTGGCCGCCCTGACGCTGATGATGGCGTACGCCCCAACCGCCATGAAGCTGGCCTACCCGGAGGAGGCTCAGCGTCAGGCCCGGGTGAACCTGATGAAGACGCCCGCGGCGATCATCATGGGCGGACCGATGTTCGGCGGCAACGAAACCGACCTCGGCGCGATGATGGCCAACGAGCTGATGCTCACGATGATCGTCGCGACGTCGATCCTGGCCATTCTCACCGTGATCCGGCACACGCGCGCCGAGGAGGAAAGCGGCGCCGCCGAATTAGTGTTGTCCTCGGTGGTCGGACGATACGCACGAACGACCGCCGCATTGATCCTCGTCGGCGGCGTGAACGCCGCGCTCGCCGTCACGATGACGTTAGCGATGGCCTCGACCGGCTTCGGGCTCGTCGACACCGCAGCTATGTGCCTAGGTATCACGGGTGTGGCCATGGTGTTCGGCGCGGTGGCCGCCGTCACCGCCCAGCTGTGGCGGCAGTCGCGCACCGCGACGGGCGCCGCGATGGCCGCGCTGGCGCTGGCCGCACTGGTCCGCGGGATCGGCGACGTCATCGACAACTCCGGTAGCGCGCTGAGCTGGTTCTCGCCGATCGCATGGGCACAACAGATGCGGGCCTTCGTCGACCTGCGCTGGTGGCCGTTCGCTCTTCTCGTGGTCCTGACACTCGCACTGATCGCGTTGGCGGCCGCCCTGGAGAGCAGGCGGCAGTACGACGCCGGCACCATCCCGTCCTCCGGTGAACGCCCAGGAGCGCACGCCATCAAGTCGGTGCTCGGTCTGCATCTGACCCTGCAGCGGGGCCAAACCGTCGGCTGGGCCGTAGGACTGTTTCTGGGCGGCTTGGCCTTTGGCTCGATGACGAAGTCGCTGTTGGACGCCGCTGAGGACAACGAGCTGATTCAGCGGATGCTGGTGGCACAGGGCACCGACAGCGTCTATACGACGATGACGCAGTTCCTTGCCGCCGCGGCCACCGCGTACGTCGTTTCAGCGGTGCTGCGATTGCTCAACGACGAAGAGAAGGGCCTGGGCGAGGCGGTGCTGGCGGGGGCGGTGTCGCGATGGCGGTGGCTGGTCACCGCAGTGGCCTCAGCGCTGATCGGCTCTGCGGTGCTGATGTTCTTCGCCGGCCTGGGTCACGGGCTGGGCGCAGGGGTCACTCTCGGCGAGCCCGGAACTATCGTGCGGCTGACGCTGGGCGGACTGGCATACGTACCTGCGATGGCGGTGATGGCTGGTATCGCCGCCCTTTCAGTGGCGGTGCGTAGGGGTTGGATCGGCTGGCTTGCAGTCACATTCGTCGTCGTATCGCTGTATCTCGGCGCGCTGCTGCGCTTGCCGGGTTGGCTGCTTGACCTGTCGCCCGTCGGCCAGACGTCCGCGCCGTCGAGTTACCCGATCGTGGCAATGGCCGTGTTGGTCGTCGTGGCCGCGGCCCTGACGCTTGTCGCCGGTGCCATTTATCGCCGCCGCGACGCCCTGTAATCCGAGGAAGGAATCGTGAAAGTCACTGTTCAGCTGCTGGCCTCGACGCTTGGCGGCATCGTCTTCATGGGTGTGCTGCTGTTCGTGCCGGCAGGCACGTTCGACTACTGGCAGGCATGGGTCTTCATCGCCGTGTTCATCGTCGGCACCATGGTCCCCACGGTCTATCTGGCGGTGAAGTATCCCGATGCTCTGCAGCGCCGCATGACGTCAGGGCCGTGGGCGGAAACCCGGACCGTACAACGGCTTATCACCGTGGGCATCGTCCTCTCGGTCGTCGCCGTAGGAGTGGTCAGCGCACTCGACCACCGGTTCGGCTGGTCAACGCCTCCGACAGCGGTCGTGGTGATCGGCAACGTGCTGGTCTTCGCCGGACTCTTGCTGGCGGAGGTCGTGATCATTCAGAACAACTATGCGGCGGCGACCATCACCGTCGAGGCGGACCAACCGGTGGTGTCCACCGGTCTGTATGGCCTTGTGCGTCACCCGATGTACGTCGGAGCGCTGACCATGATGGTCGGAATGCCGCTCGCCCTCGCCTCGTTTTGGGGCTTGCTCACGCTCATCCCCGGTGCGCTGGTCTTCGTTGCCCGCATCACCGACGAGGAAAAGGCATTGCGCCACGAGCTTGACGGCTACGAGGAGTACACGGAGAAAGTGCACTACCGGTTGGTGCCCGGAGTGTGGTGACGAATCAGTTCGCAGTCAATCCTGCGAGGTCATTGGCGATCACGGCGGGGAGTGCACCTACACTCAGGTGATTGACGATAATTCGTCCGCCACAGCGCTTTTCGAGTCGACGCCATTCAGAATGGTGGTGGTTGGTAGTTGGCGGCGAGCCAGGCTTGGCGTTGTCGTTCTTCTTCGGCGATGAGTTCGGTGCGTTCGCGGCGTTCGGCGTTGATCCGGTGTTGGCGCTCCTGGGCGCGGGTTTGTTTGCGCCGCGGCATCATCGCGAGGCGATCCGTCTCGGGGCCCACGGTGGGCGCGGGCAGGTCGAGCTCACCGGTTGATTGCCCCAGGGCGGGAAACAGTGCCGCACCGTGGGGTTCGGTGCGGTAGGTGTGTCCGCTGGGGGCGGTGAACACCATCGTGCCGTCCGAGGACTGCCGATCGCTCCACCCGCCGGCCCCGGTGAAAAACGTTTTGATCAAATGATGAATCCGGCAGTAATGCTTGTTGTTCGACGGATGCGTCGGCCCAACCGGCCAGGACACGGTGTGGTCGATGTCAGACGTCTCGACCGGCTTATCGCAGCCCGGCCACCGACACGTCAGATCCCGCCACTGAACGAACTCCTTGGTCTTGGCGCTGGGCCGGTACCCCGGATCCGGTCCGACGCCGGTGGGCACGGTCAGCGGTTTGAGGTGCGCGGTTTTGGCGATTTGGCGCACCGATTCCGCCGGCACGATCCCGAACCCGCGCAGATACCCCGGCGCAGCACCAGTGCCCTCAAGGGTGCCCTGCTCGGCCAGCAGATGGATCACCGCCGAGGACACCGTACCCACCTCGGCGGCCGCCGGGCAGTCCTCGCGTGCGCACTCACAGGCCAGGGTGGCTTGCCCACGGCCCAACGCGCCCACCGCATCAGCGCGGCGCTGCCGCGGCGTGCGCGGATCATGGGCACAGACCGTGGCCGCCAACCCATCCAAGCGTTGAGTAAACGCCGCGGCGTCAGTGGCCTGCAGGTGACCAGACAGCCACGCCATCCCCGGACTGGCCGCCTCAGTGTCGACATAGCGGCTGTCGGCCACCTTGGGCGGGATCCGCACCCCGGCCGGATCGAACTTGGCCACCCACTGATCCACCCGATCGCGCAGCTTAGCCTCGATCCACCGACTGACCTGGTGTTTTCTGGGTGTCGGAATGAGGAAAGTGCCCTCTGAACTGGGATGATTGTAGTTCTCACACAAACAATCGGGTCAGTTCGGAAAGGCACTTCCAGTGCAAGTTTCGCACAGCTTCGCTTCGCAGTCAGCGGTGTTCGATGACGATCATCTCGTGTCGTGCGCCGGGCTGGTACCGGTGATGACGTTGGCCCAGCAGACCGGGCTGACTCGGCTTCTCTCGGAGAAGGTCCAGATCGTCGCGCCGCGGATCAAGTCCGGGGCGGCCAACCCGTCTCCGAAACTGGCCACGCTGATCGCGGGCATGTGCGCGGGCGCGGACTGCATCGACGACATCGACCTGGTCCGCAGCGGCGGCATGACGACGCTCTTCGACGGCGTGTACGCACCGTCGACGGTCGGAACGTTGTTGCGAGAGTTCACCTTCGGTCACGCCCGCCAACTCGAATCGGTACTACGTGACCATCTGGTGGCGCTGTGTGGGAGGGTCGACCTGCTCCCTGATGCCGCCAAGGGGTCGGTGTTCATCGACATCGACTCGCTGCTACGTCCGGTCTACGGGCGCGCCAAACAGGGCGCCTCCTACGGACACACCAAGATCGCCGGCAAGCAGATCCTGCGCAAGGGACTCTCACCGCTGGCCACCACCATCAGCACCGCGGGGTCGGCACCGGTGATCGCCGGGATGCGGCTACGCGCGGGCAAGACCGCCTCGGCCAAGGGTGCCGGGCGCATGGTCGCCCAAGCCATCAGAACCGCCCGCGCCGCCGGAGCCAGCGGGCAGATCCTGGTGCGCGGCGACTCGGCCTACGGCAACCGGGCGGTGGTGCGGAGCTGCCTGCGCGCGGGCGCCCGGTTCTCGCTGGTGATGATCCGAAACCCCGCCGTGGAACGCGCGCTGGCCGCCATCGACGAGAGCGCCTGGACCCCGGTGTCTTATCCCGGCGCAGTCCAAGATCCCGATACCGGGGCCTGGATCTCTGATGCCGAAGTCGCCGAAATCCCCTACACCGCTTTTGCATCCACCCCCGATCGAATCACCGCGCGCCTCATCGTGCGTCGAGTCAAAGACGCCCGGTTTCCCGACGCACTGTTTCCGGTCTGGCGATATCACCCGTTCTTCACCAACACCGACCTGCCCGCCGATCAGGCCGACATCACCCACCGCCAACACGCGATCATCGAGACCGTGTTCGCCGACCTGATCGACGGACCGCTGGCACACATCCCGTCGGGCCGCTTCGGGGCGAACTCCGCCTGGATCCTGTGCGCGGCCATCGCCCACAACCTGCTGCGCGCCGCCGGGGTGCTGGCAGGTGAGAACCACGGCCGGGCGCGGGGATCCACACTGCGCCGCAAGATCGTCAACATTCCCGCGCGACTCGCCCGTCCGCAACGCCGGCCCATCCTGCACCTACCCACCCACTGGCCCTGGTCTCGGGCCTGGCTCATGCTGTGGCACAACATCATCGGCCCTAGCCCGCCCAATGCCGCTACTGTCTGACCACCTGGCCGAAAGCCCCCGAACGGAGCGCAGAGGAAAAGCTGGGCAAACCAGCAGCTACCTCATGCGCACAACCCGACGACCAACGACAGCCCGACCTCACAGCCACACACCAGGTCAGTCGGTGGATCGAGGCTTAGTGCGCGACAGCTTCATCCACTTCTCACAATGCCGCGCGATGGCCTCATCCAGCTCGGGCATCACCGCGTCCTCGACATTGTCGGTACGCGCGATGATCGTCGAGACCATCCGCAAATCGATGGTGCCGCGCAAAAACACCTTCGCCACCGTCGGCAACCGGTGGGCCAACGCGCACGCCATCTGCACCTGGGACACCGCACGGGAATGGCTGATGTTCTGCACCGCCGACACCTCCGCAGCCACCGCCGCACAGTCATCGACCACATACCAATCCAGATCCCCCAACGCACCCTGACGCCGCTCATACAACTCCGCCACCGCCAACAACCGCTGCGCGGTCGACATCGATTCATAGCGCGTGGCCTCACCCATCACCTCGATGAGATCCCAATCCCGATCGCACTCGAACACATGTTCGACTATGCCACACGGGTGTGACAACACTGGGTCCGACAAATGGTGCTCGCTCCACCGCATACTGATCTCCATGGAACTGCTGACCGGATTCGGGTTGGCCACCGCGGCGGGGCTCAACGCCTACATCCCGCTGCTGGCCCTCGGACTGCTATCGCGGTTCACCGATCTGGTCACGCTTCCGCACGGCTGGACGTGGCTCGAGAACGGCTGGGTGATGGCGATCGTCGCCGTGCTGCTGGTCGTCGAGATCGTCGCCGACAAGGTCCCCGCCCTCGACACCATCAACGACGCCATCCAAACCTTCGTCCGGCCGACGGCGGGCGGCATCGTGTTCGGGTCGGGCACCGCCGCGCAGACCAATGCCGTCGCCGATCCGGGCGCATTCGCACAATCCGGGCAGTGGATTCCCGTGGCGATCGGCGTCGTTGTCGCCCTGGTGGTGTCGTTGACGAAATCGACCGTGCGTCCTGCCGCCAATATCGCCACCGCAGGTATGGCCGCGCCGGTGCTGAGCACGGTCGAGGATGGAGTCAGCCTCGGATTGGTGTTCGTGGCGCTTCTGGTACCGGTGCTGGTGTTGGTTGCCGTCGTCGCTCTTGTCTGGGCCGGGTGGCGCCTGCTGCGCCGACGACGACGAGCGCGAGCCGTTGCGGGCGAAACCTAGATCCAGACGCCTTTACCAACGGCGACCACACCGCCTGCGCTGATCGCGAAGCGTTCGCGGTCCCTCTCCAGGTCCACGCCAACCATCTCGCCGGGCCCGACGACGACGTTCTTGTCCAGGATCGCGTGGCGCACGACCGCGCCGCGGCCAACGCGGGCGCCCGGCATGATCACGCTGCCCTCGACAATCGCGCCGTCATCGATCACGACATTGGACGACAGGACCGAATTGCGCACGGACGCAGCCGAAATGATGCTGCCCGCGCCGACCACCGATTCCTGGGCCGAGCCGCCGTTGACGAACTTCGCAGGCGCCAGGTTCGCCGACTCGCCGAGGATCGGCCAGCGCCGGTTGTACAGATTGAACACCGGGTGCACGGACACCAGATCCATGTGGGCGTCGTAGAACGCGTCGAGCGTTCCGACGTCGCGCCAGTAGCCGTGATCGCGCTCGGTGGAACCGGGGACTTCGTTGTCGTTGAAGTCATACACCGCGGCCATGCCGTCGGCAACGAGGCGCGGGATGATGTCGCCGCCCATATCGTGATCGGAGTGGTCCTCGTCGGCGTCGGCCTTGATCGCATCGACGAGCACCTTGGTGCTGAAGATGTAGTTGCCCATCGACGCGAACGTCTGCTCGGGATCGTCGGGCGTGCCGGGCGGGTCGACGGGCTTCTCGATGAACGCGCGGATGCGTCCGGACTCGTCGGAGTCGATGACGCCGAACGCACTCGCTTCGGCGCGCGGCACCCGGATACCCGCGACCGTGACACCCGCGCCGCTCTCGATGTGGAACTGGAGCATCTGCTCCGGATCCATCCGGTAAATGTGGTCAGCACCGAACACAACGACGTAGTCGGGGTCCTCGTCGTAGACCAGGTTCAGCGACTGCAGGATGGCGTCCGCGGAACCGGTGTACCACCGCGGGCCGAGGCGCTGCTGTGCGGGCACCGGCGTGATGTACTCACCGGCAAGCCCCGAAAGCCTCCAGTTCTGCGAGATATGTCGGTCCAGCGAATGCGATTTGTATTGCGTCAGAACGCAGATCTTCAAATACCGCGCATTGACCAGATTCGACAGTACGAAGTCGATGAGCCGGTAAGCGCCACCGAAGGGGACGGCCGGCTTGGCGCGATCGGCGGTCAATGGATAGAGCCGCTTACCCTCGCCGCCAGCCAGGACGATCCCCAGCACGTGTGGCAATTCCCGCATGATTCAAACCTATCCGCACCCGCCAGCCTCGGCTAGGCATTCGTTGGTGTCTGTCAAGGTTATTGACACCTATCCCGCATACGAAACAAGGCTGCGGTCGGGAGTTACGGCTCTCAATTTCGGCTCCATTTTCCGATACCGTCGTAACCATGCGGGTGGCAATGATGACACGGGAGTATCCACCCGAGGTCTACGGCGGCGCGGGGGTACACGTCACCGAGCTCGTCGCACAGCTGCGCCACCTGTGCGAGGTCGACGTGCACTGCATGGGTGCACCTCGCGATGGCGCGTTCGTGGCGCAGCCGGATCCGGCGTTGCTGGGCGCCAACCCCGCGTTGTCGACGCTGTCGGCAGATCTGAACATGGTCAACACTTCGGGACACGCCACCGTGGTGCATTCGCACACCTGGTACGCCGGGCTGGCGGGCCACCTCGCCGGGCTTCTGTATGGGATCCCGCATGTGCTGACCGCGCATTCGCTTGAGCCGATGCGGCCGTGGAAGGCCGAACAGCTCGGCGGCGGGTACCGCGTCTCGTCCTGGGTGGAGAAGACCGCGGTGGAAGCGGCCGATGCGGTGATCGCCGTCAGCTCGGGTATGCGTGACGACGTGTTGAGAACGTATCCGTCGTTGGATCCGAACCGGGTGCATGTGGTGCGCAACGGCATCGACACCGACGTCTGGTATCCGGCCCCGCCGCAGCCCGACGAGTCGGTGCTCGCCGAACTCGGCGTCGATATGAGCCGCCCGATCGTCGCTTTCGTCGGGCGGATCACCCGCCAGAAGGGCGTCGGACATCTGATCGCAGCGGCGCACCGGTTTGCACCCGACATCCAGCTCGTGCTGTGCGCAGGCGCCCCCGATACCCCCGAGATCGCGGCCGAGGTGACGGAGGCCGTTCAGGAGCTGGCGCGCAGCCGCACGGGCGTGTTCTGGGTTCGCGAGATGCTGCCGATCTCCAAGATTCGCGAAATACTTTCAGCCGCAACTGTTTTTGTATGCCCATCGGTGTACGAGCCCCTTGGCATCGTCAACTTGGAGGCGATGGCGTGCTCGACGGCGGTGGTGGCGTCCGACGTCGGCGGTATCCCGGAGGTGGTGGCCGACGGTCACACCGGGATCTTGGTGCACTACGACGCTGACGACCGGGCGGGCTACGAATCGCGATTGGCCGAGGCGGTCAATGCGGTGGTCGCCGAGCCGCAGCGCGCCCAGCAGTACGGGCAGGCCGGGCGGCAGCGCTGTATCGAGGAGTTCTCCTGGGCGCACATCGCCGAGCAGACCCTGGAGATCTATCGGAAGGTTGCTTCCTAGGCGGGACCCCTCGCGGGCATGCGCCGACTAGCTGGTGACACCCTTGAGTTCGTCGCCTAGCGCGGCCGCCTCATCGGGCGTCAGTTCGACGACCAAACGTCCGCCGCCCTCCAGCGGTACCCGCATCACGATGCCTCGCCCCTCCTTTGTTGCTTCCAAGGGACCGTCGCCGGTCCGGGGCTTCATCGCCGCCATCGAGTGCTCCCTCCACATGAGCCAGCCCGCACGGTGGGCCTAACGAATTCCCCCTATTGTTCCCTATCCGCGGCTTCGCGTGTGCAAAGACCCGGCGATGACCGCCTCGAAGCCCCATCGACGGGTCACTGGAATGTCGCTGGCACCCAGCAGTCTGCGGTGTGGTCATCGACCATTCCGGTCGCCTGCATCAAGGCGTAAGCGGTCGTCGGCCCGACGAATCGGAAGCCTCGCCGCTTCAGTTCTTTGGCCATCGCGGTGGACTCGGGGGTGACCGCCGGGACGTCCGCCATGGCGGCCGGCCGCGGCCGTGGCGACGGCGCGAACGACCACAACAACTCGGCGAGGTCGGTATCCAGATCGCCGACCGCGCGGGCGTTGGCGATGGTGGCCTCGATCTTCGCGCGGTTGCGCACGATGCCGGCGTCGGCCATCAACCTCGTGACGTCACGCTCGCTGTAGCGCGCGACGCGCTCGACATCGAACCGGTGGAACGCGCGGCGGAAATTCTCTCGCTTGCGCAGGATGATCAGCCACGACAGGCCACTCTGAAACGCCTCGAGGGTGACTCGCTCGAAAAGCGCCTTGGAGTCCCGCAGCGGCTGGCCCCACTCGGTGTCGTGGTAGTCCCGATACAGAATGAAATCCTCTGGCGACAAGCGTGATTCGTCGATCCACGCACAGCGGATGCGTGCGTCCGCGGTCACTCTTCGGCCTCTGGCTCCGACGAGGGCAACGCGTGCGCACCACCCTCGATGCGGTGCTCGTCGGCATCGTCGTCGTCGATCCCGTGGGCCGCACGCACCGCGGCCAGTTGCCCGCGCACCAGATCGAGTTCTTGGCCCAGTCGGTCGAGCACCCAGTCCACTTCGCTGATCTTGTAGCCGCGCAGTGCCTGGCTGAACTTGATGGCGTCGACGTCGGCGCCGGTGACCCCTGAGGCAGGCAGCACGGTGGCGGTCGTATCGCGCGGCAATGGCGGCAACGACTCGCCGCGCCCGAAGAAGACACTGCCCAGTGCGAACAGCACGATGGCGATCAGAATCAGTACGACCAGATAGAGCAGAACCAGGGTCACGCCCCTGATACTGCCCGATCGCCCCGACAAGCGACCTAGGAGAGAGGCCGCAGGCTGTTCATCGGCGGCCGGTCGACCGACGACACCTCCGACGTGCGCGGCGTGAAGTCGTCACCGTCGGCGAAGAACTGTGTCAGGCCGACGCCGGAGTCCGGCACGCCGCACCGAGAGAACAGAGTTGCGATGACCTGGCGACTCATTGCGGCGAGTTCGGTCAGCGGCCGGTTGCGGTGCTCCCGCACACCAAGGTTGACCTGCGCGATCGCGTCCAGACCGAGGCGGTCGTAGGTGTCGACGAGCAGACCGATCTCGACTCCGTACCCGGGCGCGAACGGCACTGATGTCAGCAGTTCGCGAGTGCCTGCGTATTCGCCGCCCAGCGGCTGCAGCAGGCAGGTCAATTCGGGACGCAGCGCGGCAAGCAGCGGCCTGGCCACCAGTTCGGTGACGCGGCCCCCGCCGTTGGCGTCCTCGCTGCCACTGACCTTCAGCGGCCGTCGGTAGAAGCCCTTGACCAGGTGCACGCCCTCGGCGGTGAGCAGCGGACCCACCAGTTTGGGCACGAACATGGGGTCGGGATCGATGAGGTCGGAGTCGACGAAGACGATGATGTCGCCGGTCGCGACTGCCAGTGACCGCCACAAAACCTCGCCCTTGCCCGGCTGCGGTGCCACTTCGGGCAGCGCGACCTCGCGGCTGATCACCCTCGCCCCCGCGGCAAGCGCGCGGATCTCGGTGTCGTCGGTCGAGCCGGAGTCCAGCACGATCAGCTCGTCCACCAGGCCACCGAGCAGCGGCGTGATGGTCTCCACGACGCTCGCGACGGTCTCTTCCTCGTTGAGCGCGGGCAGCACCACCGAGATGGTGCGGGATCCCTTGGCGGCCTCGAGTTCAGCGATTGTCCACATCGGCCGGCTCCAGCTGTTGTCGGCCAGCCAAGGGTGTTCCGCGATTGTCGCGGCGGCCAGCTCCGTTGGCTGATCTATCAGAACAGTCATGCCAGTCCCCTCACTGTGCGCGCCGGTGGACGCGTTCCCTGGATCGACGCGACCATCTCCAGTACGCGTCGAGTGGGTCCCACCTCGTGCACTCGGAACATGGCGGCACCATCGGCAGCGGCCAGCGCGGTCGCCGCCAAGGTGCCTTCCAAGCGTTCGGTCAGGTCCACACCCAAAGTTTCCCCGACGAAATCCTTGTTACTCAGCGCCATCAGGACCGGCCATCCAGTTTTTACAAGGTCTTTTACGTGGCGCAACAAACTAAGGCCGTGATAAGTGTTTTTGCCGAAATCATGGGTCGGATCGATCAAGATCGCGTCTCTCGCCACCCCGGACGCGACGGCGCGCTCAGCGGCCTGGGTCACCTCGGTGACCACATCATCGACGACGCCGCGTTCTGAGATGCCGTAGTTGACCCGGAACGGACGGGTGCGCGGCACAGCGCCGCCGGTATGCGAGCAGACCAGCCCGGCGCCGAACTCGGCGGCGACCTCCGGCAGCGCCGGGTCATGACCCCCCCAGGTGTCGTTGATCAGGTCCGCGCCGGCCGCGCAGGCCTGTTTGGCCACCACTGCGCGCCAGGTGTCGACGCTGATGAGTTGGTCAGGATAGGTGTCGCGGAGCCATTCGATGAACGGCACGACCCGGGTGATCTCCTCGTCGACGTCGACCGAAGTGCCAGGCCCCGCCTTGACGCCGCCCACGTCGACGATGTCGGCACCGTCTTCGATCACGCGATGGGCGGCCGCCTTGGCGGCCTCATCGGTGAAGGTGGCACCGCGGTCGTAGAACGAATCCGGCGTGCGGTTGACGATCGCCATGATCAGCGCGCGGTCGCCGGCCACCGGGCGAGAAAGAAACGTCGACTGCACGTCTTTAAGGCTACGGGCCTCCCCAGATGCGACCCAGAGGCGATGAGGTTCCGCCCGCGGCATAGTCAACCCGATAGAACATGAGCCCGACGGAAAGGAGCCGCGATGCGACGGGTCGCCCTATTTCACATGTGGTCGCTCGATGGTGTCGCCGAGGAACCCGGCAACTGGGTTTTCGACGTCGATCAGGCGGTGTTCGACAACATCGCCGAGGTGATCGGCAGCCAGGACGACGTATTGCTCGGCCGCGGGACATACGACTATTGGTCGGGCCATTGGCCCAACGAGGGTGAGGAGCCGTTTCGCGGGTTCATCAATGCCGTCACGAAGCACGTGTTCACCTCGAGACCGCTCGATGCGCAGTGGTCCAATTCCGTCGTCGTCGGAAGCCCTGCCGAAACCTATGTCCGCGACCTCAAGGAACAGGACGGCCCAAACACCGGCGACATCGGCATCCACGCGAGCGTCGGGCTGGCGAAGTCGCTACACAACGCCGGTCTGATCGACGATTACCGGCTGCTGATCGCGCCCACCTTCGCCGGGCGCGGATATCGGATGTTCGACGGTCAGCAGGAACTGCGCCGCCTGGAGCTGGTCGACTCGCAGGCCACCGAAAGCGGGGCGCTACTGCTGCACTACCGAAACCGCTAGTTTTTGGGCTTCTTGCCCGCGGCGACCTCTTCGGGGTACTCGTCGTAGAACTCGACGTAGCCCTCATCGCGACCGGAGAGGACGTAGATCGGGTCCTCGATCTTCTCGGCCTCCTCGTCGCCTTCGCCCGAGGCGCCGCCGTAGCCCTGCTTGCGCAGGTCCACCTTCTGACTCTTGAACGTCGACGTGTGAGCGAGTTCGGACACCACCCGGACGAACAACGGCACGGCATAGCCGGGCAGGCGCTCGTACGCCGCTTTCGCCAGGGCCTTGCCGTCGAACTCCTCACCATCCTTGAGCTGGATCGCCACCATGCCCGCGCGACCGCCCGCACCTTCGACTTCGACGCCGAACACGGTGGCCTCTTCGACCTGCGAGTCTCTCGACACCGCGGCCTCGACCTCCGTGGTCGCCACGTTCTCGCCCTTCCACCGGAAGGTGTCGCCGAGCCGGTCGATGAACGTGGCGTGCCCGAAGCCCTGCGAGCGCATCAGGTCGCCGGTGTTGAACCAGGTGTCGCCTTCCTTGAACGCGTCGCGGACAAGCTTCTTCTCAGTTGCCTTCGTGTCGGTGTAGCCGTCGAACGGTTGGAAGTTGCTCACCTTCGACAGCAGCAGACCCGGTTCGCCGGTCTTGACCTTGCGCACGCGTCCGTTGTCGTCGCGCACCGGCTCTCCGGTCTCCGCGTCGTACTCCACGAACGCCACCGGCGTCGGACAGATCCCGGTCGACTTGTCGATGTTGAGCACGTTGACGAATGCGGTGTTGCCCTCGCTGGCACCGTAGAACTCGCACACCCGAGGGATGCCGAACCGCTTGGTGAAGTCGTCCCAGATGGCGGGCCGCAGCCCGTTGCCGATGATCACCCGCACCTTGTGCTTGCGGTCGGTGTCCTTGGGCGGCTGGTTGAGCAGGTAAGCGCAGATCTCGCCGATGTAGATGAACGCCGTCGCCTGGTAGCGGATCACCTCGTCCCAGAACTTCGACGCGGAGAACGACTTACCGAGCGCCAGTGCTGCACCGGCGTTCACCGTCGATCCGAGCGCCACCGTCAGGGCGTTGTTGTGATACAGCGGCAGGCAGCAGTACAACGTGTCGTCGCTGCGCAGGCGTAGACCAAGGCCGCCGAAGCCGGCCAGCGCGCGCAACCACCGATAGTGGGTCATGACGCTGGCCTTCGGCATCCCCGTGGTGCCCGAGGTGAAGATGTAGAACGCCTTGTCCTTGGCCAGCACCGCGGCCGTCGTGGCGGGGTCGTGGGTGGGGGCAGTGGCGGCGAGCCGGTCCAACTCCTCGATCGTCATCAGCCCGGTGGTGTCGGCACCACTGTCGGTGATCGACTCGATCAGGTCGGTTTCGGCGACGACCGCCTTCGCGTCGAGCAGTCCGATGCTGTGGGCGAGCACATCGCCGCGCTGGTGGTAGTTGAGCATTCCCGCGATCGCGCCACACTTGACGACGGCCAACATCAGCAACACCGTCTGCGGCGAGTTGCGCAGCATGACACCGACGACATCGCCGTGTCCGACCCCGCGCGCGGCCAATACCGCCGCGTAGCGGTTGGCGGTCTCGTTGGCCTGGCGGTAGGTGAGCTCTTGGTCCTCGAACCTGAGGAACACCCGATCGCCGTAGCGCGCCGCGCGGTCCTGAAAGACCTTGCCGATCGACGTCTTGGCCGTGGGACGCGCCATGAAACCCGTCATCGCGCCGCGCAGCATCACCGGCGCGTCCATCACCAGGCGCGGTACACGGGTGGCGATGTCGAGCACTCCGACGCTGCGCCGGACGCCGGATTTCTGGTCGGTCATTCGGTGAGTCCCCTCCGGTGTTCGCTTGCAGAACACACACTATCGGCGCGGGTGAGGGCGATCACCCGTGCGGTTGGCAGGCGGCCATGGCGGCGTCGACGTCCCCGACGACCACCAACCGGTCCAGCGCGCGCTGGCTGACGTAGCCGCTGTCGATCAGCCCGTGCAGCCAAGTGAGCAAACCGGCGTAATGCCCGAACGGGTCGAGCATCACTACCGGCTTGTCGTGCATACCCAGGTAACCGGCGGTCCACGCCTCGAAGAACTCCTCCAGCGTGCCGATCCCGCCGGGCAAAGCGATGAACGCGTCCGCGCGGTCCTCCATCACCTGTTTGCGCATCCGCATGTTGTCGGTGACGACGAGTTCGTCGGCGTCGACGTCGGCGACCTCGCGGTGCACCAACGCCTTGGGGATCACCCCGACCGTGTGACCACCGCGCTGCCTGGCCGCGACCGCCAACGCGCCCATCGCCGACACGTTTCCGCCGCCGGACACCAACGTCCAGCCACGCTCCGCGATCGAGGCGCCCACCCGCTCGGCCAGCATCAGCAGCTCCGGGTGCGTCGGTCCCGAAGCGCAATAGACACACACCGCCCATTGGCGGTCGGGTTCGCCGGACACACGCTAAAACCTAGCTCTAGACTCGCGCCGTGCCAGTGGAGTGGGTGACCGTGCCGCTTGAACCGGCACTGGAGACACTCGAAGCCGGGTGGGGCGCTCGGGCCGGGACGGTGATCATCGGCCCCGCAGGAGTCGGCAAGACCACGCTGGCGCGGGCCGCCGCCGCCCGTTTGGGCGCACAGTTCGACCGGGTGGATTGGGTCACCGCGACGGCGCCGACCGCCACCATTCCCTTCGCCGCGTTCAGCCACCTCATCGAGGTACCGGATACCGGTAAGACCGCGGAGGTGCTGCGGAACGCCCGCGAGTCGCTCGGTGATGGACGGCTGCTGGTGGTCGACGACGCCCACCTACTGGACAAGTTGTCGGCCGCGCTGGTCCATCAACTGGCCGTGAGTGGAGCGACGAAGCTCATCGTGGCGGTCGCGCCCAACGGACCTGTGGCCGAGGAGATTTCGGCGCTGTGGAAAGACGACCTGCTTGAGCGCCTCGAGCTGCAACCCGCGGGCCATGACGACAGTCGAGTGGCCAGTCTGGTCGAACAATTCGTCGCGGCGCTGCCCGCCACTGCTCACCGGGTCCTGGAGTACCTGGCAGTCGACGATCCGCTTCCCCTCGCTCAGCTCTGCGCGCTGGTGGGCCGCGAAGCCGTCGCCGAGGCGGAGGCCGCCGGCGCGGTCGTTGTCGACGACGATCAAGTGCGACCGGCCCATCCGCTGTACGTCGACGCCGTGCGTGACGCGATGGGAGGCCCGGAACTGCGCCGACTGCGCACAGAGCTCGTCGAGCGGCTCGGCGCCGCACCCCCTCGCGACGTGGTGGACCTGCTACGGCTGGCCGTGCTGGCACTGGACGCCGACCGGCCGCAGCCGACCGCAGAATTGGTCAAGGCCGCCGGGGAGGCCCTGCGGCTCGGTGACCTGGTGCTGTCCGAGCGCCTCGGCCGGGCTGCGCTGCAGCGCGGGGCCGACCTGCCCGCGCGGCTCACGCTGGCCTACGCGCTGGCCTGGCAGGGACGTGGCCGCGACGCCGATTCTGTGTTGGCTCAGGTTGATCCGGCCACACTCACCGAAGCCGAGCTGATGGCGTGGGCATTGCCGGTGGCGGCCAACCAATTCTGGATGTTGTCCGAGCCTGAACGCGCCACGGCGTTTCTGCAGGCGACGCGAAACAAGGTGTCCTCCCCTGCCGCCCGAACCACTCTCGATGCGTTGTCGGCGACGTTCGCGATGAACGCTGGCAGCCCGGATCGCGCACTTCAGATTGCGGGCGAGGTCCTGACATCACCGTCGGCCGATGACACCGCGGTCGGATGGGCAGCCGCGGCCGCGGCGTTGAGTTCGGCACGGATGGGACGCTTCTCCGAGGTCGACACATTCGCCGAACGAGCGATCGCTGCGGGACATCCAGGACTGTTGCGGTTCACCAGCGGATTCGGCCAGACGACAGCGTTGTTGATGGCAGGGGAACTGGACAAGGCACAGGAACTAGGCCAACAGCTGACCGATTTCGCGCAGCTGCAGCAGCCTGGGCGTGCCATCGGTGAAGTCTTGGTGGCCGATGTGCTGATCGCGAAGGGCGACCTCGAGTCAGCGGTCCGGCTGTTGCGCAGGGCGGCTGCCACGTTGGCACCGACCGGCTACTCGTGGGGCCCGCTGGCGTGGATGCTGTTGGCGCAGGCGCTCGGCCAACAGGGGGTGACCGTCGAAGCGGGAAAGGCGTTGTCTCGAGCAGAGTCTCGGCACGGACTCAAATCGATGCTGTTCGCGCCGGAGCTAGCGTTGGCACGCGCGTGGACGATGTCAGCGCGGGGCGACACGCATGGCGCCATCGCCGCGGCGCGCGACGCGGCACGCAGCGCCGACCGTGGCGGGCAGGCGGCGGTCGCACTGCGGGCCCTGTTGGATGCGGTACGTCTCGGCGACATTCGCGCGGTCGACGGTATCGAGCGCGCCAGTGCCGAATGTGATTGTGCACTCGGACAACTGGCGCTCGCCCAGGCCCGCGCACTGGTCAGTCGCGACACCGCGGGCCTACGCGAGGCGTCACAGCGGCTGACCGCAATCGGCATGCACCGTGCGGCCCAGGACGCGGCCGCGCAAGCCACCGGGCCCTAGACGGTTACAGCCTGCGTCCCATGTGCCCTAACTGGTTGATCGCAGCCAAATACTGCTGGCAATCAACCCGTTAAGCGCGCTGAGCCGTTGACTCCTAGACGTTTACAGCCTGCGTCCCATGTCGTCGTCGGCCGCATGGCGCGGTTGGTCCGACGGTGCAACAGGGGCCAGGCCCGCACCGGGACCGCTCTTCTCCGGCCCGGACGCCAGGTTGCTGTCATCGGCACGGTGCAGGGGCTCGCGTTCCTCGCGTTGCGGCGCCTGCTGCTCGTGTGGACGATCCTGAGCTTCGGCACGCTGCTCGAGGCGTTCGACGCGCTGTTCAAGCGGATCACGTGGAGGCTGCGGTGGGGCCGGTGCCGCCCCGCCGCCAGGAGTTGCGCCCACCGGCGCGCCACCGGCCGGGGACTGACCAGCCTCGCCTCCGCCGCCCTGGGCCGCCTTCATCACCTGCTCGATCAGCGACCCGAACATGCCAGATCCGCCCTGGGCTGCCTGGGAGGGTGCGCCGGCCATCTGGCCCGCTTGCTCGCCGAGCTTGCCGAGCATGCCGACGACTTGACCGACGGACTGCGATCCGGAGTCGTCGGAGTTCGTGTACGCCGCCTGCGCGGCGCCCAGCTTGCCCGAGTACGTGTGCTCCTTCGCCTGGAGTGCGGCAATGTTGGCGGTCAACTGGGCGGCCAACGTGGGAAGCACGGCGGAGATCGTCGCGCTCATCGCGTCCGGGCCCGGGGGGAGCATCGGTATCTCGGGCAATTCGACCGAGGCCGCGTTCCAGCTGATGCCTTCGGGCTTCTTCAGCGGGCTACCCATCGCAGTCCTCCCCTTTTCTCACCAGTCATCGTCGACGTCGTCCTCGTCCAAGTCGTGATCGAGCGGCGCAGGTACGGCCAGCCCGGCCGCTGTGCCGCCGCTCTCGCCGCGCGCACCGCCCATCATCGGTCCCATACCGCCCATAGGGCCGCCCGCGGCCATCGGCGCCACCCCGCCGACCGCGGAGCTGCCTGCCAGCGCGCCCTCGGCCGGAGCGGTGGACACCGGCTTGGCGCCGCCCACCAGATTCGCCATCAACGGCGTCTGTGACGGCACACCTCCGGAACCCGGCAGTGATGCTGCGCGAACCATGCCGGAGCCGCCGCCCGCGCCGCCACCGCCGGCCAGCGGGTGGTTGGAGAACGACGAGAACGGCATACCGGCCGCGCCCATCGAATCCGCCTTACCGCCCTGCCCGAACATCGAGGTCAGCTGCTGCAGCGGTTGAGACAGCTGCTGCAGCGGCTGCATCATCTGCTGGGGGATCTGCATCAGCATCTGCGGAAGCTGTCCGGCCATCGACCCCAGTTGGCTGAGCATCTGCATCGCCTGGTCGGAACCTTGACCGGCTTGCTTCCCGGCTTCCTCGCCGGCCTCCTCGGCCTGTTTGGCACCGGGCACCGACGGGGCGCCGGGCAGCGGGAGACTGGGCGGCACGCCAAGTGTGTTCGCGAGCTCGGTCGTATTGGTGGTCACATTGGCCATGTTTTGCGAAAGGCCCATCATGACCCGGCTCCTGGCCAGCTCCGAAGCATTGGGGAACGGCATCGCGGCGATGGCTTCGCATTCGGCCTGTGTTTCCTGCGCGATGGTGTTGGCCAGGAGTTTCGTCTTCACGACGGTGGCCTCCATGGCGCGCAGCTTGGCCGCGATCGCAGTCGCCTGCGCGGCGTTGGCCTCGTGGCCGCCGATGATCGTGGTCGCCTCGCCCGCGGCGGCCATCGATCCCGCGCCTTCCCACACGTCGGTGAGTTTCATCAGCTGTCCCTGCTGAGCAGGGACCACTGTGCCGCTGATCTTGGCCGCCAGCGCCTCGTAAGCCGCGGCCGCCGCTGCCAGCGCCTCCTCGTCGACGTTCGGCCAGCCCGGGCCAGTCACTGTCTGCCCCCCATAGGGGCTGGTATCGGGCTCGATCGCCATAGGGACCAAATTTACCGTGCCGGGAGTAGCTGTCGGTCCGCAATTTCGGGCGGTCAAGATCAACGATCAGCGGTGACTACATCGGATCCAGCCGGCCGGCCGATAGCCGCAGGGTGCGCTGCACGCCGATCTGCGCCAGAAATCGCTCGTCGTGGCTCACGACCACGAACGCGCCCTCATAAGCGTTCAGCGCCGCCTCCAGCTGACCGACACTGACCAGGTCGAGGTTGTTGGTCGGCTCGTCGAACAGAAGGAGTTGCGGCGCCGGTTCGGCGTAGAGCACGCACGCCAGCGTCGCGCGGAGCCGCTCGCCCCCCGACAGTGCGGCCACCGGAAGGTGGATGCGGTTGCCGCGAAACAGGAACCGGGCCAGCAGATGCATGCGCCGGGTTTCCGACAGGCTCGGCGCGGACGCGGCGAGGCTTTCCGCGACGGTGCTCTCGGGGGGCAACAGGTCGAGTCGCTGCGACAGATACGCCACCCGCCCGTCGGCACGCGCGACATGTCCATCGTCGGGTGCCAGCTCGCCGCCGATGATGCGCAGCAGCGTCGACTTGCCTGCACCGTTGGGCCCGATGAGCGCGATGCGTTCGGGACCGCGGACCGACAGATCGACATCCGCGAACAGCGTCCGGCCACCGCAACGGACCGAAAGGCCTTCGGCCTGCACCACCGTTCGTCCGGCGGGCACTTTCGTGTCGGGCAGCTCCAGGGCGAGCACGTCGTCGTCTCGAAGTGCTCGCTCGGCCTCGTCGAGACGGGTCTTCGCGTCGGCGACGCGCGCCGCGTTGACCCCGTCGATCCGGCCCGCGGATTCCTGCGCGCTGCGCTTTCGCGCCCCGGCGATGATCTTCGGCAGCCCGGCATCCTTGAGGTTGCGCGCAGCCGTTGACGACCGCTTGGCCGCGCGTTCGCGCGACTGTTGCATTTCGCGCTTCTCACGTCTGAGGTGTTGTTCGGCGTTGCGGATGTTGCTCTCCGCCACCCGCTGGGCCTCGTTGACCACTTCTTCATACAGTGTGAAATTGCCTCCATAGAACAGCATTTCGCCACGTTCGATGTCGCCGCCGGGGCGGCTCCGGCGTTCGATGTCGCCGCCGGGGCGGCTCCGGCGTTCGATGTCGCCGCCGGGGCGGCTCCGGCGATGTAACTCCGCTATGCGGTCCATCCGATCGAGCAGCACCCGGTCGTGACTGACCAGCAACAGGCATCCGGTGAAGTCATCAAGCGCGTCATACAGCTTGTGCCGCGCGTCGACATCGAGGTTGTTGGTCGGCTCGTCGAGAAGGAGCACGTCGGGTTGTTTCAGCAGCTGTGCGGCCAGCCCGAGGGAGACGACCTCGCCGCCGGACAGCGAACCGAGGCGACGGCCGAGGTCGAGGTGGCCCAGGCCCAGCCTGTCCAGCTGGGCACGGCTGCGCTCCTCGATATCCCAGTCGTCACCGATCGCAGCGAAAACGTCGTCACCCGCATTGCCATCGGACAGCGCATTCAGTGCATCGATGACGGGCGCGACGCCCAACACCTCGGCGACGGTTTTGCCCGCGACGAACGGCAGCGTCTGCGGCAGGTAGGCGACGGTCCCGTCGACAGTGATCGATCCGCCGGCGGGTTTGCGATCGCCGACGATCAACTGGAGCAGTGTGCTCTTACCGGCGCCGTTGGGTGCGACCAGTCCGGTGCGGCCATCGCCGACGGTGAAGGACAGGTCGGTGAAAAGGGGCGTGCCGTCACCGAATGCGAACGACACGTTGGAAAAAACGATGGAAGAAGACATGCGAGAGATCTCTCGTACAGAAACGACTATTCGGACACCGGAGTCGTTGTCTCACCACATGCTTCCAGCGTACGGATCGGTGTCAACCGGTTAAATATCTCCGCAGCATGCTGGTTGCGGCGGTGATCGCCGCGGTGTCGACATGCTCGTCGACGCGGTGGGCCAAATTCGGGTCACCCGGTCCGTAGTTGACCGCCGGGATGCCCAGCGCCGCGAATCGGGCCACGTCGGTCCAGCCGTACTTCGCCCGTACCTGTCCCCCCGCGGCGTCCACCAGCGCGGCGGCAGCGGGTGCCGTCAGGCCCGGGAGCGCACCGTTGGCCGCGTCGGTCAACTCGATCCCGACGTCCAGTCCGTCGAACACGTCCTGCACGTGCGCAGTGGCCTGGTCCAGGGTGCGGTCGGGTGCGAATCGGAAGTTCACCGTCACCGAGGCGGCGTCGGGAATCACGTTGCCCGTGATCCCACCGTCGATGCGCACGGCCGACAATCCTTCGCGGTACGTGCAGCCATCGATGTCGACATTGCGGGCCTGATACGACGACAGTCTGTCCAGCACCGCGCCCAGTTTGTGGATTGCGTTGTCGCCCAACCAGGATCGCGCGGAATGTGCACGTGTGCCCGAGGCGCTCACCACGACGCGTAGTGTGCCCTGGCAGCCCGCCTCGATGTAACCCCCGGACGGCTCGCCGAGGATGGCGACATCGGCGGCCAGCCACTCGGGCAGCTCGCGTTCGATGCGGCGCAGACCGTTGGCGGCGGCCTCGATCTCCTCGCAGTCGTACATCACCAGCGTGATGTCGTGCTGCGGTTCGGCCACCGTCGCGGCCAGGTGCAGGAAGACCGCATCACCGGATTTCATGTCCGAGGTGCCACAGCCGTGCAGCACACCGTCGGCAAGGCGGCTGGGCACATTGTCGGCGGCCGGAACGGTGTCGATGTGACCGGCGAGCAGCACGCGCGACGGCCGCCCCAGGTTGGTGCGCGCAAGCACCGCGTCGCCATTGCGGACGATCTCGAATCCGCTGGTCTGATCGCGCAGGGCGGCTTCGATTTCGTCGGCGATGCGGCGCTCACTGCGAGATTCACTGGGGATGTCCACCAGCGCCGCGGTCAGGGCGACGGGGTCGCCGTGCAGATCAAGGGCCACCCGCCTGACGTTAGTCTGAGCGGCGTGACTTCTGCTGTAGGTATAGGCCTGGCGACGCTCGCGGCCGACGGAACGGTCCTCGACACATGGTTCCCCGCGCCGGAACTGGACGCCGATCAAGCGTCGGGCACCGCCCGGCTCTCCGTCGCCGAGATCCCCGAGGAACTGGGCGTGCTGACCGGACCCGACGAGGACCGCGGCGTCGAGGTCGTCGCCGTCCGCACCACCATCTCGTCGCTGGACGACAAGGCCACCGACGCCTATGACGCATATCTGCGGCTGCACCTGCTCTCGCACCGGCTGGTCGCGCCGCACGGTCTGAACGCCGACGGCTTCTTCGGCCTGCTGACCAATGTGGTGTGGACCAACCACGGACCGTGCGCGGTCGAAGGCTTCGAGATCGTGCGGGCCCGGCTGCGCCGGCGCAGTCCGGTGACCGTGTACGGCGTCGACAAGTTCCCGCGCATGGTGGACTACGTGCTGCCCTCGGGGGTTCGCGTTGCCGACGCCGACCGCGTGCGCCTGGGAGCGCACCTGGCCGCGGGTACGACCGTGATGCACGAGGGCTTCGTCAACTTCAACGCGGGAACCCTGGGCAACTCGATGGTGGAAGGCCGCATCTCGGCAGGCGTGGTCGTCGACGACGGCTCCGACGTCGGCGGCGGCGCGTCGATCATGGGGACGCTGTCCGGTGGCGGCACCGAGGTGATCTCGGTGGGTAAGCGCTGCCTGCTCGGGGCCAACGCCGGGCTGGGCATCTCACTGGGCGACGACTGTGTCGTGGAGGCCGGTCTCTATGTCACCGCCGGCACCAAGGTGGCCACCTCGGACGGTCAGACGGTGAAGGCTCGCGAGCTCTCTGGTGCGAATAACCTTCTGTTCCGGCGTAATTCGGTGACCGGCGCCGTCGAGGTCGTCAAGCGCGACGGCAGCGGCATCACGCTGAACGAGGCCCTGCACGCCAACTAGACATCCGGCAGGGCAACCCAGTCGGCGATGCCTGTGGCGCTGACGACGTGGTCCAGCGCGAGTTCGACGGCGCCGTGCAGCGGCCCGTCCTCACCATGGACGCCATCGCGCACGGGCGGTGGCGCCGACTTGCGGAACGCCATCAACGCATTGCGGTACGCGTCGGCGAAGGACTCCGGCGCGGCGGCCCGTAGGAGCACTGCCGCACCGCCAAGCGTCACGACGTCGGGATCGTGCAGGTTCACCAAACCGCCGATGCCCCGCCCGAGCGACGTGGACACGGCGTTCAATGCGCGTCGGGTCCGTGCATTGCGGTCGGGTCGGTCGATGACGGCATGAACGTAGCCGACCGCGTCATCGGGTGGCGCGTCACCGAGGTGACGGGCCAGCGCGCGTCCGTCGACGGTCAGATCCCAGCAGCCTCGAGCCCCGCACGGGCAGACCAGATCTGGATCGGCGAAGGGGATGTGGCCGTATTCACCCGCCGCTCCGTGCGCCCCGGTCACCGGTACGCCGTTGACCACCAGCGTGCCGCCGATGCCCTGCGCGACGATCAGGTGAAGCGCCGTGGCCGCCGCACGCGCTGCGCCGGTGCGAGCCTCGGCCAGTCCGGCCAAGGTGGCGTCGTTGCCCACCAGCAGGCCGACGTCGGCCCGGTCTGAAACCTTCGCCGTCAGCACCGACAGGTCGACGTCGTTCCACCCCCGAGAGGGGAACTGACCCAGCCGGACACCGCTGACGGGTCCCGCGACAGCGATCGAAATGGTTCTGAGCCGCTTGGTGTTTCGTCGATAGACCGTGCCGATTGCCTTGGCCACCTGCGCCAGTGCAGTGTCGGGCTCTTCGGCATATCCGGACTGGGAGACGACCGTCGGTCGTCCGTCGATGCCCGCCAGGGCCAACCGCCAGTCGCTCGCCCGCAGATCGACCGCGAGCACCAGTGGCCCTTCGGCGTGGGGTCCGAGCACCGTCGTCGGACGTCCGCGCCCCTGAGCAGGCGCCGGTTGCTCGTCGAGCAGCCGGGCCGCTCGCAGTCGGGAGGACAACTCGGTGGCGTTTCCGCTGCCGATGCCAAGGCGCTGCGCGGCGGCGGTCCTGGTGATCCCCGGCTCGGATCGCACGACCGCGAGCAGCGCAGCGGCACCCAGCCAACGCAACTGCGCCGGCTGTCTCGGGTCATGGGTCATCGGCGGTAGTATCGCATTTTATTTACTCGTCCCCCGAGTATATTATCGAACGCGTGACTTTGGCCGCCGATCGCGCCACCCCGCAGGGGCTTCGCAGCAGCCTGCCCGGACTGCTCTCGCTCGCGATCGCCTCAGGGCTGGCCGTGACCACCGAGATGCTGCCGGTGGGGCTCCTGCCCGCCATCGGCGCGACGTTCTCGATGCCCGAGTCGGTCACCGGCCTGTTGGTCACCCTCTACGCGATAATGGTCGCCGCACTGGCGGTGCCGTTGACCGTCGCGACGACGCGATTTCCCCGACGCCCCCTTTTACTGGCGACCCTGCTCGGCTACGTGGTGAGCAATGTCCTCGTCGCGGCGGCGCCGACATTCGCCGTCGTGGCTGCGGGCCGTGCGGTCGGCGGCGTGACGCATGCGCTGTTCTTCTCCCTGGCGATCGGATACGTTCCGCGCTTGGTTGCGCGCGCCGACGTCGGCCGCGCGCTTGCGATCGTGTCCGGTGGCGCATCGGCGGGATTCGTTCTCGGCATGCCCCTTTCGACCGTGGTCGGGACCGCTGCGGGGTGGCGGGTGTCTTTCGCGGTCCTGGCGGCGCTGTCATGCCTGACGGTGGTAGCGGTGTACAAATTGCTCCCCCGAGTAGATCATGCACCGCGCGAGAGTCGTCGCGAGCGAAACGGTCGCGGTGCGCTAGCGGCCGTCTCGGCTTCCAACTTGCTGACGTTCCTCGGGCATTTCACGGCGTACACGTTCATCAGCGTGCTGCTGCTGTCCAGCGGACTCAGCCCGGCGTTCGTCGGCCCGGTTCTACTGGCATGCGGCGCAGGTGGGCTGATCAGCCTGTGGTGGGTAGGCCGCAACCTCGACCGCAGTCCACGTCGCACCGTGGCAGTCACGCTCGGCGGTGTCATCGTCGCGATCATGATCCTGGGCGTCTCATGGCCGACGCTGTTCGCGGTGGTGGCTGCAACAGCGTTGTGGAGTGGCACATTCGGAGGAATTCCGTCGATCTACCAGGCCACCGCTGTGCGCACCCACGCGCTGCCCCCCGAACAGGCCGGGGCCTGGGTGAATGCCACCGCGAACGCCGGTATCGCCGGTGGCGCCGCGATCGGTGCGGGCCTGCTTCATACCGTCGGGCTCACGTCGCTGCCCTGGGTGGCCGCGGTCCTGGTCGGGCTGGGGCTCGCGGTGGCGCTGACAGCGCGAAAGGCGTTCCCCCAGAGCGTTTGACGCCTCAGCCCGCGGCGTTGGGTTTCAGCGGCGGGCAACGGCCTTGGTCGTCGACAGCCAGCTCGAAATGCCATATCTCGTTGGCGTAGATCTGGCACAGCCCGAATTGCTGGCCGTTGGCGATCAGCCATTTATCGGCTTGAGCCGGGGCGATGTCAACAGCCTTGCCGTCGACGTGCTTCGACGTGTCGGCCGACGCCACGAACTGCCTCGCGATATCCACGCTGCCATAGCTGCGCACCGCGTCGTCGAACAGTCGCTGCTGGAATCCCCTTGATCGCCATCCCGAGTTGATCTGGATGTCGACGTTCTCGGCCGCGGCTTTACGTGCGGCGTCCTGAATCGCGCCGAGCAGCGCGGGGTCCAGTGAACCGACGATCGGATTCGCCACGTCGAAGGGGCTCAACGTGACGCCGTCAGGCAGCCATCCGCCGAACGTATCGGTGGCACCGTCGCCGATGTCGAGGTGTTGTTCGGCGTCGCTCGGCGCCGGCGGCGGTGGAGGTTGCGCCTGCGCTGTCGCGCACGAGGCGGCCAGGAGAACCCCTGCCGCCGATAGGATTCGGACGGTCGGGATCGGCGGCGTCAATCGTCTGTGGCAGCAAGGATGCAGAACTCGTTGCCCTCCGGATCGGCCAGCACGACCCAACTCTCGTCGCCGCGCTGCCCGATGTCGACACGGCGTGCCCCCAGTGCCAGGACCCGGTCCACCTCGGCCTGTTGGTCGTCGGGACGGAAGTCGAGGTGGATGCGGTTCTTGACCACTTTCTCGTCGGGAACTGCGATGAATATCCAGTTCACGCCCGCACCCGGTGGCGCGTGCAACACGACGTCGCCGTCATCGTCGGTGTCGTGCGGCCAGTCCAGCACCTGCGACCACCAGCGGCCCAACGCGGTGGCATCGCGGGCATCGATACAGATCTCGTCGAACTTCAAACTCATCGCTCGACTCCCCCTCGCTCCGGTCCTCGCTCGTTCCTCGCTGCGATCCTCACTCGCGTTCGTCTCAGTGCCACTGCGCCAGCTCCTTTTTCAGCACCTTGCCCATGGCATTGCGCGGCAGGCTATCCACGATCCGCACCTCACGCGGCCGTTTGTGCACCGAAAGCTCCTGTGCGACAAAGTCGATCAGGGCCTGAGGATCGGCATCGCCCACGACGAACGCGACGATGCGCTGGCCGAGATCCTCGTCCGGAACACCTACCACCGCGGCTTCGGTGACACCGGCGTGCCCGAGCAGGGCCGCCTCGATCTCACCGGCACCGACCCGGAAGCCACCGGTCTTGATCAGATCGACCGACTCGCGGCCGACGATCCGGTGCATGCCGTCGGCGTCGATCACCGCGACGTCGCCGGTGTGATACCAGCCTTCGGCGTCCAGCACGTCGGCGGTGGCGTCAGGGCGGTTGAGGTACTCGTCGAACAGCGTCGGTCCCCGGACATTAAGCCGGCCAATGGTTTCGCCGTCGTGCGCGACGTCGGCACCGAACTCGTCGAGCAGCCTCGTTTCGATTCCCGTCACCGGCAGGCCCACCCACCCCGGGCGGCGCTCCCCGTCGGCGCGGGTACTGATGGTGATCAGCGACTCCGTTGATCCGTAGCGTTCGATGGGCGAATGCCCGGTGAGTTCGGCCAGCCGCTCGAACAGAGGCACCGGCAGCGGCGCACTTCCGGACACCAATAGACGCGCGGAGGTCAGTGCCGACGCCGCAGCGGCATTCTCGGCCACCCGTGACCACACCGTCGGAACGGCGAAGTACAACGAGCCGCTGGCCGCGGCATAGGCTTCGGGCTTCGGTTTTCCCGTGTGTACGAATCGATTTCCGATGCGAAGCGACCCGAGCAGGCCCAGCACCAGTCCATGTACGTGATAGAGGGGCAGGCCATGCACCAGGGTGTCCTCGGGCGTCCACTGCCAGGCCTCGGCAAGCGCATCGATGTCCGCGGCGACGGCGCGCCGACTCAGGACCACGCCCTTGGGGGGCCCTGTGGTCCCCGAGGTGTAGATGATCAGCGCCGCCGCGTCGGGATGCGGCTCGGCATAGCGGTGCCACGAGCGTGCGTGCAATCGCACGGGAACGTGTGGCAGCCCGCCCGTGTCCGACGGCTCCTCCCCCAGCCACGCCTGGGCGCCGGAGTCGGTGAGGATGTGTGCGCGTTCGGCGGCGCCGACGTCGGCGGGCACCGGGACGACAGGCACGCCGGCGATCAGGCAGCCCGTCACCGCCAGCACCGTGGTGGCAGTCGGTGTCGCGAGCACCGCCACGCGTTGCGCGCCCGCCACCCGCTCGGCGACGGAGGTGGCGGCGCCGACCAGATCGCTACGGCTCAGCACCGCTCCGTCGATGCGCACCGCATCGCCGATGTCGGCGCCGGCCGCCACTGCCGCGGGGTTCAAAGAGGACAGCAGCACGACCGTGAGGATACTGGCCTGGTGGATTGGATCGAGACAGTTGGCTCGCGAGAGATCTACCGGAACAACTGGCTCGCGCTGCGCGAAGACGATATCCGGCGGCCCGACGGCAGCGACGGCATCTACGCGGTCCTCGACAAGCCGACATATGCGCTGGTGATCGCGCAGGACGGCGATCGTTTCCACCTGGTCGAACAGTTCCGCTATCCGTTGGGTCTGCGACGATGGGAGTTTCCCCAGGGCACCGCGCCGGACCTCAAGAACCTCGAGCCGATCGACCTCGCCGAGCGGGAACTGCGTGAGGAGACGGGCTTGCGGGCGGAGACGATGACACTGCTCGGTCAGCTCGACGTGGCGCCCGGCATGAGCAGCCAGCGCGGCTGGGTGTTCCTCGCAACCGGTATCACCGAGGGCGAACACGATCGCGAGCATGAGGAACAGGACATGCACAGCGCATGGTTCAGCAGAGCCGAGGTCGAGCAGATGATGCGCGACGGAGAGATCACCGACGCCCAGTCCATCGCGGCGTTTGCGCTGTTGCTGTTGTCCGAACGTTGACGACCCGATGAGTGTTGAACCGCCTCACGGTCTACCTCGTTGTAAGGACTGAGTGGACAGATCGGCACGGGAGGAGTGATCGCGATGACCATGATTTCTTCGATGGCATTTGGAATGATCGCGATGGTGCCCGTCCTGTTCGCCAGCGCCGGCTACGTCCTCGTCTCATCTGAGGGCACCGACGAACATAAGGGGCCCCCCACCCGTCGAGACTGCTGACAGATCGCTTTCGTCGATGAAATTTCGATCTCTCAGCAGTTTCGGCGGAGCCGCGACCTCGACCGACTAACGCCTGCGCTCGGCCAACGCGCGCAGGAAGAACGTCAGGTTGGCGGGCCGCTCGGCCAGTCGACGCACAAAATACCCGTACCACTGCGTGCCGAACGGCACATAGACGCGGACATGGTTGCCGTCGGCGGCCAGCCTGCGCTGCTCGGCCTCGCGGATTCCGTAGAGCATCTGGTACTCGAAATCGTCCACGCCCCTATCGAGCTCACGGACTAGAGCCGGCACCGCCTCGATGATCTCGGGATCATGCGAGGCGACCATCGGATAGCCGTCGCCCGCCATCAGCGCCCGCAGGCACCGAAGATAGGACGCGGTGACGTCCTCACGATCTCGGTAGGCCACCGATGCGGGCTCGTCGTAGGCGCCCTTGCACAGTCGGATTCGCGCGCCCGATGCGGCGAACTCTGTGCAGTCGGCTTCGGTACGCCGCAGATAGGCCTGCAGAACCGTGCCCAGCCACCCGAACTCGGTACGCAGATCACGCACGATGGACAGCGTCGAGTCGGTCGTCGTGTGATCCTCGGCGTCCACGGTCACCCACGCCCCGGCGCGTTGCGCGCGCTCGCAGATGGTGTGGGCGTTCTCCAACGCGATCTTCTCGCCGTCGCGGGGCAGCGCCTGCCCCAGCGCCGACAGCTTCAGCGACACCTCCAGCGGTCGCACGGCGGCCGCGGGCTCCCCGCGCGTATCCAGCGCGTCGAGCAAGGCCAGATAGGCGTCGACCGTGGCGTTCGCCGCATCCATGTCGGTGACGTCTTCGCCGAGATAGTCGATCGATACGAGACGGTCCGAATTCCTCAACTGCCCAACCGATTCCAGTACGTCTGCCACTGTTTCACCGGGCACGAAACGATGGACCACGTGCCGGGTGACAGGCAGACGCTCCGCGGTGCGGCGCAGCCCGCCGGACCGGCTGGCCGCCATGATCGCCGGCCGCGCGAGGTGTTCGAAGACGCCCACCTCATGCCTCCATGTGCGGATATTCGTGGCTGGTCGGGGGGACGAAGGTCTCCTTGATCGACCGCGCCGAGGTCCAGCGCAACAGATTCAACGCCGAGCCCGCCTTGTCGTTGGTCCCCGACGCCCGCGAGCCGCCGAACGGCTGCTGGCCGACGACCGCGCCGGTGGGCTTGTCATTGACATAGAAGTTGCCCGCCGCATGACGCAACCGCTGCTGAGCAGCTAGCACTGCCGAACGGTCGTCGGCGATCACCGCTCCGGTCAGCGCGTAGCGGGCACCGGCATCGACGACGTCGATGATGCGCTCGTAGTCGCCGTCCGGGTACACATGCACGGACAGGATCGGCCCGAAGTACTCGGTGGAGAACGACTCGTCCGCCGGATCGTCGGACAGCAAGACCGTCGGCTTGACGAAATAGCCCTCGCTGTCGTCGTATTCGCCGCCGACCGCGACGGTGACGCCCGCGGCGCTCTTGGCGCGCTCGATCGCTGTGACGTTCTTCGCGAACGCCCGCTCGTCGATCAGCGCACCACCGAAATTGGTCAGGTCGGTGACGTCGCCGTAGGACAACGCCTCGGTGGCCGACAGGAAGTCGTCGCCCATCTGCTGCCACACCGAGCGCGGAATGAACGCGCGCGATGCCGCCGAACACTTCTGCCCCTGGTAGTCGAATGCGCCGCGGATGAGCGCGGTGCGCAACACGTCCGGCCGGGCGGAGGTGTGGGCAAGCACGAAATCCTTGCCGCCGGTCTCACCGACCAGCCGCGGATACGTGTGGTAGCGGTCGACGTTGGCGCCGACCTCGCGCCACAGGTGCTGGAACGTCGCCGTCGACCCCGTGAAGTGGATCCCGGCAAGTCGCGGATCGGCAAGTGCCACATCGGAAACCGCGATCCCGTCGCCGGTCAGCATGTTGATGACGCCCGGGGGCAGGCCTGCCGCCTCGAGTAGCTGCATGGTCAGGTAGGCGGCGAACGTCTGGGTGGGCGACGGCTTCCACACCACGGTGTTACCCATCAGCGCAGGCGCGCTCGGCAGGTTACCGGCGATCGCGGTGAAGTTGAACGGCGTGATGGCGTAGACGAATCCCTCGAGCGGCCGGTAGTCGGTGCGATTCCAGACGCCGCGCACGCTGATCGGCTGTTCGGCCTGGATCTCGCGGGCGAATTCGACGTTGAACCGCCAGAAGTCGATCAGCTCGCACGCCGCGTCGATCTCGGCCTGGTATGCGGTCTTGGACTGGCCCAGCATCGTCGCCGCGCACAACTTCTCCCGCCACGGTCCCGCGAGCAGGTCGGCAGCGCGAAGGAAGATTGCGGCGCGCTCGTCGAACGGGGTGGCTTCCCAGCCGGGCTTGGCGGCGATCGCGGCGTCGATGGCGTCGGTCGCGTCGGCAAGCTCGGCGTTGGTGAAGGTGCCCAGCCGCGCGCTGTGGCGGTGTGGCTGAACCACGTCGGTGCGGGTGCCGCCTCCCATGCGGTGGGCGCCGCCGATGACGTGGGGCAGATCTATCGGGTCGGCGGAGAGCGCTGTCAGGGCATCGGTGAGCCGGGAGCGCTCCGCAGAGCCGGGTGCATATTCGAGAACCGGCTCGTTGGCCGGCGCGGGTACGTCGCTGATGGCGTCCATGCACTAAGAATCCCCGCTGGCGCCCGTTCTAACCGATGGCTGATCGGACAAAGTACTTCTAGTCCTATAGTTGGATCGGACAAAGGAGGGCCTAGATGACGGCACCGTCGCCCGGCCTCGGGTTCGGCCAGCTGCTGCTGGCCCTGGACCGCACGATGGTCACACTGGTCGAGGCACCCCGTGGCCTCGATATGCCGGTCGCCTCAGTCGCCCTCGTCGACGCCGACGACGTTCGGCTGGGCCTGTCGGTCGGCGCCGGATCCGCCGACCTCTTCTTCCTGTTGGGCGTCGCCGACGCCGAGGCAGTGCGCTGGCTGGCAGAACAAGTCGAGGGCACCGGCCCCAGTCCGATGTCGCCGCCGGAGCGGCTCCGAGTGCCGACGGCCATCTTCGTCAAGGAACCCACCGACGCCGCGGTGGCTCGGGCCGTAGCGCTCGGCACCGCGGTCGTGGCTGTCGACCCGCGGGCGCGCTGGGAGTCGCTCTACCGACTGGTCAATCACGCCTTCGAGCACCACGGCGACCGCGGCGACCATGACTCGGGGACCGACCTGTTCGGGCTCGCCCAGTCAATCGCTGACCGCACCCGCGGCATGGTGAGCATCGAGGACGAACAATCGCACGTACTCGCGTACTCCGCGTCCAGCAACGAAGCAGACGAATTGCGGCGGTTGACGATCCTGGGCCGCGCCGGGCCGCCCGAACACCTGGAGTGGATCGGTCAGTGGGGCATCTTCGATGCGTTGCGCGCGGGCACCGACGTGGTGCGGGTCTCCGAGCGCCCCGAGCTGGGTCTGCGCCCGCGCCTGGCGGTCGGCATCCACGTGCCGAGCACCGACCCGCGTCGTCCAGCGGCGTTCGGGGGCACGATCTGGCTGCAGCAGGGCTCCGCACCACTGGCCACCGACGCCGAGGAGATTCTGCGCGGCGGCGCGGTGCTGGCTGCCCGGGTCATGGCACGGCTCGCGTCGACGCCGTCGACCCATTCGGCACAGGTGGCCGAACTGCTCGGGCTAGCCGGCGACGACATCGACGTCGCCGCGATCGCGGGCCAGCTCGGGATCAGCGTCGACGGCCGGGTGGCACTCGTCGGATTCCAGGGGTCCCCGGCTGGTCCGTCCGTGCCCACCGGCGTCATTGCATTGAGCGCCAGCGCATTTCGATCCGACGCCCAGGCGGTGACCATCGGCGCGCGGGTCTACGTCCTGCTGCCCAAGATCGGCACCCCGTCATCGGTGATGTCGTGGGTGCGTGGGGTCGTGGCCGCTGTGCATCGCGAACTCGACTTGACCCTGCGCGCCGTCGTCGCGGCACCACTCGGCGGGCTGGCGGGCGCCGCAGCAGCCCGCGTCGAGGTGGACCGCGTGTTCGACAGCGCCGATCGCCATCCCGCTGCGATAGCACAGATCACGTCGCTGGACGAGGCACACACGACGGTGCTGCTGGACGAGATCGTCTCGCAGGTGGCCCAGCGCCCCAGACTGGTCGACCCCCGGGTACGGCTATTGCGCGAGCAGGATCCGATCCTGGCCGAAACGCTGAAGGCCCACTTGGACAGCTTCGGCGACGTGTCCGCCGTCGCCAAGCACCTGCACGTGCACCCGAACACCGTGCGATATCGGGTCCGGCGCATCGAGAAGTTGATGTCCACCTCGCTGGATGATCCCGACGTGCGACTGGTACTCGCGCTCGGATTACGGGCTACCGAGCGATAGCCGGTTGCGCATCGTTTTCCGAGAGCTGGGTATGAACAAGGAATGGTTGACACTGCGGTTGCCAGGTCGGAGGAGTTGGTGGTGCTCGTCGACGAGCGGGGTGCCGCGATCGGCGCCGCGGCGAAAGATTCCGTGCATCACGAAACCACCCCATTGCACCTCGGCTTCTCGTGTTATGTCTTTGACGCAGACGGACGCGTTTTGATGACTCGCCGGGCATTGGGCAAGCGGACATGGCCCGGGGTGTGGACCAATTCGTTCTGCGGCCATCCGGCACCCGATGAGCCGATCGGCGATGCGGTGCATCGACGCGCCCGCCAGGAGCTCGGTCTGACGATCGAGCGCGTGGTGTGCGCGCTGCCCAATTACCGGTACCGCGCCGTCGCGGCTGACGGCACGGTCGAGAACGAACTCTGCCCGGTGTTCTGCGCCGTGGCTGTAGGCGCCTTCGACCCGTCGCCGGACGAGGTGATGGACTACACCTGGGTGTCGTGGTCTGAGTTGCGATCGGCCGCCGGCCTGCCATGGGCCATCAGCCCGTGGGCTGCCGAACAGATCCTCTTACTCGAGACGGCCGGCGTCGTCGCAGGCTGATCAGCGGTTGCGCAGCTTGAAGATTCGCTCGGCGTATTCGAGATCGTCACGCCACAGCCGAGCCGCGGCGTGCCGCATGAACGGCGCGATCAACGGCGCCGCGCGCGTCGCATACGCGAACCCGGATCGATCCGAGTGGGCGATCACGGCCTCCAGTACCGCCGTGCGCGGCAATCCGTCGGGACCCGGACCTACCGGCGTGGCATGGGTTTCCACCACGCTGCCCGTTCCCTCGCCGTCGACGATCCGCATCACGATCGTCCGCGGTTCGGGACTGGTGAATTCGGCGACGACCGGCACACCCAATCGGCCGATGCGAAATGTGACCGCCACGAGGAAGCGGTCCAGCTCCTCGGCCAGATCGTCATCGGCGGGCGGAGTCGTCAGCACCTCCAGCCGGCTGAACGAGTACGGGTGAAACCACGACCCGTGCCAAGGGTCCATTCGGTTGGCGATGATGTCGCGCGGTTCGCAGGTACCGACGAGCCGTGTCACTGCGTGCATCTGCTCGCCGTCGGGCCGCACCGGCAGCACGGGTTGGTCGGTAGGGGTTTCCCCACCGATGCCGTCCAGGCGGACCCACGCCAGCACCCCGTCATCATGCGAAGGGTATGGCCGCCAACCGAACTCCCGTGCGCCATTCAGACGCAGCCCGTGCCACGGGCATATCAGCGCCCCGCAGTCCACCGTCCCGGTCGCCAGGTCCGCCCCAAGATGCGGGCACTCGCCCGGGCCCACGTGCAGGACGCCGGCTTCGCCTCGCCACGCGACCAGTTCCTGGCCCGCCACCGTCGTTCCGTACGGCCGTGTCTTGATTGCACTACTGGCAGCGAAGGCGTACCAGTTGCCGCTGGGCCGCTGTTGTGAGCGGCGCAGCGCGGCAGCGATAATAGCGGGCACCGCGTCGCGGTGAGTCGGGCGTTGCGCCGGCCATCGGAGGGCAGGCAGAAAGTCGAACGGGAATGTCTTCGACACTTGCGCCCGAAGATGCGTGATCCTGCTCATCGTGTGCTGCGCCCTTCACGCGCGGCGACCCGGCTCAATAGCGCCATCCGGCCACGGTTCGGAACGGTCTTCAGCGTGTGACCTCGAATTCCGAAGCCCTCGAGCAATCGGTTCGCCGCCGACCATCCTGTCGTCGCGGCGCGCTCCATCAGTGCCACCGGCAGATCAATACGGATGCCGTCGCCCGCCAGCACCAGCCCGTCATCCGGTGTCCCTACCCCCGGTCTGTCGGCGAAGTCCCCGGGCGCGAACCGCGGACAGTCGTTGTGGCACAACACCTTCTCCGCGAGGACCTGGGCACCGCGGGTTTCGGGATACAGCTCGTAAAGGCGGTTCAGAAGCCGCTCTCGCAGAGTTTCGTCGGCCGCCTTGACCGCATATGAATGCAGCTCGACCACCGAGCCTCCGTTGGCGCGCGACCAGTCCGCCGCCTCGCGTTCGTATCGCTCCAGCACGCTGACGTTGTCCAACGGCGGGCGGCCACCTGTTCCAACGAACGGTGCTCTGTCCGGATCCACTCTTTTGTCGAGCCACAGCCGGTGCACGATGAACGGCGGCGCTGTGCCGAGCTTCGCCACGCTCTTGCGCCAGTCGTCGTCCCCGACACCAGGCGAGTTCTCGACGATGCGTTGCAAGCCCGCGATGTCGACGGCCAGAACCACGCCGTCAGCGCGCAGTTCGGTGCTGTCACCGATACCCACCGACCAACCTCGCCCTGCACGCACGTAGTTCACCGACGTCTCCGTGTGAACGCGAACACCCAGCGACTCGAGGTAGGCGCCCAACGGGTTCCAGAGCGCGACATCGAAGTTGGCGTTCGTCACGTCAAAGGTCAGCCCCTCACGGGAACCGAGAAAGTAGATGTGGAACATTGTCGCCAACTCCGCCGCCGACAGGTCCCTCGGCTCGGCGAAGAAGCTACGCGAGAAAACCTCGAACGCCAGATGCCGCGCCGCTGGGGGAAAGTTGATATCGCGCAGGAAGGAGTCAGCGTCGCGGTGGTCCAGACGGTCATAGATGTCCGGAATTGAAACCGCGGCCAGCGGAGCGGCGGCGCGGGCGTCGAGCCGTACCAGATCGCGCAGCCGGAACGTGGGACTGCGCAGGGCGAACACCATCGCGTTGAATGGCGGCGTCAACGGCACACCCCGGAAAGTATCGGTGCGTCCCTGCGCATCGATCAGCGGATAGTCCTCTACCGGTGTGAGCATCGCCAGCGCGGGATCGATGCGGCGCAGCAGGTTCCGCAGGTTGTAGTACTGACGGAAGAACGCGTGGAAGCCGCGATTCATCGCGACCTCGGCGCCGTCGGAAAGCCGCTCGGTCCATCCGCCGACCCGGCCGCCGAGGTAGGGCTGACGCTCGATGAGTTCGACCGCAACTCCGCGTTCGGCCAGTCCGGTAGCGGCGGCGAGGCCGGCGATGCCGGCTCCGACCACGACGACCCGGGGCTGTTCGGGCAGCGCAGACGCGTCAACCGCACCGGGTGGCGCGGGATGAATCTGGGCGCGGGGATCGCTCATCGCGGGGACCGTCCTAGAAAGGTGTGCACGATGTTGCGTTGCCAACCTGGCATTGTCTCGCTGCGAACATCTTCGAAGCCGTTGCTCTGCATCCTGTTGCAGAAGGCTCGCACACCGTCGAACCTGTTCACACTTCGTCGGAGGTAGGTGTAAAGCGACGCGTCACCGGTGCGCAGCCGGCCGCTGGGGATGATGACCGCGGCACACACGGTGTTCCACACCGCCATGGCGAGCTTGGAGTCGCGCACCGAGTATTCGTGCACAGCAAGCGTTCCCCCCGGTCGCAGCAGTTCGCGAAACCTGCGCAGCTGCCCGTCTTTATCGTCGACGTTGCGGACCAGGTAGGCCGCCAAGATACCGTCGAAGGGTGCGCTGACACCGACGTCGGCGAGGTCCTCAATCCGGCTCTGCACAAAACTGACGGATGACGGCCACGATTTCGCCCTGGCCTGTGCCAGCATTCCGCCCGACGCGTCGACCGCGACGATCTCGGCCTGGGGCGCGGCAGTCAGCAGCGCTGCGGTCGATGCGCCGGTTCCGCAGCCAGCGTCCAGGAGGCGCAAACCCTTGCCCCCGTTGGGAATCTGCATGCGCTGCGCCGATAACCGCAGATGCATATGATAGCCGGGATTGGCGTCGACGAGCTTGTCGTAGGCAGGCGCCCCGACGTCGAACGCCGCGGGGATCTCATTTGAGGAAAGATTCACGGTGTCTCCTTCATCCTGTCACGGAGTCTTCGACGCTCCCATAGCAAGAGCACCGCGGTGACCATCGCCCAGCCGAACAGAAAGTCCTCCACCGGGATGTCGAACGGAAACCGCACTCCGCTGGTGTGACGCTCGTTGTAAATGACGATCGGCGCACTGAGCTTGGTGAGCCAGCCGTCGACGGGAATCTGGAAGCCGAGAACGATAACCATCGAGATCCAGTACGCCGCACGGCGAAACAACCCGGTTCGCAGTACCGCTAATTCCAGCGCGATCACGACGATCACCGCTACAACGGCGGGCACGGTGTAGCCGATGCCGTTCACTGCTCCTGCCTCGCCCTGGTTCGGTGGACGCGGATTCGTCCGAGAAGGCCGTCGACGGCGTTGTAGGTCAGCAACCCGCACAGCGGTATAACCACGAAGAAAAGCAGTTCCTCTACGGGCAGCCGCCCGGGGAGGGTCAGCCCCGTGACGAACTGCGGGTTGTACGACCACACATGGGCTGAGATGGCGATCAGATCCCACACCACGAAGACGGCGGCCACCGGAAGCACCGCAAGGGCAGTGCGTTTGGTGTAGCGATACACGCCGGGACCGAGAAACTCCAGCGGCGCAGTGATCATCAGGCATGCCGCGAGAACGAGCAGATACTGCCAGCGGTCCATCGTCACGTCCCGCAATGGCGGACTCGAGCGGCCCACGCTCCGACGAACCCGCGACCAGCCACCTGCAGTCGCCTGGCCATGCCGACAGAGGCGCGCTGGTCGAAGACCGCGAAGTCAAGTTCCTCGATGCGATCAAGGATTTCCGAGTACAGAGTGAGCGCCGCGGTGATGCACGGCCTCGATCGGGGGTGCAGGAGGGCGATGCCCTGCCGCGCGAATTGGTAGATCCGTCTGGTCGCCGCGTGCTGCTCCTCCATCGCCCGGCGCACGCGAGCATCGGTACGGCGATGGTCGTGACACCATCTCAGGACGTCGCGGTCTACCTGATGGACGGCGAGTTCGTCGGCGGGTAGATAGATCCGGCCGCGCTCCAGGTCTTCATCGATATCTCGCAGGAAGTTGGTGAGCTGGAACGCCTTTCCAAGTGCGGCCGCGTACGGTGCAGCTTCCTGCGGATCACAAACTGTGCCGAGGACCGGCAGCATTTGAAGACCGATCACTTCCGCCGAGCCGTACATGTATCGGTCCAGGGCGGCGCGATCGGGGTAGTCGGTGGTCGACAGGTCCATCCGCATCGAGGCGAGGAAGTCATCGAAGTGCTCCCACGGGATGTCATACCTGTGCGCGGTGTCGACCACTGCCGCCAGCGACGAGTCACCGTCGTCGGCCGCGCCTGTCACCATCCTGTTGATCAACCGAGTAGCCAGCCGCTGCAACTCATCTGCACGCTCAGCCGTAGATATCGCCGGGTCGAAGTCGTCGAGGATGTCATCGGCGCGCCGGGCGAAACCGTATAGCGCATGCACCGCCGGTCGCTGTTCAGGGGCCAGCAGACGAGTAGCCAAAAAGAACGTGCGCCCGTGCTGCGAGTTGAGCGTGCGGCACTCGCGGTATGCCTCGCGCAGTGCCCGGTCGTGGACACCGGCAGCATGGAGTTCTGAGCTGATCATCATTGCACCACCCGTAGTTGGCGCCGCTTCGTCACGGCGCCGGTGATTCTGTCGGCGGCCAGGCGGCCCGACATCACAGCTGTGGGAACACCGACCCCCGGCACGGTCGAGGATCCGGCGAGGACCGCGTTATCGATCCCGCGCACGGTGTTGGCCGGTCGGAACGGACCGGTCTGAGAGAAGGTGTGGGCCAGTGCGAACGGCGTACCTGCGAGCATGCCCTGGCGGGCCCACCCCGCCGGATCGATGACGTGCAGCAGTTCAGCGCCGACGCCGAGCGACGGCAGTCGGTCAGAGACCGTCTGCAAGATGTGGTCGGCGTAGGCCGGACCCGTTGCGGCCCAATCAACCTTGCCCACAGCGGTATTCGGGGCCGGAGCCAGGATGTAGAGCAGGTCGCGACCCGTGGGTGCCAGCCGCGAGTCACCCGCCGTGGGTCGAGTGACCAGCAGCGACGGGTCGGCCATCACCTGTCCGTCGTCGATGATGTCGTCGAACGTCTGCTCCCAAGCGTCGCCGAACAGGATGGTGTGGTGTCCGACTTCATGACCGACGGCTTGGCATCCGACGTGCGCGACGACGGCCGACGGTGCCGGCCGAAGCCGAAACAGCCTGCGCGGTTCGCGCCCAAGCAGCCGATAGGTCTCGGGGAGCTCTGTGGTCAGCACGACTGCATCGGTCGGGACACGCTCGCCGTTGCTGGTATGCACAGCGGTCACCACGTCCCCGCTGCGTTCCAGCGCCGAAACTGTGGCACCGTAACGAAATTGGACACCAGCATCAGCGGCAGCCGCAGCCATCGCGTCGGGCAGCGCGCGCATGCCGCCGCGCGGAAAGAAGACGCCGGAGATGGTGTCCATGTAGGCGATGACGGCGTAGACGGCCAAGGCCTGGTGCGGCGGAACCCCGGCGTATAGCGCCTGGAACGTGAAAACACGCCTGAGCCGATCGTCGCTGAGGTGCTTGCGCACCATGCGGTCCCAGCGGCGAAAGCCACCGATGGCGGCCAGCCGCGCGAGCGCAGGCGTGAGCAGGGACAACGGCGAGTCAAAGTTTGCCCCGATGAACCCGTCGAACTCGACTTCGTAGAGCCGGGCCAGCCACTCCCGCAGCTTGAGGTATCCATCGGCCTGTCCGCGGCCTGCGAATCGCTCGATCTCAGCGGCCATCGCGTCTCGGTCGCTGTGCACGTTCAAGGAGCTGCCGTCGGCGAACAATGCGCGGTAGGCGGGTTCGACCCGCATGAGATCCAGCCGATCGGAGAGCGATTCGCCGACCGCTGCGAACGCGTCGTCGATGATATCGGGCATCGTCAGCACGGTCGGACCGGTATCGAGGCGATATCCGTTGATGTCGAGCCGTCCCACCCGTCCGCCCGGGTGTTGTGCCCGTTCGACGACGGTGACCTCGCGGCCACGACCCGCGAGATGCAGAGCGGCCGACAGCCCCGCAAGGCCTGCACCGATCACGACGACGCGATGGGCATTTCCACCGACGGTCTTCACGATCACGCCGTCCGCTCAGTGCAGGCCGCTGCCATTTCGGCCAAGGCAGTTCGGACGTCTGGTCGCAGATCGGTAGCGTCGACGAGGGTCAGCGCATGCGTGAGCCGCGAGTCGATCAGCTTTTCGATCCAGTCGACGGCACCGGTGGCGACGATCAGCTCACGCCAACCGCTGATGTCCTCGGCGTCAAGGTCGTCCGCGCTCATCAACTCGCGGAGCTGCCTACGCAGTACCCCGTCGGCAAGATGGTAGGCGGCGGCGACGACGGTCGTGGCCTTGCGCTCCAAAAGGTCGCTGCCGCTGGGCTTTCCGGTGACTGATGGCGATCCGAAGATTCCGAGCAGGTCGTCACGCAGCTGGAAGGCCTCGCCGATCGCGTCGCCGTATCCGCCGAGCATTGCGAGCACCGACTCGCCGCAGCCGGCCATTGCCGCGCCCATTTCGAGCGGTCGCCGCACGGTGTAGTTGCCGGACTTGCGGCGCGAGACGTCCAGCACCTGGTCGAGAGTCGGAAACCCGTTGGCGTCGTTTATCAGATCGGCGAACTGCCCTATCGCGAGCTCGATGCGCATCGCGTCGTAGCGGGGCCAGACCCTGTCGAGCGCTTCGGCGGCCACACCGCTTTCCCGCAACATTTGCGCGGCCCAGACCAAACACAGATCCCCCAGCAAAACCGCGGCGGATTCCCCGAAGCGATCCGGCGATCCCTGCAGCGGCCGCCTTCGATGCCACTGCGCGAATGCGATGTGTCCTGCGACCCGACCGCGACGCAGCGCGGAGCTGTCCATGACGTCGTCCTGCAGGAGGGCGAACGCGTGCAGTAGCTCCAGACCGGCGGCTGCGCGCAGTGCCGCTCGGTCATCGTCGGCGCCGCACAGCCAGCCCAGGTACATGAACGTCGATCGCACGCACTTGCCACCGTCTATGAATTCGCGGAGCACCTCGGCCGCGATGTCGGCGCCGGCGGCCTGCAGATCTGGTGCACAACGGGTGTTGACAAACTCCGCAACGGTCCCCTGCACAGCGGCGCGAACGGCACCACGCCATCGCTCGCCTCGCAGGTCGCAACCACGCATGCGTCCACCAATCGCTGTCACGCATTACTCCTTCTACCGCGACGTGTGCGGTTGGAGTACCCGTGCGGGGGGATACCAACTGCGTCTACTCCCAAACACTGGTACCCACTTTTGCATCGAACTCGCATCGAATTTCCCGAGGATTCCCGACCTCGGCGTTCGCGCTGTCAACCGGTCGGTGGACACGAGAATCAGCCGTCAAGTTCTCGCGGTCAGCGGCTCGGGAGGCGCACTATCTAGTGATGACGACTGCCGCCCCGATCCGCGAGTCACCCCACCCCTACCTCAGCGGGAACTATGCCCCCGTCAGCGAGGAGATTTCCGCCGTCGACCTCGACGTCACCGGGTCGATCCCGGATTATCTCGACGGCCGCTATCTGCGCATCGGCCCCAACCCGATGGGCGATCCGGACCCCTCTAGCTATCACTGGTTTCTCGGGGCCGGTATGGCGCACGGACTCCGACTAAGCGACGGTAAGGCGCACTGGTACCGCAACCGCTGGGTGCGCTCGGCCGACGTCTCGCGCAAACTGAACGAGCCGTGGCCCGGAGGTCCGACGTACGGAGGGTTCGACTTTGCGTCCAACACCAACATCATCGGCCACGCGGGCAAGACCTTCGCCATCGCCGAGAGCGGAGCGCGACCCTACGAGCTGACAGAACAGCTGGAAACCGTAGGGGCTTCCGACTTCTGCGGCACGCTGTTCGGCGGCTATACCGCACATCCGAAGCGCGACCCGATCTCAGGTGAGCTGCATGCGGTGTCCTACAACCCGATGCGGGGCAACATCGTCCGCTACACGGTGACCGGAGTCGACGGCAAGGTCCGGCACACGGTCGATATCCGGTTGCGCGCGCAGACGATGATGCACGACTTCTCGCTGACAGAGCAGTATGTGGTCCTCTACGACCTGCCCGTCGCGCTGGACCTCGGCAAGCGGCGCGGCGTTGCGACCAGGTTCGCTGCGCGTCACGCGGCGCCGGATTTCGTGCTGCGCGCCATCATGCGCGCCTCCGAGCGCGCCTCGGCGCCGGGGTCCGGCATGCCGTACCGGTGGGCACCCGAACGGCAAGCGCGCATCGGCGTGCTGCCGCGGGACGGCTCAGCCGACGACATCCGTTGGTTCGAAGTGCAGCCGTGCTACGTGTTTCATCCTCTCAACGCCTACGACGTGGCTTCTCCGGAAGGCGACAGCATCGTGCTCGACGTCGTCCGGCATGAGTCGGTGTTCACCGCAGGCGACAGCCTGTTCCCGGCGACCCGTTCGCTGGACCGCTGGACCGTCGACCTGACCGCCGGCAAAGTCATCGAAGAGCGGATCGACGACACCACGCAGGAATTCCCCCGCGTCGACGAACGCCTGGTCGGCCGGCCCTATCGATACGGATATGCGGTCGGCTACTCCCCGGCCGCCGCCGATACCGCCGATACGATCCTCAAACACGATCTCGAGGCACGACAGGTCCAGTCAGTCGGCTTTGGGACAGGCCGCGAACCCGGCGAGTTCGTCTTCGTCCCGTCCAGCGCTGAGGCCGCCGAGGACGACGGCATGGTGATGGGATTCGTGTACGACAACTCCACCGATCGCAGTGACCTCGTGCTGCTCGACGGGCAGACCATGGAAACGGTCGCGACGGTGCACCTTCCGGCCCGGGTGCCGCACGGCTTTCACGGCAACTGGGTACCGACACAGGGATAAAGTCGCCGCATGGGTGTGGATGCTCCGCGCGGCGCCGAGTGGCATTGGCTGTGGATGGTCTACGTCGTGGGCGTCTGCGGGGCGGCTATGTTCGCGGTGGTCGTGCTCGATCATCGCTTTCCGGGGAACATGGCCGTAGCCACCGGCGCGATCGCAGGGATGATGCTCTGCGTGGTGACATTGGGCCGAAGAGTCTTCATTCTGCCTGAAAATAGCTGGGGTGCAGTATTATTCGTCGGATTGGTAGTGGCTCTGTGGACCCTCGCGCTGTGGGCATCACCGGTCGCGGTGGCAGCGGTTCCGACGATCTACCCACTTGTGTTCGCGACATTGACACTGCGCGTCGCCTTGGTGATCACCACGGCGATCAACCTGATCCCCGTGGCGTTGGTGTTAGTCAGGGAAGGGATTCGGTCACCGGATCTCGGTATTGCCATTGCCTTCACGCTCATTGGGGTGATCATCGCGCCAGTGATCGGCACCGTGATCATCACGTCGATGCGCCAACGTAGACAGCTGGCGGCACTGGTGGCCGAACTCGCTGCCACCCGCGCCGAGAGCGCCCGCCTGTCGCGAGAGGCGGGCACCGCCGCCGAACGGGAACGACTGGCCCGCGAGATCCACGACACGCTAGCCCAGGGGTTCACCAGCATCGTCATGCTCGCCCAGGCTGTCGAGCCCGAGTTGGAAAGCGATACCGCGGCGGCGAAGCGGCACGTCGAGTTGATCGGTGCCACCGCACGGGAGAACCTCGCTGAAGCGCGGGCGATGGTGGCCGAACTCACTCCGAGCCCTCTCGAGGAGACGCTGCCTGCAGCAATCCAGCGGCAGTGCGATCGACTCGCGGCCGAGATCGATGCCACCGTAACCGTGGACATCGCAGACGACCTGCCGCCCCAGAGCATGGCCGCCGATGTGGTGCTGCTGCGCGCGACCCAAGAGGCCTTCGCGAATATTCGCAAACATGCGCATGCGAGCACTGTCGCAGTCGAACTCTCGCCATCGGATTCAGGAGTTCGTCTCACGGTGACAGACAACGGCGTTGGGCTCAACGACGGACAGACCGACGGATTCGGACTGCGCGGGATGCGCTCCCGGGTGGCGCAGGCGGGTGGCGCGATGACCGTCTCGTCGGCTGCCGGCGGCGGAACAACCTTGAGTGTCGAGGTGCCTTCGTGACCACCCCCACGAAAGTGCTGCTGGTGGACGACCATCCGATGGTCCGCGAGGGGTTGCGCGGCATGATCGACGCCGAAGCCGACCTCACCGTCGTCGGCGAGGCGGGCTCGGGTGCAGAGGCGATCACCATGGCCGAGTCTCTGCAGCCCGACGTCATTCTGATGGATCTGCGGATGCCGGACGTGGACGGCGTGACGGCAACCGAGCGAATACTCGCGCTGCTGCCGAGCACCCGTATCGTCGTCGTGACCACCTACGAGTCCGACACCGACATCCTGCGCGCGGTCGAGGCGGGTGCGGCGGGGTATCTGCTGAAGGACGTATCCCGTGCCGAACTCGCCGAAGCCGTTCGTGACGCGGCGCGCGGAAGGACTGTGTTGGCGCCGACGGTCGCCGATCGGCTGGTTCGCTTTGTGCGCCAACCCGCTTCGGCGGCGTTGTCGACACGGGAAATCGAGGTGCTGGCGCTGGTGTCCACCGGCAACACCAACGCCGAGATCGGACGCGAACTGCATATCAGCGAGGCGACCGTGAAAACCCATCTGCTGAGGACATTCAACAAGCTCGGTGTTTCGGACCGCACGGCGGCCGTGACGACCGCAATGTCGCTGGGCCTGTTGGGTTAGGACGTGAGTCGCGCCACCGCAGCGGCTATCCGCTCGTCGGTCGCGGTCAACGCCACCCGCACATGCTGCGCCCCGGCAGGACCGTAGAACTCGCCGGGTGCGACCAGGATTCCGCGTTGCGCCAGCCAGCTCACCGTGTCGCGGCAAGGCTCGCCGCGGGTGGCCCAAATGTAAAGCCCCGCTTCGGAATGATCGACGGTCAGCCCGGCCGACTTCAGGGCGGGCATGAGCACAGCCCTGCGCCGTTCGTATCGCCCGCGCTGCTCGCGTTCGTGATCGTCGTCATCGAGTGCGGCAACCATCGCAGCCTGCACCGGCGTCGGCATCATCATCCCCGCGTGTTTGCGCACAGCCAGCAGTTCGGCAACCACCGACGGATCGCCGGCGACGAACCCGGCGCGGTAACCCGCCAGCGACGACGTCTTCGACAGCGAGTGGATGGCCAACAGCCCGGTGTGGTCGCCGTCGCAGACCGACGGATGCAGCACCGAGAGTGGCGCGGCGTCCCAGCCCAGCCCCAGATAACACTCGTCGGAGGCGACGAGCACACCTCGGTCACGCGCCCAGCCGACGACCTTGCGCAGATGGTCGACGCCCAGCACCTTGCCGGTGGGATTGCTCGGCGAGTTCAGATACAGCAGCGCGGGCGACTGCGGGCCCAGCTGCGTCAGCGAATCCGCACGCACGAAAGGTGCTCCCCCCAACCGTGCACCGACTTCGTATGTGGGATAGGCCAGCTCCGGCACCACGACCAGATCGTCGGGTGCGAGACCGAGCAGTGTAGGCAACCAGGCAATGAGCTCCTTGGTACCGATCACCGGCAGCACGGCATCGTCGGCCAAGCCGGTGACGCCGTATCGGCGCTGCAGCGCCGTCGCCGCGGAAGCCCGCAACGCAGGCGTGCCCGCCGTCGTCGGGTAGCCGGATGCAGAACTGGCGGCGGCCAGCGCGTCACGAATGACCGGAGTCACCTCGTCCACGGGCGTGCCGACCGACAGGTCGACGATGCCCTCGGGGTGCGACCGGGCCAGCGCGGTGGCGTCAGCCAGGGTGTCCCAGGGGAACACCGGCAACGACGCCGAGACGCGAGCCGTTATCAGTCCTCGCCTTGAGGCGGCAGGTCCTTGACCACCTGGGGGTCGTTGTCGGTCTGGCCGACCTTGGATGCGCCACCGGGGGAACCGAGTTCGCCGAAGAAGTCGGCGTTGATCTGCGTGTAGCTGGACCACTGATCCGGCACATCGTCCTCGTAATAGATGGCCTCGACCGGGCAGACCGGCTCGCAGGCACCGCAGTCCACGCACTCATCGGGGTGGATGTACAGCATGCGGGCGCCCTCGTAAATGCAGTCGACAGGGCATTCCTCGATACACGCCTTGTCTTTGATGTCGACGCAGGGTTCGGCAATCGTGTACGTCACAGGTGCTCCTCGATCTCCTGTCCAGTGGGGCTGCCATCTCGGGTCAAGGCCCATGAGTTCTGAGCAAGTATGCGTATTACATACCTGGACGGTCGTCTCAGTGTGCCCTAACTTCACGCGCCGCCCGTTAAGGGTGGCGCGTGGTTACTGATACTAGACGTTGCAGATACACCTAGACCAGTCGCCACACACCATCATGTCAGCACGCTGGTCGAGTGCTCAGCATTGTGGCGCGAGCGAGGGCATATATGCGCCCGGGTGCAGTGCAAAGTCGCATGTGCGGCGCTCCCTCCTACGCGGCCCCTTCCTACGCGGTCCCTTAAGGATTCTCCAAGCTCGCTCGCACAGTCTTTGCGTCAACGCCACTCAGACGGAAAGACCAGGACATGACCTACCCCAGGTACGCACAAAACACGCTCGCCCCGGCGCCCACAGCGCGTTTTCATTCCGCGCCCACCCTGCATACCGCGCCCACCCAGGCTTTTCATACCGCGCGGACGCAGACGTTTCATACCGTGCCCACGCAGGCCTGGTCCAGTCAGGTGGCTCCGCCGGTCCCGCCTCCCCCGGCGCAACCCACGACCAAACGCAAGCGCTCGCGCGGTCCGGTCACGTTCCTGCTCGTCCTTGTCATCCTCTTGGCCTTCGCCGCCGCGGGCCTGCTCGGCGCCGAGCTCTACGCACGCACTGTTGCGGTCGACAAAATCAAGTCGGCTGCCGCGTGCTTCATCGAGGCCTCCGAGGACTCCGTCGACGTGGCGTTCGAGACCTCGCCGCCCGTTCTCATGCAGTACTTCGACGACAGGTACACCGGGTTCACGATCGCCACCGACGGCTCTGGAATTCGCAGCGTTGACGGCATGACCGCGAACATCGCGGTCACCGACGTCGACCGCAACGGTGGTGCGCACGGGCAGGGCACGATCGGCGCAATCAACGCGACCATCGACTGGACTTCCGAAGGGATGCGGGACTCTGCCAACACCGCCCTCAAGGAGGCCATCGACGAGTACCTCGAGGGCAGCTTCCTGAGTTTCCTGGGTGACTGGATCTCGACTGACAACGTCGTGACGGGCGTCCACACCGATCCTTCGACCGGGATCGTCACCTTGGAGGGGATGTTCGACAGCAGCATCGCCGTCAAACCGGAGACGACGGTCGACGGCGGAATCAAGCTGGAAATCCAACCCGACGGTTTCACGCTCGGCGGAGATCTGGATCTGCCTGCCGAAGACTTGCAGGCCAAGCTCGACGAGATGACGAGCGAGCTCACCGGCAACAAGTACAACCTCCGTGCGGATTCGCTCCAAGTCACCGATAGCGGTGTGACCGCGGACTTCTCGGCAAGCAACATCGACATCCCCGCCAGCGACGGCGAGAGCAGCTGCTTCGACATGTGAGCCCGAAAACGCGGCTGGCGCGTCTGCAGGATCTCATCGGCCTGCAGACGCGCTAGCTTGTCTGCGCAGTTGATTCTGGGTGTTACGCCTGCTTGAGCGCCTCGATCTCCAAAGTGATCGAGATCTTGTCGCCGACGACGGTGCCACCGGTTTCCAGCGGCATGTCGACGTCGATGCCGAAGTCCTTGCGGTTCAACACCACCGATGCCTCAAATCCCGCGACCTCGCCGTGTCCCATGCCGGGGTTGACGCCATTGAACTCCAGCTCGAGGGTGACCGGCTTCGTGACGCCCTTGAGAGTGAAGTCGCCGTCGACGAGGTACGTGTCGCCGGCGGTCCGGACACCGGTCGAGGCGAAGGTGGCGGTTGGATACTTCTCGGCATCGAAGAAGTCCGCGGACCGGACGTGGGCGTCGCGCTGGGTGTTGCGGGTGTTGATCGAGTCGACGGCGACTTCGGCGGTCACCGACGGGGTGCCATCCTCGGCGACCTCGATCGTGCCGCTGAACGTGTCGAAAGTGCCTCGCACCTTGCTCACCATGAGGTGACGTACGGAGAATCCAACGGTCGAGTGCACGGGATCGATGGCCCATGTACCCGTGGCGAGCTGGGCGGTTCCGGTGGCTCCAGCGGCAATAGTCATTTCGTGAATCTCTCTCTCCGTGGCGCCGGCCCTCCCGGCGCCTTCAAGAGGAGTAAACGGACCACAGTCCGATTCCATTCCCGCGAGCAGGCTCGCGGGAAACCTACGCGGCCAGCGGGGCGTATGTCGTGGAGCGCTGTCGCGCCGGGCGGCCGATGCCCTCGGCGATCGACGTGAGCTCCTCGACGCTCTTGGCCGAGCCGAACTCCGAGCCGGCCATCCGCGAGATGGTCTCCTCCATCAGCGTCCCGCCCAGATCGTTGGCACCGCCGTTGAGCATCACCTGCGTGCGCTCGACGCCGAGCTTGACCCAGCTGGTCTGAATGTTGTCGATCCTGCCGTGCAGCATGATCCGTGCCAGCGCGTGCACAGCGCGGTTGTCGCGGTGCGTCGGCCCCGGCCGCGCCCCGCCGGCGAGGTACAGCGGCGAGCTCTGGTGCACGAACGGCAGCGGCACGAACTCGGTGAAACCGCCTGTGCGGTCCTGGATTTCGCGTAGCACCCGCAGGTGACCGACCCAATGGCGCGGCGTGTCGACGTGGCCGTACATCATCGTCGAACTCGACCGCAGCCCGACCTCATGGGCGGTGGAGACCACTTCGATCCACATCGACGTCGGCAGCTTGCCCTTCGTCAGCACCCACCTGACCTCGTCGTCGAGAATCTCGGCGGCCGTACCGGGAATCGAGCCGAGCCCGGCCTCACGAAGCTCGGTGAGCCAGTCTCGGATGCTGGTACCGCTCTTGGTCACCCCGTTGGAGATCTCCATCGGCGAGAACGCGTGTACATGCATCGATGGCACGCGCGCCTTGACCGCCCGCACCAGATCGGCGTAGCCGGTCACCGGTAGCTCCGGGTCGATACCGCCCTGCATGCATACCTCGGTCGCGCCCGCGACATGAGCCTCCCACGCCCGTTCGGCAACTTCGTCGACCGAAAGGGAGAACGCGTCCGCATCGCCCTTACGCTGCGCGAAGGCACAGAACCGGCAGCCGGTGTAGCAGATGTTGGTGAAGTTGATGTTGCGGTTGACGACGAAGGTCACGTCGTCGCCCACGGCATCACGCCGTAACGAATCTGCAAGTGCGGCAACTGCATCCATCGCGGGGCCGTCCGCCATCGCGAGCGCCAGATATTCGTCGTCGGAGAGTCCGGCCGGGTCGCGCTCAGCGGAACGCAGCGCCGACAGCACGTCGGTGTCGATACGTTCAGGAGCCTGGGCCGCCAGTTCATTCACCTTCTCGCGGATGGACTCCCAGTCACCGAACGCACTTCCCAGATCGCTGCGCGTCTCGGTGAGCCGGCCCGCGTCGTCGATGGCCGAGTGAAGGTCGGTACGGCCCAAAGACTCCCATGCCTCATCGGGTTCCTGCCACGGCCGTCCGGCGGGGTTGACGTCGCGCGCCAGACCGGTATCCGGGTCGGCCAGCGCGTCGACGTGCCCACGCACCCTCGGATCGATCCACGCGGCGCCGGCCTGCACGTACTGCGGCTGTGCCGTCAATCGCTGCACCAAGTCGTAGCCGGCCTCGGCCGTGACCGCGAACAACTCGTCGAGCGCGGGCCAGGGCCGCTCGGGGTTCACGTGATCCGGGGTCAGGGGCGACACCCCGCCCCAGTCGTCGACTCCGGCGCCGATCAGCGCCAGGCACTCCTGGCGTGACACGAGGTTGGGCGGGGCCTGGATGCGCACCTTGGGTCCCATCACCAGGCGAGTGACCGCCACCGTGGCCACGAAGTCCTCGAAGCCCGCGTCCGGCGTCGCCGCCATCGCGGTGTGGTCCTTGGCGCGGAAGTTCTGCACGATCACTTCCTGAACGTGTCCGAACTCCTTGTGCGAGCGCCGGATCGCATGGATGGTGTCGGAGCGCTCTTCCAGCGTCTCCCCGATGCCGACCAGCAGTCCCGTGGTGAACGGGATCGACAGGCGGCCCGCGTCGGCCAGCGTGCGCAGCCTGACCTCCGGATCCTTGTCCGGACTGCCGTAGTGGGCCAGACCCTTGGTCTCGTACAACCGCCGCGACGTGGTCTCCAGCATCATGCCCATCGACGGCGCCACCGGCTTGAGCCGGGACAACTCCGACCAGCTCATGACGCCGGGATTCAGATGCGGAAGCAGCCCGGTTTCCTCCAGCACCCGGATGGCCATCGCCCGCACGTAGTCCAGCGTCGAATCGTAGCCACGCTCGTCGAGCCACTGCCTGGCCTCGTCCCACCGCACCTCGGGGCGGTCACCAAGCGTGAACAGCGCCTCCTTGCAACCCAATTCGGCACCGCGACGCGCCACGTCGAGGATCTCGTCGGGCTCCATGTACATGCCGGCGCCTTGGGCCCGCAGCTTGCCGGGAACCGTGACGAACGTGCAGTAGTGGCAGGTGTCGCGGCACAGATGGGTGACGGGAATGAACACCTTGCGCGAGTAACTCACCGGCAGCCGTCCGGCGGGTCCCCGGCGACCGGCGGCCTCGAGGCCGGCATCACGCACCCGAGCCGCGCTGGCGCACAAATCCACGAGGTCATCCCCGCGGGCGGTCATCGCGATCGCGGCTTCCTCGACATTGAGCGCTACGCCGTCGCGGGCCCGACGCAAAACTCGACGCAGGCCCGCGGGACTGGACGTGCCGGACTTCGGGGGGACCACCGGGCTGGGCAGATCGGCGCCGTGCTGGGGGTTCAGAGCCACTCCCGTGTAACCCCGCGTTCGTTGAGGATCATCCGCACGTCTCACATTCTGAAACATCGGCGCCTGGCATATCGGTCACAGTAGTCCGCACATCGAGGGCTGCGGGGCGCTGCCAGCGGCCCGGCCGAAGCCGGGCGAACGCGCGGTGTGATTTGATTACGCGCGAGCAAACAACAGCGTACCGTCATACGAGTCGGGGCCGACTTGGAGGTCCACATGAAACACTCAGCACGATCGGCACCGCTGTCTGGGGTGATCATGCTGGTAGTGAGCGTTGTTGTACTCGCTCCGGTGCGCCCAACTCCGGCGCCCATACCGGCACCGGCGGTCCGGCTCTTGGCGGCCGTCCCATCCACGCAGCAATTCCCGCAGCCGCCCATGTTCGATACCCGGCGTGGTGAACAGGAAATGCTGCTGGCGCCTTCGACGGCAGCTACCGACCTGCCGAATCTGCTCGTCGGGTGGCTCGAACGAATCATCGTGCCGCCGAGCGTCAATGCTCCATTCCCCCAGCCGGACTTCCCGGCGGTCGTCGCGGGCAACTCGATCGACAGTTTGATCAAGAACGTCTACAACGCCGTCGAGCCGTGGGTGCAGTACGGCTTCGAGCTCGCCGCCTATGCCGTCGGCTGGGTTCCGTATGTCGGCTGGCTGGCGCCGCAGGTCATGATCTTCTACAACCTCGTCGAACGCATCGTGCGAAGCATTACCTTCAACGTCGCCGACTGGCTCGGCGGGAGTATCAGCTTCTGGGACGGGTTGGCCAACGTCGCGGTCGACACCATCAACTCGTTCATCTACTTCGCGAACGACGAGCTGGCCTTCTGGTTGCCGCCGCTGCCGCCGCTGCCGCCGATCGGCCCCTTCGCCGCGGAAGATCCGGACGCCGGGTTCATGATCACGTCCTCGTTCGACGAGTCGACCGAGCTGACACAAATCGAGGGCGTCGGCGAAGAGCTCACGCAAGAGGGATTCGTCGGCGAGCAGGAAGAACTAGTCCCAGGTGACGACCTCACTCAGGGCGAAGACCTCACTCAGGGCGAAGACCTCACCCAAGGTGAAGACCTCACGTTGGACGAGGTTCGCAGCGAACTCGACGGGGAGGTCGCCGGCGAACTCGTCGAGGAGACCGAAGTGCAGCACGTCGAAGACAGCACGACGACCGACACGTCACCTCTATCGCAGAGCCCAACTGGGGATCCCACAGAGCAGACGCCGTCAACAATTGATGACAAGCCGCAGAACACGGCCGACCCAGAACCGGGTGAGGGCACCGAGAACAACACGACCAACGCGGGGTAGACCTCAGGCGTTCACGTGCCGCCACAGCACTGCTGCGGGTGGCAGCGTGCCGAGCGCGATCAGCAGCAGTGTGCCGTACTGCATGACTCCGGCGCCGCCGAACACGATGTCGTCACCGGGCCCGCCAAGCGACAGCACCGCCACCGTCAGCAGCCACGTGAGCAGTGGCAATGCCGCAGTTCTTGGCGACGACGTCCAGTGCAGCGCGGCCCACACCAGCGCGGCATTCACCAGCCCGGCGATCAGCGCACTGACCGGAAACGGCCAGGTGCCGAGGTAGGTGGGGAGAAAGAACGACGCCAGGATCGCGCACAGAACACCGTCAATCGCGAGCAGCGTCAGAACAATGACACGCCGAAAGTCGGCGCCGGATAGGGACGAACTCAGGTCGGGATGCTGTCGATCACGCCGGCGAGCGAACCGATGACCCACTGAAAGTTGTCGAGCCGATCCTGCCAATGCTGCAGGTTCGGATCCAGATCCGGGTCCATTGTCATCCCTTCCACGCGCAGCGAGTTGTCGCAGAGCTTACCGCGTTGCGGCCCCCCTATTCGAGGTTCAGGCCCGCAAGCAGATCGGTTTCCCATCCGCGATCGTCGCGCGGACCAGCCTCGCCGGACACCAGGACATAGTGCTCGAGAGCGGCGAGCGGCAGCGCAATGTTGTTGGACAACGCCACCGCCCGTCCGTCGGGCGACACGGTGACCTGAGTCGCGTGCGCCCGCAGCGCCGCCTCCTTGGCCGGTAGTCGGTCGGGGACGTCGATGACCGCGTCGATCGCATCGTCGGGGTGGCCGAACGGCACGTCGTCGATCGACACCCGAATCCACTCATCCGGTACGTCGTCCAGGCCGTCAAGGGCGGCGCCCATCGCGGTTCGCGATATCACGGTCCAGTACACCTTCGGCACGGTCCAGGCCTCGCCGGGATACTCGGTGCCCGCCGATGCCGCGACCGCCGCCATGGTCACCTCGTGGGCGTGGATGTGGTCGGGGTGACCGTAGCCGCCGTGCGGGTCATAGGTGACGACGACGTGTGGTCGCAACTCACGGATGATCGCGACCAGAGCACCCACCGATTCCGCGGGATCAGCGTCGACGAACCGCTGATGGTGCCGCCGCGGCGTGCCCTCCATCCCCGAGTCGCGCCAGCGGCCGGCACCGCCGAGGAAGACCGGCTCCTCGATGCCGAGGGCCCGCAGGGCCGCGGTCAGCTCACCGATGCGAAACCCGCCGAGCTGGTCGGCTTCGTCGACGGCCAGGTGTGTCCACCGGTCGCCGATCACCTCGCCCTCCTCGCCCAGCGTGCAGGTGACGACCTGCACCCGCGCGCCCTGCGCCACGTAGTGCGCGATGGTGGCGCCTGTCGTCAACGTTTCGTCGTCGGGGTGCGCGTGTACGAACAGCAGCCGCGGACTCTCCATTGCCCCAGCTTGCACGATGCTCGGCAGATAGATTCGCCTGGTGTCGCGCCGCGCAGTCGAGTTCGCATGCGCGATCATCATCGTCGGCCTGCTCGCCGGAGTCGCGGGTGCGGCCACCACGCTGCTGCTGCACGCGATCGAACACCTCACGTACCACTACTCATTCGGCACGCTGCTCTCCGGCGTCGGCGACAGCAGTCCGGTGCGGCGGGCGCTCGGTCCGATGATCGGCGGTGCGCTCGCCGGCTTCGGGTGGTGGATGCTGCGCCGACGGACCACCGTTCCGCCGTTGGCCGAGACCATCAAGGCGCACCGCCCGATCCCCCGCGTGTCGATGTCCATCGACGCACTACTTCAAGTCCTGCTCGTCGGCTCGGGCGCGTCGTTGGGGCGCGAGGGCGCACCCCGCCAACTCTCCGCCGCATTCGGCGATTTCGGCACCACGCGGCTGGCGCTCACGGCGCGCGACCGTGAGATTCTGCTCGCCTGCGCCGCTGGTGCGGGGCTGGGAGCGGTCTACAGCGTGCCGTTGGGCGGGGCGTTGTTCGCCGCACAGATACTGCTCGGCAGCTGGCATCCCCGTGTGCTGGGTACAGCTTTGATCACGTCCAGTCTCGCGGTCGCCGTCGCCGCGCCCGTCACCCACCTCGAGCACCCACTGGAGTGGCCGGACGCGAACACGTCCTACTTGTTCGCGTTCCTGGCGCTGGCCATCGCACCGCTGGCCGGCGCCATCGGCCTGGCGTTCGACCGGGTGATGACCGTCGCCCGCCCGAAAGTGCAGTACCACTCCTGGATTCTGATTCCCGCGATCGCAGCGGCCGGTCTGCTGATCGGCATCTGCTCGATCTGGTTCCCGGAACTGCCCGGCAACGGGCGAAGCATTCTCACTGTGGCGGTGGACAGCGGAATGACTCTCGGCGCTGCGTGCATGCTGCTCTTGTTGAAACCGCTTCTGACAGCGGTGTTTCTGCGCGCGGGCGCTGTCGGCGGACTGCTGACCCCCGCCCTGGCCACGGGTGCGGCGGCCGGATCGATTGTCGCACTTGCGCTGAATCAGTTGGCGGGCACGGACATCCATGTACCGGCGCTGGCGCTGACGTGTGCGGCCGGGGTCTTGGCGATCACCCAGCGCTCGCCGCTCTTCGCCGCCCTGTTCGTGTGGGAACTGGCGCACCCGCCATATTGGTTTCTGTTCGTATTCGCGATCGCCGCGTTCGCCGCCCACGGCCTACGGGTAATGCGCGAACGTCACCAAGGGGCTCAGGCTTCTCAGCCGTCTCACTGACGGGTTTTCACCCACGTGCCGGCATCGCCGACGATTCCGATGGGCACCGCACCGGAGAGCTTGACGTTCGCCACGCTCGGGCCCGCGGCGACGATCGTGGTGTCCTGCAGGATCGGCAGCACCGTCGAGAGGTTCCACAGTCGCGGTTCCACCGCGGTGATCACGGCATCGATGGGCTCGCTCCCGTCGAGTGCGGCGTCGATCTTCGGCTGAATGCTGCGGTCGCAGATCCCGGTGATATTGCTTGGCGCCTGGACCAACTCACCATTTTCCGGCGCGGGGTTGGCGTCGGTGGTCGGGGTCGGGGTCGGGGTCGGGGTCGGGGTCGGGGTCGGGGTCGGACTCGGCCGCGCAGACGTCGTCGCGGTGTCGGTTGAAGTCGGTGTCGGCGGCGCGGGCGTCTCGGTCTGCGCCGTCGACACCGGGGTGGCCTCCAGTGCGCGGCAGCCGTACCGCGATGCGAGCGCAGTGGCGAGGTCACCCCCGGCCTGACGCCAGCCCACCACGGCGTCGACGCGGTTGTTCGTCAAGGCGTCGCCGTAGAGGGCCACCGGGTCGAGCGCCGAAACCGATGCGGTGATGCCGACATTGCGCAGTTGATCGGCAGCCGTGTTGGCGACCGCCACCGACGTCGGATCGTTGGCGGCCACGCCGAGCACCAACGACAGGGGTACCCCGTCCTTCTGGATGCGGCCGCGATCGTTGTCCGGAGCCGGCGTACCGGGTGTCGGCGGTGACGGCGCCGCGACGGGTTCCACCTCGTAGCCGGCGTCGATCAGCAACCCGAGCGCGGCCGCCCTCGTGATCGCCGGTGGCGAGGTCGGCACATAGCCCGGATCGGACGGCGAACGCACCTGAGCCTGCGCCAGCGTCACGGTGTTGTCGTCGCCTGCCCCCACCGCCGCGAGCAGGTCGACATCCAGCAGGCCGAAGATCGCTTTGCGCACTTGGGACTCGGCCAGCGCAGGCTGTTGCGCGCGCAGTGACAACTGCATGACGCGGGGGGTGACGATTCGCGCCGTCCGCACATCGGGAATCGCCGACAGTTGCGCGAAGGTGGCTGCACCGCCGTGGACCTGGGCCACCTGCGTGTCGCCGTTGCGGATGGAGTCGGCCAGCGCGGCCGCGTCACCGCCACGACGCAACAAGATCAGATCGGGCTTGGCGGGTGCGCTCCAGAAGCGGTCATTGCGGGCCAGCAGGATCTCGTCGCGCTGGGGATCGATGTTCTCGACCCTGAACTGACCGCCGGTGACGGGCAGCGTGCGCGCCAGGCCTGCCGAAAAACCGCCGGGGATGTCCTTGACGATGTGGGCGGGCAAGATGTTGTTGAACAGCTCGCGCCACGCTGGATACGGCTGTGAGAAGGTCACCTCCGCGACCTTGCCGCCCTCCACGGACTGCACGCCGGTGATGAGGTCGTAGCCGGCGGGATCGACCACACCGGGCTGGCTCACCATCTGCTGCCACAGATACCAGAAGTCGTCGGCGCCGATCGGGGCGTTATCCGTCCACGATGCCTCGGGCCGGATCTTGTAGGTGACGGTGAACGGATCCCGACTGGTCACTTCGGCCGACTCCAGCAGCGTGGTGTCGAGCTCCCAACGCGATCCGGTCGGGGTGTTCGGATCGGGCGCAGGCCGGAAGGAGCTGGGCAGCACGAGAGAACTGATAGCCGCATTGACCGGCGATTGATCGGCCAGCAGGTGCGGGTTGAAGCCGGGGCCGATCCAGTCGATGGCCATGATGATCTGTGTCGCCTTAGATGCAGGAGGTGGTGGCGACGTTATGGTGTCGGTGCTCTGCGGTGCCGGCGGCGGGCTGACGGTGCAGCCCGATATCAGCGTCATCAGCGCGGATATCGCGGCAATGACGTGTACGGGCCTCGGCACGCCGTTCAGGGTATCGGCAGCCGCTCAGCGGACTCGCGGGGTGACTGATCGCGCGGTTCCACGCGGACCGCTCACGGGCGACTTCCGAAACGCTGGAGCTGGTCTGCGATGTCGTCGACTGAAAGCTCACCGCGTTGGGCAACCTCGTTCATGAAGACTTCGGCAGCATCGACGTCGAACCCTGCGCTGAGCGCAATCCCGTTGATATGCAGGAAGGTCCAGGCCGCTGCCCACGCGGTTCGTTTGTTTCCATCGATCAGCGCATGATTGCGGGCCAAGGACTGCAGCAGCGCCGCCGCCTTGGTGTAGAAGTCCGGATACGCATCCAGGCCGAACGTGGTGGCCCGTGGCCGGGCCACCGCAGCGTCGAGTAGCCCATAATCGCCGACCTCGAGTACATGGCCGACCGCGAGTGTGCCTGCAATCAGGACGTCATCACGGTCGAGGAATTCGGTCACGCCAGACGTCGGTTCAGCTCCACGGAACGCTCGGCCACGATGCGGGCCGCCTCAGTAACGGCACGCTTGTGTTGGCTGGCCGCCGAGATCACGGCGTTGTGAGCAAACGCCCGTAGGGAGATTTCGTCTCCCGCCGCAGCGGCGCGGACCGCTGCAAGCTCCTCATCGGTGAAGGTGATATTCAGCGAAGGCATGAAGGTACGGTACCTGATTCAGTACCGATACCGGTACCAATGCGCGGGGTTAACTGCTGTCGCGTGACTTGGCGCGCGCCTTCGCACGACCCCGCATGGTGGCGTTCAACTCGACCTTGCGCACCCGCACGATCTCCGGCGTGACCTCAACGCACTCGTCCTCGGCGCAGAACTCCATGGCCAGTTCGAGCCCCAGTTCGAGCGGACGGGCCAGCGTTTCGAAGACATCAGCGGTCGAGGAGCGCATGTTGGTGAGCTTCTTCTCGCGTGTCGCATTGATGTCGAGGTCCTCAGCGCGCGGGTTGATCCCGACGACGTGGCCCTCGTAGGTGTCCTGGCCCGGTTCGACGAAGAACTGGCCGCGGTCGGACAGCTGGGTCAAGGCGAACGGCGTGATCTTGCCGGTTCGGTCCGAGACCAGCGATCCGGTGTGGCGGGCCCGGATCTCGCCAGCCCACGGGCGATAGCCGTCGAACACCGCGTTGGCAATGCCGGTGCCGCGGGTCAGCGTCAGGAAGTCGGTGCGAAAGCCGATCAACCCGCGGCTGGGCACGATGAAGTCCATCCGGACCCAGCCCGCGGCGTGGGTGGTCATCTCCTCCATGCGGCCCTTGCGGGCGGCCATCAGCTGGGTGATTGCGCCGACGAATTCTTCGGGGCAGTCGATGGTCATGGCTTCGAACGGCTCGTGCAGCTTGCCGTCGATTGTGCGGGTGACCACCTGGGGCTTCCCGACGGTCAGCTCGAACCCCTCGCGGCGCATCTGCTCGACAAGGATCGCCAGCGCCAGCTCGCCTCGGCCCTGCACCTCCCATGCGTCGGGCCGGTCGATGTCGACCACCTTGATCGACACATTGCCGACGAGCTCGGTGTCCAGCCGTGACTTCACCATGCGGGCGGTCAGCTTGTGCCCGGACACCTTGCCTGCCAGCGGGGAGGTGTTGGTGCCGATGGTCACCGAGATGGCTGGCTCGTCGACGGTGATCCGTGGCAGCGCATGGGCGTGCTCGGTGTCGGCCAGGGTGTCGCCGATCATGATCTCGGGGATGCCCGCCACCGCGACGATGTCGCCGGCGATCGCCTCGTCGGTGGAGGTCCGGTCCACGCCCTCGGTGGCCAGCAGTTCGGTGATCTTGGCGTTGGTGATCACCGGGTGGCCGTCGACCTCGCGCATCCACGCGACCTGCTGGCCCTTGCGGATGCGCCCCTTGTAGATGCGGATGAGCGCCAGCCTGCCGAGGAACGCGGAGGCGTCGAGGTTGGTCACCAGGGCCTGCAGCGGGGCCTCGGGGTCTCCCTGCGGCGGTGCGATGTGTTCCAGAAGGACATCGAAGAGCGGATCGAGGTTCTCGCCGTCGGGATTTTCGCCGTTGGCGGGTTGGGAGGTGCTGGCGATGCCTGCGCGGCCCGATGCGTACAGCGTCGGCAGTCCGAGCGCGAACTCGGCGGCCTTCTGGGCCTCCTCGTCGAGGTCCGAGGCGACGTCGAGCAAGAGGTCATGGCTGTCGGAGACGACTTCGGCGATGCGGGCGTCGGGCCGGTCGGTCTTGTTGACCACCAGAATCACCGGCAGATGCGCGGAAAGCGCCTTGCGCAGCACGAAGCGGGTCTGCGGCAGCGGGCCCTCGGACGCGTCGACGAGCAGCAACACGCCGTCGACCATGGACAGTCCACGTTCGACCTCACCACCGAAGTCGGCGTGGCCCGGGGTGTCGATGACATTGATGACGGTCATGCTGCCGTCGGGGTGGTGACGGTGGACGGCGGTGTTCTTCGCCAGGATGGTGATGCCCTTTTCCTTCTCCAGGTCCCCGGAGTCCATCAATCGCTCGATGGCATCATCACCGCGGTGGGTCAGGGCGCCGGACTGCCGCAGCATCGCATCGACCAGGGTCGTCTTCCCGTGATCGACGTGCGCGACAATGGCGACATTCCTAAAATCCACGTCGTTAAGTGTCGCAGTGCGGGTGCTCAATCGCGAAAACGGGAGACTTCCACGAGAGATAGGTCACTTGAAGGCCAGCAAGGTACTCGGCATAAAACCGAAGAAGAAGTGCTGCCGGAGCAAGCCCAGGTGCAAGAAATGCCCGCTCGTATTGCACAAAGTGCGTAAGGCCGAACTGATCGGCATCCGTGGCAAGGAGCTCGACAAGATATACAAGCGCGCCCGCAAGAACTGACCGTGCGGCGTACCGTTGAAGGGTCTCCAGGTGTTCTCACTTGGCGTTGGAGGTGCCGAATATGACGGTTTACGAAGTTCTCACCATTGCCCTGATCTTCGTGGTGGCTTCGGCTGCGACGCTGGCGATCTATCTCGGTTTGCTCAACTGGATGGGCAGATTTCACGTCGTGCACTGCACGGCGTGCCATCACCTCACCACAGCGCCGACGAAACAGCCCCAGGCGTCATGCCCGCATTGCCGCCACCCGCTGATGCTGCACCCGCTGCATGCGGTCACTCACCCGACTGATCGAGTCCGGGTGCTGACCGACTCGCTGCGGTACTGAGCACCGGTCCGAAAATCGCTGGCCGGCTTGCCCGTCCAGCGCCGAAACGCGTGTGAGAACGCCGTGGTGTCGCTGTAGCCAAGCCGACGACCCACCTCGTTGACCGATAGCCCTACGACACTGAGCAATTCGACGGCCAGCGCGTGCGCGACGTCGTTGCGCAGCTCCCGGTACGAGGTCTCCTCATGGTCGAGCTGGCGACGTAGCGTGCGGGTGCTCATGTGCAGTTCGGCGGCCAACTCGTCAATGCTGGGCATGGCTTCGGGACGTTGGGCGAAGCGGGACCGCACGGTGGCCGACAGGGTGGGTTGCGACTCCCGGGTGTGCACCAGACGTTCGCATTCCCGTGCGCACGCGGTGCGAGTGATCGGGTCCGCCGTCGGCAAGCGCAGCGCCAAAGCGCCGGTCGGTATACGGAAAAGATATTGTGCCGCACCGGTTTCCACATCGAACGGGCGCAACGCAGCGCGCAGCCTCTCGCCCTGCTCACCGCCGAAGGGGACCTCTACCGTCAGCGGCGCCGAGGCGAGACCGGACATCCTCAGCAGCAACGGCAGGGCCGAAAGATCGCGCGCCGCATAGTATTCCCGGACGTCGACAGGCAGATGTTCGTATCGAAGCACCACGGTCGTCACGTCGCCGATCCGCACCGACTGGGGGTTGAACACCGTCGGCGACAGCGTCGCGTAAGCCAGGGCGACGGTCAAAGCCTCCCCGGCATCGGCGCTGGAGAGCAACGCATAACCCCAGATGCCCAAATCGCCGACGGTGAATTGCGATCCGACGCTGATCCCCGCGGCCAGGGGGTCACCGAGTTCGCGGGCGAGATTGGCGGTCATGACGAACTCGTCGTCCTGATCGATGCGGTAGCCGGCGGCCACCACCCCGTTTTCGGTCCAGGGCGTGCCGGCGAGCAGCCGTTGGCATGGCAGCCCGGCGTCGCGGGCCACCGCAAACGCGTAGCGAATTCCCGCCGGACTCCCGGTCACCACCATCGCCTGCGATCGTGTCACGCGCGGCCGCTTGAGCCATGTGGTTGGCCGAATCGACCACCTAGTTGGCCGCCGCAATCATGTCGCTGCCAAGGGTACAGCGACATCGTTGTTGATATGCGAGCTTCTACGCTGCCGGTGGTCGGGTCGACGATGCGCGATTTCGGAGTGATGATCGGCCAGGGTGCGGTCCGGGATCTGCGGCGCGCACGGGTCGGCTCTATCGCGAGGAGCGTGCCGCGGACCGACTTCGACCCGACCGCCGCCGACACCATCAGGAACCCGTTCCCCGCGTTGGAGCGGTTGCGGGAGCACCCCGTGCACGTCCACGAGAAGCTCAACGTGTGGATGATGGCCCGCCACGAAGACGTCACCGCGGCGGCGCGGGCCCACGATGTGTTGTCGTCGAGTTCGGGAGTCCTGCTGCGCTCCACGGTGATGCCGAGCGTCGTCTCCACCGACGAACCCGATCACGCCCGGTTGCGCCGGGTGTCGGCGCCGTACTTCACGCCGTCGGCGATGCGTCGACTCGAGGGATCGCTGGCGCAATTCGTCGATCCAAGCGTCGATGCCCTGGCCCGCGGGGAGGTCGTCGACATGGTGCCCGCCCTGACGGTGCCGCTGCCCGTTTCGGCCATCGCCCTGCTGCTGGGTATCGACCGCTCCCGCTGGCGGGATTTCCGGGTGTGGTCGAACGGGGTCACGGCGCTGTTCGGTGCCAGCACGCTCGGCGCCGTCACGCTGACGATCGGCCAGGCGCTGCCGGGCATCCTGTCACTGCGGGCCCTGATCGTCGACGAACTGCATCGGCGCCGCAGCGAGAACCACGACGATGTGCTTGGCGGTATCAGCAAGGCGCTTGCGGCGCATGAGATCACGCCGCTGGAAGCGCTCAGTGCCGCGTTGATCCTGCTGATCGCCGGCAACGAGACGACCACCAACCTGCTCGGCATCCTGCTCATCCAGTTGGCCACCGATCCGGATCTGTATGCGCGGCTGCGAGATAACCGCGACCTGATCCCGGCCGCCGTCGAGGAGACGCTGCGCTGGGGCTCACCGGTGCAGTGGGTGACGCGTACGACGCTGGCGCCCTATGCAATCGCCGACACTGTGATTCCGGCCCGTTCTCGGGTAGTGCTGTTCTACGCGGGCGCCAACCGTGACCCGCGCCGCTTCGCCGACCCCGATCGCTTCGACGTCGACCGAAAGCCGGTCGGCCACACGGGCTTCGGCCATGGCTCGCACTTCTGCATGGGTGCGCACCTGGCCCGGCTCGAGGTGGTCGCCGCCCTCAACGGGTTGTTCGACCGCATCGCGGGGCTGGAGCTCGCAGGGCCGGTGAAGTGGACGACGACCCCGTCGCTCTCCGGTCCCACGTCGCTGCCGTTACGCGCCGTCTAGGTCGTCAGCGCCTGTTTGAGCTCGGCGAGCCAGGTGCGGTCGGCGGGCACCCAGTCGAGGTCGTCGAGTTCGTCGACGGTGATCCAGCGCAGCGCGCGGTGATCGTTGGGATGCAGGGTGCCCCCGGTCTGGGTGACCCGGTAGGCGCGCAGGGCAGTGGTCGGATTGAGCGCGACGTCGACACCGAGGCGGGCGCCGACGGTCACGTCGACGCCGAGTTCCTCCTTGAGTTCGCGGGCGAGTGCGACTTCGTCCGTTTCGCCCGCCGCAACCTTGCCGCCGGGTAACTCCCACAGGCCGGCGAGCTCAGGTGGCCTGGCGCGTTGCGCGACCAGCATTGCACCACCCGTGATCAGGGCACCGGCCACGACGATCTGGTTTGACATCGCGGCTGACGGTATACCTAACAAGCATGGCTGTATTGACAGACGACCAAGTGGACGCCGCACTGCCGGATCTCGAGGGCTGGGAGCGCGCCGACGGCGCACTACGCCGCTCGATCAAGTTTCCAGCCTTCCTGGACGGCATCGACGCGGTCCGGCGCGTCGGCGAGAAGGCCGAGGACGCCGACCACCATCCGGATATCGATATCCGTTGGCGGACAGTAACTTTCGCGTTGGTGACGCACTCCGAGGGTGGAATCACCGACAAGGACGTCGAGATGGCGAAAGAGATCAACGCGATCGTCGGCCAGTAGCGGCGATCCACGCCAACGTCGCCAGCGTCGCAACGATGTAGATCAACCCTGCCCAGGCCAGATACCACGGCCGGGAGATGACCCAGATCGTCGGTTGCGCGAAGCTCAGCAGCCACGGCACTCCGATCAGGGTCAACGCCAGCCACCCCCAGCCCAGCACGCGGGCGCCGAGTCGCTCCCGCAGTGGACCGTGCAGCAGCCAGATCATCAGCGGGATCAGCCACACCCAGTGGTGCGTCCACGAGATCGGCGACAACAGCAGACCGAACAACTGCACGACGACGATCGCGCCGAGCCGGTCCGAAGCCCCGCCGATCGCCCGCCACGCCAGCACGGCGAGCACCGCCGTCACTGCGATACCGGCCAGCACCAGCGGCCCGTATCCCGCATCGTGCCCGAGGATTCGGGAGATCCCGCCGCGCCAGGATTGGTTGAACGACGTTCCAATCGGCCCCACCCGGGAGGCGTCGCCCAGCAATTCGGTGAAGTAGTAACGAGTTTCGTCGCCGATGATCAACCACGAAACGCCCACCGTGGCGAAGAACACGACCGCCGAGAACGCGACAGCCGCCCACCGACGGGCCCCGAGGAAGTACAGTCCCGACGCCGCGGGCGTCAGCTTCACCCCCGCCGCCAGGCCCACGAGTAATCCCGAAATCCACCACCGCGTGCTGTACACCGCATACAGCACCGCGAGCACCAGCAGCACGTTGATCTGCCCGTAGTCGAAGGTGCTGCGCAGGGGTTCGATCCAGATGCCGATGGCCGTCCACAGCATCGCCGTTCGACGGTCTCCGGAGCCCAACAGCCGCTGACTGATCCGAACGACTCCATACAGCGCCGCGAAAAGGCCGAGTTGCCATGCGAACGCGACGAGTCCGAACGGCAGCAGGTGCAGTGGATTGAACACGATCGCCGCGAACGGTGGATACGTGAACGGCAGCGGGAAGTCCGGCGTCTGATCGGCGTAGACGTAGTCATAGAGCGAGCCCGGCTGGTCGAGCATGCCCGCCCCGCCGACGTACACGTGGAGGTCGACGAAGTTGGCCCCGTTGGGCACCAGGTAGGTCCACGCCAGCCGCGCGACGATGCTGATCACCAACAGAATCGGCGCCGCGGCGGCCAGTCGGGCAGGCATTCGCGCGGCGGTCGGGGCAGCGGACGGCGTGTTTATCCGTCGACTCTATCGACGGTCACCGTTTGCCTTCGCATCCGTAACGGTTGAATAAATGCCACACGTGTCACTTGAGTCACACCAGTAACTCCGTAGCTTCGGGCAAAGGCACGCCGACAAACCTGAATTGGGAGAACCATGCACATCACCGGAAAACTGTTCGCGACCACGATGATTGCGGCCGCGGGAGCCGTCACCGCTGCGGTGACGCTGAGTGGCACCGCTGCCGCCCAGCCCGCGGCGCCTGTCCCCACCCCCGGTGTTCCGGGGCTGCCGTTCATCCAGCAGCTCGCATCCAATCCGGCGGCGGCCACGCAGCTCATGCAGGGCTTCACTTCCCTGCTGAACACCGCCGCCACCCCGGCCGCGACACCTGCCACACCGCCACCGGCCGCGACCGCGTCGATCACCCTTCCGCAGACTCCGGCGGGACTGCCCGGTGCCGCTCCAGTCGCGAGCGCAGCCGCTGCGCCCGCGACCAACCCGGCCGACCTGCTGACGCAGGCCGCGTCGCCGCTGAGCAGCCTCGCGTCGTTGATGCCCGCCGGAACGCCGTTGACCGGCCTTCTGCCTTCGGCTTCGACGGCCACCGCACCTGTCGCTGCCGCCGCACCTGCGGTCGCCGCACCTGCAGCGGCACTTCCCGCGGCCGCCGCGCCCGCGGCGGCACTTCCCGCAGCGCCGCTGATGCTGCCGCTGTCGGCACTGCCCTGATCGCAGCGGTGACATCGGCCGAGAAGACCACTACAACCACTCTCTGGGGGAGTCATGTCAACCAGGACGATGTTCGCCACCGCTGCCGTTGCGATCGGCTCATCGGTCACGCTGCTGTTCGGCGGCGTGACCGGTGTCGCCGGCGCTGAGCCGGCGCCGCCCGCACCGCTGCCGATCGACGCTCTCCAAGCCCCGGGCCTGCCTGCCGTGCAGAGTCTCGGGCCCGTCATTCAGGCGGCTGCTGCTGATCCGACCAGCGCCGCATCCACGTTGATGGCAGCCGCCGCGGTGTTCGCCGGCGACGCCGCCGCCCCGGCCGACTCCCGAAATGTCGCGGCGGCCGTCAACCAGTTCGTCGCCCACACCCCGGCTCCGGGCGCAGTGCCTGGCACCGTGGCGCACCTGCCCGCGGGGGTCAACCCGGCCCACGCCGTCGGTCCCGTGCCGGAGGCGGCGCCTGCCCCAGCAGCCGTACCCGCCCCTGCCGCCGCACCTGCGGCGGCTGCACCGGAGGTCGCGGTTCCCGTTCCCGCGCCGGCGCCCGCTGCGGCCGCACCCGCCGCCACGCCCGGCGGTCCCGAATTCGGAGCGGATGCTCCGACGACACAGGACTTCCTCTATCCGTCGATCAGCAACGGATGCCTGAAGGACGGCGGAAACGTGCTCGCCACAGCGATCTCGGTGGCGGGCCCCGCGAAGATCCCCACGCCGGGACCGGGACCCGGGCAGACGGCCTACGTGTTCACCGCGATCGGCACCCCGGGACCCGCCGCGGAGCAAAAGCTGCCGCTCAACGTCACCTGGGTGAACCTGACCACCGGCAAGTCGGGCGGGGCCACGTTGGTGCCGCAGTCAGATATCAATCCGCAGGGGCCGACCACACTGACCGCGATCGCCGACACCGGCTCGGGCAGCATCATCTCCACCATCTTCGGCCAGGTCAGCACGACCGAGATGCAGTGTCAGTTCATGCCGACCATCGGCTCGACGGTCGTTCCGTAACGACCTGCCTCAGTAGGCCATGAAGAGGATGGCGTCCCGGTCGTAGTCGCGGCCGGGGTGCACCTCTGACAGATGAGCCTGGGCCTTCTCGACGAGATCGTCTTCGGTCTCACCGGTGATCGCCTCGCCACACGGGCAATTGAGGTGTGTCTTCATGTGTTCAGCTTCCCACAGCCCATGATGTTGGGCATGGAGCTTTCCGACGTCATGCGAACTACCGGTGCGGTCCGGCGATTCACCGACGACCCCCTGCCCGATGAGGTGCTCGACCGGATCCTCGACAACGCCCGCTTCGCGCCCACCGGAGGCAACCGCCAGGGCACCCATGTCATCGTGATCCGCGACGGGGATACCCGTCGGGCATTGGCCGACCTCAGCGTGACAGGTGCGCGCCGCTATACGGCGCAGGTCAAGAACGGCGAATTCCCGTGGAATCCGACGAAGCCCATGAAAGTCACGCCGGAGGAAGTCGCTGCCACCGAGGCGGGCCCGTACACACCTTTCGTCTACTGCGGCGCTGTGCTCGTCGTCTGCGTGGACCTCAATGTGTGCGCCGCGTTCGACCAGGACCTCGACAGAATCGGTCTCATCGCAGGCGCTTCGGTGTATCCATTCGTGTGGAACATTTTGCTGGCCGCGCGTAACGAAGGCTTCGGTGGCGTTCTGGCAACAGTGACGGTGGCCGAGGAACCCCGCGTCCAGGAACTGCTCGGGATCCCCGAGGATTATGCGATCGCCGCGCTGCTGCCGATCGGCAAGCCGGTGAAGCAGATCCGCAAGCTCACCCGTAAACCGGTTTCCGAGATCGCCACCCGCGAACGATTCGACGGTGAGCCGTTTCAGGTGGACGTTCGATAACGGTTCGGCAGTTAGCCAGACTCGAAGGCGCCGCGCCTCTTCCGCACAGGTGGCAGTCGTGGGACCTTTGTATACATGACCTGCATGTTGGGTTACGCCACCGCGAGCGCCGTCGGGCAGAACCTCGAAGGTCAGCTCGCCGCGCTGGCCGCCGAGGGCGTCGACCCGAGGCGGGTGTTCACCGACAGGTTGTCCGAATCCGCCGACCGGGCCCGGGGCGGTCTGTACGCGCTGCTGAGCTACGCCAAGTCCGGCGACACGGTCATCGTCGTCGCGCTCGACCGTCTCGGCCGCACGACCACCGAGGTGACCCGAACCATCGCCGACCTCACCGACCGTGGACTACGCCTGCGGGCGTTGCGGGAGGGTTTGGACACCGGCACGTCGACCGGCCGCGTCGTCGCCGGCATCCTGCGCAGCCTGGCTGAACTCGATCTGCAGCCCGACCGCCAGCATTAGCCCTTCGCGGCCTTCGCCGCCGCCTTGGCCTGCTTCTTGTACGAGCGGACCTTCTCCAGCGAGCCGGGATCGACGACGTCGGCGACCGAAAGGAACGACCCCGCTTTGCCGTAATCGCCTGCGGCCTTGCGCCACCCGTCCGGCGTCACGCCGTACTGCTTGCCCAGCAGCGCCAGGAAGATCTTCGCCTTCTGCTCGCCGAACCCCGGCAACGCCTTGATCCGGCGTAGCACCTCGGCCCCGTCCGGGTCCCCCGACGTCCACAGCGCCGACGCGTCACCGCCGTAGTCGTCGACGATGAGCTGCGCCAGCGCCTGCACCCGCTTGGCCATCGAACCCGGGAAGCGGTGTATTGCAGGGGTTTTCGAACACAGCGCCACGAACTTCTCCGGGTCGTAGTCGGCGATCTCGCGGGCGTCGACCCCGCCGATGCGGTCAGCGATCTTTTTCGGCCCCGCGAAAGCCGCCTCCATCGGGTACTGCTGATCGAGCAGCATGCCCACCAGCAACGCGAATGGATTCGACTCCAGCAGCTCGTCGGCCGCGGGATCTTGAACTAGCTGCAGTTTCGCCACCTCGCCAGTTTAAATTGAGCTCGATCTGATGAGGTGAGATGTCCGGCGAGCTCGCGATAATTCTGGCGGCGGTGCTGCTCATGGCCGCAGTGGCCGCCGCGGTCATCACGGTGCGCACCCGCCGGGTCGTCGCCACCCCCACCGAACGGGCTGTCCACACCGCGTTGCACACCGCCTCGCTGGCCGCCCGTGCCCTGCGCCAGGGCCTCGACACCGACTCCGCTGACACCGCCGCCCCGTTTCTGCGCGGGCTCACCGGCACCGAGGGCGTGGCCGTCTTCGCCGCCGACGGCCGGCTCCTGGCGCAAGATCCATCCGACGATGCGCTGTGGACGCCCGATGTGTACGACGCGTGCGAGCGTGCGGCCCGCGAGTCGATCTCGGGAGGACGACGGGTGCTGACCCACGCCCGCACCTCGACGGTCGTCGCGCAACCCCTGCTCGCCGAGGGCGGCGACGCGCTGGGCGTCCTGGTCGTCGTGACGACCCGCTCCCCTGCGCCCGGCCTACTCGGCGCCGTCGGTGAAGTCGCGCGGTATGCGACGAGCCAGATCGAGCTCGCTGAACTCGACGCGTCGCGCGCCCGTCTCGACCGCGCCGAAGTGCTCGCGCTGCGGGCACAAATCAGCCCGCACTTCATCTACAACGCGCTCAACACGATCGCGTCGTTCGTGCGCACCGACCCCGACCGCGCCCGCGAGCTCATTCTCGAATTCGCGGACTTCACCCGCTACTCGTTCCGCGCCGCCGGGCAGTACACGACACTGGCCGACGAACTTCGCAATATCGACCGGTATCTCACGCTCGAGCGCGCGCGATTCGGTGACGCGCTGAAGGTCAGGCTCCAGGTCGCGCCGGAGGTGCTCAACGTCGTCGTGCCGTTCCTGGCGCTGCAGCCCTTGGTCGAAAATGCCGTCCGCCATGGCTTCTCGGGACAGGGCGGTGGCGAGATCGAGATCATCGCCCGCGACGAGGGTTCGGACTGCGTCATCACGGTCGAGGACGACGGCGTCGGAATGGATCCCGACACGTTGCGTACCGGACACGGTGACGCCCTAGCCGATGACAAGAACGACTCCGCGCACGTCGGGCTGACCAATGTCGATCACCGGCTGCGCGCGGCCTTCGGCAACGACTACGGTCTGGTAGTCGAAACAGCGATCGGTGCAGGCACAAAGGTCGTGATGCGAGTACCTAAATTCCGCGCGGGCGTGCGGGCATGAGCAAGGCGTTGACGGTGCTTGCGGTCGACGACGAGGCGCCCGCGCTGGACGAGCTGGCGTACCTCCTCTCCCAGCACAACGACATCGGCAAGGTACTGCGCGCCGGCGATGCCACGTCGGCACTGCGCGAACTGAATGCCAGGCCAATCGACGCGATCTTCCTCGACATCAACATGCCCGGGCTGTCCGGCATCGAACTGGCCGGTGTACTCGCCAACTTCTCGAACCCGCCCGCCGTCGTGTTCGTGACGGCCCACGACGACAAAGCCGTGGCCGCATTCGACGTCGGCGCGCTGGACTACCTGCTCAAACCGATTCGCCAAGACCGCCTGGACGAGGCGGTCCGACGGGTGCTGGCGGCGACGACGATAGAACCCGACCAAGGCGACGACGACGTGATCCCCGCCGAACTCGGGGGCGTCACCCACCTGGTGCCGCGCGACACCATCGGCTGGGTGGAGGCCGAGGGCGACTACGCCCGGCTGCACTCCTCGTCTGGATCGCATTTGGTGCGCATCCCGTTGAGTACCCTCGAAAGCCGTTGGCGGGAAAGGGGGTTTCACCGGGTACATCGTTCGTATCTGGTGGCGCTGCGATTGGTCACGGGGTTGCGCACCAGCGATTCGGGGGTGCTGGTGCGCCTGCGCGCCAACGGCGCTTCGCCCCCGGTCGAACTGCCCGTGAGCCGACGCCAGGCCCGTGAACTGCGCGACCGGGTAGTCCGCGACCCGATGCGAAACCTGAAACCCGATGACTAGCAACGAGAGACCCCAACGCCAACGCGTCGTCCTGTCGCAGCGGCGCGGCGCCCGCATGGTCCGGACCCGCGTCGAGGTTCAGGAACAGACCCTGGTCGGCGACGCCTTGGTGCGCGGCCTGGTGCGCGCCCAGCTGGGTCTGGCGCTGCGCCTGGCCGCCGTGGTGGTGTGTGCGGTGGTGGCGATTCCATTGCTCAATGCGGTGTTTCCTGACCTCGCGGCCATCACTGTTGCCGGCATCCGGCTGAACTGGCTTGTCCTCGCCGTGCTGGTGTACCCGTTCTTCTACGGTGTCGGACGGCTCTACGTCCGATTGGCCGAGCAGGCCGAGCGCGACTTCGTCGGCGTCGTCGACAGCGAACCATGACCGGGTCACCGCTGACTGCGGCCGCGCTACTCCTGGCGGTGGTCGCTACCGTCGCGATCGGTGTGTACGGAGTCCGGTTTTCCCGCACCACCTCCGACTTCCTCGTCGCCTCACGAACCGTCGGTCCGCAGTGGAACGCCGCCGCGATCTCCGGTGAATACCTCTCGGCCGCATCGTTCCTCGGTGTCGCCGGGCTGATCGCCAAGTACGGCGCCGACGCGCTGTGGTATCCGGTCGGCTTCACCGCCGGCTACCTCGGACTGCTGCTGTTCGTCGCTGCGCCGCTGCGCCGCTCGGGGGCCTACACCGTTCCGGACTTCGCCGAGTTCCGGCTGGGTTCGGCGCGGCTGCGCAAGGTCGCCATGCTCGTCGTCGTGGTGGTGTGCATCTACTACCTGGTGCCGCAGTATCAGGGCGCCGGGCTCGCATTGAAAGCCCTTCTGGGTCTGCCGGTTTGGGTGGGCCCGCTGGTGGTCGGTGTCATCGTCATCTCGAACGTGGTGGCGGGCGGCATGCGGTCGATCACATTCGTCCAGGCCTTCCAGTACTGGTTGAAGCTGACCGCGATCGCGATTCCCGCGCTGGCGCTCCTCGGTCTGTTCATCGCCGACCGCGGCGACCTCGGCGGCCCACTGCCCCCGACGGTCACCGCGGCCACCACGGTCGCAATCGAAACCGATGTGGTGGTGCGCGTTGCCGACCCGGCGGGCATCACGGTGACGGGTGTACTCGACGGCACGCCCGTTGATGCCCAGCCGATCCCGGCGCCAGGCGATCACACTCTCGACGCGGGCACGACGCTGATCCTTGCGGCCGGCGCGGCGACACCCGTGGTGGCGGGCACCCCGTCGAGCGGCACCGAGTGGATCGCGTCCGGCGGCGGACTCGGCGGTGATCATCCGCTCTACCAGGTGCTCTCGATCATCGTCGCAACGTTCCTGGGCACGATGGGCCTACCGCATGTGCTCGTGCGGTTCTACACCAACCCCGACGGCCGCGCGGCAAGGCGCACGGCGCTGGCGGTCATCGCCCTGGTGTCCCTCTTCTATCTTTTCCCGACACTGCTCGGGGTGTTCTCGCGCCTCTACGTGCCGCGGGTCTTGATCACCGGGAACGCCGACGCCGCGGTCCTTCTCGCGCCGTCGAGCGCTATCGGTGGGGCGCCGGGACAATTGCTCGCCGCCCTCGTCGCCGCCGGTGCGATCGCGGCGTTCCTGGCAACGTCTTCCGGACTGTTGGTCAGCATCGCTGGCGCAATCGCCACCGACGTTATGCGCGGCCGGGTCCGCGACTTCCGGGTGGCCGCCATCGTGGGTGGGCTGCTCCCGATCCCCCTGTCGCTGGCCACGACCGGCGAGCTGGAGTTGTCACGCAGCGTCGGACTGGCGTTCGCCGTCGCCGCGTCGACGCTGTGTCCGCTGCTGGTGCTCGGCATCTGGTGGCGAGGGCTGACCGCGTGGGGCGCCGCCTGCGGACTGGTGGTCGGGGGCGTGCTGTCGGGCACCGCCGTGACAGTGGCGGTGGCAGGCGGGATCGACGACGACGTCCTGGGCGGCTGGCCCGCGGTGATGATCGGCTACCCCGCCGCGGTCACCGTTCCGCTGGCATTCGCGACCATGATCCTGGTCAGCCGCTTCGGGCGCACCGCCCCGCCTGCTGACGTCGCGCAGATCTTCGCCCGCATGCATGTGCCCGAGCGCCTGGGCATGGGGGTCGAGCGCGTGCCCCGGGGGTAGGTCAATCCCCGGGTCGCTTCGCTCCTGCCCGCCGAATCCCGCCACCGTTCGTCGTCACCGATCGACCGCTCACCGCACCACCCGCGGGTTTCGCCGTGTCAAGGACGTTTGCACTGGGTATGTGACCTGAATCTCATCTAGTTTCTGCAGTTGAGCCAGTTCACATTGAGCTTCAGGAGACCCAGGAGTCGAGATGTCCACAACAGATACCGCGGTCAGCGGTCAAGAGTATCTGGCCGTCGAGGCCAGCCCGGAATTTCAGGAGTTGCGAAGCCGCTTGCGCCGCTTCGTGTTCCCCATGAGCGCGCTGTTCCTTCTGTGGTATGCCGCCTACGTTGTCCTCGGTGCGTTCGCCCATGAGTTCATGGCCACCAAGGTGTGGGGAAACATCAACGTCGGCATAATCGTCGGGCTCGGCCAGTTCGTGTCGACCTTCATCATCACCGCCATCTACGTGCGGTTCGCCAACCGGGAACTCGATCCGCGGGCCAAAGCGATCCGCGACCAGCTCGAGGGAACCACAGCATGAACCACGACACGATAACCCTGCTCGCTGTCGCCAACATCGGCATCTTCGGCCTCTTCGTCGCGATCACGCTCTTCATCGTGATCCGGGCCAGCAAGAAGAATGCGACTGCCGCCGAGTTCTTCACCGCGGGAAGGTCTTTTACCGGGCCGCAGAACGGCATCGCGATCTCGGGTGACTACCTGTCCGCGGCCAGCTTCCTCGGAATCGCAGGCGCCATCGCCGTCTACGGCTATGACGGCTTTCTCTACTCGATCGGCTTCCTGGTGGCATGGCTGGTCGCACTGCTATTGGTCGCCGAGTTGCTGCGCAACGCGGGCAAATTCACGATGGCCGACGTATTGAGCTTCCGGCTGAAGCAGCGCCCGGTGCGGATGGCCGCGGCGACGACCACGCTCGCGGTATGCCTGTTCTATCTGCTGGCGCAGATGGCGGGCGCGGGCGGCCTCGTCGCTCTGCTGCTCAACATCACCAGCGACATCGGTCAAGCGTTGGTGATCGCCGTCGTCGGTCTGCTGATGATCGCCTACGTGCTGATCGGCGGCATGAAGGGCACGACCTGGGTACAGATCATCAAGGCGGTCCTGCTGATCGGCGGCGCGGCCATGATGACGGTGTGGGTGCTGGCCAAGTTCGGCCTGAACTTCTCCGAGATGCTCGGCGCGGCACAGACCGCGGTCTCGGGCTCGACGGACGAGGCCGTCGCAAGCCGCGACGTCTTGGCTCCAGGGGCCCAGTACGGCGCATCGCTGACATCGCAAATCAACTTCATCTCGCTGGCACTGGCTCTGGTGCTCGGCACGGCGGGCCTGCCCCACGTGCTGATGCGCTTCTACACAGTGCCGACCGCCAAAGAGGCACGTCGCTCGGTGGTGTGGGCGATCGTGCTCATCGGCGCGTTCTATCTGTTCACCCTCGCGCTGGGCTACGGTGCCGCGGCGCTCGTCGGACCCGATGCGATCCGCGAGGCCCCCGGCGGGCAGAATTCAGCAGCGCCGCTGCTCGCCTTCGAACTCGGTGGCGTGGTCTTGCTCGGCATCATCTCGGCCGTCGCCTTCGCGACGATCCTCGCGGTGGTCGCCGGCCTCACCATCACGGCCGCAACGTCGTTCGCACACGACATCTACGCCAGCGTGATGAAGAGCCATCAGGTCAGCGAGAGCGAGCAGGTTCGCGTATCGCGCATCACGGTCGTGGTGATCGGCATCTTGTCGATCGGCCTTGGCATCCTCGCCGCCGAGCAGAACATCGCGTTCCTGGTGGCGCTCGCGTTCGCGGTAGCGGCCGCGGCCAACCTGCCGACGATCCTGTACTCGCTGTACTGGCCGCGGTTCAACACCCGCGGTGCGTTGTGGAGCATGTACGGCGGCCTCATTTCGACGATCGTGCTGATCATCTTCTCGCCCGCGGTGTCGGGCGCGAAGACCGCGATGCTGCCGAACGTCGACTTCGCCTGGTTCCCGCTGGCCAACCCCGGCATCGTGTCGATCCCGCTGGCGTTCATCCTCGGCATCGTCGGCACTTTGAGTTCGCCAGACCGTGGCGACCCTGAGATCAACGCGGAGTTCGAGGTGCGGTGCCTGACCGGCGTCGGCGCCGAGAAGGCGGTCAGTCACTGAGCCAGATCGCGGCGAATAGGGCTAGGCGGAACGTGGCCATCCGGGCGCAAGAGGCCCGCGAATCTCGTCGCGCCGGCGCTGAAGTCTGAGCTAGCCGCTCTTGCGTCGGAACTCGCGGCGACTCTCGAGGGGACCATGGGCCCGCGGTTGCTTGGCGCCCCTGTCCTTATGGTCGGAACCACCCGCTGACTTGGCCTTTTTCCGCTCCAGCGCCTCTTTGAACTTGCGCTTGGTGTCGTCTTCGGGTGCCCCGTCAGAATCCCGGGTCGCTTCGCTCGTGCCCTCCGCTGCCATGACCGCAGCCTACTGCGCGCCTGCCGCGCTCGTCGCGTGGTTTATCGCTTGCCCGGCGGCATGCCGTAGACGTGGCTGATCGGCAGTGTCATCACAACCCGCCTGTCGTCGACCATCGCCCGCCGGTAGTCGTCCCAGTCGGGATGCTCACCGGCGATATTGCGGTACAACGCAATCAGCGCTTCGACGGTGTCGTCCTGCGGCGAGGCGGCCGGCGGGGTGAGGGTCGCGTCGCCTTCGGCCACCGCGTACGACCAGCCGTCGTCCGAGCTGACATGTATCGAGGCGCGCGGGTCGCGTCGCAGGTTGCGGGTCTTGGCCCGCGGCTCGGTGATCGATACCTGAATGGTCAGAGCGCGCGGGTCGAAGTAGTACGACACGTTCGACAGCTGCGGCCTGCCGTCACCCTTGATCGTGGCCAGGACGCCCAGCGAGTTTCCGCCGATCAACGCCAACAACTTGTCGTCGAGAACGTGACGTGCCATGACTGCAGCCTACGTCTCTACCATCAAGGCGATGAGTGCGATTGACGGCGACATCCTCGAAGGCGTCTCGGCCACCACGCTGTGGACTCTGCACAACCGCGCCAGCGAGGCCAAGCGGTCCGACGGGGTGATCCGCGATCCCTGGGCGGTCACGTTGTTCGACGCGATCTCCTACGACTACCTCAAGTTCGGTAAACCCAACCAGTCGCACGGATTGCGGGCGGTCGCCTTCGACGCCGCCGTGAGCGCCTATCTCACGGCGCACCCCAGGGCATCGGTGGTAGCGCTGGCCGAGGGGCTGCAGACCAGCTTCTGGCGGCTGGAGCGCGCCGGCGTTGCCGACCAATTGACCTGGTATTCAGTCGATCTCCCGCCCGTCATGGCACTGCGGGAAAGGCTGTTGCCCACCTACGACCGCATCGTGCCGCTGGCCCAGTCGGCGCTGGACCTGAGCTGGATGGATCGCGTCGACGACTCGCACGGGGTGTTCATCACCGCCGAGGGGCTGCTGATGTATCTCGAACCCGACGATGCACTCTGCCTGATCCGCGACTGCGCGGCCCGCTTCCCCGGCGGGCAGATGATGTTCGACTCGATCCCGCCGTGGTTCAGTCGGCGCACCCTCAAGGGCCTCAAGCTCTCCGACCGCTACATCGCCCCGCCGATGCCGTTCTTCCTGACCCCCGACGACGCCGTCGCGCTGGCCGGTCGCATTCCCGGCGTCCGCGCCGCCCATGACAGGGCACAGCCAGCGGGGCGCGGGTTCCTATGGAAGGTGATTGCCTGGCCGCCGCTGGATCGCCTCGGCTTCTACCGGCGCAATCGCCCGAGCTACACCCTGCTGCAGTTCTAGGCTCACGCTATGACCAGGTACGCGGGCTTTCTTCGCGGCGTCAACGTCGGCGGCGTGAACCTCAAGATGGCCGAGGTGGCCAAGGCGTTCGAAGACGCCGGATTCACCAATGTGAGAACGATTTTGGCTAGCGGCAACGTGTTGCTGGACAGCCGTGCCGGGGTGGACGCCGTCCGGAAGAAGGCGGAAAAGGCGTTGCGGGACACCTTCGGCTACGACGCCTGGGTGCTGGCCTACGACCTCGACACCGTGCGGTCGATTTCCGAGCGTTTTCCGTTCGAACGCGAGGTGGACGGGTACCACTCGTACGTCACATTCGTCACCGATGCCGATGTGCTCGACGAACTCGCGCGCCTCGGCGAGGACGCGGGACCCGACGAGAAGATCGAGCGCGGTGAGGGCGTCATCTATTGGCAGGTTCCCAACAAGGGCACCCTGGACACCACGATCGGCAAGACGATGGGCAAGAAGCGCTACAAGTCGTCGACGACCACCCGCAACCTGCGGACAATCGAGAAGGTTCTGCGATAGGTACATTCGGCCGTGTGAGTTCTGATCCGATCGCCAAGGCCGACGGCGCCGTGTTGACCGGTGTGTCCGAGACGGCGCTGTTGACGTTGCAGGTACGCGCCAACGAGGCGCGCAGGCCCGATTCGATCATCGACGACCCGATGGCGATCCGGCTCGTGGACTCCATCGATTTCGAATGGGCCAAGTTCGGGCTGAGCCGACGTCAGGACATGGCCATTCGCACGCTGGCCTTCGACACCGAGGCACGCCGCTACCTCGCCGACCACCCGAAAGCCACTGTGGTGGCGCTGGCGGAGGGTCTGCAAACCAGCTTCTATCGCCTCGACACCGCCGGGGTGGGACATGAATTCCACTGGCTCACCGTCGATCTCCCGCCGATGATCGAGTTGCGCCGCAAGCTGCTGCCGCAGTCGGAGCGGATCGAGCTGTGTGCACAGTCGGCGCTCGACTTCAGTTGGATGGATCGGGTGGTCACCGACGACGGGGTGTTCATCACCGCCGAGGGCCTGCTGATGTACCTGCAACCCGCCGAAGCCCTCGGATTGATCGCCGCGTGTGCGGAGCGCTTCGCCGGGGGACGGATGATGTTCGACCTGCCGCCGGCCTGGTTTGCCAAGGTGATCACCCGCGGGATGCTGCGGCCGTCGTTGCGCTACCGGGTGCCGCCGATGCCGTTCAGCCGGACGCCCTCGGAGCTGGCAAACCTTGCTAACGAGGTGCCCGGCATTCGAGCGGTGCACGATTTGCCGATGCCGCCCGGACGCGGCAAAGCTTTCAACGCGGTCGTGTCGACGCTTGGGCGTGTTCGGCTGTTCGATTCCGTGCGCCCCGTGAACACGCTGCTGGAGTTCGGCTAGCCGAACGCGGTTTCCACATAGCGCAGTGCGTCGGCCTTGTCGATACCAAGAGCCTTGGCCGTCGACACATAGGTGTGCGCAGCGGTGGCCATCGCGGTATCGGCTGGGTCGACCCGGGCGACGAAAGTGCCGAAGCGGCCCCGGGTTTCGAGAACGCCTGCAGTCTCCAGCTCACGGTAGGCGCGAGCCACCGTGTTGACCGCAAGACCGAGTTGGCCGGCCAGTTCGCGTACGGTGGGCAACCGGGTGCCCGGTGGCAGCCGACCGTCGCGAACGCCGTCGATGATCTGTGTCCTGAGCTGGTCAAACAGTGGGCCCGATGCGCCATGGTCGATGCAAACCCAATCCCCCAGCTTGGTCACGTGCTCAGTATCGCCCAAACAGCTACTTTGGTCATGTGCAAGTTACGGTCCTCAGCGGCGCCGGCATCTCCGCGGAGAGCGGTGTGCCGACGTTCCGCGACGTTGAGACCGGTTTGTGGGCCAAGGTCGACCCCTACGATATTTCGAGTTCAGAGGGCTGGCAGGCGAACCCCGAGCGGGTGTGGGCCTGGTACCTGTGGCGTCACTACATGATGCGCTCGGTTGGACCCAACGACGGCCACCGGGCCGTGGCGGCCTGGCAGGATTTCGCCGAGGTGCACGTAGTCACTCAGAACGTCGACAATCTGCATGAGCGCGCTGGCAGCACGAACGTCTATCACCTACATGGCAGCCTGTTCGAATTCCGTTGTGATCGCTGCCAATCCGCGTACACCGCCGAGCTACCGGCCATGGCCAAACCGGTGGAGGCAGTCGATCCCCCGCGGTGCGAAGTGTGCGGCGGATTGATCCGGCCCAACGTCGTCTGGTTCGGGGAGGCACTACCCGACGATGAATGGCAGCGCTCGATCGATGCCGTCGCAGGAGCCGACCTCGTGATCGTGGTCGGCACGTCGTCGATCGTCTATCCCGCCGCGGGGCTGCCGGAGATGGCGCTGGCCAACGGCAAGGTGGTCATCGAGGTCAACCCTGAGCCCACGCCACTGTCCGCCGCCGCGACGGTGTCGCTGCGTGAGACCGCGGCGGGTGCGTTGCCCGGCCTTCTGCAGAGGTTGCCCGCGCTGCTCGGCTAGGGATTTGTGTGCGTTTTGGTGCGGCTACCGCACGCGGACGCACACAAGTCGCCGAAGTGGGAACCGGTTCGCGGGCCACCGCGTCGAACACATGATGTTGGTCGTCGATGATTACTTGCGCAGGCACGACGGTGTTATCACCCTCGCACAGGCTCGGCTCGCTGGATTGAGCCGCGACGGTACCGGCAGGCGAGTCCGCGACGGAAGGTGGCGGCGCTGCTCCCCTGGCGTGTTCTTCGCGAACGACCGCCCGTTCACCGATGCGGCACGCGTAAGAGCCGCAGTGTGGGGTTACGGGCCCGAAGCAACCGCTAGTGGGCTGTCAGCAGCGTGGTGGCACGGCCTGTCGAAGTTCGCGCCAGGCGTCGTTGAAGTGACGGTACCGAGAACTAGCCACCATCCCCACCGTTCGGGCGTCCGAATGCGGCGACGTGATTTGACACGAAGTGACGTCGTTGAGCGAAATGGACTGAGAGTCACGGAGTTTGCACTGACAGTGATTGAGGCTGCCGTCCGGCATCGCAGTGGTTCGGTGTTGATGGATTCCGCCCAGCAGCGCGAGGTGGAGCTGCGTGAGCTTTGGCGCGCGCATCTACGCAATGTGGGCCGCCACGGATCACCCGCCGCACGGCGCCTCCTGCAGGCGGCATCCGACGGCGCCCGCTCAGAGGCCGAGCGTCTCCTGGTGAGGCTCCTCCGGGAAGCGGGCATCAAGGGATGGCGGGCGAACCATGCGGTCGGTGGGTACAAGGTCGACGTCGCATTCCCCGCGCATATGGTAGCTATCGAAGTCGACGGCTGGGCATTCCACAGCGGTGCGGAAGTCTTCGTGAAGGATCGAAATCGGCAGAATGCGATCGCATTGCTCGGGTGGAAAGTCCTCCGCTTCACATGGTTTGACCTCACCGAGTACCCGCAGCGAGTGATCGCCGAGATCAAGCACGCGCTCGGCTAGGGATTTGTGTGCGTTTTGGTGCGGCTACCGCACGCGGACGCACACAAGTCACAGCTTGGCCGCGCGGCCGATCGCGAACTCGGCCACCGGCAGCGGCACCCACCTCGGCATCGTCCACTCACGCCGCGCGCCCGAGACCGCGAACCCGGCGTTGGTGATGGCTTGTTCGGTGTGCCGATGCGTGTGGCAGTTGCCGAGCATCCGCGGCCAGACCGTGGCATCGGCGAACTTCTGCAGGCCTGCGCGCGCCCCGCTGCTGGCAATGTGCTCGAGGTAACGAAGCTCCCCTCCGGGGCGCAACAACGAATGCAGCTCCCGCAGAACACTTTCAGGATCGGAGACCGAGCACAGAACGAGCGAGCACACCACCGCGTCGAACGGCGCGCTGTCGAACGGCTCTCGGCCGGATGCCATGTACTGCTCCACCGTGTCCGTGCTGACGGTGACGGGCACCGGCGCCGTAGCCGCGGCCTGCTGCGCAAGCTGCGCCAATCGACGCTCGGGCTCGACGGCCACCACCTCCGTCACCGTGTCGGGGTAGAACTCGAAGTTCGTCCCCGTGCCCGCACCGACTTCAAGCACGCGACCGGTCAGGCCGGCGAGGTTCTCCCGCCGCAGCAGCCGAATGGCATCGGTCTCGTGCGCCGACATCACCGTCCACAACCGGGCGAAGAACGGATTATTGACTGTGTCCTGCATCCAGCATTCCCTTCAACTGGGCTATGGCGTCCTGCGGTGCCATCGCGGGTCCGATCGCGCCACACACGATCTCGCCGACGACGACGGCTTTCAGCACCCGGTCGGCGAACTCTTCGGTCTCACCCCACGGTAGATAGGGCCGTGAGATCAACATCGCCGCCACGCCGTGCGCAGCAGTCCACAGTTCCAGTGCGATGCTGGTCGAATCGCTTTCCGGCAGGATGCCTTCAGTCATCAACAACTCGACCGTGTTGCGGATATGGATGAACGCCGAATTGTTCAGCATCACATCCACGTCGCTGCCCGGCCGACCCTCGCCCATCGTGGCAATTCGGTACAGCTCAGGGGTTTTCACCGCGAAACGCACATAGGCCAGCCCCTGTGCGCGCAGCGCATCGATGGCGGAGGGCTGATGGGCGGCGGCAGCCTGCATCTCCTCGTCGAGCTTCTCGAAATACCGTGCGCACACCGCATCCAGCAGCGCGTCCTTATGAGTGAAGTGCAAATAGATCGAGGGTGGTGTCACTCCGACGCGTTGCGCTACCGATCGGATGGATACCTCTTTGGCGTGACCGGTTTCCAGCACGAGATCGGTCGTCGCGTCGAGAATCTCGTCGCGGAGTTGCTCACCCGATCCGCGGGGCGCGCGCCGCCGTTTCATCGGGCGGGCTCGACCGTCGGTCTTTCGGCAAGCGCAGGATCGTCAGGGGACTCGCTGATGCCGATCCGCTCGTGCAGCTTGACCAGGGGTTTGGGCGCCCACCAATTCCACCGTCCGAGCATGTGCATGAACGCGGGGACCAACGCCATACGAACCAGTGTGGCATCGGCGATGATGGCCAGCGTCATACCGACGCCCATCATCTTCATGAAGGCCACCTGAGCGGCGATCAGTGCGGCGAACGAAATGGACATCAACAGCGCGGCCGCCGTGACGACGCGTCCGGTCTTGGCCAGACCGAGTGCGACGCTTTCGTCACTGCGCGCGCGAGGAGCAATCGGGGTTCCGTCCGCGCGGGTCTTGGGAGACTTCAACCAGAATTCGCGGATCCGGGAAACCAAGAACACCTCGTAGTCCATCGACAACCCGAACGCGATGCAGAACAACAGCACCGGCAGGTTCGCGACCAGAGTTCCGGTCGGGGTGGTGCCAAACGCACCCAGGTGGCCGTCCTGGAAGATCCACACCAGCGCGCCGAACGCGGCGGTCAGCGATAACACGTTGAGCACCAACGCCTTCAGCGGAAGAACCACGCTGCCGGTTAGCAGGAACAGCAGCACGAATGTGATTGCCGCGATCACGCCGAGCACCAGCGGTAGCCGTGACGTGATCGCCTGCGCACTATCGCGATTGATCTGCGCGAGCCCGGTGACAAGTACCGGTTTTCCATTCGGCGAGGTGACGGCGTGCACCGCGTCGAGCTGGGTGTCGGAGGCGTCGGTGAACAGCGGCGCGGAGCTGCCGATGGTGAAGAAGGCGCTGCCGTCCTTCATCCCGGTGGCCGCGGCGGGCGGGCCCGCCAGCTGACCGTCGACGAACGACCCGCCGGGAGCGGATACCGACGACACGTCAGCCACCCGTGACAACGCCGCCGCGTAGCGATCCAGTTCGGTCGGGGCCAACCCCGCCGCGTCAGGTATCACGACGGTGACGTTGGTCGACGAGTCGACGGCGAACGCGCTGCGCAGATCGTCACCGACCTCGCGCGCCGACGCGGATTGCGGCAGTACCCTATCGTCCGGGAAGCCCCACTTGATTCCCAGGAAGGGTGCGCCGAGCAGGAGGAGCAAGGTGATGATGACCACGGCGACGGGAATCGACCGGCGCATAACGAATTTCGTGCTGCGGTACCAGAACATCTGCTCGACCGGCTTGCGCACGGGTTCGGGCCGACCGAGCAGGTAGCGGAACAGTCGACGGGTGTCCAGCGCGTCGAGCCGGTCTCCGAGTAGGACTATGGCCGCGGGCGCCACCACGATCGCGGCCACGGCCGCGAAGGTGACCACGGCGATCCCCGCATAGGCGAACGACTTGAGGAAGTACATCGGGAACAGCACCATCGCCACCATCGACAGCGCGACGGTCAGCGCCGAGAACAGCACCGTCCGGCCGGCAGTCGTCATCGTGCGGATCAGCGCCCGGTCTCGGTCCGCGCCGTCGGCCAGCTCGTCGCGGTACCTGCTGATGATGAGCAGCGTGTAGTCGATGGCAAGCGCCAAACCCATTGCGATGGTGAGGTTCATCGCGAAGATGGACACATCGGTGACATACGTGGTTGCACGGAGCACGGCCATCGATCCGAGGATCGCGAACCCACCAACAGCCAGGGGCAGCGCCGCGGCCAGTAGGCCGCCGAACACCCAGACCAACACGATGAAGCTCAGCGGGATCGCGATGGCTTCCATCATCAGCAGATCTTTTTCGCTCTGCGCGTTGATCTGCACGTAGGTCATCGCCACACCGCCCGCCCGTACTGTCACGCCGTCGCGGTCGTGCACAAGCCTGTCGGTGAGTTCTTTGGCGTGCTTCTGGGCGCCGCTTTCCCCGCCGGTGATGCCGGCGACGATCAGACCGGTCTTGCCGTCCTTGCTGACCAACGCCGGCGCGGCTGACTGTGGCGCTGTCCACGCCGAGGTCACCTGTCCGACGCTCGGTGACTCCTGCAGCTGCGTGACGATGTCGGTGGCGACCGCGCGGGCCGCGGGACTCTGGGCGCCGGCGGCTGCGCTGTCGTCGGTAAGGCTGATCACCAGCTCCATGTCGCCCTGGCCGAACTTGTCGACCAGCAGCTGCGTCGCCTGCGCCGACTCCGACGTGGGGTCCTGGAAGCCGCCGGCGGACAGGCTCTTGGCGACCGGGATGCCGAAGATTCCGCAGGCCACCATGACGAGTGCCGCGATGGCCACGATGCGCCGCGGTGCCCTGATCGCCAGGCCTGCGATGCGTTCAAGCACGTCGCGTCCTCCCGTAAGCCGGTGAATACCGTCGGTAACTTATCAACGATAAGTTAGGGCTGCAACGCTTCCCTTCCTTAAGTACGCTGCGGAACGGTCCCACGTTCAACGATTCGGCCCCTGGCCGGGATTCTGACGTGGATTTTGCCGAACGGACCAACCCGACCCACGTCAGCGCCCCGACCAGCCAATACTTACTCACGAGTAGTCACGGACCCTACTGCCGGGTAGTGACGGACCCTACCCGGCGGTAAGAATTGCCACCATTTTCCGAAACGTGACTCAAAGAACTCTTAATGGTGATGGTTACTGTTCAGTACATGTGGATCGACGACACCAGTGCTGATGTCATCAAGGTTGACTTCGAGGCGCTCTACCACGGTGATTTCCTGGTAGAGGGCGACACCTCGGAGCAGCTCGACGACGAGCACACGCTGCCAACCGCGGTTTGATATAACGCGTGCCCAGTGGGCGCGCGTTCGTCCGCGGCGGTTTGCCCCAGTGCGGGGCCCAGTTCGTTGTTTCCTGTTTCGTAAAATCCCGTCCTACGCGACGTTCTCTTCTTGATCTGCCTCGACCATGCCGGCGAGCCTGCCGGTGATGATCTCCTCGGCTTCCTCGACGATGCGGGCCACCAGCTCGCCGCACGTCGGAATGTCGTTGATCAGCCCCATCGCGGTTCCCACCGACCAGATGCCCGCGTCCAGGTCGCCGACCTCATAGACCTTGACGCCTCGGGATCCGGCCACCAGGTCCTTCACATCTTCGAACTGACCGCCGCGGTTGAGAATCTCCACGACCTCGCGTGACACCGCGTTGCTCGCGACGCGGGCGGTGTTGCGCAGCGGCCGGAAGATCATCTCGGTGTCGAGCTCGCTGCCAGCGACGATCGCGTCCTTGACGTTCTGGTGGATCGCCGACTCGACCGTGCACATGAACCGTGAGCCCATGTTGATGCCGTCGGCCCCCAGCGCCAGCGCCGCCGCCAGACCTCGGCCGTCGGCGAATCCGCCCGAGGCGATCATCGGGATGTCGATCTTGGCCGCCGCCGCGGGGATCAGCACGAGGCCGGGGATGTCGTCCTCACCGGGATGGCCGGCGCACTCGAAACCGTCGATGCTGATGCCGTCCACGCCCAGGCTCTGCGCCTTGACCGCATGCCGCACCGAGGTGCACTTGTGCAGCACCTTGATCCCGTTGTCGTGAAACATCGGCAGGTGCGGGGTCGGGTTGGAGCCCGCCGTCTCGACGATCTTGATGCCGGAGTCGACGATCACCTGGCGGTACTCGTCGTACGGCGGTGGGTTGATGGTCGGCAGGATCGTCAGGTTCACACCGAACGGCTGGTCCGTCAGATCCCGGCACTTGGCGATCTCGTTCGCCAGGTCCGCAGGCGTCGGCTGCGTCAGCGCCGTGATGAACCCCAGCGCACCGGCATTCGCCACGCCCGCAACGAGTTCCGCGCGACCGACCCACTGCATACCGCCCTGCACGACGGGGTGCTCGACCCCGAACGTCTCGGTGAACTTCGTGTTGATCGTCATCGGTGTTGTCTCCTCTTCGCGCAAGCGCTCATCGGTGCTCTTTTCTCTTCGCGCAAGCGCTCATCGGTGCTCTTTCCTCTTCGCGCGAGCGCTCATCGGTGCTCTTTCCTCTTCGCGCGAGCGCTCATCGGTGCTCTTTCCTCTTCGCGCGAGCGCTCATCGGTGCTCTTTCCTCTTCGCGCGAGCGCTCATCGCGGAGCCATTCTTATCGCGCCGTCCAACCTGATTACCTCCCCATTCAGCATCGGGTTCTCGACGATGTGTACGGCCAGCGCGCCGTACTCGTCGGGGTCACCGAGACGGGCCGGATGCGGCACCTGCTTACCCAGCGACGCCTGCGCCTCCTCGGGCAGTGAGCCCAGCAGCGGGGTCTTGAACAGGCCGGGTGCGATGGTGACGACCCGGATGAACTCGCGGGAGAGATCACGGGCGATCGGCAGGGTCATGCCGACGACGCCGCCCTTGGATGCCGAGTACGCGGCCTGGCCGATCTGGCCCTCGAACGCCGCGACCGAAGCGGTGTTGATGATGACGCCGCGCTCCTCGCCGAGGGGCTCTTGCTGGGCGATGCGCTGCGCGGACAGGCGCAGCACGTTGAACGTGCCGATCAGGTTGACCTCGACGACCTTCTTGAAGGCGTCCAGCGGGAAGGGCCCATCCTTGCTCAGCGTCTTGGCGGCATTACCGATGCCGGCGCAGTTGACGTTGATGCGAAGGGGACCCATCGACTCGGCGACGTCGAGCGCCTTGCCGACCGCGGCCTCGTCGGTGACATTGGTCTCGACGAACTTGGCACGATCACCGAGCGCAGCGACGGCCTCTTCACCCCGCAGGTCGATCACCACGACGGACGCTCCCCTGTCGAGCAGCCGCTTCGTGGTGGCAAGGCCCAGCCCGGATGCACCTCCGGTGACGACGGCTACCGCGTCTTTGATCTCCACTAAACGTGTTCCTCTCTTCTTGAAAGACCCGGGGTCTAAACCCAGTCTCGGAGTACGGCTTCGGTGTCGGCGCCTGCCTGTCCTGGCGGCGTCGGTGTCGGTGGCACGCTGCGCGAGAAGCGCGGCGCGGGCATCGGCTGCAGGTAGTCGCCATCCCGGTAAAAGGTGTCGCGCTCGCTGACGTGTCGTTCGGACTCCACCTCGCCGAAGGACAGCACCGGCGTCACGCAGGCGTCGGTGTCCGCGAAGACCTTCGCCCAGTGGTCACGATCCTTGGCCGCGACGGCCTCGGTGATCGCGGCGCGCAGCTCGGGCCAGCGACCCATGTCGTTCTGGTCCGGCAGATCGGCACCGTCCAGGCCCAGCCCCTTGATCATCTCGGCGTAGAACTGCGGCTCGATCGCGCCGATCGCGATGTGCCTGCCGTCGGAGCAGGTGTAGGTGTCGTAGTAAGGGGCGCCGCCGTCGAGCATGTTGACGCCACGTTCGTCGGACCACAGGCCGTCCTGCCGGAAGCCCCAGATCATCTGCGCCAGAACGCTGGACCCGTCGATCATCGCGGCATCGACCACCTGGCCCTTGCCCGAGGTCTGGCGCTCCCACAGCGCGGAGAGGATGCCGACGAGCAGGAACATCGAGCCGCCGCCGAAGTCGCCGGTCAGGTTCAGCGGCGGGACCGGCCGTTCACCGGCGCGGCCGATGGAGTGCAGCACGCCGTTGAGAGATATGTAGTTGATGTCGTGGCCGGCCTGCAGGCGCCTCGGCCCGGTCTGACCCCATCCCGTCATGCGGCCGTAGACGAGCCGCTCGTTCACCTTCGCGCAGTCTAAGGGTCCGAGGCCGAGTCGCTCGGTGACACCGGGCCGCAACCCCTCGATCAGGATGTCGGCCTTGGCGACCAGCTTAAGGACGAGTTCACGGCCCTCATCGGACTTGAGGTCCGCGGTCACCGAGCGTCGGTTGCGCAAGGCAGCTTCGCGTTTTGTGGTGGGGATGCCGCCCAGTTTGCCGGGGCGCTCGACGCGCACGACGTCGGCGCCAAGATCGCCGAGGATCATCGCAGCGTGGGGGCCTGGGCCGATGCTGGCCAGCTCGATAACGCGCAATCCGTGAAGTGGTCCCGCCATGCCTGCTGACCGCCCTATCATCCGACCAACTTGAAACAACCCTGTCGACGCCGAGATAGCTTACTTGTATAACCAAGTGGTTCGGTCCTAGGGTGCAGCCATGACCACCGTCGACTCTGGGCAGCAGACCTACAGCGGTATCGACGACCTGCTCGTCGAGTTGGTCGACGGCGTTCTGCACGTCACGATGAACAGGCCGGACAGCCTCAACTCGCTGACCGCTGCGATGTTTCGGACCATCACCTCGACGTTAGAACAGGCCGCTACCGACTCGCGGGTCAAGATCGTACGACTCGGCGGCGCAGGTCGGGGCTTCTCATCGGGCGCGGGCATCAGCGACGATGACCAGGCACAGAAGTCGGTCGACGGCCCCGAGTCGGTTCTCAACGCGGCCAACGACGCCGTGCGGTCGATCGTGAACCTGCCACAGCCGGTGGTTGCAGTCGTGCAGGGGCCGTGCGCCGGTGTCGGTGCCTCGTTGGCGTTGGCATCCGACGTCGTAGTGGCCTCGGAGAAGGCGTTTTTCATGCTGGCCTTCACCAAGATCGGTCTGATGCCCGACGGCGGAGCATCGGCGTTGATCGCCGCGGCGGTCGGTCGTATCCGCGCCATGCGGATGGCGTTGATGGGCGAACGGATCAGTGCTGACGACGCTCTTGAGTGGGGTCTCGTCACTGCCGTGCATCCCGCCGAGGAACTCGACGCCGAAGCGGACAAGGTGATTTCCGCATTGCTGAACGGCCCCGCCGTCTCGCTGCGCAAGACCAAACACGCCATCAACGCCGCGACGCTGACCGAGCTCGATGCCGCGATCGGCCGCGAGACGGAGGGTCAGCTGGTGCTGCTCGCCTCGCATGACTTCCGCGAAGGCGCTCGCGCTTTCCAGGAGCGCCGGAAGGCGAATTTCACCGACAGTTAGGTGTCGCCGGTGGTTGCGCGCGGCCAAAATCGTTGGACTCGGCCGCCGCTCATCAGGGACCATCGGTAGGTGAGTACGCAATACGAGATCCAGCAGCCGGTGCGCAACGCCGGCGGTTGGCGCGTGCTCGCACCGTTTCAGACCCGTGAGTACCGCCTGCTGATCGTGGCGGTATCGCTGTCGATCTTCGCCGACGGCATGTTCGCGGTCGTGCTTGCACTGCAGGTCATCGAGCTGGACAACAACCCTGTTTCGTTGTCGATCGTGATGGCGTGCTTCGGCGCGGCCTTTGTCGCCTTCGTCCTGGTCGGCGGGATCGCTGCGGACCGCATCAACCAGCGATCGATCATCATCGGCGTCGAGAGCGTGAACGTCATCGCCGCATCGGCGATCGCGGCGTTGGGACTGATTGGCGCCCTGCAGGTTTGGCATCTGGCGCTGGCCGCGACGGCAATGGGGACTGCTGCGGCGTTCTTCTTCCCGGCTTACAGCGCCATCCTGCCGAGGATTCTGCCCGCCGAACAGTTGTTGGCCGCCAATGGCGTCGAAGGTGTCGTGCGCCCGGTGTTTCAGCGCGCCGTTGGGCCCGCGGTCGCCGGCATCTTGGTGGGTGCGACGTTCCCCGCCGTGGGTTCGGTCGTGGTGGCGGTGCTCTTCGCGGTCGGCCTCGTGCTGCTGATCGCGACGAGGCCGACGGCGAAAGCGCCTGTCCACGAGACTGAAGTCGAACGAGCGCGGGTGTTGCGCGATCTGCGGGACGGCTGTGTGTTCATGCTTCGCACGCCGTGGCTGTTGTGGACGCTGCTGTTCGCGAGCATGTTCGTGCTCGTGGTGCTGGGACCCATCGAGGTGCTGCTGCCGTTCATCGCCAACGACCGGTTCGACGACGGCGCCCGGATGTACGGCTTCATCCTGGCGTTCTTCGGAATGGGCAGCGCCCTTGGCGCACTTGCGGTGTCATCGGGACGGCTGCCGCGTCGCTACCTGACGGTGATGATGGCCATGTGGGGGCTCGGTTCCATCCCATTGGTGGTCATCGGCTTCACGTCGTCGTTCGCATTGATGGCCGTCGCGACCTTCGTCGTCGGTGTCACCGACGGTGCCGGCATGGTCATCTGGGGCACGCTGCTGCAACGGCGGGTACCCACCGAGATGCTGGGCCGGGTGTCGAGCCTGGACTTCTTTGTCTCGCTCGCGTTCATGCCGGTGTCGTTCGCGATCGTCGGTCCGCTGTCGAAAGTCGTTTCGATGCAGACGATCTTCCTGGTGGCCGGCATCGCACCGGTATTACTGGCGGCAATCGCGATGTATGCGGCGAAGATGCGGCACGACGAGCTGGCGCATCCGTTGCGTTAGACGCCGAACATCGGGGGCAGTGCGAGCACCATGACCAGACCCCAGAAGAAGTGGGTCAGCATCGGTGCGAGCACTCCCCCGGTCACCCGGCGCTCGAGCGCGCACACCGTGCCGAGGATGATCGCCGCGAAACCCAGCATCGGGTTGCCCGTGGCAACGCCCGTGGCGATGACATACAGCACCGTCGAAACCAGCACCGGATGAAACCGGCCCAGCGCGGTGTAGAGAGCCCCGCGGAAGAACATCTCCTCGGCCGCGCCGTTGACGACTGTGATGAACGTGACCAGTAGCAGCGGCCCATAGTTAGCGAATTCCAGTACGCGCGTGATGTATTCGCGTACACCGGGAATCTCGCGGGCAATCAATCCCCCGACGACGAAGGCGGCGCCGAGCAGCAGGCCCACCGCCGTCCCGGTGAGGAACGGGCGCTGGTTGCGCCCGCGGAACCGAATACAGCCCAGGTGCAGGGGCCCGGACGCCAGCGCGCCGACGGCCCACACCGCGGCCAGAGCCAGCGTCAACCAGAAGAACGAGGCGTCCCCCGGCGGCCGGGTCAGCGAATACCCAAGCAGCCCAGCGCCGATCACCAACACGATCGCGACGATGATGCGCCTGCGCCGGATCAGCGCCGGTGGTTCGTGATGTGGGACAGGGCATGCGCCGACGACGTCCTTGGCCTCGGTCAGCCATCGGGTCGGGGAGGGCTGGGTCACGCCGACTTCATCCTCGGAACCAGGCCGATGGCCGTGTCGAGTCCGGTGCGCACCGCGCCCGCAACGGGCCCCGGCACTACGCCGAGCAGGCCCAGAGCCGGCCGCGCGAACGCCGGGGTGATGTAGCGGGCCAATTGCCGAATGCGCAACGTGTCGCCGCCCGCCCACACCGGGTCGGTGTCGGCCAGATGGTGCGGATCGACGAGCGCGTCGACGGGTTGTGGTTTGCGGCTCTCGAGCGCCCTCGCGATCGCCTCGTCGATCCCGACCAGTCCATCGGGCGGATCGGGGACCAGGTCACGAAGGCCGTTCCCGGAGGCCATCATTGGATGGTCGAGCGACTCAACCAGATCTGACGCCAGCCCGCCGGGAACCGGGAGCACCGCCGAGGTCACAAACGACACCAGTCCGGTGTCCACACCGTTGACGGGCAGTTCGGCGCGCCACTTGCCCGCGATGCGCGCGTAGGCCCGCAGCAGGTCCGCGTACGACGATGTCTCCGGTCCGGCGATGTCGTACGCACCCGCGGGCACCCGCTCGTCCGAGGCGGCGACCAGGTAGTAGAGGACGTCGCTGATCGAGATGGGGTCGATCGGATTGACCGACCAGCCGGGCATCGGAAGCAGCAGAAAGCGGTCGCCGACGTAGCGCAACATCTCAAACGACGTCGAACCCGACCCGATGATCATCGCCGCACCCAGCCAGACCACATCCGGGCCGCCGTCGACGGTCAGCGCCTGCGCGACCTCGGCACGGCTGGTCAGATGCTCGGACAGGTTCTCCTCGTCGGGTACGAACCCGCCGAGGTAGACGATCCTGCGCACGTCTGCGCTTTTTGCCGCATTCGCCACGGTCTCCGCTGCCCGGTTATCCGTCTCGCGAAAACCGGGCTGCCCGATGCCGTGCACCAGGTAGTACACGACGTCGATCGGCCCGGCGGCGTCGAAGGCGTGCCGTACCGACTCCTTGTTGTGCGCGTCCAGCGCCACTGGAGTTACTCGGTCGTGCCAGCCGAAATCGGCCAGCCGGGCGGGGTTTCGAGTGGCCGCGACGACGTCGTGCCCCGCGTCGAGCAGGGCTGTGACGAGCCGCGATCCGACGTAACCGGTCGCGCCGGTAACCAGGATTCGCTGTTTGCTCACGGTACGGCTGTACCCGATGACGCCGAATCGGAACCTCGGTGCAGTCAGGCGCTGCTTGCCTCGCGATGCAGCTCGACCAGCGCCTGGTAGACCTGCGCGTTGTTCCGGTTGTGCGCCACCTCGGCGTCACTGAGGTCGCGGCGAATCTTGCCGGGCACACCGGCCACCAGTGACCGCGGCGGCACCACAAAGCCCTGCGGAACCAGGGCGCTTGCCGCGATCAACGATCCCGCGCCGATCTTGGCGCCGTTGAGGATCACCGCTCCCATCCCGATGAGACAGCCGTCCTCGACCTCACAGCCGTGCAGCACGGCGTTGTGCCCGACGCTGACGTTGGCGCCGATCCTGACCGGAAATCCGGGGTCGACGTGAATCGTGACCCCGTCCTGGATATTGGTGCCCGCCCCGATCTCGATGGGCTCGGCCTCCGCGCGCAGCGTGGCGGAGTACCAGACGCTGGCCCGCGCGGCGAGTGTCACCTGACCGATGACGCTCGCGTTGGGCGCCACCCAGCTTTGGTCGTGCAGCGCGGGCGCACGGCCGCGGATGGACAGGATCAGCGGCTCGGGCATGCGCGCCATCGTAAGCACGAGTACAGGACACTGAGACGCGGCATCTGGTCGGTCGCGGCGGCGTTGTGTGGCAAGAACCGCAAATTGCAGGTCAGAGCACCCGCAGTGGAGGTTTTACGAGCTTTTCACTTTGGCGATGGCGCATGGCGGGCTTTACCATGCGATGCGAATGGAAGACCTGAGGAGCACTGACGTGAAGATTCGCACCAGCAAGGCCATCGGCGCCGCCGCCGGCATCGCCGCGATCGCCCTGTCCGTACCACTGGCAGTGACCGCCTACGCCCAGCCGGATACCGAGCCCGCACCGAAGCTTGAGATCCCCGATCCCCAGGGTCCGGGCTGTGACGCCTTCAAGACCGCAGTGCCCACCTACGAGACGCTGGTCGACTCGCCCGTCGGGACCGCACTGCAGAGCATCCCCGACGCCAGCACCTTCTACTCGGCGATCTCGGGCGGCTTCAACCCCGCGGTGAACATCGTTCCGGTCCTGGAAAACGGCCCGTACGTGGTCTTCGCGCCGACCAATGAGGCCTTCGCCAAGTTGGCTCCCGCGCAGCTCGATGCACTCAAGGCCGATCCGGCCGCGCTGTCCGACCTGGTCTACTACCACGATTTCCTCGGCCTGCTCGGCAACGAGGACGTCAAGGGCCAGCGGCCGACCCAGCAGGGCGCCGAGATCAAGGTCGACGGCGAGGGCGGCGACATCAAGATCAACGAATCCGCCAAGCTCGTCTGCGGTGCGATCTTCGCGAAGAACGCGCGGATCTATCTGATCGACACGGTGCTGGATCCCAAGGCGCCGCCGACCGCCACCACGCCGTCGGGGACGTCGAGCACGACCACCACGACGACGACGAGCGAGACGACGACGAGCGAGACGCCGACAACGACGCCTTCGGCTCCGGCCGCCGAGGTGCCGATGCCTGCCGCCGACGCTCCGATCGGCTAGCGCCCACCGGCCCCCGAATATGCCTTGGCCACCCGCGTGACGAACTGATAGACGCCGTCCTCGTCGGGCGCCAGTGGTCCCGGTCGCGCATGCGGTGACGTCAGTCCCCGCTGCACCGACTCGCAGGCCGCCCAGTCTTGACGGTTCGTGAGGTCCCAGAAGTCGACCGCATACGACGGGTCGAAACCGGGCGTGGCGGCAACGTCTTTCGGGAACGCCCAGGCGCATTCGACATGTGTGCGGTCTGCGGCCAGCGGTGTCATCAGGTGCGTCATCACGTAGTCGGGGTGCAGGCTCACAAGCAGGTTCGGATACCCGACGAGGTACATGACACTGCGCAGTTCTCGCTCACCCAGACCCGCGATGGCGACACCGCCGCTCTTGCCTGACAGCGACATCGTCTCGGCCCCTTCGACGATCGACATCCAGCCGCCCATCCACGTGCCCTTCAGCTCGAGGTTCTCGCCGCTGGTCGGTGGGCTGATCCGGGACAGCTCCGGGTGGATGGTCGAGCAGTGGTAGCACTCCTGATAGTTCTCCGCGATGACCTTCCAGTTGGTGGCCAGCTCGTAGGAGTGCCGCGCGACTATCGTCAGGTCCGCCGGGTGGTACGGGCCGACGACCTCGTCCAAACCCGCGACATGGTCGGCGAATTCGGCGTCCTGACCACTCGGATCGACGAACAGCCAGCCGTGCCAGTTCACCAGTCGTAGCTCGGCGAGTCCGAACTCGTCGCGATCGAATCCTTCGACATCGCCGAACCCCGGGGCGTTCCGTAGCCGACCGTCGAGTCGGTAGGACCACGAGTGGTACGGGCACACCACGCCGCGGCCCTTGGTAACCGTGTTGCACGCCAACAGCTCATGTCCGCGGTGTCGGCAGGTGTTGGCGAACGCGCGAATGACGTCATCTTCGGCGCGCACCAGCAGTGTCGTGTTGGGGGCGGTGCCCACCGCCTTCTGCGCACCCACCCCGGCCAGATCGGAAGCGTGCCCGACACAAGACCATCCGGAGAAGATGTGGCGCTGTTCCCACGCGAACACAGTTGGGTCGACGTAGGCCTCGCGCGGCAACATCCGCGACTGACCGAACGGAGCAAGCGCTGCGGCCAGCCCGTCGGCAGGGACAGGAGCTGCACCCTGCTGTTTGAACATACAGTCAGCCTACTGCGCGGGGCCGCGGTGGTCTACAGGTCGTGTTACGCCTCTCCCGCGAATGCCCCGATACCGCGGTTGGTCGTCGTCGTGTCCGATCGGGTCAGGTATCGGTACACCAGGAAGCCGATCACCACGGCGGCCAGCGCCGCGAGCAGAAGCAGCGTCGCCAACGCGTTGAGCGCCGGCGTCGGCGCGGCGCGGGCGGTGTTGTAGATCTTCACCGAGACGGGCTCGGTAGCGGCGTCTCCGGATAGATAACGCACCAACACGAAGTCGTCGATGACGTCGGCGAAGACCAGCACAGTGCTCGCGAAGATCGCGGGCATCAGCATCGGCATGATGATCCGGCGCAGCGCCCCGAGTGGTGACGCACCGAGATCCATTGCAGCCTCTTCGTATTGGGGCCCAATGGTGGCCAACCTCGCCCGCACCAGCACTGCGGGGTAGGACACCTGAAAGGTGACGAGGCCGATCACCTGCGCGGTGGTGCCGAGATGGACCGGGACCGCCACCGCGGTGATCACGAACAGCAACGCGACGGCGAGCAGCACCTCCGGCAGTACGAACGACAGCAGCATCAGGAAGTTCGCGCCGTTGGGCAGCCTGCCCCGCCACCGGTCGATGCCGATCGCAAACAGCGTCCCCAGCGGAACCGTGATCAGTGTCGCGATCACGCCCAGCTTCAAGGTCTGCAGCAGCGCGGTGTGCAGCGCATCGTTGTGCCACACCGAAAGCGTCGCGTCACCCCAGTACCACCGAGTCGAAAATCCCTGCCACGTTGTGCGCGATCGGCCGGAGTTGAACGAGTAGAGCACCGCGATGATGACCGGCAGCAGCGACCACAGCAGGTAGCCGATGGTGATCGCGATCAGGAAGCGTGGTGGCCGCCATGGGTTGTTCCACCACGCAACGGGGCCTCTCACGATGACACCTCGCTACCGCGTGTCACCGAACGCAAGTAGTAGAGCATCGGCAGCAGCGCGATGAGGAATACGAGCATGACGAATGCGCCCGCCTGACCGGTCTGCCCCGGCGCCTGCACGCCGTCGTTGATCAGATTGCCGACCATGGTCGTCTTCGGCGACGCCGACAACATGTCGTTGGTGAAGTAGTCGCCGAGCATCGGCAGGCAGGTCAGCAGCAGCGCCGCCACGATCGTCGGCCGACACAACGGCAGCGTCACGCGCCAGAACGACGAAAAGCGGTCGGCGCCAAGGTCACGCGACGCCTCGAGCATCGGCTGCGAAAGCCGGTCGAGGCCCGCGTAGAGGGGCAGGATCATGTACGGGACATAGCCGTAGACCAGCCCGAGGATCACCACCACGGGCTGTCCGGTCAACCATTTGACGTCCGGGGTGAACACGCCTCCCAGACTGAGCACCTTGTTGAACAGGCCGTCGTCCTGAAGCAGGTTCACCCACGCGAACATCCGCATCATGTAGCTGATCCAGAACGGCGCTATCAACAGCGCGAGCACCAACCCCTTGCGCTTGCCTGCGAGCCGGGCCACGTAGTACGAAACCGGGAAGGCGATGAGTAGGCAGAGCGCGCTGGCAACCAACACATAGATGAACGTGCGCGCGATGGCCGGACCGTACACGCCATTCTCGCCGACGATGTGGGTCAGCACATACGTGAATTGGGTGGGGTCCCATTGCAGTGGGTTCCACACCGGGATCGGCGTGCGGAACAGCGGGTCGATCTGACCGAAGACGATGCACAGCACCACATAGAGAGGGAAGAGGAAAAACGCGAACAGCCAGACGATTCCGGGTGCGGCCAGCACGGCCCACAGCCGATTGCGGCGCTCCCGGCCCGGCGGAGCCTGCCGCGAAGGCGCGGTGACTACTCCGACCGACACCGGTGCTTACGATCCGCCGGCCTGGAAAGCCTGCCACACGTTGCGCCATGCGGTCTCGTTGGCCGCATCGAGCTCCAGCAATCGGTAGCCGGTGTCGAAGTACTCCGGTTTCACGATCGCCGAGCGCAGGTTCTCCGGGATGAACTCTTCTTGGACAAGCGAATCCGGCGTGATGCTGTTTTGCGGGGGCTGGTAACCGATCGCGGAGAAGTTCTCCTTCGCCACCTCGGCATCGAGCATGTGATTGATGAACAGGTGCGAAAGGACCGGGTTCTTGCCGCCCCGCAGCGTCACGAGCATGTCGTTGTCGACGAGTCCCTTTCCGTCGGAAGGGAACCAATACCGAAGGATTTCCGGGCCGGTGCCTTCGGGTAGGTAGGACTGCGCATTGATGATGTCACCCGACCACATCTGCGCGAGACCCATTTGTCCGGCGGGCAGGTCGTTGTACATCGTGATCGTGACCTTCGGCGAGGTGGCCTCCACCAGCGCCTGCAGTTGCTCACCGACCATCTTCAGATCGGCTTCCGATGAGGTGTTGACGTCTGTGATGCCCTGCTTCAGTAGCACCATGGCCATCGCCGTGTGGAAGTCGTCGATGACCGCGGTCTTGTCCTTGTACTGCGGATCCCACAACGCCTCGTACGGATTGGCCAATCCGCCGATATCGGCGGGCACCTGGTCGGTCCGCCAACCGATTCCGGTCGTGTAGATGGTGTACGGCACGCTGTACTGCCAGCCCTGGTCGTACCAGGGGTCGGTGAAGCTGGGCCACACGTTCTCGATGTTGGGAAGGTAGGAGTGGTTCAGCGGGCGCAGCAGTCCGCCGTTGACCAGGCGGCTGATTTCGGTGTAGTTGGCGTTGTAGATGTCGAAGTCCACACCACTGCGCAGTTTGGTGATCGCCTCGTCGCCGTCGTTGAAGGTCGAGACCTCGATTTTGATGCCGTACTTGTCCTCGAAGCTTTTCATCGCCTGCGGGCTGAGGTAGTCGGCGTAGTTGTAGATCTTGAGCGTCGCGCCGTTCTCCGGCGCGAGATTGTCGGCGATCGGTTTGTTGTCATCGGCGATAGGCCATTTCACCGGGTTGTCCGGCGATGCGAGCGTCAGACTCGGTCCGCCCGACGACGGTTCCGACCTGGAACACGCCGAAACGAACGCGGGAAGAGTGGGTGCCACGGCGGCGAGAAGCGCTGCGCGCGCCAAAAACTGCCGGCGCGACGGAGGTGTTGGCATGGGAACCTCCCGTTGATTTCGCGGCTTGTCGCTGGTAGGACTCTCGCATAGACTGAATGCTCAGTCAACCGTTGTGGAGTGGAGGTTCGCCGTGTCTTCGTCGGTGGTGGAGCCCGAGGTGGCAGACACCGTAGACCAGCTGATATTGGACGAGGTGAAGACTTTCCTGCGCCGCCAGCCGCGCAGCACGGAACTCATCGCCAAGGCGCAAGAACACCTTGCCGGCGGGGCGACGTCGAACTGGCAGATCGCCGAGCCGCAGGCCGTGTGGATGAGCCACGGAAAAGGCCCGAAGGTCTACGACGTGGACGGCAACGAGTATGTCGACATGCACGGCGGCTACGGCGCTTCCATTGCCGGGCATGCCCATCCGGCGATCATCGAAGCGGTCAGTGACCGGGTTCGGCGTGGTACCCATTTCGCGCAACCGACCGAGGACGCGATCTGGATCGCAGGCGAGTTGGCCCGCCGGTTCGATCTGCCACTGTGGCGGTTCGCCAATTCCGGCACCGAAGCCACCATGGACGCGGTGCATCTGGCACGCGCGCTGACGGGCCGCGATCTGATCATCAAGGTCGAGGGCTGCTATCACGGCCACCACGATTCGGTGCAGGTGTCGGTGCTTCCCGAGGCCGACCAGGTCGGACCGCGCGACTCCCCCAACTCGGTGCCCGGCAACTCGGGTATCCCCTCGGCGATCCGCGATCTCGTGATCGTGGTGCCGTTCAACGACGCCGAAGCGGTCGCCCGTGCACTGTCCGAACACCGCGGACAAGTGGCGGCGATGATCCTCGAGCCGATGATGATGAACGCGGGCATCATCCCGCCCGACGCCGGCTACCTCGCCGCCATCCGCGAGTTGGTGCACGCCGAGGGCGCGCTGCTGATCTTCGACGAAGTGAAGACCGGCTTCACCACGGGACCGGGCGGTGTCACAGCGCGCACCGGCGTGGTGCCCGACATGGTGTGCCTGGCCAAGGCATTGGGCGGCGGCATCGCGGTCGCGGCCATCGGAGGCACCCGCGAGGTGATGTCAGCGATCGCCGACGGGCGCTACGAACAGGTCGGCACGTTCAACGGGAACCCGTTGGCGATGGCGGCCACCCGTGCGACGCTCACCGACGTGCTGACGCCGGCGGCGTACACACACCTCGACGGGCTCGCCGCTCGGCTCGGCGAATCCCTGGAATCCGTCATCGCCCGGCACGGCGTCGGCTGGCACGTCGTCGTCGCGGGCGCCAAGGGCTGCGTCACCTTCCGCCGGGAGCAGGTGCGCGAATTCCGCGACTTCCTGCAGATCGACGCCAGACTGGGCCATCTGCACTGGCTGATGCAGCACAATGGCGGTGTGTTTCTCCCGCCATGGGGGAAGGTGGAGCAATGGCTGTTGTCTGTTCAGCACCAGCGCGACGATGTCGACCGATTCGCCGCGAACTTCACGCGGTTCGCCGACGCGGTGATGTGCTGACGGGTCCCGTGCGGTGACGGGCGGCGAGATCGAACTGCATCAGTTGGTCAAATCGTTCGACGGCGTCCCGGCCGTCATGGGCATCGACCTGAGTATCCCGGCGGGCCAGTTCTATTCGCTGCTTGGCGCTTCCGGTTGCGGTAAGACCACGACCCTGCGGATGATCGCGGGCTTCGAGAAACCCGACTCCGGGCGGATCGAGCTCGACGGCCGCGACGTGGCGGGGGATCCTCCGCACCGGCGCCCGGTCAACACCGTCTTCCAGACCTACGCGTTGTTCCCGTTCATGACGGTCTGGGACAACGTCGCATTCGGGTTGAGATACCAGAAGTGCTCGCGCGAGGACACCAAGCGCCGCGTCGGGGAGGCGCTGGAGCTGGTTCGGATGAGCGACTTCGCCAAACGGCGACCGGCCCAGCTGTCCGGTGGCCAGCAGCAGCGCGTCGCGCTGGCAAGGGCCCTGGTATTGCGGCCGCGCGTGCTACTGCTCGACGAGCCCCTTGGCGCCCTGGACGCGAAGCTGCGCAAACGGCTGCAATTGGAGCTTCGCGCGGTGCAGCGCGAGATCGGCATCACCTTCGTCTATGTGACTCATGATCAAGAGGAAGCGCTCACGATGAGCGACCAGATCGCGGTGTTGGCGCAGGGCCGCGTCGAGCAGGTGGGCCCGCCGCAGGAGATCTACTCCGCGCCTGCCACTACGTTCGTCGCCGGATTCCTCGGTGCCGCCAACATCTTTGACGCCGTCGTTGTCGAGGCGAGCGGCGCCTCGGCGGTATGCGAGGCGCTGGACACCCGCCTCGGGGCAGCCGTGGGCGACTCCGCCGACCTGGGCGTGGCAGCGATCGTCATCAGGCCGGAGCGGATCACCCTGCAGTCGCCGAGTGATCCGATTAGCCAGGGCCACAACGTGATCGGTGGAGTGGTTTCGGAGGTGGTCTACCTCGGGAATTTTACGCAGGTGCATGTCGACGTCGGCGCACCGGCGGATCTGGTTGTCGAGGTACCGAACCACGCGGGTCCCGGGTCGGTGACACACGAACCCGGGGCACAGGTGAACTGCGTTTGCGCACACGATGCGGTGCGGGTACTGCACCGCAGTTCGGCATCACCGGTTGCCGATCCGGTGGCCGTCGAAGTGAGCGCCCTCACCCCTTCTTGACTCGTGCCCTGCCGTTGATCCGCTTCTTCGCCGGGGCGAGGTTGAGTTCACGTTCGGCGAAGCGCATTGCGATGTCGTAGGCCAGGTCTGAGTCGACTTCGGGGTCGTCGAGTGCCACCTGGATGGACAGGCCGTCAAGGAGTGCCGAGAACTCCAGAGCGAACATGCGGGCATTGACCTTCGCATCGAACTCCGAAGCGTCTGCGGACTTGATCGCGTCGACGATCATGTCTCGCCACTTGGCGTCGAGGTCTGCCCGGTCGGACTTGATCTCATCGTGTCGGAAGGCCTGGGCCCAGAGGTCGAACCACAATCCCCACGCCCCGGGAATGTCCTCGTTCCCCTCGCGCACGCACGTCCACCGGATCAGCAACGACAGCCGCTCGCGCAGCGCGGAAACCTCGCCCAGCATCTGCTCGGCGGCCGAATAGAACGACTCCTCCGAATAGCGCAGCGCGTCGACCAGGAGGCGATCGCGCGTCCCGAAGTAGTAGATGACGAGCGCCGAGCTCACGCCCGCCCGTTTGGCGACATCGGCGATACGGGTGTCACCAAACCCTCGTTCGCAGATCAGCTCCGCTGCGGCACGAAGCATTTCGACGCGTCGCGCCTCGTTCTGTTCCGTCGCGGGTGCGGGCTCGGCCATAGTCGTGTCGGCTCCCCTCCGAAGTGCATCGTTGCTCTTGTCTACAGCCTAACACTTGGTTAGATTGAACAGTCAGTCAGGACGCACGCTGCGTCGACGAAAGTGGGACTTCCATGTCGAACAGTTACGACGCTCTCGTCATCGGCGGCGGGCACAACGGGCTGGTGTCCGCGGCCTACCTCGCCCGGTCTGGAGCCAGGACCCTGGTTCTGGAAGGCCGCGGGTCACTCGGCGGAGCGGCCACCACGGAAGCGCCGTGGGACGACGCTCCTCACCTGCGGGTGACCCGGCTGTCCTATGTGATGAGCCTGATGCCGCCGACCATCGTGCGGGAGCTGGAACTCGAGCGGCACGGTTACAAGGTGCATCCGATGGGACCGTCGTACCAGGCCTTTCCCGAGGGCGGCTCCCTGATCATCTACGAGGACGACCCCAAGCGGACCCACGAGCAGCTGTCCAAGTTCTCCAAGAAGGACGCCGACGCGTTGCCGGAATATTACGACTGGATCGGCGGCATCGCGGAGGTGATGGGACCGCTGCTGACGCAGGTGCCGCCCAATGTCGGTTCGAAGCGACCGTCCGATCTGTTCGATCTGGCCAAGCTGGCCTGGCCGCTGCGCAAGAAGATCACGCCGCGCCTCACCGCGGACATCACTCGACTGCTCACCATGAGCATCGCCGACCTTCTCGACGACTGGTTTGAATCCCCGCAAGTCAAAGGTCTGATGGCGGTCAACGGCATCATCGGGACCTGGGCCGGGCCGTGCGAGCCGGGAACCGCTTACGTCATGGCCCACCACTCGATCGGTGACGTCGGTGACGGCCAGCTCGGCAGTTGGGGCTACCCAGAGGGCGGCATGGGCGGGGTATCTGAGGCCATCGCGCGATCTGCGAAGAGCTTCGGCGCCGAGATCCGCACCAACGCAAAGGTTTCCCGGGTGCTGACCCGCGGTGGCCAGGCGCGGGGTGTGGTTCTGGCGAACGGAGAAGAGATCACCGCACCGCTGATTGTCACCACGCTGCATCCGAAGATCGCCTTCCTCGAACACCTTTCGCCGTCCGAACTGCCTGACGACTTCGTCGGCGACATCGAGCACTTCAAGACGCGCAGCGGCGTGGTGAAGATCAACGTCGCGCTCGCGGAGCTGCCCAGCTTCACGGCGAATCCGAGTTCGGGGATCGCCGAACATCTCACCGGTTCGATCGAGATGGCGCCGACCATCGAGTACCTGGAAGCTGCCTTCCAGGAGGCGCGTGTCGGCAAGCCCGCGGTGCTGCCGTTCAGCGACGGCGTCATCCCGACCACCTTGGACAAAACGTTGAATCCCGATGGCACCCACATCATGTCGCTGTTCACCCAGTGGGTGCCCGCCGACTGGGCGAATGCGCCGCACACCGAGGAGCTCGACGCCTACGCCGACCGGGTGATCGACACCTACGACCAGGTGGCACCGGGTTTCAAGGCGTCGATCACGCACCGCGACGTCGTCGGCCCCTACGAGATGGAGCAGGAGTACGGCCTGATCGGCGGCAATATCTTCCATGGTGAACTGTCGCTGGAGCAGCTGTTTCACATGCGGCCCGCTCCCGGCTACGCCGACTATCGCACGCCGATCGGGGGGCTCTACAACGGCAGCTCGGGCACACACGCCGGGGGTGGCGTGTGCGGAATCCCTGGATGGCAGGCGGCACGGGCGGCGCTGGCGGACAAGAAGCGCCGCTTCCGATCGCGATGAGCGAAGCGCGGCGCGGGGCCGTCGCCGCCATGCTCGGCGCCCGATCGGTGGCCGTGGTCGGTGCCAGCCCACGTCCCGACAGCTTCGGCTCACGCATGGTGATCGAGGCGCAACGCGGCACGGCGCGCGTGCATCTGGTCAATCCCCGCTACGACCGGATCGGCGATGCGCTCTGCGCGCCGTCGCTGACCGATCTCGAAGACGACGTCGACCTGGTGTTGCTCGGGGTGCCCGACGAGGCCCTGCTCGAGCAGCTGGAGTCCGCTGTGGCGATCGGTGCGAGGGGGGCGGTGCTGTTCGGCTCCGCGCACGGATTGAGCGAAAAGCTCACCGCGATTGCTATGAATGCGGGCATCGCGGTGTGCGGCGCGGGATGCATGGGCTTCATCAACAACGTGCGCGGTGTGCGAGCGTTGGGCTACCTGGAGCCGGATCCGTTGCCCGCCGGCGGAATAAGCCTCATCACGCATTCCGGGTCGGCGTTCTCCACGCTGCTGCGCGCGAGGCGCGGGTTCGGCTTCCGTCTGGCGGTATCCTCCGGCCAGGAACTGGTGACCAACACCGCGGACTATGTCGAGTATGCACTCGATGATCCCGATACCCGCATCATCGCGCTGCTCATGGAGACACCGCGCGACGTGCCGAGGTTGCGGAAGGCGCTGCTGCGAGCGGCGGGCCAGGGCGTGCCGGTGGTGATCCTGACCGTGGGCGGTTCGCCTCGGGGCAAGGCGATGGTGGCGGCACATTCTGGTGCGCTCGCAGGTGACCGCGCGGCATGGGACGCGTTCTGTGCGGCCACTGGCGCCATCGGCGTCAGTGACCTCGCCGAGTTCGCCGATACGCTGGAATTGTTCTCGGCGACAAGGCGGTCCCGCGGCGGCGGCGTGGCGACCGTGCACGATTCCGGCGCCGAACGCGCGCTGGTCGCCGACCTCGCCCACGACCTGGGCGTCGAGTTCGCCGACCTGACCGACGACACGCTCGCCACTGTCGGCGCGCTGCTCGACGAGGGACTGGCCGCCTCAAACCCGCTGGACGTGTGGGGCACGGGTGCCGATACCCGCAACCTGTTCGGCAGCTGCCTGCGGGCGATGATCGACGATCCTGGTGTCGGCGTCACCGCCCTTGCGGTTGATCTCGTCACCGAATTCGACGGTGACACCGCCTACGCGGACGCGGTCCTCGACGTTGCCGAACTCACCGAAGCACCGCTGGCCGTGCTGGCATCGGTACCGTCAGCAATCGACACCGTCACAGCGCAGCGCCTGCGCGACAACGGAGTTCCCGTGATCGAAGGCGCGCGTAGTGGGCTGGCCGCGCTCGGTCATCTCGCGCATTGGCCGCTCCCAGTCGAGGAATCACCAAGTCCCGGTCGACGCCGCGACATCGACCCGGGGGCCTCGGCGTCCGAGGTGCTCGCCGCCTACGGAATCCCGGTGGTGGGATCGCGGTCGGCGGACTCGCTCGACCAGGCGTTGGCGGCGGCGGATGCGGTCGGCTATCCGGTGGCGCTTAAAACGGTTGGTGTGCTGCATAAGACCGAGGTCGGCGGCGTAGTCCTTGGCCTGGCCGACACGGCGGCATTGACGGCGGCCTACAACGCCATGGCGCAACGACTGGGACCCGCGGTGACTGTCGAGACGATGGTCGACGGCGGTGTGGAGATCTCGGTCGGCTTCGTGCGAGACGACGCGTTCGGTCCGTTGGTGGTGGTCGCCGCGGGCGGCACTCTCGTCGAGTTGATGGAAGACCGCGTGGTGGCATGCCCACCGCTGTCGCGGTCGGGGGCGCTGCGGATGCTCGACCGTCTGCGAGTGGCGCCACTACTCGCCGGATGGCGCGGGTCACCCGCGGTGGACATCGACGCGTTGGCGGACGTCATCGTCAGCGTTTCGGAGTTGGCCGTCGATCACGGCGACGAGTTCGACGCGGTGGAGGCAAACCCCGTCATCACGACACCGCACGGAGCGATCGCGGTGGACACCGTGATGATCCCCCGACACCTGCGCGATCAGAAGATCGAATAGACCTTCCGCACCGTCTCGTGCAAATCCCAGGTGCCCTTCCAGCCGGTCGGAAACACCGCGATGTCGCCGGCCTTGATCTCTGCGGGCTCGCCGCCGTCGGGTGTGACCGTCATCCGGCCAGACAAAAGATAAATGACCTCGTTCTCGTCCTGAACCCAGTAGGACGGTCCCGGAGTGCATTGCCAAATGCCCGCGGACTTGTCGCCGTCCACCCACATCTCGAGACCGTGTGTGGCCATCGCATCACCTGTCGCTTCGGCAAGCGGGCCCCAGTCCTCGAGTTCTGCGTCGGTGGCCTTGGTGAGTAGTGCGGTGTCGATAGTGTTCACAGTGTCGCTTTCTCCGGGAATGGTAGTGAGATCGGTTCTGGGGCAACGCGACTGTTGCCGTCGGCGTCGAAGCGGTCGAGGCCGAGGTCCGTCAGATCGAGCCACGAACAGGTGCCCGATGTCGTGACGTCGGCAGCGGCCTGCGCGACCGCGGGGCCCCACATCATTCCGTGACCGGCCGGGCTGGCCACCACCGTTCCCTCGACAGGTCCGTCGTCAGTCAGCAGCGGTCCAAGGATCGGCAGGTGATCCGGTGTGTAGTCGATGGTCGCCGCCCACATGCGCCGAAGGCCGAGGCCTTTGACACCGGGCAGCAGCTCCTCGATGCGGTCACGGGCCTTCCGATAGTAAGTTTCATCGAAGTCCGCGGCGACGCCCGGCGCCTCGTCGGGGTTGCTCATCCCCCATAGCAGACCGCCGGCTTCACCTGGACGCCAATAGATTCCGGACGGCAGGTCGAACACCATCGGCACGGCGTGCACGTCGAACGCTGAGACGGGCGCGGTGACGACGACCTGATGTCGCGCACCGCCCGCAGGTATCCGTCCTCCGGCGGTCTCTCCGACCTTGCCCAGTTTTGGGCCGCCGGTCAGCACTACGCGTTCGGTGTCGATCGGGCCATCGGAGGTGTCGACCCCCACCACGCGGCCACCCGATATGCGAAGGCCGGTGAACGCGCAATGTTCGCGCACATCGACGCCGCACGCGGTGAGCGCGGCGGAGTATGCCAGCACGTTGCGCGGCGCGTCGATGTATCCGTCACCGGGTGCATAGGACGCACCCAGCGTGACGCCCCTCGCCAAGCCGGTCTGCCAATCGTCGAGGTCACCGGCGGACAGCCACTGGACGTCAAGACCGAGCGAGCGCTGCAACGTAATCCGCTCGTGCGCCTGTTCCACCTCGGCTTGCGAGAAACACGGCATCAGGTAACCCTGCGCCACGAAGCCACAGTCCAGCGGGAAGCGGTCGCCGCTGGCGGCGTAGAACTCCTGGGTGCGCAGCCCGAGCCTGATGGCTGTTTCGGTGCCGCCCTGCGCGCGCACCATGCCCGCCGCCCGGCTGCTGGCGCCGTCACCCAGGGTGGCGGCTTCGAGCAGGACGACGGTGCGGTCACCGCTCTCGGCGAGCAGAACGGCCGTCCACGCGCCGACCGTGCCGCCGCCCACCACCACTACGTCGGCACGAAGGGAGCTGGTCATATCACTGAACGCTGGCATAGACTGAACGCTCAGTCAAGAGGGTGGAGGTACGGATGTACGGCCTGACCGAACAGGATCGGCGCATTCGCGACACCGCGCGCGCGTTCGTTGAAACGCTGATGCCTCACGAGGTGGAGGCCGAACTGGCCGGGGGTGTGCTGCCGAAGGAGATCACGGCCGAGCATCACACGCGCGCAATCGAATTGGGTCTATACGCCACCAACATGCCGGCATCTGTCGGCGGTCAGGGCTGTACCGCCCTGCAGCAGGTGCTGGTGCAGGAACAGTGTGGCCGGGTGACCAACGGACTGGCTTGGGTGATGGCCACCCCGCCGCAGTGGTGGGTTGACGTGGCCACCGACTACCAACTTCAACGCTGGCTGCTGCCGTCGGTACGCGGTGAGAAGCACGAGGCGTACGCGATCACCGAAGAGTTTGCCGGCTCGGATGTGTCCACGCTGGTGGCCACCGCCCGCAGGGACGGCGACGAGTATGTGGTCAACGGGGTCAAGTGGCACGTCACGTCCTTCAATCTCGCCGACTACGTATTCGTCGAGGCCGTGCTTCCTGGCGGCGACCACGTTCTGCTGGTGGTCGATCTACCGTGGCCGGGTGTGGAAGTGGTTCGCACACCGCACTATTCGCATCACATCGCCGATGAGCATCCGATCGTGGCGTTCAGCGACGTCCGAGTTCCCCAGGCGAACCTGGTCGGGACCGAGGGCGGTCCGATGACGTTCAGCCAGGACTGGTTTCGGTTCGAGCGGATGATGGTCGCGGCGCGTTGCGTAGGCGCGGCGCAGCGCCTCGTCGACGAGACGACGGCGTTCGCGCAGACGCGGGTCGTGGACGGCAAGCCGCTGGGCGAGCACCAGTTGGTGGCGGGCATGCTTGCCGACAACGCGACCGAGTTGTTCGCGGCCAGAACCATGCTCTACGAGGTCGCCCGATCGATCGACGCCGGACACGACCGCAAGACGCTCCACGGACAGGCCTCCATGGCGAAGCTGTACTGCTCGGAGATGGCCGGGCGGGTCGCCGACCGCGCGGTGCAGATCTTCGGTGGCCGCGGCTACATGCGCGAGAACGTCGCCGAGCGGATGTACCGCGAGCTTCGCGTGGAACGAATCTGGGAGGGCGCAAGCGAGATTCAGCGGATCATTGTGGGCCGTCAGCTGATGACTCGCGGTCCGGCGGCGCTACTCGACCCTGTTTAGAGCCCCAAGTCGCGGCCGATGATCTCCTTCATGATCTCGGTGGTGCCGCCGAAAATCGTCTGGATGCGTCCGTCGACGTAGTCGCGCGCGACGCGGTACTCCAGCATGTAGCCGTAGCCGCCGTGCAGCTGTACGCACTTGTCGACGATCTTCTTCGCGGTCTCGGTCGCCCACCACTTCGCCTTGGCCGCTTCGACCGCCGTCAGTTCACCGTCGACGACACCCTGCAGGCACCTGTCGATGTAGGTCTCGGTGATCTCGAGTTCGGTGTCCATCTCGGCGAGCAGGAACCGATTGTGCTGGAAGCTGCCGATCGACTGGCCGAAGGCCTTGCGATCCTTGGCCTACTGCAGTGTCTGACGCCAGGTTTCGCGCGCGCCTGCGATCGCGGTGATCGCGATCGACAGCCGCTCCGAGGGCAGGTTCGTCATCAGGTGGTAGAAGCCGCGCCCTTCCTTGCCGAGCACGTTGGCGTTCGGCACCCGGACGTTCTCGAAGTGCAACTCGGAGGTGTCCTGGGCGTGAAGGCCCATCTTGTCCAACTTGCGGCCGCGGGTGAAGCCCTCCATCCCGCGCTCGACGACCAGGAGCGTGAAGCCCTTGTGACCCGCTTCGGGATCGGTGCGGCAGACCACCACGACGAGGTCGCAGTTGATGCCCGACGAGATGAAGGTCTTGGAGCCGTTGACGATCCAGTCATCACCGTCACGCACCGCCGAAGTGCGGATGCCCGCCAGGTCGCTGCCCGCACCGGGTTCAGTCATCGCGACAGCGATGATGGTCTCGCCGCTCGTGATTCCGGGCAGCCAGCGCTGCTTCTGCTCGTCGTTGGTCAGGTCCTTGAAATACGGGCCGACGACGTCGTTATGCAGGCTCAGCGCGGGTCCGGGGACGCCGGCCGTGGCCATCTCCTCGTCGATGATCGCGTTGAACCTGAAGTCGTCGGTGCCGCCGCCGCCGAACTCCTCGGGCATGTTGAACCCGATCAGTCCGTGCTTGCCAGCGGCCACGTATGCCGACCGGTCGACGATGCGGTCGGCTTCCCACTTCTCGGTATTGGGAACGAGTTCACTTTCGATGTAGCCACGGACGGTGTCGCGGAACGCCTCGTGCTCGGCGTCGTAGATCGTGCGCTTCACTTGTTTCTCCTACTTCGCTTACTTACTTGGCTTACTTGGCTTTCCACACCGGCTGGCGCTTCTCTGCGAAGGCCAGCGGCCTTTCCTTGGCATCCTCGGAACGAATGAGCGTCCCGATCTCGCGCATGGTCCGGTTCCAGCCGGCCTCGTCGCCGGTGATGGTTCCCTCGTCGACGCCCATCGCGACCCTCTTGCTTGCCCATACCGCCAGCGGCGCATTGCAGGTAATCCGCTCGGCGAGTGCGATGGCCGCGTCGACGGCGGTGCCGTCGGGCACGACCTGGTTGATGAGCCCCCACTTGTGCGCATCGGCCGAACTCATCGGCTCACCGGTGAAGATCAGCTCCATCGCGACCTTGCGCGGTAGGTGGTCGACGATGCGGAACACGCCACCCGCGGCAGCAATCAAACCGCGCTTGACTTCGGGCAACCCGAACTTGGCACGTTCCTCGGCGACGACGAGGTCACTGGCGAGTGCGAGCTCGGATCCGCCGCCGAGTGCGGTGCCGTTGACGGCGGCGATCGTCGGCTTGTCGATGTAGTGGTGGACGTATCCGGCGAAGCCCCATTCGCCGTGGTCGGGATGGAACAGGTTCTCGCGGCGTGATATCGCCTTGAGGTCTGCTCCGGCGCAGAACGATTGTCCCGCGCCGGTGATCACCACGGCGCGCACATCCGGGTCGTCCTGGGCGGCCTGCAGTGCGTCGCCGACCGCGATGCTCACCGCGCTGTTGACGGCGTTGCGGGCCTCGGGCCGGTTGAGCGTGATGACGAGGACGTTTCCCCGCCGCTCGGTTAGAGCGGCGGGGGCCTGAACGTCAGCGGTCACAGCAGCTCGAGGATGGTGGCGTTGGCCTGGCCGCCACCCTCACACATGGTCTGCAGACCGTACTGAATGCCCTTGTCCCGCATGTGGTACAGCATCGTGGTCATGATGCGCGCGCCGGAACCGCCGAGCGGATGACCGAGCGCGATCGCTCCACCGTTGGGGTTGAGTTTCTTCTCGTCGGCACCGATGTCCTTGAGCCACGCCAAGGGCACGGGAGCGAAGGCCTCGTTGACCTCGAACACGCCGATTTCGTCAAGACTCAGGCCCGAGCGCTTCAGCACCTTCTGGGTGGCCGGGATCGGCGCGGTCAGCATGATCACCGGATCAGCACCGGCCAGCACTGCAGTGTGCACCTTGGCAAGCGGCTTGAGCCCCAACGACTTCGCCTTCTCCGCCGACATGAACAGCAGGGCCGCCGAGCCGTCGGAGATCTGGCTGGAGTTACCGGCGTGGATCACACCGTCTTCCTTGAACGCCGGCTTGATCTTGCCGATCGACTCGATGGTGCCGCCGCGGCGGATGCCCTCGTCCTGGAGCACCGTGTTGCCGTCTTGATCCTTGATCGCGACGATCTGATCGTCGTAGGCACCGGAATCCTGTGCGGCGGCAGCCTTCTCGTGGGAGCCGAGCGAGAACTGATCGAGGTCGGTGCGGCTGAAGCCCCACTGCTCGGCGATCATCTCGGCGCCGACGCCCTGGTTCGGAGTCTGGGTGTAACGGCTGCGGAACGCCTCCGGGTAAGGATGCCCACCGTTGGCCAGCGAGGAGCCCATCGGGGTGCGCGACATCGACTCGACGCCACCGGCGACGACGACGTCGTAGTGTCCGGCAACCACGCCAGCCGCAGCGAAGTGCACCGACTGCTGGCTCGACCCGCACTGCCGGTCGACGGTCACGCCCGGCACGCTCTCGGGCCACCCCGCAGCCAGCACGGCGGTACGCGCGATATCGAGCGCCTGCTCGCCGGCCTGCATGACGCAGCCCCAGATGACGTCGTCGACGATGCCGGGGTCGATGCCCGAGCGCTGGGCCAGACCATTGAGTACCTGTGCCGACAGCTCGCCGGGGTGAACACCCGACAACCCGCCGTTGCGCTTGCCGACCGGCGAACGCACAGCCTCGACGATGACAGCTTCAGCCATGACCCATCTCCTTTGAAAGTCGTGTAGTCCCCGAAAGGTAACCCGAACGTAGAGGAACAAAGTTTACTAGGTCAACCTACTGGTTGGTAGGCTGGCTCCAACTGCGATTCTGGACCGATCTCCGCGGTCGCCAATGTTCCACATGGTTTACTGAGTTGTATAGCTGGCACCACGGCCAGCGGCTATTTGTGGGAGTTCGAGTGGCTCGAAGTGGACCACTGGCGCCGATGATCGGGCCAGACGGGGTCGGCGGGGGTACGGCGGTTCGATCGCCGAAGACCGCCGAGCTCGTCGCAGGCACGTTGCGGCGCATGGTGGTCGACGGCCAGCTCAAAGACGGCGACTTCCTGCCCAACGAGGCAGAACTGATGACGCATTTCGGTGTCAGCAGGCCAACGCTGCGCGAAGCCGTCCGCGTACTTGAATCCGAGCGCCTCGTTGAAGTTCGTCGCGGCTCACGCACCGGCGCTCGCGTGCGCGTGCCCGGTCCCGAGATCGTCGCGCGCCCCGCCGGACTGCTGCTCGAGCTGTCGGGCGCCACGATCGCGGACCTGCTGACAGCCCGGTCGGGCATCGAACCCATGGCGGCCCGGCTTCTCGCCGAGTCCGGCACGCAGGAGGCGTTCGACGAGCTGGACGGGATGCTGACCGACCACGTGCCCTCCGGGTGGGAGTCGGGACGGCTGGCTGAGACGACGGGTGACTTCCACCAACGGCTCGTCGAACTGTCGGGCAACACGACGCTGACGATCATCGCCGGAATGCTGCACGAGATCACCGTGCGGCATACCGCATTCGCCTTCAAGGAAGGTCGGCCGGTGTCCAAGGCCGACTTCGACAAGCTCATGCGGTCCTACCGGCGACTGATGCAGCTGCTCCGCGCGGGCGACGGCGCCGCGGCCGAAGCCCATTGGCGCAAACACCTCGACGTGGCGCGTATTTTGATGCTGGAGGGGCTCGAGGACGTCAAAGTCCGCGACGTTATGGGGTGAGAAGCTTGCGGATCACCGTCTACATCATGGGCTAGTCGTTGTCGCCGACCACGTCACGTGGATGGGAATGTCGTCGCTCCACGGCTGCCCCGTCACCATGTCGGAGACGTTCACGTAGCCACGCTCGAACTCCCCCGTCGCGGCGTCAACCAACCGGTACTCCTGCCGCTGCCGGTGGAACGGTTGCGCGTCAAGGAGAATGACGCGCACCTCGCCGGGTTCGAAGTTGCACCGCTTCTGCATCGCCGCGATCAGCTGCTCGTTGTGCATATGGCCATCGCCGAAGTTCCAGCCGACGGCGGTGCTGCAGAGCCGCTCACCTTCGGTGATCACATACTCGTCCTGATTCCGGCCGGCCAGTGCGTTGTGCACCAGGGTCAGCAGGGCCTTGCCATGAGAGTTGAAGCCGCGGAAGGCATATCCCTTGTACAGGTAGATCATCGCCTGCTCCGGACTGCCGTAGACCTTCTCCAGCTGAGAGGCCGGCATGCTGGCGATGGCGACGAGTCCGCGCTCGATCTTCTCGTTCGCCGACGGCTTGATGCACCACCATGTCGTGTCCCAGTTTCCGGCGTAGTACCGCATCCCCGGGAGGAACGAGATCTTGCGCGGGAACAGGTTGCCGAGCACCACGATGGTGGCCAGTAGGGCAAAGAGCAGAACGGGCAGCGGCGTGGTCATATCACTGAGGCTCACTTCGGCGTGGCCGACGAAAAGCGTTACCACACAGAACATCATGAACACGTTCCACTCCAGCGGCACCCCCATGGGGATCGCCGACAGGATGCCGAAGTGGAAGCACAGCATGACGAACGCGGCGATGTAGGTCGGCCAGCCGCCGTGGGAGAACAACAGCACCAACGGAACCAGCATCTCGATCGCGGTGCTGAAGTGGGCGATGAGCCGCGACACCCGACCGGGGCGCAGATCGTCGGGGAACTTCTCGAAGAACCGTCGCTTCAGCGATTTCGTCCGGATCAACGGATTGTTGGACATCATCGTCGAGATCACGAATGGGAAGTGCTTGTTGAGTTTTGACGTGGCGGCGCCCATCCAGATCGCCACACACACCAACTTGGCGGCGATGATCATGTCGACCCCGTAGCCCACGAACAGGAACGCCACCGTGAAGGACGCATATACCTCGCCGCGAGCGGCCAGAAAGATCACCTTGTCACGCAGACCTGCCAACGCCAGCAGGCCGAGAATGGTCCAGATCTGCCACATCGGCAGCACCCCGATGGTGGTGCCGAGCGAAGGCGCCGGTCCGGTGCCATTGGAGAACAGCGCCACGATGAGCACCACCAGTAGGGCCGCGTACAGCACGACGTCGAGCGGTGTGCGCGCGTCGCCCCTGGTCAGCGGTACCCGGCTCGGCCATGGTGGCAGCCGAATGGTGTTGGGCCGCAACCAGTACAGGATCGATCCCAGCGGCGGGAAGAACCTGTTGTTCAGCGGGCCGAACCCGCAACCGAGGCCGATGACCTCGAACAGCATGGTGTAGAGCACGACCTTCTGGAACACGATCGGTTCGGTCCACCACTGCGCGACGTTGGTGAACCCGTCCACGCCCGCGGTGGCCAGCGCAAAGAGCCAGCCGCCGAGGATGTAGAGCAGGATCTTCACGACGTAGAACAGGTGCATCACGACAGGCGTACCGAAGCCCACCTCGGCCCAGTGCCGCGCCATCGGCCGGATCATCTCGGACCGTGAACCCTTGCTCCACTCGGCGAAGTCGACGACGGGCATGTCGGGCTTGAGGAATCCCATGGCCGCAAGACTAGAACGTGTTCTAGGCCGGTGGAATCAGTTCAGCGGACTCGCAGAAGCTAGGCAGCGTCCGCCTTGGCAGGCGGCCGGTAGAAGATGGCCAGCTGACCGATGCCGCCGGCCAGACCGAGGCCGAGCGAGATGACCAGGCCCCACCAGCCGTGCAGGAAGTCGTAGAGCGTCGAGGTCCGGAACAACAGGTAGTCGAGGCTGTACTTGCCCGCCCCGATCGTCGCGATACCGACCGCAGAAGCCGCGAGCACCAGGTTGTACTCCCAGCCCTCCTTAACGATGAAGAAGCCGTTGGGCCGGTGCACCGTCCACGCGGCCACCAGCATCAGTGCGACGAAGCCCGCAGCTGGGATGGGCGTGAGCAGGCCGACGGCCAGGCCGATGCCCGACGCCATCTCGGTGGTCGCGGCGATCCGGGCGTGGAACATGCCGGGCTTCATGCCCATGCTGTCGAACCAGCCGGCTGTGCCCTTCAACCCGCCCTTGCCGAAGAACTTGTTGTAACCGTGCGCGGCCATCGTGAGACCGAGCACGACTCGCAGGATCAGCAGGCCGACGTCAGCAGCGGAGTCGTATGCAGTCATGCAGCAAAATCTAGGCCATGAGTTAAGTCGCTGCCCAGCCGCCATCCACACTCAGGATGGCTCCGTGGATGTTGGCGGCGTCGTCACTAGCCAGGAACACCACGCTGGCGGCCACCTCGGCGGGGGTGCTCATGCGTCGTGATGGGATGCGCGCCAGCACCGGAGCGACGTGCTCCTCGAACTGCGCCTGACGTTCCGTGGCGATCGGCCCGGGCGCGACGGCGTTGACCCGCACGCCGCTCGGCCCGTACTCGTCGGCCCAGGACCTGGTGAACGAGTGGATCGCCGCCTTGTTGGCGTCGTAGATCGCGGAGCCGGACGCTCCGCGCAATCCGGTGATCGATCCGATGTTGACGATCGAGCCCGCTCCCCTTTCGACCATCGCCGGCGCTACCAGACCGGTCAGTAGGAATGGCGCGAACACGTTGACGCTGAAAGCGTCCTTCAGAAGCTGTTCGTCGATGTCGGCGGTGGGTGTCGGCATCAGGAGCATCGCCGCGTTGTTGATCAGCACATCGATGCGTCCGCCTGCGGCGGCGGTGCCTTGTTCGGCGAGACGACGCACTTCGGCTTGGCCTGCGCCGATGTCGGCGGCGACGAAGTCGGCCTGGCCGCCCGCAGACCGGATGTCGGCGACGACCGCGTCACCGCGTTGTTTGTCCCGGCCGCTGACGATTACGAATGCGCCATCGTCGGCGAGTGCGGCCGCGATGGCGACGCCGAGACCGCCGGTGGAGCCCGTGACCAACGCTGTGCGACCCGCGAGACGCGTACTGTTTTGACTCATGAGTCCACACGATTCGCTTCTCAAAATGGACTCGCAAGTCCAGAAATTCACGGCCAAAGGGCGCGCGACGAGGCAGCGGATCATCGAAGGCGCCGCCGCCGAAATACGTGAACAAGGCGTCACGGTGGCGACCCTCGAAGACATTATGGCGCGCACCGAGACCTCGAAAAGCCAGCTGTTCCATTACTTCCCGGATGGTAAGGAGCAGTTGCTCCTGGCCGTTGCCACACACGAGGCGCAACAGGTTCTCGACGACCAGCAGCCCTATCTCGGGGAGTTGACGTCGTGGGCGGCGTGGCAACGATGGCGCGACGCCGTGGTGGACCGTTACCGGCGGCAGGGCCAGAACTGCCCGCTGTCGGTGTTGATGTCGGAGATCGGGCGCACGACTCCCGGCGCGCAGGCGGTGACGTCAGCGTTGATGCGGCAGTGGCACGACGAGGTCGCCGCGGGTGTGCGGCACATGCAATCCGACGACAAGGTGTCGGACGAACTCAACGCCGACCGGGTGGCCGCTGCTCTGCTCGCAGGGATCCAGGGTGGCGTCGGCATCATGCTGGCCACCGGCGACCTCGGTTACCTCGAGGCCGCCCTCGATGTGGGGATCGCTTCGCTGCGACCCTGACCCGCGTGGGGTTATCCCCAATCACGGTTTTATCCACAGGTTGGGTTTGAGCTGGGGTTTCGTGTCGGCATCGTGGGTAGCGTCGGAGGCATGTTCAATCACCTCGTCGACACCGCCCTCGGTAGTCGGGCTCCGGCCGCGGTTGGGGCGTGGGCGTGGGTGGAAAACGCCGCCTGCGCCCGGCGGCTGTCGGCGATGGCCGATGAACTCGACGCCATGCTGGCCGCTGATGGCTCTGAAGAACGCGAGCAGTGGTGTCTGGACAACTGGGACGTCGTCGCCGCCTCAGTGGCTGCCGCGCAGAACGTCTCCCTGGGCGTCGCCTCGCATCAACTGTTGATCGCCCACGATCTACGCCGCCGGCTACCCCGGGTGGCGGAGGTGTTCGCCGCCGGCGCCATCACCTACCGCATGGTGGCCGCGGTCGTCTCCCGCACCCGACTGATCAAAGACTCCGACGCACTCGCCAAAGTGGACACCGAGCTCGCCGCCCACGTCGCGGGCTGGGGGTCGTTGTCGGCGGACAAAACCCGGACGGAGATCGACTACTGGGTCGACCGCTATGACCCGGCCGCGGTGCGGCGCAGCGAAGACCGCGTGCGCGGCTGCCATGTCGATATCCGTAAACCCGACGACGGCTCGGGGACTGCCGATATCGAGGCGCAGTTGTTGGCCACCGACGCCGAGGCTCTCGACCAGCGGTTGGAGGCGATGGCGGCCGCGGTGTGCGCCAACGACCCGCGCACCCTGGATCAGCGTCGCGCCGCCGCTCTGGCAGCCTTTGGCCACGGCGCAGAGAAACTGGTGTGCGCCTGCGGCAATCCCGACTGTGACGCCGCCGGGAAGCAAACCAGCGCTGTCGTCGTGCACGTCATCGCGCACGAAGACTCCCTGACCGATGACACTGCGGCCCAGTGGGACGGCAAAGAAGATCCCGCCCCCAACGCCAGGCCGCTAGGGGAAATGACCCTGCGAGAAGCACTGACCGATCGGCGGCCACCACCGACCGGGCCCGCGGCCACCCCACCGGCGGCGCTGATGAGTGGCGGCATGCTGCCCGCCCCGTTGTTGGCCGCCAAAATCGCGGGCACCGCGAAGATCGTGCCGATCCGCCACCCCGGGGATGCCGGACCACAGCCGCGCTACATCCCGACCGCGGTGTTGGCGACATTCATCCGGTGTCGGGATATTACGTGCCGATTCCCAGGCTGCGATGAACCCGCCCACCACTGCGATCTTGACCATACGATCGCCTACCCCGCCGGGCCTACCCAGGCCTCCAACCTCAAATGCCTGTGCCGAAAACACCACTTACTCAAAACGTTTGGCGGCTGGCGCGACAAACAGGCACCCGACGGCACCGTGGAATGGACCTCACCGAACGGGCAGACCTACACCACTCACCCCGGCAGCCGACTCCTCTTCCCCACCCTCTGTAAACCCACCGCACCCATCAACAAGGTCGAAGTACCCCATGCCGACCGGACCAACCGCGGCCTGAAAATGCCACGCCGCAAAACAACCCGAGCACAAGGTCGAACCGACCGAATCAACGACGAACGCCAACACAACGAAGCCGCCATCCAAACCGAAGCGGAGGAACGCTCCCGCAATCGGGAGCGGCGTGAAGCCTCCGGAAATGCCTGCGACGAAACCTATTTCCGATCCCGGCTGCGGCCGGCGGACGACCACCATCCGCCGCCATTTTGACGCAAGTCGACGGTCAGTTCTCCCTATAATCGCAGCTGTGCTGAATGCCGGTCAGCGGCGCGAGAGTTCGATTCTGACTCGTTCCACGAACGCATCGACCTCGTCTTCGTTATAGCCCCGCTTGCCGATCGGTGGTTTTGAGAATGCGACATCGTGAAGATCCGCTGCGGTGAGAGCGCCCAAAACGGTCCGATCTCGCAGCGTTGACTCCACGCGGTCGATAAACGCATCAACCTCGTCCTCGTTGTAGCCGCGTTTGAAAAGGCGCGGCTTGGAGAACGTCACGCTATGGACCTGCTCTGGGGTTAGGCGCTCACTCGCCGAATCGCTGCGACCATGAGCAGCGCGCGGTTGAGCGAGACGGCGTTCGAGATCCGCGATGCGCTTCTCGGGGGCGTCCTCGGCCACAAGCAGATAGTCCCACAGCACCGGTGCGGATCTCGGCGAATGACAGTGTTAGAGCGCCGCTTCCAGTCGTTCGACGTAGGCATCGATATCGCCGACCGCCGACTCGGCTGCGTGCACGCTCAAGGAGATCGTGTCACCAACGCCACACACGGCGTGCGTCAAACCCATCATCGGCGACAGACCTGGAAATGCGCATGCCACAGTCACGGGTGCACCACCGAAATGGAAGTCCTTCGCGCCGCAATTCACGCTGGAAACAATGGCGTTGCCCGTGACCTTCGAAACCCTCGCATCCGGATCGAATCGATCCATCCCCCACCGCAACAACGGTGCCGGCGTCGCAGCGAACGCCAGATCCGCCATGCGAATCGCAGGATGCGCCGCCCGACGGCGCCGCGCGTCAAGGTCGCCGGCGATTCGCCCTAGACGTTCCGCCTCGGCGAGCTCCGGGTGAAGACCGACACCGACATTCCCGAAGTGGTTGTACGCCAGGCGTGGCGGCGGCTTCGCCATCGGCACCTCTGCACCCAGGTACGACGGATCCTCGCCGAGGCTTCGCAGATGCTCAGCGAGCGCGACCGAAACCGCCGACAGCGCCGCGACCGTCACGGTGGGGCCAGACAAGTCCGAACGCCGCCGCTCCAAAGTCCGCAGGTGCCGCGGTCCCGCAGGGCGCGCATTGGTCCGCAGCGCCGGACGCAGATCGGCCGGCGGCGGAACCCGTCCTGCCTCGGTATCTTCGACCAGCCGGCGATGCGCCCGCGCGGCACGAAAGCCCACGATCGGCAGGTCGAAGGGCCGGGCGCGCGGGGCGTCGATCCCTGGTACGACGCCATCGCGCCGACCGAACATGATCGCTGCGGGCGCCGACGTACGCCCGCCGCCACCAAGTGCGTGCGAGATCTGCAGGACCACCACCGTGCCCGGGAGCACCGCGCCGGGTACGCCCTCGATGTCGGTGAACACATGCATCCGCCACGCCGCCACCCGCGCATCCAGCCGATCGGCGGTCAGAGCACTCGCCTCGTCGAGGCAGGCCTGGAAGGTGCGGTCCCCGGTGTCGTGCACCACGAACAGCGACCGGTCGACCTCGCGATGCACCCAAGCGGGATAAGTGAAACTTCCGCCATCCTCGATACGCACCGTCAGATCGGGGCAGCCCCGGGCCCGGTCGGCGATCTCCTCGAGCGCCGCATCCGGGTCAGCAGGGCCGCCGGAGAACCCATACAGCAGCACGGTGTCGTTGGGGATCTTCGCCGACATCCAGTACGTCTGCGCATCCACGGCAGACAGTCGGTGCTGGATGTCGCCGCCGGTGCGGCTCCGGCGGACCGTCATGCATCCAGGCTAGGCTCTCGCGCATGCTTCCGCCTCCAAGCAAGGGCGGCGCCGCCGTCACCTGTCGTTAGCGCACCGGCCCCACGAAGTCGGCGATTCGGTGGGCAACTACGTCGGGCTGCTCCAGCTGAAGGAAGTGCCCGGCATCTTCGACGATCGCGACCTCACTACCGTCCGGCAGCATCTTCTCGACCCAGTGCGCATAATCCGGTGTGGCACAGCCATCGTCGCGACCGTGCAGATACAGCGTGGGGATCCGCGGCGGGGCCATCCAGTGCTCGTGCAGCTCGGTGTATGGCGCAGGTGCCTTGGCACTGCGCGCTACGGTGCGGTAGTAGCCCAGTGCGGCGCGCCAGCGGTCGGGCGCGCCGATCGCCGCCTCGACATGACCCACGTCCTCGTCGGCTTGATATCCGGGTGACCATTTCCGCCACAGCCGGGGCACGATCCATTCGGTGGAACGTTCTGGCAGCCAAGGCAACTGGAAGTAGAGGATGTACCAGCTGCGCAGCAGCTGCGCCGGCAATGTCGCAACAAGGCGGCCGATATCGGGAACCCCACCAGGCGGGCGGAACGATGCGCTCGGCGGAACGGACATGATCACCGCCTTCGCGAACGGGCTGTCCGGCATCGCCGCCAGCCCAGCGCCCGCCATCGCACCCCAGTCGTGACCGATGATCACGTCACGGCCTGTGGGCCCCGCCGCATCGAGCACCCTCAGCGCGTCGTCCATCAGCGCACCGATGTGGAAGCTGCCGTCCGTGGGCAGCGACGACGGCGCATATCCTCGATTGAACGGCGCCACCACCCGCCAGCCCGCGTCGACGAGCAGCGGCGCGACCTTGCGCCACCCATGGGCGGTGTCGGGGAAACCATGCAGGCACAACGCGATCGGCGCATCTGCTGGCCCCCACGACAGAGCCCGGATCTGAACCGCCGGCGTTGCGACGTCGATCGTGTCGGGCTCGAGCATCAGACGGGTTCGAACTCCGAAATCAGCCAGCGGTCATCCACCTTCTCCATCGTCACGCGGACGCTGGACGCGGTGTCGGATGGGGGATCTTGGCCGACAACCACCGTTTGGTTGACGAATACCAGCACCACGGCGTGCTTGGGATCGGCCGAAACCGATGCCGCGGCAGGAATTGACGCGACGGCCGAGATCTGCTTCTGCTTCGCGCCCGGGATCACCACGTCGTTGATCAACGAGGTGTACGAGTCGCGGAACTCGCCGGTCAGCAGGTCGCGCGCGGAGTTGAGTTGCTCTTCGACGGTGTCCGGCTTGTACGACAACATCCTGATGGTGCTGTCCTTGGCTGCGGCAATCGAAGCCATTGCCGGAGAGGGGTTCTGCTCCGACGCAGCCGGCGGCAGTGCACCGTAGTCGCTTGCGACGTACTCCCACCGGGCGAAGCCCGCCGCCAATGCGAGCAGCAGCGCGAGCCCCGGCAGCACGCCGTAGGCGAGAACACGCGGCCAATCGGTCCTCCGCTTGGCGGGCTCGGGAGCCTCGGCGGATTCCGTTGAGTCCTCAGGGTATTCCGCTGCTTCGGCCCCGGGTGTCTCCGCCTCGGCTGTCTCCGCCTCGGCTGTCTCGACCTCGGCTGTCTCGACCTCGGTTGGCTCGGCGTCCGTCGACTCCGGGGTTTCGTTACCGCTGTCGGGCGCGCCTTTGGGTAAACGGTGTCGGTTGCTCATGGCACGAACTCCACGTTGGACACCTTTGCCTCGTCATCAACCTTTGTCACTGTCAGCCGCATTCGCCAGGCTCGCGGCTCCTGCTGGGGTGCACCGACATTCGAGGTATTCACGGTCACCGCGACGAGCACCTGCGCCTCTTCGCTGGATGCCGATTCCAATCCCGCGTCGGTAACCGAGCCCTCCGATTTCGACTGCGCCTGCTTCACGACCTCGATGAAGGGGGCGGCGCGATTCTGGAAATCGTCGTAAAACTGTCCCGTCGCCGAGTCGAGCACACGCTGCACGTCTGCCTCGGCATGCTCCCAGTTGATGGTCGTGAGATTGAGCGCGCCCTGCCTGCCGACTTGCAGGAACAGCTGGCGCTGCTTCTCGCCCTGGTAGGAGTCGTAGGCGCGGTAGCCCATCCACCCGGTGAGCCCGGCGAGCGCCACCACCGCAACCAGTCCGGCGATCAGCGCCAGCCGAACATGCGGCATCCGCGGCTTCGCGGGCGTCGCCGCATCATCTGCCGCGTTCTCGTCAACCGCCTCTGCCGCCGCGTCGTCGGTCTCGTCGACAGATTCATCGGCCTCGTCGACAGATGCGGTGCTGGCCTCCTGCGCGGCTGATTCGGGCTCGGCCGCGCCGGATTGCTCCTCAGCGTCCGCAGACTCGGTCAGTTCCCCGTCGGGGGCAGCAGCATCGTCTGCCATGTTTGCTCCTCTACCGCGCTTCGGGCCAGATTGGACTGCGTATAGGCGCGTCCGTCCGGTCCAACGTACGTGCCTGTCGCAGGATCATATTCGGCGGCCGCTATCGGCAGCGGCGCCGGACCCGTCGGAGGAGCGACTTCTGCAGGCGGCGTACCGGGTGGCAGCTGTGGAATCGGCTGCCCTGACAGGGTGGCGTTGGGGTCGCCCTTCCAGTTGTAGCCGTCGTTGAGTGGGACGTAGGTCTCGTCGCTCTCACACATCTTGACCGTGGGGGCGCGTTTGCCCGGCACGGTCACGCACGGCAGGTTGCGCGCACCGCGCACGTTGAACGGCGAATCCTGCGGGACGCGGCAATACACGTCGCCCGCCGGCCGGTCTGGATAGTCCTGCAGCGCCGGCACCCGCTGCTGCTGGGTCGGCAGGAACCCGGTCGTGCACGGTGGCGGCAGGTTCAGATTGAGATTCAGCGTCAGGTAGTCGCCCTTGTAGTCCTGCTTGGTGTTCGCCTTGGCGACACCGATCGCTTGCGTCGTCGCCGTGCCCTGTGGGAACAGCACCAGCAGCTGTTCAAGGCTCGGCTGATAGGCGACGGCGACTTCGCCGATGCTCGCCAAGTTGGCCAACACGATCGGCAGCGTGGGCTGCAACCTGTCGAAAAGGGCCCGCACCTCTTCGGTCGCGCCTGGCCCCTTCTCCAGGATGCCCGCCACCGCACCGTCCTGCGACTGCAGCTGATCGGTGACAGACGCCAGATTCGACGCCCACGCCTGGATCGCGCCACCGCTGTCGGTCTGGGAGTCGAGGATCGGCTTCGACTGATCGATAAGGGTAGTCAACGGGTCGAGATTCGCGCGGGCGTCGATGGCCAGCGAGGTCCCGCCGTCGACCAACCGGGACAGTTCAGGCCCGAGTCCACCGAACGCCGTGTACGCCTCGTCGACGGCGGTCCGCAGGTTGTCACGTGGAATCGCGGCGAGGCCGCGGTTGGTGGCGTCCAGCACCGTGTTCACGTCGATGGGAACCCGCGCGCGATCCTGCGGGATCACGTCGCCATCCTTGAGCTTCGGGCCCTCGCCGCTGCGCGGGATCAGCTGTACGTACAGCTCACCGACCGCGGACTGGCTGTGCACCTCCGCTTCCAGGTCGGCGGGGATCGGGACGTTGGAATCGAGCGAAAGGTCAGCTGCCACACCGTTGTCGGTGATGCTGACACTTTTCACAATGCCCACCTGGGTGCCGCGATAGGTGACGTTTCCCCGCGGATAAAGCCCACCGGCTTCTGGCAGCTCCAGCGTGACGCGATACTGCCCTACGCCCATGAGCGCGGGCAGGCGCATGTAGGAGATGACCATGATGCCCAGCGCCACCACGGCCAGCATGGAGAAGATCAGCAGCTGGATGACGATCTGTCGAGTCAGTCGCATGTCATGGCCCCTGATCCCAGCGATACGCCTCGAGCAACGGGTTACCGCCCGGTGGCGGCACGTTGTGGTTGCACGGGCTCGGCATCTGGCCGATGGTGCGGCCCCAGAACAACTCCATCCACGTCAGATTGCACTCGAACCGCGTCCCGGTGAAGAACCCTTGGTCGATACGGCTCAACGTCATATCGACGATCAACGACAGATTCGCGTAATCGCCCCGAATCCAGTTGGTCAGCGTCTCTTTCGGGAACGGGAACGTCGGCAGGAAGCTCAGCGCCCTGGTGAGCGCCGGACCCGCGTTGGCCAGCTGTTCAAGTGTCGGACCGAGGTCCTTGAGCTCTTGGACGAGGGCGTCTTTGGTCTGGTCGACCGAGTCAGCGGCCAGTGCACTGAACTTGCCCAGCTGCACGAGCGCCTCGGCGAGGTTGTTCCGCTGATCTTTCAGCACGGCAAGGGCATCGGGGATGGTGCGTAATGCCTTGTCCACCACCGGCTTCTGCTCGGCGAATTGGCCGACCAGGTTGTTGATACCTTCGTTGGCGGCGATGATGTCGCCCTTTTGGTCGTTCACGTAGCCGATGAAGATGTCGAGCTGCTCGATCAGGCTGCGCAGGTCGGATTCGCGACCGGCCCACGCGGTACTGAACGCCTCGGTGATGTCCTGAACGTGGCCGATACCACCACCGTTGAGTATGAGCGCGACGGCGGCAAGCGTCTGCTCGGTGCTCGGGTACTTACTCGCCGACTCCAGTGGGATCAGCGAACCTTCGTGCAATCTGCCCTCGGGCGCCGCTTCGGTCGGGGGCGCGAGTTCGATGTGCAGTGAACCCAGCAAGCTGGTCTGACCGAGCTTGGCCGTCGCGTTGGCGGGCAGCACGACGTTTTCATTGAGTTCCATGGTGACAAGTGCGTTCCAGCCCTGCCGCTCGATCTTGGTCACGTTGCCGACCGTGACATCTGCGACCCGGACCCGGGAATTCGGCTCGATGTTGTCGACGTCGGGCATCTGCGCCTGAATGGTGAATGCGCCGGGACCACGGCCCTCGACCCCAGGCAGCGGAACCGAGTTCAGCCCCTGCCAATCACCGCACCCCGACACCACCAGGCCCATCGCCAGCAGTCCCGCGCCTGCGCGCAATCGAATTCGTTGCCTACCCATCATCGTCCCGTCCCCTGCGGCACCATCAGGCCCTGCAGTCCGTCAGCGGGATTCGTGGCGACCACGGCCTCGGCAGGCAGCGGGGGCCCCGGGGGCGGCGGGGGCGCCGCACGATCGGGTGCGATGGGCGGCGGTGCGACCGGTGGCTGCGGCGGAATGTAATTGGGCCGCATCCACTCCTCGCTGTAAGTGATCTCGTTCGGCCTCGCCTGGGCGCCGATGAAGAGGTTCTGGCCGATCGGCGGGAAGTTGTATTGACGGTTCTTGATGATCGGCGCCAGGTACTGCACGCACAGCTTCGCCGACTGCTCGGCGTTCAGGCGCGACGCCGCCTGCACGGCACCGCAGAGGAAGCTGATCGGGTTGGCGAAGTTGTTCACCGCCAGGATGGCGCTGGCCCCGCCCTGCGCAGGCTGATAGACGTTGACGTAGTTCTGGAATGTGTTGGGCGCCACGTGCAGGAACTGTTTGACGTCATCGAGACTGTCGTTGAGCGCCTGCGTCACACCGGCCAGCTTGTCGGATGTGGTGCCCAGCGTTTCGCGGTTGTCCGCCACGAAGGTCTGCACCTCACCGACCACCGCATTGAAGTCCCGCACGGCGTTGGCGACCTCATCGGGACTGTCGGCGAGCAGCCCGGTGACCGATGCCAGATTCTGGTTGAGCTGACGCATCAACGTCGTGCTGTCTTGCAGCGCCGACACGAGGATCGACAGGTTCTTGATGGTCGAGAAGATGTCGGTGCTCTTGTCGCCGAGGGCAGAAAAGGCTTGCGACAGCTTGATGACGGTGTCACGGATGTTGGCACCCTGGCCGCGCAGATTGTCCGCCGCGGTGTTGATGACCGAACCCAGCGGACTCGCCCCTCCGGGCTCCGTCGGCTGCAACTCCTTGGCAAGCCTTTCGAGCTGCTGACGCAGGGTGTCCCATTCGACCGGTACCACGGTGCGCTCACGCGGGATCACCGCGTCATCGGCCATCGTGGGACCGCCGGTGTACACCGGCGTCAGCTGGATGGCGCGGGAGGTCACCAGCGTCGGCGACAGGACCGCGGCGGCGGCGTCGGCAGGCACCTGGTACTTGCTGTCGTACCAGAACGAGATCTTGACGCGATCGGGCTGGGGCTCGATCTTGTTGATCCTCCCGACGTTCACACCCAGAATCCGGACGTCGTCACCCACATAGATGCCGTTGCTGTTCTCGAAGTACGCGACGACGTTGGTGCGGTTGATGGTGTCGCTGGTCCGGAACAGCACCACCACGCCTGCGACAAGCAGTACGACGAGGCCGGCGGCGACCCAACTCTTGCGAACGCGATTCATCGTCCCGCCTCCCCGGACACTGGCGGCGCCTCACCGGGCGCGGGAACCATCACCGGGCTCGGCGTCGGGACGGGGATGGACCCCAGACCCGGCGGTGCCACCGCGGGCGGCCCAGGCGGAGGTCCGCCCGGCGGCGGCGCGGGAAGTGGTGGGCGATAGGGGTAGCAGCCGGTAGGGCCGGGCAGCGGCAGGCCAGGCGGACCGCACCCTTGATCACCGAGATTGCCGGTAATGGCGTCGGGCAGATGAAGATTCGGATCGCCACCCTGGCCCGTGCGCGGATACGGCACCGGCATCGCGGGCACAGCCGGTGTGCCGACCGGTGCGTCGGTGCGCTCCGATGGCAGCAGGACGTTGGGATCGAGCCCGAGGTCGGAGAACGCCACGTCGATGAACGGCTGCAGGAACTGACCCGGCAGCAGATTGGCGATGTAGTTCTTGAAGAACGGCCCCGACGAAACGGACTCCCCCAGCGACATCGCGTAGGAGCTCAGCAGTTTCAGCCCCTTCTGCAGCCGCTCCTTGCGGTTGTCGAGAATGGTCAGCACGCCGTTGAGCTTCTCGATCGCGGGCCTCATCGTGTCGCGGTTCTCGCCGATGAAACCCTGTAGCTGCTGGCTCAGCGCCGAGATGCTGCCCGAAATCTGATCGACTGCGGCGCTTTGGTTTTCCAGCTCGGCCAGCAGCGCATTGGTGTCAGCGACAAGGCTGACGACCTGGTCGCTGCGCTCGGCCAGCACGGCTGTCGACTTGTTGGCGTTGGTGAGCAGTTCGCGCAACTCCGCGTCACGCTCGTTGAGAGTCTCCGAGAATCGGGCGACGCCCTCGACAGCTACCCGGAGTTCGGGTGGGGTCTCGGAGAACGTATCCGCCACCACCCGCAACGAATCGGAAAGCTGGGTGGTGTTCAGGCCGCTGATCGTGGTCGCCAGTTCGCCGAGTGCGTCGGGCAACTGATACGGCGACGTTGTGCGCTCGCGCGGGATCGTGCCCTCCTGGCGGCCGTCGCCGCGTGACATGACCTCGAGGATCTTCGTGCCCAACAAGCCCTTGGTCTTGATCGCCGCCTCGGTCCGATCCCCGATGGCGATGTCGTCGTCGATGGTGAACTTGACCAGCACCTGCGGCCCGTCCAGTTCGATCGACTCGACCTTGCCGACTTGGAACCCCGAAACCTGCACGCCCGCACCGGTTGTCAGTCCGCCGGCTTCGGCGAAATGGGCCGAGTACTCCTTTGTCTGGTTGATAAACGGAATCTTGTCGTATTCCAGCGCGACCAGCACGATCACCGCGGTCAGGCCGAGGCCGATAGCGCCAAGGACGAGCGGGCTGCGCTCTGAGAACGGCTTCATCGCGGCGCACACCTCCCCGTCGGCTGTCCAGCGATCTTCACGTACACCGGCTGACCACCCTTACCGTTGAGCTTGAGGATGATGTCGCACAGGTAGAACGAGAAGAAGTCGCCGTAGATACCTTGTCGGCTCAACGCCTGATAGGCATCGGGAAGCGTGTTGAGCAGGTTGTCGAAGTAGTCGGCGTCGGCCACCACGATCCCCGCCGCCCGGTCGGTCTCCTGGATCGTCTTGGCGAACGGCGGCCTCGCCTGCGCCAATAGATCCGCGACACTGCCCGCCGCCGCGTTCGCATAGGCGACCCCGTTGGCGATGTCGGTCCTGCGCGCCGCAAGTCCCTTCACCAGTTCCGACAGTGAGTCGACCGCCTTTGAGAACTGTTCGCTCTGGCCGCCAAGGGAACCGAGCACGGTGTTCAGGTTGACGATGACCTCCCCGATCAATTGATCGCGGTCGGCCAGTGTGTTGGTCAGCGCCGCGGTCTGCGTCAGAAATGAGCCGATGGTCGCGCCCTGTCCCTCGAAGGCGGCAATCAGCTGTCCGGACAACGCATTGACCTGATCGGGATCCAGGGCGGAGAACAGCGGCCGGAACCCGCCGATCAGTGCGTCGAGGTCCAGCGCGGGCGAGGTCCGGGCCAGCGGAATCGTGCCACCCGGGTTGACCTTCGTGGTGCCCCCGGCGCCCTCGACCAACGAGAGGTAGCGGCCGCCGATCAGATCGTCGTAGCGAATCACCGCCCGATTGCCGTCGGTGAGCACGACCGAGTTGTCGGCGGTGAACTCGACAAGTGCGGTCGTATCCGGCTGGATCGAGATGTTCTCGACCTGCCCGACCTCCACGCCCGCGATGCGGACGAAGTCGCCAGTCTCCAGCCCCGTCACATTGACGAATTCGGCCTTGTAGGTATTGGACTTCTCGCCGAAGCGCAACTGCCCGAACACCGCATACAACGCGAATACACCCACCAGACACACGGCCAGGAAGATGCCGAGACGCACGGCTGCGCTTTTCCAGCTGGCGGTCATAGTGGCATTCCTTTCTGGTCGAAGGGTCTGAAGCGGTCGGCCGCGAAAATCACGGCCCTGGGGCTGCGAAGTGCGGCAGCGGAACCGGCGGCAGCGGCGTCGGTTGTTGGAATGCGGGCGCCTGCACCACGAACGGCTCCGATCCCGGCGTCGGACCCGGATCTCGCGGCGCTCCCGGCGGAGGTGCCGGTGGCAGTCCCGGCCACAACGGCGTTCCGTCCGGTGCGTACATCGGTGCGCCGTAGGCCGGGGCACCCGGATACGGGACCGGCCCGATCGCGGGCCCTCCGAACAGGTTTCGGATACTCGGCGGCTCGGGCACCGCGCGGGTAACCGGCAGGTAGTTGACGTAACCGGGGAAGCCGATGCCCGGGTTGGGGCGCCAGTCCACTCCGGTGCCGAAGCCGGTGTTCGTGACGAGCTGGCGCACCGGCCAGTTGTCCTTGACCACGGGCAGCGACCCGCAGCCCGGCTTGCCGCCGGGACCGCCCTTGGCGCCGATGATGGGCAGGTGCCGCGGGAAGCTGTACGGGTCGTCACCGAGGGCGAGACCGGCGTCGAGGATGATCGATCGCCCGTTGCCGCCAGGCGCTTCGTACCCTCCGTGGTCGAGTAGGTACTTGGCGCCAACCAGTAGGCAGGTGTAGGACGGGTTGTACTTGTACAGCAGGTTCGTGGTCGGCTCGAGCACGTTGATCGCCTTGATCAGATTGGCCTGACTGGGCGCGAGCAGGCTGATGCCGCTGTTGGAGAGCCCAATTGTGCCGAGCAGCAACGCATCCAGAGCATCCGCGTGCTTGGTCACCGTTTCACTGGTGGTGCTGGCCGCGTTGAGCGTCGCGAGAATGTCTTGTGCTGCAACGCTGTAGGTATCACTGAAGTCTCGAAGCGCCTGCCAGTCGGCGCGCACGGTCTCGCTGCGCGGATTGAGCGCGAGGAACACCTGATTGGCGTCGGTGGTCGCCGCACCGATCCGCTCGCCCTTACCGCGGACGCCCTCGGCGAGCGCCGAGAGCACACTGTTGAGCTTGGCCGGGTCGATCTTGTCGAGTACGCCGACCACGTTCTCGAACACCGTGTTGACTTCGACGCTGACATTGCGGGACACCAGGACTTGGCCCGCCTTCAGGCGCTGCGAGCTGGGGTCGCTCGGGTAGACGAGGTCGACGAACTTGGCGCCGAACACCGTCGTGGCGCGGATCTGCGCCTCGACATTCGCCGGGATGTGCTCGATCTGATCCGGGTAGATCTCGAGCTTGAGTTTCACCGGCTCGGTGCCGCCTTCGATCGCGGCGACCCGTCCGACCTGAACACCACGCAGCTTGACCTTGGCGTCGCTCTCCATCATGAGGCCGGACCGCTCAGAAGTCAGGGTGACCGGCACGAACTTCTTCAACGAGCCCGTGAACAATGCCTGCGTCAGCCAGATGGCGGCGATCACGAACAGCAGCAGGATCAGCGTCCACCAGCCGGGGTGCAGCCCCTCGTCGTCTCTCACGTCAGCCATGCGTCATCCAGCCAGATTGAAGTTGCCGGATTGCCCGTAAACGGCGAGCGAGATCATCATGACCACGAACGCCGCGACGATCAGCGAGGTTCGCACCGCACGGCCAACAGCCTCCCCCACCCCGGCGGGCCCGCCACTTGCCGTGAAGCCGTAATAGGTGTGGATCAGCATGATCACCACCGCCATCGCGATGCTCTGAACAAACGACCAGACGAGGTCGGTGGGATTCAGGAACGTCCTGAAGTAGTGGTCGTAGACGCCGGTCGACTGACCGTAGATGACGGTGGTGCCGAATTTCGCGGCCCAGAACGACGCCAGGACGCCGACGCAGTACAGCGGGATCACCACGATGAGGCCGGCGATCACACGGGTCGAGGCGAGGTAGGCGACGCTGCGGATGCCCATCACCTCGAGTGCGTCGATCTCCTCGTTGATCCGCATGGCGCCCAGTTGTGCCGTGGCGCCGGCACCGATGGTTGCCGCCAACGCGATGGCCGTCGTCGCCGGCGCAATCAGGCGGACGTTGAAGAAGGCCGACGCGAAGCCGGTCAGCGCTTCGACGCCGATTTCGGAGAAGTCGCTGTAGCCCTGCACCGCCACCAACGCGCCGGTGGTCACGGTTAGGAACCCGACGATCGCGACCGTTCCGCCGATCACCACCAGAGCGCCGGTACCCAGCCCCATCTGAGCGATGATTCGCATCAGTTCTATCCGGTAGTGGGTGAAGACGTAGCCGATGCTGCGCAGCGTCTTGCCGTAGAACTTCGTCTGCATGCCGACTTGATTCCAGGCTCCGGTCCAGCCGTCGAGCCTCTTCGCCAAGCGCGGGAACCGCCGGTCAATTGGCCGGCGGCGCCTTTCCATCGGGGGGCTGCTCACATCGTCACCTGCACTGCCACCGCCGTCGCGACGACGTTGATCGCGAACAGCGCCATGAAAGTGAAGACCACTGTCTCGTTGACCGCGTTGCCGACGCCTGCCGGGCCGCCACCGACGGAAATGCCTTTGTAGCAGGCGATCAGACCGGCTGAAAGCCCGAACAGCGCAGCTTTTATCAACGCGATCGTGACGTCGAGAGCCCCGATGATCAGGGTCAGGCCGGCCGCGAACGCACCCGCCGATACGTGCTGGATGTAGACGCAGAAGAAATAGGCGCCCGCGAGTCCGACGAGGATCACCGTCGCGGACAGCGCCAGCGACACCAAGGTCGCGGCCAGCACGCGCGGGACCACCAGCGCCTGGATCGGATCGACGCCCATCACCCGGAGCGCGTCGAGTTCCTCACGAATGGTTCTGGCACCGAGGTCGGCGCACATGGCGGTGGCTCCCGCGCCGGCGACCACCAACACCGTCACGATCGGCCCGATCTGGCGCACCGTGCCGAGGGCGGCACCGGTGCCGGAGAAGTCGGCGGCACCGAACTCTCTGAGCAGGATGTTGAAGGTGAATGTCAGCAGCACGGTGTAGGGGATGGTCAACATCAGCGTCGGCACGATCGAGACCCGCGCGACGAACCACGCCTGGATGATGAATTCGCGCCATGCGAAAGGCGGCCTGACCATCGCGACCAAGGTGTCGAGCGCCATCCCGTAAAAACCGCCGACAGCGCGGACCGGCTTGGTCAGGACATCGGAAGCGACCACCTGCTACTTCCTTCCGCCTAAACAGATCCCCCGGCTCCACCTGTGCTGTGGATTACCGCAGAGCACACGGACGCCGCAGACCGTAACATCACGGATTCCCAGACGCGCAACAGGACCGTGTGAGAGTCGTGGTTCCCCGCCGAAAGCCATACGAAAGGCTACTTCCGGGGAGCTATTTAGATGCAATAACCGTCAAATACGGACGGCTTCCTCCAATTCGGCGATAACGATCTTTCGCATGGCTAGCATCGCGTTGTTTGCCGCGGCGGCCCGTACGGGGTCGGGGTCGGCGAGCAGCTCATAGAGCCGGTCGGGCACGACCTGCCAGCTCAGGCCGAATCGGTCCTTGAGCCAGCCGCACTGCGACTCCTCGCCCCCGTCGAGCAACCGCTCCCAGTAATAGTCGACCTCCGCCTGGTCCTTGCAGCGGATTTCGAAAGACACCGCCTCGGAGAACGGGAACTGCGGACCGCCGTTGATGCCGATGAACCGTTGCCCGTCCAGCGAGAACGTGCCCCACGCGACGTCACCGGGCGTACCGGGTCCGGCGTCGGTATAGCGCTCGAACCCCCCGATCGCGGAGTTGGGAAAGATCGCGGTGTAGAACGCCGCGGCTTCCTCGAGATTGTTGTCGAACCACAGGCTTGGCGTAATCGAAGGCATGTCCAAACAGACTGCGGTGGCCCCCGAAACTCATCGCCCGGTGGCGCCAAGGGCGCGCAACGCGAAGTCCAGGACCCGGTTCTGCGCCCGCTGCAAACCCTCCGCATCCTCGTAATGCTGGGTGAGCATCACCCTGCTGATCACCGCACTGATGGCGATGGCATCCTGCTCGGGATCGGTCAGCGGGAACGTGCCGTCGTCGCGGCCGCGGCGCAAGATCTCGACCAGCGAGCGCTCCCGGTCGGCATGGGCTTGCTCGCGCGTCTCCCGGTATCCCTTCGCGGCGCGCACCTCGTCGGAATCGATTACCGAGAAGTGCATTCGGGTCTGGTCATCGTGGATCACGCCGAACATGCCGCAGATCCAGGCCCTGACCTGATCCACCGGGCCGCCGGGGACTTCCGCACAGATGCGGTCAAGGCGCTCGGCCAACATGTCGGTCTCCTGGCGCAACATCGCCAGGAACAGCTCGTCTTTGGACTCGAAGTGGCGGTAGAACGCCCGCGTCGACACACCCGCACGCTGCAGGATCGCCGCGACGGGGATGGCACCGCTGTGCGGTTCCGACAGACAGGTATACGCGGCGTCGATGATGCATTCGCGGTCATCACCGTCGGCGGTCTGTGCCTGCACGTCGCAAATCATAGGGACGCCGCCCGCCAGCCGGGTCGGAGTTGAGCGCAAATTTCTCCTGGGTAACGTGAAGTTTTTGGGGGCCAGCCGAGAGGAAGTCAGTGAGCACGACACGCAACGAGCCGCAGACGGTGAAGTTCCGCGTGTCCGGCGCCGATGCCGACATCACGTTGGTCGCCGACGAGTGGAATCGCGGTGGATCAGATTCAGATCAACCGACGGTGCTGCTGCTGCACGGCGGCGGCCAAAACCGGTTCTCGTGGAAGGGCACCGGGCAGATCCTGGCCGATCAGGGCCTACACGTGGTGGCGCTGGACAGCCGTGGCCACGGCGACAGCGACCGGGCGCCGAACGCGAACTACACGGTGGACGCGCTGTGTGACGACACCCTTGGCGTCATCGATCAGATCGGGCGTCCCGTTGTCCTGATCGGCGCCAGCATGGGCGGCATGACCGGAATGCTGGTCGCGCACGTCGCCGGACCGCAGAAGGTGACCAAACTCGTGCTCGTCGACGTCGTACCGCGTTACGAAAAGGACGGCAGCGCCCGCATTCGCGACTTCATGGCCAGCGGCATCGATGGTTTCGAATCGCTCGACGAGGCGGCCGATGCGGTCGCCGCATATCTGCCGTATCGGAAGAAGCCGCGTAGCCCCGAGGGGTTGAAGAAGAATCTGCGGCTGCGGGACGGCCGGTGGTTCTGGCACTGGGATCCGGCGTTCCTCACCGCGCCGATGGACGACCCGTTCGTCCGGGTGGAGAAGCTCGAGCGGGCGGTGATCGAATCGACGATCCCGATCCTGCTCATCCGTGGCAAGCTCTCTGACGTCGTCAGTTCCGAAGGTGTCAAAGACTTTCTGCAGAAGGTGCCCCGCGCCGAGTTCGTTGAACTCTCCGAAGCCGGGCACACGGCCGCCGGGGACGACAACGACGCCTTCTCCGAAGTCGTGGTGCAGTTCGTCTGCAAGTGACTTGCATGTCGCCAATCCGCCGCACCGTCGGTTTCAATTTCCTCGAAGAGCCGGAATTGCCGGCGCCACGGGTCAGCGAGGAGCAGGCCGAGCAGATCCTGCGCGAGCACTACGGATTGCACGCCCGGGCGAAATCACTTGGCAGTCAGCAGGACCGGAACTTCACCGTGATCTCAGTCGACGGAGCGATCGCCGGCGTCCTGAAAATCGCGAACCCGGCCTTCAACGAAACCGAACTCCACGCTCAGGACCTGGCGGCGGATCTGATCGCCGCGGCCGAACCCGACTTGCGGGTCGCGGTTCCACTTCCCAACCTCGCCGGTGAGAAGTACACGACCATAACGGGTTTGGTCGATGGCCCCGCTTACGTCAGACTGCTGCAGTATCTCCCGGGCGGGACGCTGCTCGATGCCGGCTATCTGTCGCCCACAGCGGCGGCCAGTCTCGGTGACGTGGCCGGCCGGGTGAGCCGGGCCCTCGCCGGGTTCACGCATCCCGGGCTGGATCGGATCCTGCAATGGGATCTGTGCCACGGCGCCGCCGTTGTCGCCGAACTGATTCCACACGTTTCCGACCCGGCGCACCGGACCGCGCTCGAGGCAGCGGCGCACGCGGCGTGGTCTCGCATCGCTCCACTGGTCGAGGACCTGCCGCGGCAGGCGGTACATCTGGATCTCACCGATGCGAACGTGGTGGTGTCGCGAAACCATGGCGTTGCCCACGCCGACGGTGTCATCGACTTCGGGGATCTGACGGACAGCTGGGCCGTGTCCGAACTGGCGATCACCGCGTCATGTGTGCTTGGGCACGCGGGCAGCGACCCGACCTCGGTGCTGCCGGTGATCCAGGCGTTCAACGACATTCGACCACTGTCGGCCACTGAAGCCGACGCGCTGTGGCCACTGCTGGTGCTGCGTACCGCGGTGCTGATCGTCAGCGGTGCGCAGCAGGCCGCGCTCGACCCCGACAACGACTACGTCTCCGGGCAGTCTGACGGCGAGTGGCGCATGTTCGAACAGGCCGTCTCGGTGCCGATGGACGTCATGACCGCGGTGATCAAGGCACACCTGAAACTGGCCTCGGCGCCCGGAGCGGTCGAGGTGGCGACCCCGCTCGTCGACGCCGTCTCGGTGGTGACGCTGGACCTGTCGACCACGTCGGATGCTTACGACGACGGTCGTTGGCTCACAGCCGATGTCGAGGATGCCCAGGCGCACACCGCGGTCGACGACGGCGCTGGTCTGGCGGTCACCGTCTTCGGTCAGCCGAGGCTGAACCGGGCGCCGAAGTTGAGTCACCAAAGCCCCGCCGTCGTACCGACCGGCATCGGAATGTGGCCGGCGTCGGACACCGCACTGCTGGCCCCGTGGGACGGCGACGTGATGGACGCCTCCGCCGACGCCGTCACGTTCCGCGGCGGCGGTTACGAGTTGACGCTGTCAGGTGTGCACGCGGGGGCCTCGGGCAGCCTGCGGGCCGGCGAGACGCTCGCGGAGGCACCGGCCCGAGGGTGGGTGCAGCTTGGTGTCCGGCCCGTCGGAGCCCCGGTGGCCCCGCTGTTCACCACCGCGGAGTTGGCGCCGGGTTGGCTTGCGCTGACAAGGGATCCACGACCGCTGCTCGGGTTGGGTGCAATAGAGGTTGCCGCCGCACGCGATCTGTTGTCGCGCCGCGACGCGAGTTTCGCGCAGGTGCAGGAGCATTACTACCGCACGCCGCCGCAAATCGAACGCGGGTGGCGCAACTACCTGCTGTCGACGCGGGGCCGGTGCTACCTCGACATGGTCAACAACGTGACAGTGCTCGGACATGCGCATCCGCGAGTCGCCGCCACCGCCGCCCGTCAGCTTCGCAAGCTGAACACGAATTCGCGGTTCAACTACGAGGCGGTGGTCGAGTTCAGCGAACGGCTGTCGGCCACCCTGCCTGACCCGTTGGACACCGTGTTCTTGGTGAACTCCGGTTCGGAGGCAAGCGATCTGGCAATCAGGTTGGCGACAGCGGCGACGGGCCGCCGCGATGTGGTCGCGGTCAGGGAGGCATACCACGGGTGGACCCACGGTACCGACGCGGTCTCGACCTCGATCGCCGACAATCCGAATGCGCTTGCGACCCGGCCTGACTGGGTGCACACGGTGGAGTCCCCCAACAGTTTCCGCGGCAAGTACCGCGGGGCTGAGGCGGTGCGGTACGCCGACGATGCGGTGCAGCAGATCGAAGAACTGATCGCCGCCGGCCGAGCGCCCGCTGGCTTCATCTGCGAAAGCGTGTACGGCAACGCGGGCGGCATGGCGTTGCCCGACGGCTATCTGCAACGGGTGTATACGGCCGTGCGCGCGGGCGGCGGGCTGGCCATCTCCGATGAGGTCCAGGTCGGGTACGGCCGTCTCGGCGAATGGTTCTGGGGCTTCGAGCAGCAGGGCGCGGTGCCCGACGTCGTGTCGATCGCGAAGTCGACGGGCAACGGCTACCCGCTCGGCGCGGTAATCACCAGCCGCGAGGTAGCGGACAGGTTCGGGTCGCAGGGCTACTTCTTCTCGTCGACCGGCGGCAGCCCGCTGTCGTGTGCGATCGGTATCACGGTGCTCGACGTGTTGGCCGATGAGGCGCTGCAACAGAACGCCTCTCGCGTCGGTGCACACCTCAAGGCGGGACTGCAGGCGTTACAGCAGCGGCATCCGATCATCGGCACCGTGCACGGGATCGGGCTGTACCTCGGCGTCGAGATGGTTCGTGATGCACAGACTCTCGAACCAGCTACCGAGGAGACTGCCGCAATCTGTGACCGCATGCTCGAACTCGGCGTGATCATCCAGCCGACCGGTGATCATCTGAACATCCTGAAGACCAAGCCACCCTTGTGCATTGACGTCGAGGGCGCCGACTTCTATGTCGACACGCTCGACCGGGTGCTGACCGAAGGCTGGTAGCTGGTTGACTTTCGCCATGGAATTGCGGCGACGCACGTCGTGGATGTTCGTACTACTTGTGTTGGCCGTGTTGGTTCCGATGGCCCCGGCTCGCGCCGACGTGCCAATGTGGTCCGGGTTGGATGCGCGCTTTTTCGCCGGCCCGATACCTCCGCAGGGCACCACCATCGCATCCGTCCCGCTTGATCCCGCGTCGTCTCTCGCGGGCGCCGGCCCCGCCTACCGCGTGCTCTATTCCACGGTCAATCAGCACGATCAGCCGGCCGTCAGCACTGGCGCAGTTTTCCTGCCGCCCGGCCCCGCACCCCAGGGTGGGTTCCCGGTCATCGCGTGGGCGCACGGCACCGTGGGCCTCGGCGACGACTGCACCCCGTCCGCGCTGCCTCGCACGCCGCGCGACAACGAATACCTTTCCCACTGGCTCGGCGAAGGCTACGCCGTCGTCGCCAGCGACTACGTGGGTCTCGGAACGCCCGGCCTGATGAGCTACCTGAACAGCGTGACCACCGCTCACGGGGTGGTCGACTCGGTGATCGCCGCCCACGACATGGGACTGCCGCTGTCACCGAAGTGGGCCATCGTCGGCCAGTCGCAAGGCGGCGGTGCTGCCATCAGCAGCGCACGCTGGGCAACCGACTTCAGTGCAGGAACCGGCTTGGACTACCGCGGCGTCGTCGCCACGGGCACCCCGGCCAACATCGACAAGCTGATCCAGCAGGCCGGGCCCGACCTCATATTGCCCGAGCTGGGCCCGATCGCCAACGCCTACACCGCCTACATCCTGGCGGCACTGCGCGAGGCTCGCCCCGACCTCAACGTCAACATCGTGCTCAGCCCAGCCGGATTGAACGCGGCCAACCGCGCCGAAACCGTCTGCACTCTGGCGCTTTCCGATGAGCTCGCAAACCTGACACCCGCAGCTTTCTTCATCGCGCCGCTCGATTCGATTCCCGGTATGGCCGACGCGCTCCACGCCTTCATGGGCACCCCGTCAACCGGTTTCGACCGACCCATCTTCCTCGGCGTCGGTCTCCTCGACCGGGACGTGCCACCGGAGTCGACCCTGACGTTCTACGACCAACTTGTCGCCGACAATCAGGACGTCGTCCTGCGAATCTATCCGGAGGAAGACCACAGCGGCACGGTGCTCGCATCGCTAGCCGACTCCACGCCGTTTCTGCGCCAAGCGTTCACCGACTAACGTTGCCTGCTGCATTAGTTCGCGCGGCACCCGAGCGGGCTTAACGGGTTGGTTACAGCCACCAGGTGCGTGCGATCAACCCGCTAGGAGGTCGCCACTCCCAACTCGGAGGCGAAGTAGGTTGCGCAATGAGCTTGCCATCGCGGGGTTGATTTACGTTGTGTCGCTGTGTTCCATCGAGGAATGACACAAACCCCCGATGCGCTGGTCACCGAGTTCTGTAAAAAGTGGTCCTCCCCCGATGCGGCCGAGTTGGCCTCCTACTTCACCGAAGACGGCGTGTATCACAACGTCCCGATGGATCCGGTGACCGGACCGGCGGCGATCAAGGAGTTCATCGCCGGGTTCACGGCGGCGTTCGACGGCATCGACTTCCAGGTGCACCGACAGGTCAGCGACGGAAACATCGTGATGAACGAGCGCACCGACGTCATGCGCCGCAAGGACGGTGACGAGATCGCGCTGCCGGTGATGGGTGTCTTCGAGGTCGTCGGCGGAAAGATCGTCAAGTGGTCGGACTACTTCGACATGGCGACGGTGACGAAGGCCTTCGCCTAGGCCAGCAGCGGCACTGCGTCGTGGCGGGTCTCGGTGAGGATCTCGAACATCGCACGCCGGGAAGCAACGAGCTCGGCACGTGCAAACGCCTTGCCCGCCACCTGCATTCTGCACGTCGCGATGGCCGAGTTATAGCAGTACTTCTGCCCGCCGTCGGTGTCGGTGTACACCAGGCCGATGACGTCTTCGGGTTCGACTGCGATCTCCCCCTCGATCATGTGATCCCCGATCCGGCCGCCGAACGTCCACGAGAACGGCCGATAGCGCGCGTGCGTCTGCAGGCTGCGCAGGACCGAGCGCACCGCGAATTCCTCGCCGGCGTGCCGGAATACAAACAGCGTGGCGGCGGGCGTCAGTACGGGGCCGATCGCTGCTCGCGCCGTCACGATCTCCAGAGTCGAATCCGGCGCGTTGTCGAAGCCGCACACCTGGCCGAAGGCATACGCCGGTGTGTGTCTGGACCCCCAGTTGTGGTTGACGCTGCCGGTCCAGTCGTCGAGGACCACGCGTGTGTCGTCGAGTTCGAGCAGGCCGTTGAACTGCGCCAGCGGGTGCCGCACCGTGGTCTTGGCGGTCGGGATGCGCGCCTTGTACGCGCGCTCGGTGAGGAGCTTGACCGGCCCGTCGGCACCCGGGGTGATCCGCAGGTCCCAGCGCGCGGACCGGGCACCGCCGGTGACGACGCCCTGCGCCGACCGGTCGTCGAGGGTGGTCGCGCCGATCCGCGCGGTCCAATCGTCGTACTTGTATTCGGCCGCGTCGATGGGGTACGGCTCCTTGAGCGCCCGGTTTCCCGACCCGTCGGGGTCGAAAACCATCACCCAGACGTCTGCGACCGGATCCCCGGCCGTCGGCAGCAGCAGCGTCTCGCGCAGCCACAGCGCCTGTGGCCGGTCGGGATGATTGGCCCGGATATAGCGACTCTCGTAATACGGGGCCTGCCCCGACATCCCCGACATCGGTGACATCACGGCTTCAGCATCCAATACTTGAGCGGTGATGGGTGCACAGATCGCGGCCTACGTCCTTGGTGCGGTCGCCGCGGTAGAGGCCGTCGTGCTCGTCGTGCTCTATGTCCAACGCAACCGCGAGCGCGCCGAACTCGAGGAACTGCGCAGCCGAGTCGACACCAGAAACATGCTGCTCTCCGGGGGTCGTGAGGCCGTCAAGACGGTATGGCAGACGGCCAACATCCTGCGCAAGGACGGGTTCGGCGCCGCCGTGCGATCCTCGATCGAAGACCTCGCGGACTGGGCCGAGGTCGAACGTCCGGACCTGGCGCGGCTGGCACCGAGCGGCCGGGTCGCGATCCTGTTCTCCGACATCGAGGAGTCCACCGCACTCAACGAACGCATCGGCGATCGGGCCTGGGTCAGGCTGATCAGCAGGCACGACAAGATGGTGCGCCGGCATGTGGCGAAGTATTCGGGTCATGTGGTCAAGAGCCAGGGCGACGGGTTCATGGTCGCCTTCGCCCAGCCCGACCAGGCGGTGCGGTGCAGCCTCGATATCCAACGCTCACTTCGGAGGGATCCCAACGGCATTCGGGTGCGCATCGGAATCCATGTGGGTAAGTCGGTGCGGCGCGGTGACGACCTGTTCGGGCGCAACGTCGCAATGGCAGCCCGCGTGGCCAGTGCGGCCGACGGCGGTGAGGTGTTGGTCAGCAGGGAGGTGCGCGACGCGCTCACCGATCTCGACGGCTTCGAGTTCGACGGTGGCCGCGACAGCGACCTCAAGGGGTTCAGCGGGACCTACCGGCTCTACGCCGTCGCGGCCTAATCCTTGCCCTCGTCGGCCTCGGCGACGCGCTTGTGCAACCGCGCGCGGATGTCCTCGGGCGTGTACGCGTTGCGACGACGCTGATCGCGCGCGACCAATGCCCCGCCCGCCACCACACCGGCGACCCCGGCCAGCCCGACCCACTTCCATATCCCACGCATACCGAGAGTCTGCCTAAGCTGTGGCGGTGAATCCAAGCACGGTATCGCTGGCCAAGGCGCTCGATGAGACCCGCACCGGCGATCTCTGGCTGTTCCGTGGCAGTTCAGGGCCCGATCGTGCGATTCAGACGATGAGCAACAGCCCGGTAAATCACGTTGGGATGACGATCGCAATCGAGGATCTGCCGCCGCTGATTTGGCACGCCGAACTGGGCGACAAGCTGACGGACATGTGGACGGGCGGCAATCATCGAGGCGTTCAGCTCAACGACGCACGCCAGGTCGTGGAGCGATGGGTGCACAACTATCACCAACGCTGCTGGTTTCGTGAGCTGACGCCATACGCCAGCCGCGATCAGGAGGACCGCGCCCTCAAAGTGGTTGCCCGCATGGACGGCACGCCATTTCCCAGCACCGCCAAACTGACCGGCCGGTGGTTTCGCGGCCGATTGAACACCGCGGACTTCACGCGAGGAATCCCGTTCCTGCACAACAAGGTTCGCGAGGCCACGCAACGCAAGAAGCAGGAGACGCTGCAGGTCGGCCTCGAGACCGCCTACTGCGCCGAAACCGTCGCCATCACCTACGAGGAGATGGGACTGCTATCGACGGAGAAGCACTACAACTGGTTCGACCCCGGGGTGTTCTGGAGCGGTGACGAGCTGCCGCTCGCGCCCGGCTACAAGCTCGGCGACGAAATCGCCGTCGTCGTCCCGCCGAGCGGGGGTTAGAGGCCCGCGAAGCAGGGATTGGCGTCCTCGTTTGGGATCGACGCGTTCTGACTGGAGAACTTTCCGACGACACCCGCGCCGGTCACTTCGACGCTGTCGGCGTGGATCCCGAGCGGGTAGTTGTCGTTCAGCTTCTTCGTCAATTCGTCCAGTGCGCTCTGCACCGCATCCTTCGGCAGCGGGCCCGTCACCTCGAGGACTTCCAGGTTCAGATCACCGTCAGTGACGACGGGTTTGGCGGTGACGTTGTTGTCACCGGCCTCCAGAATCACCGTGCCCGCGGGGGGGTCGGTGCGCACACCGGTAACGAGATTGCCCACACCGGGCAGGTTTTCCGCGACGGTGTCCTTGATGCCGGTCGACTTCCAGCTGAGCGTCGCATCGAGCGATCCGATGGTGCCCTTTGAGTCTGCGGAATCGTGCAACCGCACGTCAGCAAGGGACACCTCGGCCGTCATACCGTTGGCGCTCTGCACCCGGTCGCCGTCGGTGGTGACCGAGATATTCGTGTAGTCGCCGGTGAGGTACTGCCACAGGAAGGGCGGATTCACGCCGAACGCGACGGAGGCGCCGTCCTCTACGACGCATTCGGCGACCGCCACCAAGATCGAGTCCGCGCGGTGCCGGGCGAAGAGCTCGGCGCCGGCAAGCCCGCCGGCCACCAGGGCGAGCACGATGACCGCGATCAGGATGATCGGCCGACGGCTACCGCGGCGTGCGCTCTCCTGCGTTCCGGTGAGCGACGGTGACGGTGACGCCTGCGCCGACGGGATCTTCTGCGTCGCCATCGCGTCGGCCGGTGACTGGGCCCGCCGGATTTTCCGGGTGGGCCCGGTGGGCGGGGACCGTCGCTGCGCGCGCAGCTGGTCTGTCGGCGGCTCCGGACGTCCAACAGACGGCAGCCGCTGGGTCGTCGGGTCCGGCGGTGGTCCACCCCCGCGCCAATCAGGTTGACCGGGGCGTTGCGGCGGCGTCACTTGCGCGATTGTGCCCCATCCCGCTGCGGGAGGACAGGCAATCAACGGCGCGGCAGCTTCTCCTGCCTGCGGGTACTCCCGGCACCGTGCCTAACGCGACCTATGCCTGCCCGAGGGTGACGTCGGCGGTCTCGACGGCGCCGGACTCGCCGACGAATGTGAGCGTGACAGTGTCGCCGGGCGCCTTCGAGCGCACCGCAGCGACCAGCGCCTCGGGCCCGTCGATCACCCGGTCATCGACCTTCGTGATAACCGCGCCGCTGGGCAGTCCTGCCTGCGCGGCGGGGCTTCCGTCGACAACCTTTGCGATAGCCGCGCCGCTGGCGGTGGGGTCCTTGCTGAGTTGCACCCCGAGCGAGCCGTGGGTGGCCGTTCCGTTCGATATCAACTCGTTGGCGATGCGCTTGGCCTGATCGGAGGGGATGGCGAAGCCGAGTCCAATCGAGCCGTTCGGCGGCCCGGAACCTTCTTGGCCGCCACCGAGCGTCGCAATTGCGGAGTTCACCCCGATGAGTTCACCGTTCATGTTCACCAAGGCACCGCCCGAGTTACCCGGATTGATCGCTGCGTCGGTTTGGATGGCATCGATCACCGAGGGCGCGTCACCGGAACCGTCTCCGGCGGAGACTGGACGATTGAGTGCGCTGACGATCCCCGTTGTCACAGTTCCCTGCAAGCCCAGCGGGGAACCGATGGCGACCACATTCTGGCCAACCTGAACATCGGCGGACGAGCCGATAGTGATCGGCGTGAGGCCCGAAACCCCTTGGGCGCGAACGACGGCCAGGTCGCCTGACGGGTCGGTTCCCACGACCTCGAACGGCACGGTCTGGCCGTCGGAGAAGGACACGGTGGCACGGGTGTCGCCACCACTCCCATAGCCCGAGGAGGCAGCGGCCGAGGCGACCACGTGATTGTTGGTCAGGATCAGTCCGTCCGAGGTGAGAACGATGCCGGAACCCTCACCACTGGAACGGCCCGAGTCGATCTGCAACTTGACCACACTGGGCATCACCTTGGCGGCGACTTGTTCCACTGAACCCGCTGGCTGGTTGGCTGCCGGCCGGCTGGACGGCCCATCGGCCAGAGTGGTGGGCGCGACGGCCGAGGGTTCCGACTGACCCGCTACCACAGCTGCGCCGACCCCTCCACTCACCACAGCGACGGCGACGACTCCGCCGATCACCTTGATGCGGCCATGGGACCGCTTCTTCGGCCGAACTGGAATTGGGCCCGTAATTTCCTGATGCGCAGTGTGATACGGATCATAGGACGGGATAACAGCTTGTCCGGCATAGCGCCAGTCGTAGGGAGAGCGATATGGGTCGGTCGTGACGCCAGTCGGATGCGCCTGTCCCCTAACATGATCCGCATAGGGCGGATGGTATGGCTGTCGTGGGGCACGCGGATGGGTGTTGGTCATGACGTCTTAATCGCTCCTGAATCTCTAAATTGCACAGTTGATTATCCAATGCTGCCTCGACCATCTGAGAGTGAACTGAGAGATACCTATGGAGAGCCGACGAATTTCCCTGCCCCGCACCGGGGATCGGGCGACGTCGCTCACCGGCCTGCGTGCAGTCGCCGCGCTGCTGATCGTCGGCACCCACGCGGCGTACGGCACCGGGCAGCTGACGAATGGTTACCTCGGGGCGCTCTATGCGCGTTTGGAGATCGGCGTCCCGATCTTCTTCGTGTTGTCAGGGTTTCTGTTGTTCCGCCCGTGGGTGCGAGCAGCCGCAGCCGGAGCACCGCCACCGTCGTTGAGCCGATATGCATTTCATCGCGTGCGGCGTATCGCGCCGGCCTATGTGGTCGTGGTTCTGCTCGCTTACGCCCTGTACCAATTCCGCGACGCCGGCCCCAATCCCGGGCACACCTGGAAGGGTCTGTTGGAGCATCTCACCCTGACCCAGATCTACGAACCGGTCTACTTCTTCGTGATGCATCAGGGTTTGACCCAGACCTGGAGTCTGGCAGTCGAATTCGCCTTCTACGCGATCTTGCCGTTGCTGGCGTGGCTCTTGCTGACGGTGCTGTGCAAAGGGATTTGGCGACCGGGCCTGCTGCTGGCGGGTCTTGGCGGCCTCGCCGCAGTCACCCCGGTGTGGCTGTCGCTGCAGCACTGGGTCGACTCGCTACCCACCTCGGCAGGCATGTGGCTGCCGGCGCATCTGCTGTACTTCGTGGGCGGAATGGTGTTGGCGGTATTGCAGGTCCTCGGCGCGCGGGTGCGGTTGCTGATGGCGGGTCCGCTCGCTCTGGTCAGCTATCTGCTCGTGTCCACGTCGATCGCCGGGAACGTCAACACCGGTGAGGCCACGCTGTGGCAGACCCTGGCCAAGGTCGCCCTCTACGCCACCATCGCGTGCGCAGCGGTCGCCGCGCTGGTTCTTGGTGAAAGCCACGGCTTCGAACGACTGCTGAGCGCAGCTCCGGTCGTGCGGCTCGGCGACATTTCCTACGAGATCTTCCTGCTGCACGTGATCATCATGGAGATCGTCATGGCGTCGGTGTTGCAATGGCCGGTCTTCACCGGCTCCTGGGTCGTGGTCTTCGTAGTCACCCTGGCAATGACGATTCCACCGGCCTGGTTGCTGCACCGGTGGACGCGGCCGAGCTGGTCTGGGCGCGATGCGGTCACCGTTCAAAGGACATCGCGGCACGGCCCGCTCGTTTCTTGGGATCGGTAGGGCCGAATACTTGCTTCGCCGCCGATTGCTAGCTGAAGCTGCCGTTGCTTGATAACGTCCGAAACGATGGGCGGAGCGAACACGTGACGATCGTGGTGATGGACGGCCCGACGGCTTCCGCGCTGGCGCAAATCCTGCCGTTGCTGCTGTTGACACTGATTCTCGAACTGCGGCGTACCGCGTTGCATCGCAAGGTTTCCCGTACCCTTTTCGGTGCATTCTTTGTGGTGTTCGGTGTGATCGAGACGGTGCTGGTGCTGTCGATCGACGGTGAGCTCTACCCGTTCCAGTGGGGCGACCTGCTGTCCGCGATCACCATCTTCGGATTGCTCGCGATGATTCTCGCGATTTCCTTCATCGAACCGCGCGACAGCTGACAGGCGGCTCCCCCTCTCAAACTATGGCAGGGCCGGGGGCTTGCGGCAAGACCCCCCAGGTGCCGCAGACTCGTCCGACCAGGCCATCGAACGGACGGAGAATCTTGTGCCCGAGAACCCGAAACCCTTTGAACCACACAAGTCCGGTGCGTTCCTGCACGGCACCAAGGCCGACCTGGCGGTCGGTGACCTGCTGGTACCCGGTCATCGGATGAACTACGACAGCGGCCGCAATGCCAACCACGTCTACGTCACCCAGACACTCGACGCCGCCACCTGGGGAGCGGAGATGGCGGTCGGCGAGGGTCGGGGCCGGATATACCTCGTGGAGCCGACGGGTGCTGTCGAGGACGACCCGAATGTGACGGACAAGCGGCTCCCCGGAAACCCCACTCGCTCCTACCGCACCCGGGAACCCGTACGAATTATCGGCGAGATCACTGACTGGGTGGGCCATTCAACGGAACAGATTCAAGCCATGCGCGACACATTGGCCGATTTGGCGCGGCGCGGGCTGGACGTGATCTACGACTGAGCAGACCGACGTGACCGAGCCATTCTGGCTCGGCCAATGAACGCGCTCGGAATCGATCTATTTGTCGCGGTTGACCCTGACAGCTTCTTGGACCAACGCCTTGAACGCGCGTTTGTCCAACTGGTCGCCTTCGCGCAGATCAATCGCACGCCTGACGGATGCCCCAACGCTGCCATTGAACAACTTGGCGGGGTCATTCACGGATGCGCCCTTGGCGAAGGTCATCTTGATCTTGTCCTTGTAGGTTTCCACCGTGCATATCAGTCCATCCAACGAGAACGCGGGCACGCCATCGGGGTTCGATGCCTTGCGCCACTTGATCTCCTCGACAACGTCGGGCTCTGCTTCTTTGATCAAGGACCGAATCTCGTCGACCCGATCCATGCGCCAGTCCTTGCTCACAGCGTGAATCCTACGATCAACTCCGAACTTGGCCCGTGCTTCATCCGTGACGGGAGTGAACAGGTTGACCAGGTTTCCATCTGGATCCCGGAACAACAGTGCACGGTTTCCCCACGGCATCGTTGTCGGCTCGGTGACCACTTCGCAGAGGTGCCGGCGGAGTCGCTCCCACTCGGCGTCCACGTCGTCGACGATGAATTCCATGATCGCCGTCCGGTTTGCCGCCGCCTCGGCAGATCCATTCCCGAAGAGGGGGACGGTTTTGTCGCTACCGATGGCCAGTGTGCCGACACCGGTGGGAATCTCCGCGAAGAGTTCGTTACCCCAGTTAGCGGTGACACCCGTGACCGTTTCATAGAACGTAACCAGCTGTTGGACGTCTGCAGTGATCACGCGGGTCGAAACGAATTGCATGGGACATACTCCTCGGGGTTCCGCTGGACAGTCGGCGGATGGACTCGACGAACCACACGATAGGTACGCACCCCGACAAGTCTTCTGAGCTGCTGCACATGCCGAACATCCCGCGGAGCAGGAAAACCCGTTGTCACGGCTGCTGTGCCGAAACCGACGATGCTCCAACCGTCTCATCGAGCAGGTCTAACACCGCCTGCCACGCCCGTTTGGCATGCAACGCGTGATGGGCCACGCCGGGCACCGTGGCCACGACGTGAGTGGTGCCACCGGTCAATGCGCCATCAGGATGCATCGGAGCGGCCCAAAAGGCGTGCTTGGCTCCACCGTAAACGTTTACGCGCCAATCGACTCCGGCGTCCTGAAGCGAGCTGGCGAACGCGAGCAGTTGACCGGGGGTGCAGAGTGGGTCTTCGGAGCCTGTGCATAGCAAGTAGGCTCCGCCCACGTTGATCCAATCTTCGGGGCGCGCGGCCGGCAAGCCTGGATGGATCGCGGCGAGTGCCTTGAATGGCACTCTCGCGCTAGCGAGTTCGAGCACGATTCGGCCACCTGCACCGTATCCGAGCGCTGCGAGCCGGTCGTGGTCGGCGCCGGGCACAGCAAGGAGAACGTCGAGCGCAGCACGGCCGATGGCGTGCATGCGGGCGGGGTCAGCCATTAGGGGCATGACCCGCGCCAGCATCGCCTCCGGGTCACCGAAGAAGGTCCGGCCGGCGTGGTAATCCATCGCGAGGGCGATGTAGCCGTGCTTGGCGAGGTCGTCGGCGCGGCCACGTTGATAGTCATCGAGACCGATTCCGTCATGTCCGATGAGCACTGCCGGCCAGGGACCCTTGCCGTCGGGCTGCGCCAAGTGGGCCACCATCGTCAGTCCGTCGACGTCGTAGGTGACTTCGCGCGCGACGATCATCTGGTCACGCTAGCCAGGATTCGTGCACTCTAGGGCCGCGTTCGCCCAAAGCTGACCGGCCGCACAGAGACGTTAGTCAGCAAGCACTACCCTTCCAAGGTTGGGCCTACCTACAGCAATTGGGGTCCAGCACAACGCATAGTGCGCCGAGTGCATCGCGGTGTGGCCGGTGGTAGACGTTCATCCCACGCCGGTCGGACTCAACCAATCCAGCCCGCCGCAGTTGGCCCAGGTGGTGACTCACGGTGGACTCGGTCAATCGCAGCGCCTTCGACAGGCCACCACTGTTCTCCTCGCCCGACGCAGAGCTGAACAGATAGGACATGATCTTGACCCTTGCCGGGTCGGCGAGCGCCTTGAGCCGCAACGCCACCTGGAGCGCATCGTCGTCGCTCATGGGTCCGGCGGCCACGGGGGCGCAGCACACCGGCGCAGACATGTCGATCATTGGGAGGGTCTTCGGCACACGTCCATATTGCCCGAGAACATTGACATAAGTCAAAGAGGTATGCATCATGGGGACAGCCGGCTACTTCGACATAAGTCACATAACTAAGGAAGGTTCCCATGTCCCGTGTACAGCTCGCACTCAATGTCGACAACCTCGACGAGGCCGTCACGTTCTACTCCAAGTTGTTCAACACCACGCCTCACAAGGTCAAAGAGGGCTACGCCAACTTCGCCGTCACTGAACCGCCGTTGAAGTTGGTGCTCCTTGAGAACCCCGGCAAGGGTGGCACTATCAACCACCTCGGCGTTGAGGTCGAGTCCAGCGACACCGTGCACGCCGAGATCGCCCGGCTCACCGGCGAAGGTCTGTTCACCGACGAGGAGATCGGCACTACCTGTTGCTTCGCCACTCAGGACAAGGTCTGGGTCACCGGCCCAGCGGGTGAGAAGTGGGAGGTCTACACCGTCCTCGCCGACTCAGACACCTTCGGCACCAGTCCTCAACACCTGGACAAGGACGGCGACGCCGAGGGCGGCGTCTGCTGCGGAGGAACCGCGTCCGACGATGCCAAGGTGGCTGCGGGAGCATCCTGCTGCTGAGCCCGCCTCGCAACCTGATGCGGCCCGTGCACAGCGGGCCGCATTGGGCGCATCATCGATGGGTGGCCGATGAGCACGCACAGGTTGATCGCGATGACATCGCTGCAGACTTGGAGCGGGCACGTGTTGAGTTTCACCGGCTCGTGGCGGCGGCCGGTCCCGAGGATTGGGGCAGACCAACTTCCGGAACACGGTGGACCAATGAGCAACTGCTGTTCCATATGGTGTTCGGCTACATGGTCGTTCAACGTCTACTCGTTCTGGTGCGGATCTTCAGCCGTTTGCCCGGTCCAGTGAGCCGCACCTTCGCCAACATCCTTGATGCCGCCACCAAGCCGTTCCACATCATCAACTACTACGGCTCGTGTGCGGCGGCACTGTTCTACAACCGGCGCAGGATGGGCGCAAAAATGGACCGCGTAATCGCCTCGCTGCAACGCAAACTCGCCAGAGAGAATGATGCCGACTTTGCTCGCGGTATGCGCTACCCGCCCCGGTGGGACCCCTTCTTCGACGATTACATGACGTTGGAGGATCTGTACCTCTACCCCGGACGGCACTTCGACTTCCACGCTCACCAGCTCACGCTCACCGCGACCCGGTGAATCTCTGTGCATGTTCATCACCTGTTCGCTTGAGTATTGATTCGATGTTTGTCAATATCGATGGATGTCGAAGTCAGACCTTCAGCTCACCGACGCCACTCGCTGTGTCATCGCCCCTCTTGCCCGACAACCTCTTTCACCGGAAGCTGCCACCGAACTGGCAGCCCAACTCAAAGCCCTATCCGATCCGGTGCGCCTGCGTCTGTTCAGCCTCGTCGCCAGTCACGCCGGTGGGGAAGCCTGCGTCTGCGACATCTCCGGCGACTTCGACGTCACCCAGCCCACCATCTCCCACCACCTCAAGGTCCTCAAGGACGCCGGGCTTCTCGTATCCGAGCGCCGGGCGTCCTGGGTGTACTACTCCGTCATCCCGGAGGCGCTGATGAACCTCGCCTCTGTACTGAGCACCACCGCCAGCGACCATGTCGCGGCAGGAGCACCGGCGTGACCCAGCCCATCACTTCGGACGCACATCCCACCGTCGTTGAGAAGTTGTCGCTGCTCGACCGCTTCCTGCCGGTGTGGATCGGCATCGCCATGGCCGCCGGTCTGCTCCTCGGACGCCTCGTTCCCAGCTTGAACACGGCCCTGAATCACGTTCAGGTCGACGGCATCTCGTTACCTATTGCACTCGGCTTGCTGATCATGATGTATCCAGTTCTAGCCAAGGTCCGCTACGACCGACTCGACACCGTAACCGGCGACCGGAGGTTGCTAGTCAGCTCGTTGGTACTCAACTGGGTGCTCGGCCCGGCGCTGATGTTCGCCCTGGCTTGGCTGCTGCTGCCCGATCTGCCCGAATACCGCACCGGCCTGATCATCGTCGGACTGGCGCGCTGCATCGCTATGGTGATCATCTGGAACGACCTCGCCTGTGGCGACCGAGAAGCCGCCGCCGTGCTGGTCGCGCTCAACTCGGTTTTCCAGGTGATCATGTTTGCCGTACTCGGCTGGTTTTATCTCTCGGTGCTACCCGGCTGGCTCGGCTTGGAGCAGACGACCATCAGCACCTCTCCGTGGCAGATCGCCAAGTCCGTGCTCATCTTCCTGGGCATCCCGCTGCTGGCCGGGTATCTGTCCCGACGGCTTGGCGAGAAAGCCAAGGGCCGGGGCTGGTATGAGTCCGCGTTCCTGCCCAAGATCGGCCCTTGGGCGCTCTACGGCCTGCTGTTCACCATCGTCATTCTTTTTGCCCTGCAAGGCGATCAGATCGCTAGCCGACCCCTCGACGTCGTGCGTATCGCCCTACCGCTGCTGGCGTACTTCGCCATCATGTGGGGCGGCGGCTACCTCCTGGGCGCTGCGCTCGGCCTCGGGTATGAGCGCACCACCACCTTGGCTTTCACCGCAGCAGGCAACAACTTCGAACTGGCCATCGCCGTCGCTATCGCCACCTACGGGGCAACCTCCGGCCAGGCGCTCGCCGGTGTCGTCGGCCCGCTCATCGAAGTCCCCGTCCTCGTCGCCCTGGTCTACGTCTCCCTGGCCTTGCGACGCCGATTTTGGGCCCACACCCGGCACCATGGATCACGAATCGGAGCGCATGATGACTGACAGCCCCATCTCACTGGACATGAAGCCCACCGTGCTGTTCCTGTGCACTCACAATGCGGGCCGGTCCCAGATGGCCCTCGGGTTCTTCATCCATCTCGCTGGCGATCAGGGTGTCGCGTGGTCGGGCGGTTCCGAACCCGGCTATGAGATCAACCCCTCGGCTGTGCAGGCGATGGCCGAGGTTGGTATCGACATCACTCGTGAGTTTCCTAAGCCCTGGACCGACGAGATCGTCCAGGCAGCCGATGTCGTCGTCACGATGGGATGCGGTGATGCCTGCCCCGTCTTCCCTGGAAAACGCTATGAGGAATGGGTACTCCCCGACCCCGCCGGGCAGACAGTCGACGCCGTCCGTCCGATCCGCGACGACATCGAAGAGCGTGTGCGCCGCCTCCTCGCTGATCTCGGCGTCACTCCCACCGCTTGACCCGAACCAACTTCATGGCCGAAATGCCCACACCCTCCGCGCTATTCGTCTGCGTCAAGAACGGCGGCAAGTCCCCGATGACCGCGGGCCTGATGCGTAAGGTGATGCCGTTCAGGTGACCTGCACACCTACACGTTGAAGCGGAACTCGACCACACCGCCGTCCACGTTGACTACTTTTGCCCCTCCAACAGGTGGGCATACGGGTCAGCATCGCCATTAACGGATTCCGGCATCGGATAATAGGTCTTGATGAGCAGGTTCCCGTCGTCGTCCCACGCGAATGTCTCGATGCTGTGCGCGACGCCCACGTTCGGTTCGGTGCCGAAGTGGTTCTCGCAGACCCACGCCATCTCGTTCCCGTTGACCTGAACCGTGATCATGTTGATCTTGAGGATCGACTGGAACGTGTCGAATGCGTCCGAAGTAGCGGCTGCGAAACCGTGTTTCTCCTCGGTTCCAACGGGGTCGAACATGCGAACGTCGCCAGGACAGATGGTGCGCCACGACGCCACCCACTCGTCCTTTTTGCCCGAGTTCCACAGATCGGCATGCTTGGACGCGTGCGCCAAGCGCGCCTTCCGGCTGGGTATCTTGCTCATCTTTGCGTGTCTCCGTTCCCATCGACGTGATGGTCACGATAGCTGGACACCTGTCCAGCCGGAAGGGTCTACTTCTTGGGTTGCTGCCCAGACGATGCTTGGAAGCGGAACTCGACCACGTCGCCGTCGGCCATCACGTAGTCCTTGCCCTCGATCCGCACCTTGCCCGCCGCCTTCGCGGCGGCCATCGATCCGGCCTCGATCAGGTCGTCGTAGGAGACGACCTCGGCCTTGATGAAGCCCTTCTCGAAATCGGTGTGAATCACGCCTGCGGCCTTGGGCGCGGTGTCACCCTGATGAATCGTCCACGCGCGCGACTCTTTCGGCCCCGCGGTCAGATAGGTCTGCAGCCGCAGCGTGTGAAAACCCGCCCGCGCCAACGCATCCAGGCCCCTCTCGGTCTGGCCGATCGATTCCAACAGCTCGGCAGCCGACTCGTCGTCGAGCTCCTGCAGTTCCGCTTCGATCTTGGCGTCAAGGAACACCGCGTCGGCAGGCGCCACCATCTCTCGCAACGCCTCGACCCGGGCGTCGTCGGTCAGCACGCCCTCATCGGCATTGAAGACGTAGAGGAACGGCTTGGTCGTCAGAAGATTCAGTTCACGCAACGCCGACACATCCGCTCCCGCAGCGAACAGTGTCGTGCCGCCGTTCAGGATCTCCTGTGCCGCCACCGCCGCGTCGTGCACCGGTCGGCGGTCCTTGTGAGTGCGCGCCTCTTTCTCCAGTCGCGGCAGCGCCCGCTCCAGGGTCTGCATGTCGGCGAGGATCAGCTCCGTCTCGATCACCTCGATATCGGACTTCGGGTCGATGCGGCCGTCGACGTGCGCCACGTCGTCGTCGGTGAACACCCGCACCACCTGGCAGATCGCATCACTCTCGCGGATGTTGGCCAGGAACTTGTTGCCCAGGCCCGCGCCCTCCGAGGCGCCTTTGACAATGCCGGCGATATCAACGAACGTGACCGGCGCATGGACGATCTTTTCCGAGCCAAACATCTTCGCGAGCTCCGCCAGTCGCGGATCGGGCAGGGCGACGACACCTTCGTTCGGCTCGATCGTCGCGAACGGGTAATTCGCCGCCAGCACGTTGTTCCGCGTCAACGCATTGAACAGCGTCGACTTACCGACGTTGGGCAGTCCCACGATTCCCAGATTCAGGCTCACAGGCTCCAGAGTGTAGGAGACTGTGACGGGCTCGCCAGCAGCGCGCTCACAGCCTCGCTGAGCAATAGCCGGTACGGTCTACATGTGTCAGCGCAGCGCGCGAGGTCGGCCGTGACAGCCGACCATCGTTCCGTGCACCCCAATATCCCGGGCGTTCCGTGGTGGGGTGCCGTGCTCATCGCGGCCACATTGATGGCGGTGGGATTCGCCTATGACGCCGGATCTGGCACGAAAGAGTTGACGTCAGTGTTCGCCGGCACCTACGTGGTCGGCTGCATCTTCGCGGTGCTGGCGGTGCGACAGGCTGGGATCTTCACCGCCGTCATTCAGCCGCCGCTGCTGCTATTCGGCGCTGTTCCGACCGCATACTTCGTGTTCACCGGCGGTCAGCTCTCGAATATCAAGGACACGCTGATCAACTGCGCGTACCCGCTCATCGAACGGTTCCCACTGATGTTCTTCACATCCGCGGTGGTGCTGCTGATCGGGATGGCCCGCTGGTATACCGGGATGTCCTCGCGCCGGCGCACGCCCAGCGCCCCAGCAGAGGAAAAGCCGAGCGGCGCCGGACTGGCGGCGGCGGTGTCATCAAAGATTTCTGCTCTGCTGGCTGGCCCGAGCGCCGGCGACAAGGACGACACCGACGACGCACCGCCGCCGCGCAGGCGGAGCTCAGCCAAACGCCCCGCTCGATCGACGAGCCGCACCGGCAGGCCCGCGAGCCGCACCGCACCGCCGCGGTCACGGCATGCCCGGCCCCCGGACACGGAGTACATCGAGCCCGTCGCCGAACGGCCACGCCGCCCGCGCCCCCGCAGGCAGGCCGAACCACCCGTCGAACCGCGCCGCAAGCCCCGCTCCGAGTCCGGTCGGCGCAGGGCGACACCGCCCTCGGATCGCCGCACCGGATACGAACGCCCCGAGCGTCGGCGACGCTACGACGAAGACCAGCCACCCCTGCACAGCAGCAACGGAAACGGCACTCATCACCCGGTATCGCGGGTTCGCTATCGCGGTGGCGAAGACGGCGATGACGCGCAGTACCGCCGACCGCCGCGGGACCGGGCTGTCGAAAGCTGGGAATACGACATCTGACCCGCTAAACGCGGGCCGGCCGGATCTCTCTGGGTAGCGCGAAGACCAGCGTCTCGTTAGCCGTCGTGACCGGTTGCACGGTGTCATAGCCGCACTCGGCGAGCCGCTCGAGGACGCCACGCACCAGCAGTTCCGGCACAGACGCGCCGGACGTCACACCGACCGTCGTCACACCGTCGAGCCAGGCGGGATCGATGTCGTCGGCGTAGTCGACCAGGTAGGCGGCGTCGGAGCCGGCGTTCAGCGCGACCTCGACCAACCGCACAGAGTTCGACGAGTTCTTGGACCCGACGACGATCACCAGCTCGCACTCCGGCGCCATCGCCTTGACCGCGACCTGACGATTCTGGGTGGCGTAGCAGATGTCGTCGCTCGGCGGATCCTGCAGCGTCGGAAACTTCTCCCGCAGCCGGCGCACGGTTTCCATGGTCTCGTCGACGCTGAGCGTGGTCTGGGACAACCAGATGACCTTGTCGGGGTCGCGCACCGTGACCTTGTCAACGGCATCGGGGTTGTCCACGACCTGAACGTGATCGGGGGCTTCGCCGGCGGTGCCGACGACCTCCTCGTGGCCGGTGTGGCCGACGAGCAGGATGTCGTAATCGTCGCGGGCGAAGCGCTTGGCCTCGTTGTGCACCTTGGTGACCAGCGGGCAGGTGGCGTCGATGGTCCGGAGATTGCGTTGGGCGGCTTCGACGTGGACTGTCGGAGCAACGCCGTGCGCGGAGAACACGACGATGGAACCCTCCGGCACCTGGTCGGTCTCCTCGACGAAGATCGCGCCGGCCTTCGCCAACGTCTCCACGACGTGCACGTTGTGCACGATCTCGTGGCGGACATAGACCGGTGCGCCGTGCTTTTCGAGCGCTCGTTCGACGGTTTCGACCGCGCGGTCGACGCCGGCGCAGTAGCCGCGCGGCTCGGCCAGCAGCACCCGTTTGCCCTTGACGCCACCGGTGACCGAGCTCGAAGCGCCCGGAATCCCCATGTTGATTGTCGGTGGCATGTTTCCAGGGTACTGACACGCGGGGTAATCAGGCCAACCGTAGGGTGGAGGCCATGGCAACCGCACCATATGGGGTCCGTCTGCTGGTAGGGGCGGCAGTGACCGCCATCGAGGAAACCCGCAAGATTCCCCAGACCATCCTCACGTACCCGATGACCGTCGCCAGTCAGCTCGCACATCTCGTGATGAAAATGCAGCAGGACGTCGCTGACCTGGTGATCAAGGGCGACGAGACACTCGAGTCGCTCTTCCCCCCGAAGGACGAGCAGCCCGAGTGGGCCACCTTCGACGAGGACATCGACGACGCGCCGTCGACGCCGGTGTCCGACGGCGAGCGCCTCACTGAGGGTCGCTTCGCGCTGTTCACCGGGGGTGAACCTGAGGCCGACAACAACACGGCGCCCGCGCCGGCCGCCCGGTCGACGTCGGCGAGTGCCCCCGAGATCGCCGAAGAACTCGAATACGAGTCACTCACCCTGGCGCAGCTGCGGGCGCGGCTGACCACGTTGCGGGTCGCCGACCTCGAGGCACTGCTGGCATACGAGGACGCCACCAAGGCCCGCGCACCCTTCCAGACGCTGCTTTCCAACAGGATCACCCGCGCGACCGCGAAGTGACCTCCCCCAGCGCTTCTGGAAAATGACCGACGCCGAGCCGGGCAAGTCTCCCGACAATCCCTGGCCCGTTCGCGCGGTCTCGACCCGCGTCGCGAAGTACATCGACAAACTCGGCACGGTTTGGGTCGAGGGTCAGATCGCCCAGCTGAACATGCGACCCACGGTTGCGTTCATCATGCTTCGCGATCCGGCCGCCGACATGTCACTGTCGGTGGTGTGCCCTCGTGATCTCGTCGAGAACGCGCCGGTCAAGCTGGCCGAAGGCGTGCAAGTCATCATGCACGGCAAGCTGCAGTTTCACACCGGTCGCGGCAGTGTCTCGTTGCGCGTCACCGAGATTCGCGCCGTCGGCCTCGGTGAGCTGCTCGAGCGCATCGAACGACTACGCAAACTGCTCGAGGCCGAGGGCCTCTTCGATCCGCGCCTCAAACGGCCGCTGCCCTTTCTGCCGAATACCATCGGACTCATCACCGGACGGGCGTCGGCAGCCGAGCGCGACGTTGTCTCGGTGGCGCAGAGTCGTTGGCCTGCAGTACGATTCGCGATCCGCAACACGGCGGTACAGGGCCCCAATACCGTTGCACAGATCGTTGACGCGCTGCGCGAGCTCGACGCCGATCCCGACGTCGACGTGATCGTGATCGCCCGCGGAGGTGGTGACATCGACGCACTACTGCCGTTCTACGACGAGACGCTGTGCCGTGAGATCGCCAAGTGCACAACGGCGGTGGTGAGCGCCATCGGCCACGAACCCGACAACCCGATCTGCGACCTGGTCGCCGACGTGCGCGCGGCCACGCCCACCGACGCCGCCAAACGCATCGTGCCCGATGCCGCTGCCGAACTGGCGGCCGTCAGGGATCTGTGCCGGCGCGGGGGGCGTGCGCTACGGAACTGGGTGCACCGCGAACAACATCTGCTCGACCAGTTGCGTAGCCGCCCGGTGCTGGCCGCACCGCTGGCCGCTCTCACCGCCCGGGCCGACGAGGTGCACCGCGCTCGTGCCACGGCCCGACGCGACATCACCCGCTTGGTGGCCGCCGAGACCGACCGGGTCGGGCATTTGTCGGCCCGGCTGGCCACACTGGGACCGGCGGCCACGCTCGCACGCGGCTACGCCGTGGTGCAGACCCTGCCCGATGCCTTCAGCACTGGGAGGGTGCTGCGGACCACTGCCGACGCCCCCAACGGCGCCCGACTGCGGGTCCGTGTGGCCGACGGCGCAGTCACGGCTGTCAGTGACGGCCCAGAAGGGAGACAAAATGAAGCCCATTAGTCAACTCGGGTACGAAGAATCCCGCGATGAGCTGATCGCGGTTGTGCAGCAGCTGGAGCAGGGCGGACTGGATCTGGACGCATCGCTGAAATTGTGGGAACGTGGCGAGGAACTGGCCAAACGATGCGAAGAGCAGCTAGCTGGAGCCCGCAAGCGAGTAGAGGACGCACTGGCCGCCAAGGACCAGGAGGAAAGTTGAGTTTGCAACGGATCTGGCCATCAGGGGTCGAAACTGTAACACGTTTCAGTTACTCTGCTCGGCATGGGTGATTCGACGTTGACCACCGACCTCGGCCGCGTGCTCGTCACGGGCGGCTCCGGATTCGTGGGCGCCAACCTGGTGACCGAACTTCTCGACCGCGGACACGAGGTGCGCTCATTCGACCGCGCCCCGTCCCCACTGCCTGCGCACCCGCGGCTGCAGGTCATCGAGGGCGACATCTGCGACGCCGACATCGTCGCCGCCGCCGTCGCCGGCATCGACACCGTGTTCCATACCGCCGCGGTCATCGACCTGATGGGCGGCGCATCGGTCACCGAGGAATATCGGCAGCGCAGCTTCTCGGTGAACGTCGCCGGCACCGAAAACCTGGTGCACGCCGCGCAGACGGCCGGGGTGAAGCGATTCGTCTACACCGCTTCCAACAGCGTCGTGATGGGCGGCAAGAAGATCTCCAACGGAGACGAAACCCTGCCGTACACCGAGCGATTCAACGACCTCTACACCGAGACGAAGGTTGTCGCGGAGAAGTTCGTGCTGTCGCAGAACGGTGTCGCGGGTCTGCTCACCTGCTCGATCCGGCCCAGCGGAATCTGGGGCCGCGGCGATCAGACCATGTTCCGCAAGGTGTTCGAGAGCGTGCTCGCCGGTCACGTCAAGGTGCTGGTCGGCGGCAAGAACGTCAAGCTCGACAACTCTTACGTGCACAACCTGATTCACGGCTTCATCCTCGCCGCCCAGCATCTGGTACCCGGTGGCACGGCACCTGGTCAGGCGTACTTCATCAACGACGGCGAGCCGGTCAACATGTTCGAGTTCTCCCGGCCGGTGGTGGAGGCGTGCGGCCAGCGGTACCCGAAGATCCGGGTGCCCGGCCGGTTGGTGTTATTCGCGATGCTGGTGTGGCAGTGGTTCCACTTCAGGTTCGGGATCCCCAAGCCGATGGTCGAGCCCCTTGGGGTGGAACGGCTGTATCTCGACAACTACTTCTCCATCGCCAAGGCCAAACGCGACCTCGGCTACCAGCCGCTGTTCACCACCAAGCAGGCGATGGACGAGTGCCTGCCGTACTACGTCGACCTGTTCAACCAGATGCAGGCCGCGGGTAAGGCGCCGGCCGTCAGTGTCGCGGCCGCGCCGGGAGAGGGTTAGACCCTTCGCTGGCGGCGTCATCGTTTGAGGCTCTTGTGACTCATTCGTGGGTTGCTGATTGCGCCTGAACGGCCACACGCCGTTTCCGGTCTAGGTTTTTGGCTTGTCGAAGGTCAAAAACTACAGATCGGAGAACGGCGTGCGGAATGCCAGCCTATGGCGCACCGTGTTGTGCGTCGAGAACGCGGTGGTCGAGGGCGTCGAGTTCGACGACCAAACGCAGGCTCTCGTGGTCCATATGCGACCGCGACGACCGCTTAAGGGTCGATGCGGAGACTGCGGATCGAGAGCCTCCTGGTATGACCGCGGCCAGGGGCGGCGGCGGTGGCGCGGACTCGATTTGGGAACCGTTCAGGTCTTCCTGGAGGCTGACGCCCCACGGGTCAACTGCCCCACCCACGGCCCGACGGTGCGACAAGTCCCCTGGGCCCGACACGGCGCGGGACATACCCGCTCGTTCGACCAGCAGGTGGCCTGGTTGGCCACACACTGCTCCAAGAAGGCAATCACCGAGCTGATGCGGATCGCCTGGCGCACAGTCGGATCGATCATCACTCGAGTGTGGGCCGACACCGTCGCCGGAGTCGATGGGTTCGCCGACCTGACGCGGATCGGGATTGATGAGATCTCCTACAAGCGCCATCACAAGTACCTAACTGTGGTCGTCGACCACGACAGCGGCCGCCTGGTGTGGGCGCATCCCGGTCACGAACGCGCGACCGTGCGCGCCTTCTTCGACGCGCTAGAAGCCTCAGGTGCAGGTCGGTGCGCCCAGATCACCCACGTCACCGCTGATGGGGCCAAATGGATCGCCGACGTGGTCAGCGAACGATGCCCGGACGCCATCCGCTGTGCCGACCCGTTTCACGTCGTTGGTTGGGCCACTGAGGCATTGGATGCCGTGCGTCAACAGGCCTGGAGCGATGCTCGCCGCAGCGGGCATACCCGCTCGCACGGGTGGGCCCATGGCCGACGCGCCACCATCTCCACCGGGCCAGCCCAAGCATTGCGGCGCGCCCGCTACGCGCTGTGGAAGAACCCGGAAAACCTCACCGACCGCCAACAAGCGAAGCTGCGCTGGATCGCCACCACCGACCCTCGGCTCTACCGCGCCTACCTGCTCAAAGAAGGCCTACGGACGGTCTTCAAACTCCCTGCCGACCACGCCGCCGAAGCGCTGGACAGGTGGATCGCTTGGGCACGGCGCAGCCGCATCGAATCATTCGTCAAGCTCCAACGCCGCATCGCCGGCCACCGCGAGCAGATCCTCGCTTCCATCGCCCACGGCCTCTCCAACGGACTCATCGAATCGGTCAACACCAAGATCCGACTCATCACCCGCATCGCCTTCGGCTTCGCCCACCCCGGCGCCTTAATCGCCCTAGCCATGCTCACTCTCGGAGGACACCGCCCCACCTTGCCTGGCCGCCAATGACCCACGAATGAGTCACAAGAGCCTCGTTTGATGACGGCGGTCGGCGCGCACCCTGGGGTGGTGCTGAATCGCTACCGACAGCTACTTCCAGTGCTTCCCGCCGTGGCGAACATCCCAAGGCCCATGCCCAGGATTCCAGTGTTTCCCCGGGTTCCAGTCAACCCAGCCCGGTCCTGACACACAGGCGCTCCAGACCCAGCCGTCCCAGCACAGGCCGGGGTCATTGTCGGCCTGGGCGCTTCCCGCCCCGGCGAGTGCGATTCCCGCCGACACCGGGAGCGTGGCCAAGGTGACGAGGATCTTCTTCATGGCACACCTCCTCTACGCGTGTACCCAGTTTATGCCAGCCGTATTGACGGTCCAAGTGGCTCTGGCACGCTTACCTGAGCGTAAATATCTGCTGAGAAGCGCCGCTTTTCAGCACGACTTGCCTTGACACGGCCTAGCGTTGGCCTCGAAGGCCCCCGGAAGGAGCAACCCGTGCCACCGGCCAGCTTCAGTGTCGATCAGATCGTCAAGAAGCTCGAAGATTTCCTGGCAAGCGACTAGCGAAGGATTTGACATGCCCGACAAGAAACCGAACATCCTGGTCATCTGGGGCGACGACATCGGCATCTCGAACCTGAGTTGCTACAGCCGCGGAATGATGGGCTATTTCACGCCCAATATCGACCGAATCGCCGACGAGGGAATGCTTTTCACCGATTCCTACGGCGAGCAGAGCTGTACTGCCGGGCGGTCATCCTTCATCACCGGGCAGAGCGTCTACCGCACCGGGATGAGCAAGGTCGGCATGCCAGGTATGGACATCGGGCTGCAGAAGGAGGACCCAACGATCGCCGAGTTGCTCAAGCCTCTGGGCTACGCGACGGGTCAGTTCGGCAAGAATCATCTCGGCGACCTGAACAAGTTCCTGCCCACCGCCCACGGGTTCGACGAGTTCTTCGGCAATCTCTACCACCTCAACGCGGAGGAAGAACCCGAAAATCCGGATTACCCCACTGCGGAAGAAGCGCCAATACTGCGACGGGCCTTGTTGCCGCGCGGCGTGATTCACTCCTGGGCAACCGAGGGGGACTCCGGTGAGGTCGACGAGCGGTACGGACCGGTCGGCAAGCAACGCATCGAGGACACCGGACCGTTGACCAAGAAGCGGATGGAGACCATCGACGACGAGACCACCGGTGCGTGTGTCGATTTCATCAAACGCCAGCACGAGGCCGATACCCCGTTCTTTGTGTGGATGAACATGACGCACATGCACTTCCGGACACACACCAAGCCCGAGAGCGTCGGCCAATCGGGCAGGTGGCAGTCGCCGTATCACGACACGATGATCGACCATGACCGTAATGTCGGCACACTGCTCGATCTCGTCGACGAACTCGGGATCGCCGAAGACACCATCGTCATCTACTCAACCGATAACGGGCCGCACGCCAACAGCTGGCCTGACGGTGCGACGACCCCGTTCCGCAGTGAGAAGGCCACCAACTGGGAGGGCGCCTTCCGGATACCTGAAATGATCCGCTGGACCGGGACGATCAAGCCGCGCAGCGTCTCCAATGAGATTGTCCAGCATCATGATTGGTTACCGACATTCCTGGCCGCCGCGGGTGATCCCGACATCGTCGAGAAGCTCAAGAAGGGCCACCAGGCCGGCGACACAACCTACAAGGTGCACATCGACGGCTTCAACCTGCTGCCGTATCTGACCGGTGAGGTGGAGAAGAGCCCGCGGCGAGGAATGATCTACTTCTCCGACGACTGCGATGTGCTGGGCATCCGCGCCGAAAACTGGAAAATCGTGTTCCAGGAGCAGCGCTGCCAGGGGACCCTGCAGATCTGGTTCGAACCGTTCACCCCGTTGCGTGCACCGAAGTTGTTCAATCTGCGGACCGACCCGTTCGAACGGGCGGACATCACGTCGAACACGTACTGGGACTGGGTGATCGACCGCATCTTCCTGGTGCTCTATGGCTCGGCGATCGCGACACAGTTCCTCGAGACGTTCAAAGAGTTTCCGCCGCGCCAAGAGCCGGCGACGTTCACGATCAACCACGCGGTCGAGGAGCTCAACAAGTTCCTGGCCACGCGGGGCGGCTGATGCTCGAGTCCTGGACCGACGGGCCCACGAAGTCCGCAATCATCGACTTCGTGGGGCGCGTCACCGCCGAAGGCCCGGACTTCGTCATGCCCGAGGCCCGCGTCGCGGTGTTCGACAACGACGGCACGCTGTGGTGCGAGAAGCCGATGTACATCCAGCTCGACTTCATCATTCGCAGGCTCGCCGAGAAAGCGGCGGCCGAGGTATCGCTGGCTGAGGAGCAGCCCTACCAGGCCGCGGTCGCGGGCGACCTGCCGTGGTTCGGTGGGGCGATCACCAAGCACTACCAGGGCGATGACAGCGACCTGAAAGTGCTTGCGGGGGCGGTGATGTCCCTGCACGACGCGATGAACGTCGAGGACCACGCCGCGCGGGTGTCGGCTTTCTTCGCCGAGGCCAAGCACCCGACGTTGGGCCGGCCCTATCAGGAGTGCGTCTATGTGCCGATGGTGGAGTTGTTGCGGTATCTCGAGGACAACGGCTTCACCTGCTACATCGTTTCCGGCGGTGGTCGTGATTTCATGCGGCCGATCACCGCGGCGATCTACGGCATTCCGCCAGAACGCGTCGTCGGCAGCGCGCAAGGCCTGAAGTTCGACGGCAAGGAGGGGCACGGCGACCTGCTGATCCAGCCCGCGCTCGACATCTTCGACGACGGTCCCGAGAAGCCGGTCCGAGTCTGGAGTCGCATCGGCAGGCGCCCGATCCTGTCGGCGGGCAACTCCAACGGCGACGACGAGATGCTGCAGTACTCGGGTCGACCGGGGGCCGCCGCCCTGCGGTTGCTGGTCCTGCACGACGACGCCGAACGCGAATTCGACTACACCGCAGGAGCGGAGCGGGCCCTCGAGCACGCGGCACGGTACGGCTGGACCGTCGTCAGCATCAAAAACGACTGGACGACCGTCTTCGGTGACTGACGACCTCGTCTGGATCCCCAAGCAGACGGCGACGCTGGGGTCCGATCGCCACTACCCCGAGGAGGCGCCGGCCCGGCCTGTCGGCGTCGACGGGTTCTCGATGATGGCCAGAACCGTCACGAACACAGAGTTCGCCGAGTTCGTGGATGCCACCGGCTATCTCACCGTCGCCGAACGACCTTTGGACCCCGCCGCATATCCGGACGCCCCCGCGGAGAATCTGCAGCCAGGGTCGATGGTGTTCACCCGCACGCAGGGGCCCGTGGATCTTCGACATCTCAACCTGTGGTGGACGTGGACGCCAGGGGCGTCGTGGCGCCACCCCGTCGGTCCGCTGTCGTCCATCGACAGGCGCGCCGAACACCCGGTCGTACATATCGCATACGAAGACGCGGAAGCCTATGCGGCGTGGGCCGGTATGTCTTTGCCGACCGAGGCCGAATGGGAAACCGCCGCCAGGGGCGGACTCGACCAAGCGGAATACACCTGGGGCGACGAACCGGAATCACCTGACCAACGGATGGCCAACTACTGGCACGGCGATTTCCCGTGGCGGCCGGAAAAGGGTTACGGACGCACCGCTCCGGTCGGCAGCTACCAGCCCAATGGTTACGGTCTTTACGATATGGCGGGCAATGTGTGGGAGTGGACCACCGACTGGTACGGAGAAACCCGCGACAACCAACCCTGTTGTGCCTCTGACAGTTTCGACCCGCGACAGCCGCAGTTTCAGGTGCCTCGCAGGGTGGTCAAGGGCGGATCGTTCCTGTGCGCCGACATCTACTGCCTGCGGTACCGGCCCGCCGCCCGCCGACCGCAGCCGGCCGACACCGGCATGAGCCACGTCGGCTTCCGCTGCGTCAAGCGCTAGGGAGCGTGCTGCCCACCGCTTTCGGCGGTCTTCTTGATCGCGGCGAGCGTGGCAGGTATGCCGTTCTCGGCGGCCTTTCGCCGCTTCTCGATCTCCGCATCGGCGTCGGCGCCATAGCGCTCGCGGAAGCCGGCGATGCCTGCGGGCAGGAATATCCAGGACTCGGTGAGCAGGGCTCCCTCGCCGTCGGGTGCGAAGGTGTAGCACCAGGACACCCAGCCGTTGTTGACCTCCCACGCGAACCTTCGCCCAGGCTCGGCGGCCACCACCTGACTGCGGGTCTCCCACGTTCGCTCCGGTGTCACATTGCGGCCGGTGAACCAGGCCCCGACGTGGGGACCCGCGCCCTCGTCCCACCAGCACTCCTGACAGATGGGACTCCACTCACCCATCCGCGTCACGTCAGACACCATCTCGTAGAGCTCTGCGGGTGGAACCGACACGTGAATCGTCTGCGACATATTCAGATCGCTCATGGGTCGAGTGTGCCAAAGCGCTAGGTTGGAACGCGTTCTACTTCGCCATTGATTCGCCATTGAAAGGGCAACTGGATGAGCAACGGTGGTGAGCGGGTGGCCAGGAACGCGGTCGTCATCGGCGGAGCGTCGGGCATCGGCTGGGCAACCGCGCAGGCGCTCGTCGTCGACGGTTGCCGGGTCACGATCGCCGATGTCAACGCGGACGGGGCGCGCGAGCGGGCGGCGGAACTGGGCGAGCCGCACACTTCCGCGCAGGTCGACGTGACCGACGAGGCCTCGGTGAAACGCCTCTTCGGCGAGGCGGGTCCGCTCGATGTCGTCGTGAACTGCGCGGGCTTCGGCAGCCTCGGCCTGATCACCGATCTGTCGGTCGACGAGTTTCGCGGCGTCGTCGACGTCTGCCTGAACGGATCGTTCATCGTCGCCAAGTACGCCGGGCAAAAGCTGAGCGTGGGCGGATCGCTGGTGTCGATCAGCTCCCTGAACGGACGGCAACCGGCCGTCGGGATGAGCGCTTACTGCTCGGCGAAGGCCGGGCTGTCGATGCTGACCCAGGTCGCGGCGCTGGAGTGGGGTCCGCGCGGCATCCGGGTCAACGCGGTGGCGCCGGGATTCGTCGAGACGCCGCTGACGGAGGGGTCGTCGCTCGTCCCCGGTCTTGTCGAGGACTACGTCGAGAACACCGCCATGGGGCGCGCGGGCAAGCCCGAGGAGATCGCCGAAGCGGTGGTGTTCCTCTGCTCGCCGAAGAACTCATGGCTCACCGGCGAGGTACTCGATCTCAACGGCGGCGCACACCTCAAGCGCTATCCGGATGTGCTGGGTCACGTCATGAAACTTGCGGAGGCTTAGTGATGAGCGCTCGCGCGAAGAGCAGACGGATATGAGTTTCGCGGGTAAGCAGGCCATCGTCACCGGCGCCGGATCGGGTATCGGCGCCGCCTTGTGCCGCGCGCTGGTCGAAGCGGGCGCGCATGTGGTCTGCACCGACATCGACGGTGAGGCCGCCGAGCGGACCGCGGCGGCGCTGGGTCACAACGCCCGGTCAGCGGGCCTCGACGTCACCGACGCATCGGCCGTACAGGCCGCCGTCGACGAGGTGGTCGACCGCGCCGGCCGACTCGACCTGATGTTCAACAACGCGGGAATCTGTTGGGGCGGTGACACCGAACTGCTCACGCTGGACCAGTGGAACGCGATCATCGACATCAACCTCCGCGGGGTCGTGCACGGCGTCGCGGCGGCCTACCCGCTGATGCTGCGGCAAGGCCACGGCCACATCGTCAATACCGCCTCGATGGCGGGCCTTACCGCGGCCGGCCAGATCACCAGTTACGTAACGACCAAGCACGCCGTCGTCGGGCTGTCGATGGCATTGCGCTCCGAGGCGGTTCCCCGCGGCGTCGGGGTGCTGGTGGTCTGTCCGGCTGCCGTCGAAACACCGATCCTCGACAAGGGCGCAATCGGCGGATTCGTCGGGCGTGACTACTTTCTGCAGACCCAGGGCGGTAAGCCGTATGACGCCGACCGGTTGGCGCGCGACGTCCTGCGCGCGATCGAGAAGAACAAGGCAATCCTGGTGAAACCGCGCATCGCGCGCGCTCAATGGCTGTTCGCCAGGCTCGCGCCGACACTGATGAATCGCCTGTCGATGCGGTTCATCGAGGGCCAGCGTGCCAAACAGGTCGAGGCGAGGTCCAAAGTCCGTTAGAAATAGCGGCGTGAACACCGAATTCACGCTGACACAGAAGCGTGCGCTTGCCATCGCGACCTTCGTCGCGATCCTCTTCGGCGCGTACTTCCTGCGTGATTACTTCATCCTGATCGTGGTCGCCGCGGTCGTCGCCTACCTGTTCCAGCCGCTCTACACACGTCTCAACAAGCGGCTCGGCACGGGTTTGTCGGCGACGCTGACGATGCTGGCGGCATTCGCGGCGGTGATCGTGCCGTTGAGCCTGTTCGTGTTCCTCGCGGTCGTCCAGATCACCACCATGGTCGAACGAGTCGCCGTCTGGGTCCAGCGCACCGACCTGTCCGCCCTTGGCGACCGGTCGCTGACGTTGGCCAACGAACTGCTGCACCGTGTGCCGTTCGTCAATTACACGATCACGCCGGAGTCGCTACAGGATTCAATGACGACGGTGGCGCAGGAAGTCGGCAAGTGGCTGCTCGGCATCCTGCAGGGTGCGGCGGGCGGGGCATTCGGCGCGATCACTGCGGCGATCCTGTTCCTGTACGTGTTCCTGTCGCTGTTGACCAATCGAGACAAGGTGCTGCTGCTCATCCGGCGGCTCAACCCGCTCGGCGAGGAGATCACCGACATCTACATGGCGAAAATGGGCGCCATGGTCAAGGGCACCGTCATGGGACAGTTCGTGATCGCCGTCTGCCAAGGTGTCGCCGGCGCCGCGTCGATCTATATCGCCGGATTCCACCAGGGCTTCTTCCTTTTCGCGGTCCTGCTGTCCGCGCTGTCGGTCATTCCGCTCGGAAGCGGCATCATCACCATTCCGTTCGGTGTCGGAATGATCTTGTTCGGCAACGTGTTCGGCGGTGTGTTCGTGATCCTGTTCCACCTCATCGTGGTGACGAACATCGACAACTTCCTGCGGCCGATTCTCGTTCCCCGCGCCGCCCGCCTGGACTCGGCGCTGATGCTGCTGGCGGTGTTCGCCGGTCTCGCGATGTTCGGTGCATGGGGCATCGTGATCGGCCCGGTGCTGATGATCATCATCGTCACCACCATCAGCGTGTACCTGGCCGTGTACAAGGGTGTGCCGATGGACGAACCCGATGGGAAAGAGGCGAAACCCAAGCGGCGAAACCCGTTCTGGCAGTTGGGCCGCCGGGTCAAGCAGAAGCGCGAAGAGGCCGATTCTGAACCTGATACCGATACTGACGAAGAGAAGGACGAGGCGAAGCCCGCGGCTACGTCAGGCGCTGATTGAAGAACTCGATGACGCGCTTCATCGCGTCGTCGGTGGGGTGGCCCTCGGAGTCGCGGCGCTCCAGCGTCAGCACGGAATGTGCCATCTTGCCGAAGCCGTGCTCGTTGCCCTTCTTCGAGTTGATCTCGATGACCTCGAACGCATCGCCAAGCCGGTCCTTGAGTGTCTTGAACCGCTCGGCGGGCACCAGCGGGTCCTCGCTGAATCGCAGACCCAACGCGCACAATCCCTCATCGGCCACGCGCCTTTCGACGATCTTCAGCTCGGCCTCTGACAGGCCGGGGTCGCGTCGCTGTTTCGGCGTGAGGGCAAACGGCAATGACGGCTGGCTGAGCACGGGCGCGAGCACACTGTCGTCGACAGCCGCCGCGAGCGCGAAGCCACCGGTGAAGCACTGACCGATCACACCGACACCCTTGCCCGGTGTCATGTCATTGAGGTCACGCGCCAACGCGCGCAGATAGTGCGCGACGGGGCGATCGGCGTTGGTCGCGGAGCCGGCGAATTCCTTGGCCACACAACCACGCAACATCACCGGGACCGCACCGGGGCGCATCGCAGGCGCCCCCGGAGTGCCGAACAGCGACGGAATTGCGACAGTGAACCCGTTGTCCACCAAATGATTTCCCAGCGCGAACACGCCAGGATGGGCGCCTGGCATCTCCGGGATGAGCACCACGCCCGGACCCTCGCCCCTGCGGTACACGTCATGGGTGAAGCCTGCCGCGGAGAACGGCGAAACGGTCCAGCCCGTGAGATCTGCTTGTGGAGCCGCCTGGCCGGCGACGTTGGGGTCGGGCACGGTCATGGCGTCTCCTATTTGGCAGTCGGCTACTTGGCAGGCAGTGGAGTGGCGGTCTGCGTCGCCGCAGCCAGCGTACGGAACTCGTCGCTCGTCGCGGCGCCGGTTATCGCAACTTGTGCCGGCCCCGTCGGGCCGTCCAGTCGCGTCGTCCACAGGGGCTCGCCGGGTCGCCCGTCGCGGTCTCCGCCGCCGTAGACCACCCAGTTGACGCCGTCGACGTCCTCGACGCCCGTCGGATACAGGTCAGGGTCCACCGAGCCGACGAGCTTGTCCTCGTCGGCGTTGCTCTGCGTCAGGCTCACATACAAGCCGCTGGGCGTCAGATATCCGACGGTCGAACTCACCGCGCGAAGGCGTTCCCCCGACTCTGGGTCGGTGCGGCCGCCGTCGATGCCGTTTCTACTGCCGGAGTTCGGCTGCCACTTCTCGGGTAGCTGCGGCAGCCGGATCGGGATCTTGAGGGCGTTGGCGTCGGCCTGCAGCGCGCCGGGCGCATCGTAGGTGGGCGCGGGCCCCTCAGCGGGCCCGCTGGCCTGAAACGAGCACATGCCCAGCACCCCGGCCAGCACGATGCAGGCCAGTATCAGCGGTGCAATCGACCAGAACATATCCCGGCCGTCGTGCAGCAACCGCGACTTAGCTGGCTTCGGAGCCGGCTGCGGCTGGGTGGTCATGTTCGCCAGTATCCCAGGTCCCAAACGCCGAGCGGCTAATGGGACAATCCCCCCATGACTCCCGCGCGCGGCGAAGCACCCGACCGTAACCTCGCCCTTGAACTCGTGAGAGTGACCGAAGCCGGCGCGATGGCCGCCGGCCGCTGGGTAGGTCGCGGCGACAAAGAGGGCGGTGACGGGGCAGCCGTCGACGCAATGCGCGAGCTGGTCAACTCCGTATCGATGCGCGGCGTCGTGGTGATCGGCGAGGGCGAGAAGGACAACGCGCCGATGCTCTACAACGGCGAAGAGGTCGGCAACGGTGACGGACCGGACTGCGACTTCGCGGTCGACCCGGTCGACGGCACCACGCTGATGAGCAAGGGCATGCCGAACGCCATCTCGGTACTCGCGGTGGCCGAGCGCGGCGCGATGTTCGATCCGTCGGCCGTCTTCTACATGAACAAGATCGCCGTCGGTCCTGACGCCGTGAACGCGATCGACATCACGGCGCCGATCGGCGAGAACGTCCGCGCCGTCGCCAAGGTGAAAGGGATGTCGGTGCGGGATGTCACCGTGTGCATCCTCGACCGGCCGCGCCACGAACAGCTCATCGCCGACGTACGTGAGTCCGGCGCCCGCATCCGGCTGATTTCCGACGGCGACGTGGCCGGTGCCATTTCGGCGTGCCGACCCAATTCGGGCACCGACATGCTGGCGGGCATCGGCGGTACCCCTGAGGGCATCATCACCGCCGCCGCCATCCGCTGCATGGGCGGCGCGATCCACGCCCAGCTCGCGCCCACCGACGAGAACGAACGCCAGAAGGCTGTCGACGCCGGTCACGACGTCGACCGGGTGCTCAAGACCGAGGACCTGGTGTCGGGGGAGAATGTGTTCTTCTGCGCCACCGGCGTCACCGACGGCGACTTGCTGCAGGGCGTGCGCTACACCGGCGGCGGCTGCACCACACAGTCCATCGTGATGAGAAGCAAGTCCGGCACCGTCCGGATGATCGAGGCGTACCACCGGCTGTCCAAACTCAACGAATACTCCGCGATCGATTTCACCGGCGACAGCAACGCGTTCTACCCGCTGCCATAGACGATCAAGCCGATCACACAACGAATAGGGAGCACAAATGCCCGACAGCGCTGCGGAAAGCACCGAGTACCGCATCGAACACGACACCATGGGTGAAGTCCGGGTGCCGGTCAACGCACTTTGGCGAGCCCAGACACAGCGCGCCGTGGAGAACTTCCCGATCTCCGGCCGTGGGCTCGAGCGCACCCAGATTCGGGCGCTGGGCCTGCTGAAAGGCGCCTGCGCACAGGTGAACAAGGACCTCGGCCTGCTGGCTCCCGAAAAGGCCGACGCCATTATCGCTGCCGCCGGTGAGATCGCCGACGGCCTGCATGACGACCAGTTCCCCATCGACGTGTTCCAAACCGGTTCGGGCACAAGCTCGAACATGAACACCAACGAGGTCATCGCCGGCGTCGCCGAGCGCAATGGTGTTTCGGTACATCCCAATGACGACGTGAACATGTCGCAGTCGTCCAACGACACCTTCCCCACCGCCACACATATCGCCGCCACCGAAGCCGCAGTGCGGCACCTGATTCCGGCGCTCGAAGTGCTACACGAGTCCCTCGCCTCGAAGGCCAACCAGTGGCGGACGGTCGTCAAGTCGGGCCGCACCCACCTGATGGATGCCGTCCCGGTGACCTTGGGCCAGGAGTTCAGCGGATATGCCCGCCAGGTCGAGGCCTCGATCGAACGGGTGAAGGCCACGCTGCCCCGGCTGGGCGAATTGGCCATTGGCGGAACCGCGGTGGGCACCGGGCTGAATGCTCCAGACGATTTCGACGAGCGGGTCGTCGCCGTGTTGACCGAGCAGACCGGGTTGGCCGAATTGCGTGTCTGCGCAAATCACTTCGAGGCGCAGGCCGCTCGTGACGGCCTGGTCGAGGCATCCGGCGCGCTGCGCACCACCGCGGTATCGCTGACCAAGATCGCCAATGACATCCGGTGGATGGGTTCGGGTCCGCTGACCGGCCTCGGCGAGATCCAGCTGCCCGACCTGCAACCGGGCAGCTCGATCATGCCCGGCAAGGTCAATCCGGTCATCCCGGAAGCCATCACCCAGGTCGCCGCGCAGGTGATCGGGAATGACGCCGCAATCACGTGGGGCGGTGGCAACGGGGCTTTTGAACTCAACGTGTACATCCCGATGATGGCCCGCAACCTGCTCGAGTCGTTCAAGATCCTGACCAACTCGTCCAAGCTGTTCGCAGAGCGCTGTGTCGACGGACTGGTCGCCAACGAGGAGCGCTTGCGTGAGCTGGCGGAGTCCTCGCCGTCGATCGTGACGCCGTTGAACTCCGCGATCGGCTACGAGGAAGCCGCCGCCGTCGCCAAGCAGGCACTCAAGGACAAGAAGACCATCCGCCAAACCGTGATCGACCGCGGGCTGATCGGCGACAAGCTCACGCTCGAGGAGCTCGACAAGCGCCTCGACGTGCTGGCCATGGCCAAGGTCAAGGACGGCACGCGATGAGCGCCTGCGCGAAGAGCATCGTGTCTCGCTAGACCTCGATGTATACGACCGCTACCAAGCGGGTATAGGCACAGGACACCGCTTTGGTCGGTTGAGTTCTGCCGGGCAATCGTGCGGTGCAGGGGTTGTTGGTTGTCTACGTGCCGGGAATTGGCGATGCCGCAGGATGGTCTGAAAAGCCGCCCGATGGAGAGTCGATCGGTCAAGTCGTTCTTGACCGCGACAGCCGTCGGGCCATCGGCGTTGCTGATCGAAGGTGAGCCGGGTATCGGCAAGACCACCCTGTGGTTGGCCGCCGTCGAGCAGGCGACGGCTCAAGGGTTCCGGATCCTTTCAGCGCGCGCCGCGGCCGCTGAATCGGTTCTGGTGTATACCGCCCTTGCGGACCTGCTCGACGACGTCGACGCGGCCACGTGGGCCGACCTGCCCGCCCCACAACAGCTCGCCGTCGACCAGGTGCTTTTGCGGGCGCACACGGGCGATGTGACCGACCAGCGTGCCGTCGCCGCCGCGTTCCTGGCGGTGATCGAGCGGTTCGCCGAAGCCGGCCCGGTGTTGTTGGCCATCGACGATCTGCAGTGGCTCGATCCGTCGAGCGTTCACGTCATCGCATTCGCCGCGCGACGGCTCACAGGTCCGGTCGGAATTCTCGGCACGGTGCGCACCGAGGTGAACGATGGCGCGAGCGCGTCCTGGCTTCAGTTGCCGCGGCCCGAGGCGACGAACCGTATTCGCCTGAGTCCGTTGGGCGTCCACGACTTGCATGTCGCTGTCGCTACTCGTCTGGGGCGTCCCTTCTCCCGGCCCGCGATGGGACGCATCCACGAGGTCTCGGGCGGAAATCCTTTCTACGCAATCGAATTGGCCAGGGAACTGGACGACCGGCGCCTCCGATCAACGGTGGCGTCGCTACCCCGAACGCTGACAGATGTCGTCCGGAGCCGGCTCGGTGGTCTGGATCCCGACGTTCACGAAGCGCTGCTCGCGGCGGCGTGTATGGCGGCGCCCACCGTCGAGCTGGTATCGAGGGCGACCATCAGCGACAGCGACCAGGTGGTGTATCTGCTCGAAATAGCCGAGGGTAAGGGCATTATCGCGATCGACGGCAACCGGATTCAGTTTGCCCATCCCCTGCTGACCCGGGGGGTCTACACCGAATCAGTGCCCGCCAGTCGCCGGTCGATGCACCGTCGGCTTGCCGAAATCGTCGACGAACCCGAACTGCGGGCCAGGCATTTGGCGCTGGCGGCGACAAGTGGTGACGACGTCACACTGCGCGCGCTCGACAAGGCGGCCGAGTCGGCGCGTGCGCGCGGCGCCCCCGAAGCCGCTGCCGAACTGATGGACTTGGCCATCGGCCTCGGTGGCGACGCGCCCGAACGGCGGCTTCGCTCGGCACTGCACCACTTCGACGCCGGTGACCACGAGCGCGCGGCCGTGGTGCTTCAAGAGACCGTCGACGGGCTGCCGAAGGGAGATCTGCGGGCAGAAGCGTTGTGCCGCTTGGCCGTCGTACGTCTCTACACCGAAGGTTTCTTCGAGGCGACGCGCGTGCTGCAGCAGGCACTCGACGATGCGGACGAGGGCAGTCCGCTGCGCGTGCACATACTGATCACGTTGGCGTATTCACTCATGCACGCCAACCAGATTCGAGAAGGCAAGGACATCGCCCGGCAGGCGGTCAGCGCCGCCGAGCGACTCGACCAGCCGCATTTGCTGAGTCTCGCCCTGGGCATGCGGGTCATGTTGGGTTTCTTCGCCGGCGAAGGTTTCGACGACACGCGTCTGCATCGTGCGCTGGAACTGGAGGACGAGCAGGCGTTCACACCGCTGGTTTTCCGGCCCACCATGCAGCACGCGCTACTGCTGGAGTTCACCGGCCAACTAGACACCGCGCGCGCGGCGCTGGACGCGATCCGGCTGCGGTGCGCGGAGAACGGCGAAGAGGGCGAGTACGTCTTCATCGCCCAGCATGTCGTGATGAGCTCGATCTGGGCGGGCGACTTCGTCAACGCAAACCTGGTAGCTGAAGATGCCGCCGAACGAGCCCGTCAGCTCAGCGGCGGCACGCCACTGTTCCTGGCGCACAGCATGCGCGCACCGTTGGCTGTGTTCGCCGGCCAGGAGGCCGAAGCTCGGCGAATAATCGCAGACGGACTCGAGATAGGCAGGCAGACAGGGACTTTCCGGCTCGGCGAGCGACTGTTGGGCACCCTGGCGTTCTTGGAGGTGTCGCTGGGCAACTACGCGGAAGCGCTCGCCGCGTTGGCGCCGCTGCTGTCGGCCTTCGATCCGGAGTCGACACCGACCGAACTGCCCGGTGCCGCGTTTCTGCCCGACGCCATCGAAGCACTTGTTCAGTTGGGCAGGCTCGCCGAAGCCGCACCCCTGATCGAGGCGCTCGAACGAAACGGCCGCACATTCGACCGAGCTTGGATGTCCGCGGTCGGCGCGCGCGGTCGAAGCATGTTGCTGGCAGCGATGGGCGACATCGACGGCGCGCTCACGGCGGTGCATCGGGCGATGGCCGAACACCAGCGGGTCGCGATGCCGTTCGACCGTGCCAGGACTCTTCTGCTGTTCGGCCAACTCGAGCGACGACTGCGCAAGAAGGAGTCGGCCTCGGCCAACCTGGCCGCTGCCCTCGAGATTTTCGAGCAGCACAACGTGCCACTGTGGGCCAACCGCGCCCGCGCCGAACTGGCGCGCGCCAACGTCGGCCCGCAGGCATCCCGCGAACTGACACCGTCCGAACAGCGCGTTGCCGAGCTGGCCGCGTCGGGCATGAAGAACCGCGATGTCGCCAATGCGCTGTTCATCAGCCCTAAAACCGTCGAGGCGAACCTCGCGCGGATCTACCGCAAGCTCGGCATCAGGTCGCGCGCGGAGTTGGGCCGCCATATCGGCCGGCCCTAAGCCTCGATCCACCGACTGACCTGGTGTGTGGCTGTGAGGTCGGGCTGTCGTTGGTCGTCGGGTTGTGCGCATGAGGTAGCTGCTGGTTTGCCCAGCTTTTCCTCTGCGCTCCGTTCGGGGGCTTTCGGCCAGGTGGTCAGACAGTAGCGGCATTGGGCGGGCTAGGGCCGATGATGTTGTGCCACAGCATGAGCCAGGCCCGAGACCAGGGCCAGTGGGTGGGTAGGTGCAGGATGGGCCGGCGTTGCGGACGGGCGAGTCGCGCGGGAATGTTGACGATCTTGCGGCGCAGTGTGGATCCCCGCGCCCGGCCGTGGTTCTCACCTGCCAGCACCCCGGCGGCGCGCAGCAGGTTGTGGGCGATGGCCGCGCACAGGATCCAGGCGGAGTTCGCCCCGAAGCGGCCCGACGGGATGTGTGCCAGCGGTCCGTCGATCAGGTCGGCGAACACGGTCTCGATGATCGCGTGTTGGCGGTGGGTGATGTCGGCCTGATCGGCGGGCAGGTCGGTGTTGGTGAAGAACGGGTGATATCGCCAGACCGGAAACAGTGCGTCGGGAAACCGGGCGTCTTTGACTCGACGCACGATGAGGCGCGCGGTGATTCGATCGGGGGTGGATGCAAAAGCGGTGTAGGGGATTTCGGCGACTTCGGCATCAGAGATCCAGGCCCCGGTATCGGGATCTTGGACTGCGCCGGGATAAGACACCGGGGTCCAGGCGCTCTCGTCGATGGCGGCCAGCGCGCGTTCCACGGCGGGGTTTCGGATCATCACCAGCGAGAACCGGGCGCCCGCGCGCAGGCAGCTCCGCACCACCGCCCGGTTGCCGTAGGCCGAGTCGCCGCGCACCAGGATCTGCCCGCTGGCTCCGGCGGCGCGGGCGGTTCTGATGGCTTGGGCGACCATGCGCCCGGCACCCTTGGCCGAGGCGGTCTTGCCCGCGCGTAGCCGCATCCCGGCGATCACCGGTGCCGACCCCGCGGTGCTGATGGTGGTGGCCAGCGGTGAGAGTCCCTTGCGCAGGATCTGCTTGCCGGCGATCTTGGTGTGTCCGTAGGAGGCGCCCTGTTTGGCGCGCCCGTAGACCGGACGTAGCAGCGAGTCGATGTCGATGAACACCGACCCCTTGGCGGCATCAGGGAGCAGGTCGACCCTCCCACACAGCGCCACCAGATGGTCACGTAGTACCGATTCGAGTTGGCGGGCGTGACCGAAGGTGAACTCTCGCAACAACGTTCCGACCGTCGACGGTGCGTACACGCCGTCGAAGAGCGTCGTCATGCCGCCGCTGCGGACCAGGTCGATGTCGTCGATGCAGTCCGCGCCCGCGCACATGCCCGCGATCAGCGTGGCCAGTTTCGGAGACGGGTTGGCCGCCCCGGACTTGATCCGCGGCGCGACGATCTGGACCTTCTCCGAGAGAAGCCGAGTCAGCCCGGTCTGCTGGGCCAACGTCATCACCGGTACCAGCCCGGCGCACGACACGAGATGATCGTCATCGAACACCGCTGACTGCGAAGCGAAGCTGTGCGAAACTTGCACTGGAAGTGCCTTTCCGAACTGACCCGATTGTTTGTGTGAGAACTACAATCATCCCAGTTCAGAGGGCACTTTCCTCATTCCGACACCCAGAAAACACCAGGTCAGTCGGTGGATCGAGGCTAAGGGCCCATACCTGGTGGGTCCATACCTGGTGGGCCCACAAATAGGGAAACACCCTATTCCCCAGCGCCCGTCCTACGAATTAGCGTCAAGACGCCCGCACTGAACGTGGCTTTTCCAGGAGGATATGTGCGCGTCGATCAAGCTCCGCCCACGGTCTGGATGAATACCGCTCTGGTCACGACGGCAACCAGCCAACCAGCACTGCGCACCGGGTTCGCTGTCCTCGGCCTGGTCTCGCTGCTCGATCTACCCAGAGCCGAGCGGGCCGACCGAGTTCTGGCGTTGAGCGGTGCGGCGGCCGCGGGATGGTTCCTGGTCCGGGGTTCAATGTCGCCGGCGCCTAGATCACTCAGGGCAGGGCGCCGGGGCTGAACTCCTCGAGCATCTCGGTCACCAGCGCCGCGATCGGAGAGCGCTCACTGCGCAGCAGGGTGATGTGTGCGAACAACGGGTGGCCCTTGAGCTTCTCGATGACCGCCGCGACGCCGTCGTGACGACCCACCCGCAAATTGTCCCGCTGGGCGACGTCATGGGTGAGCACCACCCTCGATCCCGCGCCCAACCGCGACAGCACGGTAAGCAGCACATTGCGTTCCAGCGACTGCGCCTCGTCGACGATGACGAACGAGTCGTGCAGCGAGCGCCCCCGAATGTGTGTCAGCGGTAGCACTTCGAGCATGCCCCGGGACAGCACCTCCTCGAGAACCGCGGGGCTGGCCAGCCCCTCAAGAGTGTCGAAGACCGCCTGCGCCCAGGGGCCCATCTTCTCGCTCTCGCTGCCGGGCAGGTATCCGAGATCTTGTCCGCCGACCGCGTACAGCGGTCTGAACACCACGACCTTGCGCTGGGTGCGGCGCTCGAGCACAGCCTCGAGGCCTGCGCACAACGCAAGCGCGGACTTGCCGGTGCCCGCCTTGCCGCCGAGCGAGACGATGCCGACCGACTCGTCGAGCAGCAGGTCCAGCGCGACGCGTTGTTCGGCGGAGCGGCCGCGCAGGCCGAACACCTCGCGGTCACCGCGAACCAGCTGCACTCGCTTCTCAGCGTTCACTCGGCCCAGGGCATGCGAGCTGCCTCCGAGTAGCCGGATTCCGGTGTGGCACGGAAGATTACGAGCCGCCTCCATGTCGATCTCGCCTTCGGCGAACAGCGCGTCGATCTCGTCGACCGATACCTCCAGCTCGTCCATGCCCGTCCAGCCGGACGTGACGACGTCCTGGGCGTGATACTCGTCGGCGGTCAAGCCGACCGCGCCCGCCTTCACCCGCAGCGGAATGTCCTTGCTCACCAAAGTGACCAGCTTGCCCTCTGCGGACAGGTTGGCCGCGACGGTCAGGATGCGCGCATCGTTGCTCTCAGTGCGGAACCCCGCGGGCAGCACAGCCGGGTCACTGTGGTTGAGCTCGACATGCAGCGTTCCACCTTGCGTCCCAACGGGTATCGGCTGATCCAGCCGCCCGTGTTCGAGCCGCAGATCGTCGAACATCCGCAGTGCCTGCCGCGCGAACCAGCCAAGCTCATGATGATGCCGCTTGGCTTCCAGTTCGCTGATGACCACCAACGGGACCACCACTTCATGCTCAGCAAACCGGGTGCATGCCCACGGATCGGACAGCAGCACGGAGGTGTCGAGCACATAGGTCCGCAAGGGCGAATCAGTCACGTGGCGCTCCTCGAGTTCGCATGGCCCCACACGAACTTTCGGTGGCGGACACTGCGGTATCGGGACCGGGGCCGGTCCTCTCGTGATCAAAACGATCGGTACCGCCCGGACAGCAGAGCATGTCGCTAGCCATCGAAAACGACGCTACTCCCGTCGCGGCATCTGCGCCGCGCAGGCGCGCCGTGGCTAACGGTTAGCGCTGGATGAACTGCTGGAGTTCAGGCTCATCTGCGAGACCCCACGCGGTGATGCGGTCGGCGATTACCTGGCGCAGCTGCTCGGGTCCGAAGATGCCCGCGTCCGCCATGTGCGCAATCTTGTCGGCGTAGGCGTCGATGTCGCCACCGACGACGCCGAGTTCTGCAGCGCGGCGCGCGATCGCGGTGATCGTCTCGTCGCGGTTGGACGTCAGCAGATGGGCGACGAGGTTGGCGAAGAACTCTTCGTGGCGCTCCTCGTCCCTGGCGATGCGGCCGACGAGAGCCGCGAGCGTGGGCAGGGAAAGCTGCGTGATCTGCGCTTCGAGGTTGCGGCAGAAGACCGCATGCTCGCGCTCGAAGAACGCCATGAACGCCAGCCGCTCGATCTGGCTGTAGGTGTCGGCTCGATAGCCCTTCATCACGTGCTCGACGCGGACGTCCTCGTTCGCGGCCGGGTCGATCTCACGCGTGACGACCAGATAGTTGCGCAGCACGATCGCGTGCAGATGCTCCTCGGCGGTCCAACGGCCGAGCCAGCGGCCGAACTTCTCTTCGAGGATGAAGCTGAAGACGAGCTCGCGGTGGTAGCCGGCGAGGTTGTCCTTGACGATGAGCAGGATCTCCAGCGCATCGGTGACCACCTTGGGCAGCGTCACCTGGGACGGATCCCAGTCCTTTCCGCCGAGGAAGGCGAAGTTCTCGCCCTGCTCGAACGGCACGTAGTCGTGGGCGTACCACAGGTCTTCCGAGTCGATGTGACGACGCAGCTCCCGCTGCACGACCGGCTCGAGTTCGAGGATCAGCGCATTAGCGACAGGTCTCTGTGCCATGAAAGTAACTGTAACCCGAATTCACAGGTTTCCAAAAATCGCGGAGGGCGTGTCTACAACGTCAGCCCCGGGTACAGCGGGTTCGCCGCGAGCAGTTCGGAGGCGGCGGCGTGCACGCGATCGGCGGTGCCGTCGGCCAGCTTGTACTTGGCCTTCGAGCTTCCCTCGGGTTGCGTGTTGGACAGCACCTCGACCACCAACTCGGCGACCCGGTCGAAGTCGTCGGCCCCGAATCCACGGGTGGTCAACGCCGGTGTACCCAGCCGGACGCCGCTGGTATACCAGGCGCCGTTCGGATCGGCTGGAATCGCATTGCGGTTGGTCACGATCCCCGAGTCCAGCAGCGCCGACTCCGCCTGTCGCCCGGTCAGCCCGAACGACGTCACGTCGAGCAGGACGAGGTGGTTGTCGGTGCCGCCGGTGACCAGCCCCGCGTCGCGCTTGGTGAACCCGTCGGCCAGCGCCTGCGCGTTGTCGGCGATGGACTGCGCGTACGCCTGAAACGACGGTTGACGGGCCTCGGCCAGCGCGACGGCCTTGGCGGCCATCACATGCGACAGCGGACCGCCGAGCACCATCGGACAACCCTTGTCGACCGCGGGTGCGTACTCCTCGGTGGCCAGAATCAGCCCGCCGCGCGGTCCGCGCAGCGATTTGTGCGTCGTCGTCGTGGTGATGTGCGCGTGCGGCACGGGGTCCTCGTCGCCGGTGAACACCTTGCCCGCGACCAGCCCCGCGAAGTGCGCCATGTCGACCATCAGCGTGGCCCCGACCTCGTCAGCGATCTCGCGCATCTTGGCGAAGTTGACCCGGCGCGGATAGGCCGAGTAGCCGGCGACGAGCACCAGCGGCTTGAACTCCCGGGCGAGCGCGGCGACCGCGGCGTAGTCGATGAAGCCTGTCTCGGGGTTGGTGCCGTACTGGCGCTGGTGGAACATCTTGCCGGAGATGTTGGGCCGGAAGCCGTGGGTCAGGTGGCCGCCGGTGTCCAGCGACATGCCCAGCAGACGCTGATTCCCCAGCTTGTTCCGCAGCGTCTCCCAGTCGACCTCGGAGAGGTCGTTGACGTGCTTGGCACCCAGCTCCGCCAGTCCAGGACCTTCTATGCGGGTGGCCAGGATGGCCCAGTAGGCCACCAGGTTGGCGTCGATGCCGGAGTGCGGTTGGGCGTACGCGTAGGGCGCGCCGAACAGTTCGCGTGCGTGCTCGGCGGCCAGCGCCTCGACGGTGTCGACGTTCTGGCAGGCGGCGTAGAACCTGTGCCCGACGGTGCCCTCGGCGTACTTGTCGGAGAACCAGGTGCCCATGGTGAGCAGCACCGCGGGCGAGGCGTAGTTCTCGCTGGCGATCAGCTTGAGTGAATCCCGTTGATCGGCAAGCTCTTTGCGGGTGGCATCGGCGATGCGCGGCTCGACGGACTCGATCACCCGCAGCGCGGCACGGTAGGCCTCGCTGGCGGTGTCGGCGTACTCGGCGCCCAGACCAGTGGACTCAGCAGTCATGCAGCTCAGCCTAGTCGGGCGCCGATCTAGCGGCGACGGAGGAGCCGCGTTGAGAAGCGCGACGATCCAACCTAGTCGGGCGCCGATCTAGCGGCGACGGAGGAGCCGCGTTGAGAAGCGCGACGATCCAACCTAGTCGGGCGCCGATCTAGCGGCGACGGAGGAGCCGCGTTGAGAAGCGCGACGATCCAACCTAGTCGGGCGCCGATCTAGCGGCGACGGAGGAGCCGCGTTGAGAAGCGCGACGATCCAACCTAGTCGGGCGAGTTTTCAGGCGGTCCGCAGCGTCGACGGGATCAGCGGCTCGTCGAGTAACCGCCCGAACCGCTGCGTCAGGGACACTTCGGACGGTCGAGCCTCCAGCCAGCCCCGAAGCAGGCGGTAACCCTCGACGTAGGTGCTGGTGTAGGCCCGCCACAGCGGCGAGGACAGAAACCGCAGCATCTGGCGGGCCCGCTCGTCGTCGACCAACAGCCAGCGCTTGAGGAATTCGACGACGTCGTCGACGTCGCGATGCTCGTCGTGCAGCATCAGCGCGGCGTCCTGGCGCACATCGGCCAGGGTGGCGGACGCTTCGGACACCGCCTGCGCGCGTTCGCCGTCGAAACCCAGGCCCAGATCGGCGTAGATCTCGCGGGCCCAGGCACCCCAGTCCGGCCCGATCGCCGCGTAGAGCGCCAGGTCGGCCAGACCCTCGGCCATCAGGCATTGCGGGGTGTTGACCAGGAAGATCGTCTGTTCATCCTGCCCTTTATCGGCGACCAGCCCGGCCTCCTTCCGGCAGTGCTCGGTGTGGTGACCCGGATAGGACTCGTGGGCCACCAGCCGCGGCAGATTGGACATCTGCTGCTTGAGGTCGGCGTTCACGGCCACTGTCGAGGTGTAGTTGCCCAGGTAGTAGTTGAACCCCGACCACGGCTTGTCGGTCACCACCTCGTAGGTGATCGATTCGGCGTCCGGCAGCGGGTATTCGGCGCGGACCCGGTCGCGCAGTGCGCTCGAGAACGCGTGGATGCTTTCCTCCAGGCGGTCGGGCGGCACCTCCTCGCCGGCGCGGTAGGCCATCATCCGCTCGGCGAGTGAGCCGCTGCCGCCCAGCGCCGCATCGAGCTTCGCGTGCGCCTGCCGATATTGCTCGGGGTCGCCCTTGGCGATGCGTACGTCGAAATATGCCTCGACCTCGTCGACAAAACCGACATTCTCCCCGGCGAATTTGCGGCCCGCGCAGGCCAGCGCGCGCAGGTGGGCGCTGATGAACTCGGCACGGCTGTGCTCCAGCTCAGTGCCCGTGTTCAGCTCGGCCAGCAGCCGCTCGGCCTGGCGTGCCAGGTCCGCGGGCTCCGGTGACGGCTCGGCGGCGACGATGCGGCGCAGTTCGGGGTCTCCGGTGAAGGAGTCGACGTAACCGTCCTCGACCCGGTTGAAGCGCAACCCGAGCAGCAGATAGTCACGGACTATCGGAATTGAGGTGCTGGCGTTCATGTGTCCAAAGCTAACTGCAAGACTGGGCGTATGCCGCGGCTGAGCGAGCCGAGCCCCTACGTGGAGTTCGACCGGACCGAGTGGCGTTCGTTGCGCATGTCGACCCCGTTGAAGTTGACCGAGGACGAGCTGCAACGGCTGCGCGGCCTCGGTGAGAAGCTCGACCTGCTTGAGGTCGAAGAGGTCTACCTGCCGTTGGCCCGGCTGATTCACCTACAGGTCGCCGCCCGGCAGGCGTTGTTCGCGACGACCGCGCAGTTCCTCGGCGAGCCCCAGCAGAATCCGGACCGTCCGGTGCCGTTCATCATCGGCGTGGCGGGCAGCGTCGCGGTCGGTAAGTCGACCACCGCGCGTGTGCTGCAAGCATTGTTGGCGCGTTGGGAGCACCATCCCCGCGTCGACCTGGTCACCACGGACGGCTTCCTTTACCCGAATGACGAGTTGTCGCGGCGGAACCTGATGCATCGCAAGGGTTTTCCCGAGAGCTACGACCGTCGCGGGTTGATGCGGTTCGTCACCACGGTGAAGTCCGGCGCCGATGTGACGTGCGCGCCGGTGTATTCGCACCTGCTCTACGACATCGTGCCCGGCGAGAAGCAGATGATCCGGCATCCGGACATCCTGATCCTCGAGGGCCTCAATGTGCTGCAAACCGGTCCGGCCCTGATGGTTTCGGATCTTTTCGATTTCTCGGTGTATGTCGATGCCCGTATCGAGGACATCGAGCAGTGGTACATCTCCCGGTTCCTGTCGATGCGGGCCGGCGCGTTCGCCGATCCGGCCTCACACTTCCACCACTATTCGACCCTGACCGACGATCAGGCCGTGTTCGCCGCTCGCGACATCTGGCATTCGATCAACCGGCCCAACCTGATCGAGAACATTCTGCCGACACGGCCTCGCGCCACACTGGTGCTGCGCAAGGACGCCGATCACGCGATCAACCGTCTGCGCCTGCGCAAGCTGTGAGGTTTCCCGCACGAGAAACTACCTGTTGATGCGGCGCACGCCCTGGTATTGCAGCTCGGCCATGACCAGGGTGTAGACGCCGGTCGCCAGCGTGAGCACCACACCGGTGGTGGTCAACGGGAAGACACCGGCAAGCACGAAGACGATGGATGCCACGGTGTATAACGCGTTGCCCGCGGCGATCACGATGCCTGCCTGTTTCACCGATGGCCTGGCAGCGATGACGAAAACACCCATCGCGAAGGCGATGAAGAACGCGCTCATCGCGTATTCGAAGACTTTGGAGGTGCCCGAGATTTCGGCCAGCCAGCCGGCCAGCGAGATACCTGCGACGCCCATCAGCGCGCTACACGTCGCGTCGGCGCGAAGCGCAAAGCGCAGGAACGAATCTTTGGCGACCCCGAGCTTTGGAGTGCTTACTGCGGTCATGAATTTTCCTTTCTGGTGGGTGAAGGGACCGTTCCGGAGCCGACGACGCAACCTCTTACGGCGGCGGCTCCGGACCAGTCATGTGGAGGTCACGCCAGTCGACGCACCCCGAGGTACTGCACGTAGGCGAAGGCCAACGTGACGGCGGTGAACGCGGTGGTCGCGACGACCCCGAGTTCGGTCAGCGGCAACCAGCCCGCGACGAGCACGACGGCCACGACGATCGCGAAGGCGATGTTTCCGGCCAGCACGCCGACGCCCACCCGACGGACGTCGGGCACCCCGGCGAGCAGGTACAGCGTCGCGCCGTAGGCGACGAGTGCCGCGCCGGAAATCCATTCGGAGGTGGGCGACAGCCCCGACAGCTTCGACAGCGGATCGGCGGCCATGGCGATCAGCAGACCGAGACCGGCGCACAGGGTCGCGTCGGCGCGGAGAGCGAACCGCAACAGCGAGTCATGACTTTCCCGGACGGGCCGGGTGGTGATGGCGGTCATGGCATTGATGTTGCGCAGAACCCACTGCCAGATCGACGCCAGACGCTGCCAGCTGCTGCCAACCGCAGGTCAACAGGGTGAGGCTAGTCTTGCGCAGCCACCAGATTTCCGCGCAGATCGGCGGCGATCAAGCGGGCCGCCGAGTTCTGCCAGTTGTGCAGCGACCGCTGCGGCACCTCGGTGACGAACCACTGCCAGGCCTGGCGCGCGACGGGGTCCAGCCCGGCCGCAGTCGCGTTCTGGGCGTACGCGCGGACACCGACGACGTAGGGAAAATACAGCGAGTTGTAGTAGCGCCATTGTTCGGTCGTGCCGAACTCGCCGCCGTCGCGCGGCTTGAGGCGGGCGATGCGATCGGCGAGCAGTGCCTTGAGTTCGTTGGCGCGTTCCAGCGGCTGATCGGGAGCGCCGCGCGCGGCGAGTCGCTCGTCGATGGTCGGCAGCGCCGTGAGCGGGCTGGCCACGAGCTTGGACAGGTCGCCGTAGTGGCCGAGAGCGCGACGGGTAAGCCGGACGAAGGTGTCCTCGTCGACGGCATCGAGCGGATTGGCCGATCGCAACGGCAGCGCGGCACCGGTGCTTCGCAGCGCGGCACGGTCGGCCCGCAGCCCCGGATAGCGGGAGAATGCCAGCCGATCCAACACGCCTGCCAGCGGATCAGCCAGCACGTTGACCGAGATCGCGATGGCCAGGCTGGTGAACAGCAGCACCGTGAGCGCGGTCTGCGGGCCCGTGACCGCCAGCCCGATCAGCGCCTGCCCACCGAACAACACCACCACGACGCCCGTCGCGACGAACGAGCGCAGCATGTCGGCGCGCAGAGCCTGCCCCTCCTCGAAGGCATCCCACATGGCGACCGCGACACCCAGGAGTACGACGTCGAATCCCGTCGATGCCAATGCCAGCCAGCTCGGGACCAGTCCGAGCGGTATGACGATGATCGCGTTGCCGAGCGCGAAGAACAGCGTCGCGACGATGACGTACCCCACCACCGGTCTGGGTTGCCACGGCCCGAAGACCGCCCGGAGCATCGCGCCGAGAGAGGACAGCGAAATGACGGCGAACATCACCCAGTGGCCCAGCCGCACTGGGCCGTCGACATTTCCCGCCATCGCTGCGCCGACGAGCGCACCCGCCGCGACGCAGGCCACGGCAACCAATTCGGTTGCCCTGCTTCGCCAGGTATCTCGCGGGCGGGACAATTCGAGAAGCACCGCGAACCATGCGATGCCCGGCACGGTGACGAGATAGACCTCGATGCTGCTCAGCACGTCCGACCCGCTCTGCGTGCGAACGGCGTCCAGTGCCACCACCGTCGCGAAGCTCGTCAGGCCGATCGCGGCTAGCACCAGAACGGGCTTGCGTGGATCACGGGCCAGCAGATAGAGACCCAGCCACCAGCTGAGCGAGAAGACGAGCGCTGACAGCGCAGCCATAGCTTCAGTGTGGCAGGGATGAGCGCGTGCGCGAAGACCAGATGGCCCTAGATGCCGTAACGGCGGTGACGCGCGGTGTAATCGCGCAGCGCCCGAAGGAAGTCCACGCGTCGGAACTCCGGCCAGTACGCCTCCGTGAACCACATCTCCGAGTAGGCGCTCTGCCACAGCAAAAAGCCCGACAACCGCTGCTCCCCCGATGTGCGGATCACCAGGTCGGGGTCGGGCTGCCCCGAGGTGTAGAGATTCTCCGAGATTCCGTCCTCGGTGACGGCCTCGACCAGCCGGTCGCCACTTTTGCCGTTCGCAAGTTCCTTGCCGAGCAGTTGTCGCACGGCGTCGACGATCTCCTGGCGGCCCCCGTACCCGACGGCGACGTTCACATGGAACAACCCGGCGGTGGATTCCGACTGCGTCGACTCGACGGCCTCACGCAACCGGCGGGCCGGCTCGTCGCCGATCAACTCGAGGTCCCCGACTGTGCGCACGCTCCACCGGTTGGCGGGGGCGCAGATCTCCTCGACGACGTCGGTGATGATCTCGATCAACGTCGCCAATTCCGCGGGTTCGCGCTGCAGGTTCTCGGTGGAGAGCAGATACACCGTGGCCATCTCGACGCCGGCCTCCTGGCACCAGCGCAGCATCTCGGCGATCTTGTGCGCACCCTTCCGGTACCCGTAGCTGACGTCGTCGTGACCAGCGTCACGCGCCCACCGCCGGTTCCCGTCGCAGAGCACCGCGATGTGGCGGGGTAGCTCGGATTTCGACGAAGCCAGGCCCTGGCGCAACCGCATCTCATAGAGGCGGTACATCGGTTCCTTGAGTCGCGAAGGAATGATGGCCACCGATTCAGACTACTGTGGCGTTCAAATTCCCCAAGGCATAAGTGGAGGTGAACATGGTGCAGGTGGATGCCGACGAAGCTCAGCAGCAACCGGCGCGAATTTACGCGGAGGACTTCCCCGAAGCGGTAGTCGACGGCGTCGCCAACTTCTTTCACAAGCCGCGGTTGCGGGGCTGGATTCACGTCTACGCCGCGGTCGTCGCTTTCATCGCGGGCGCAGCGCTGGTGTCGGTGTCATGGTCACTCCAGTCGACGCGGGCGGGCCTGGCCACGCTGCTCTACACGTTCACGATCGTCGCGATGTTCGCGGTCAGCGGCACCTATCATCGGGTGAACTGGCGCTCCGAGACGGCTCGCAAATGGATGAAGCGTGCCGACCACTCGATGATCTTCATTTTCATCGCCGGCAGCTACACACCGTTCGCCCTACTCGCGCTGCCGTCCGCTCGCGGCATGGTGCTGTTCTGGATTGTCTGGGCGGGCGCCATCGCGGGCGTGCTCCTGAAGATGTTCTGGCCATCGGCGCCGCGCTGGGTCGGTGTGCCGCTCTATCTGCTGTTGGGTTGGGTGGCAGCCTTCTTCATCGTGCCGATCATGCACGGTGCGGGTGTCGCGGCCCTGGTCCTGCTGATCGTCGGCGGCGCGCTCTACAGCATCGGTGGAGTGCTCTACGGCCTCAAGTGGCCGAACCCGTGGCCGTCGACGTTCGGCCACCATGAGTTCTTCCATGCGTGCACGGCCGTGGCCGCGATCTGCCACTACATCGCGATGTGGTTCGCCGTGTTTTAGGCGATTTCGGTGCGCTCACGTTCGCTCACGGGCTGTCTCGAATTGAAGTTCTCGCTGGATCGACGGGCATAGTTCGTCGCTGGATCGATGGTGAGTGTTAGTACTGGGGCCGCCCGATCAGGCGGGCAGTGGTGTGCTGGCGAGGTGGTTGAGGATCTTGCCGATGTTGTGGACCGCGGCGTGGAATGTCCATTCGCTGCGTGCTCGGGCCAGGCCTCTGCCGGTGAATCGGCGGAATCCGAGGTTGTGCTTGGCATGTCCGAATGGTGTCTCGGCGATGTGAGATCGCATGGCGTACTGAATGATTCCCTGCGGGGTGCGTAACCGGTGAGCCATCGCCGCGATCGGATCGGCGTCGGTGGGCGGTGGCCCTTGAGTGGGATGTTCGGTGGCCGCGTGGTGCACGTCGCGGGCCTTGCCGGTAGCGATCAGCCGGTCTGGTCCTGGCGCGGTCAGGTTCTCGTTCGTGCAGTAGCCGGCGTCGGCGAGCACCATCGCGATCGAGGAGGCGGTGGCCGTGGTTGATGTGTCATCGCGGCGGTGGCCGGTGATCAGGTCCGCGGACTTGATGGCCTTGTCGATCATGTCGGTGTAGTACTGGTTGTCCACCGGGCTGGTGCCCACCCCGGTGGCCACGATCAGCCCGTCAGCGGCGGTGACTGCCTGGCAGTTGTAGCCCTGCAGCCAGCCACCCCCGCGCAACGGCTGGATCCGTGATTGGGGATCGGTGAGATTGGCCGTGCGTTCGACGTTGGTGGCGGCCTGGGCGGCAGCCACCTGCGCGGCCCGGGCCCGCTCCAGTCGCGCTCGCGCCTGACGGACCCGGGCGTTCTGCTCGACGGGCGCCGGTGAGCGCCCCGGACGTCGGGCGCCGACCGCGCCGCGTGCGGCCCAACTCTGGTGTTTGGCCTGCGACCTGGCCACCGCCGCGGCCAGCACCCGCTCGGCCATCGCCACCTGGGCGCCGGGCCGGGATCCGGCCGGTCATCTTCTCCCCGGCCGCGATGCGCGCCAGATACTTGCCCACCAAGGCGTCGCGTTCGGCGCGTTCGGCGGCGATCTCGGCGTCGATGCGGGCCTGGGCTTGGGCGATGCGCCCCGATCGGTCGTGGGCAACCCGTTCGAGCTCAACCGATTCCGCAGCCGGTGCACCATCATCGGCGGCGGGCCCCTGGGCGGTGTCCTCGGCGTTGCGCCGTGCCAGCGCTTCGGCGATGCGTTTAGCCAGCACCGCCGGATCGGTCAACTCGGCCGGTACCGACCCCGGGTTATCGTCGCCAAACATCTCGTCCTCGGCGGCATCAGTGGCTTCGTGTGCGGCCGCCGCAGCCTTGGCGATTCGGGCCGCCTCCGCCGCGGCGGCCTTGGCTAGCCCCGAGGTGGTGCGGTTGGCCGACAGCGACGCGTTCGAGGCGATCTTGACTCCGTCGAGTGCCACAGTCTCCAGCCGGCCCAACCCCAGCCCGGCAGCCAACATCAACACCTCGGTGAACAACTGCTCACACGCGGCGTGGTTCTCGGCGCGAAACCGCGCGATCGTGACGTGATCAGGCCCATCACCAGCACAGATCACCCGATAAGACACCACATCAGCACACGCCCGCTCGATCCGACGCGAGGACCGCACCCCCTGCGACCACGCCCAGATCAGCAGCGTCACCAACATGTCGGGGTCATACCCGGCCCGCCCGACACCACCGGTCCGTCGCTGGTGGTGAAACGCCGAGGTGTCCAACCCCTCCACGATCCCGATCAACGCCCACACCGAATGATCCGCAGGCAGCCACTCCCGCATATCCGGCGGAACTAAGAACTGCTGATCACGCACTACCGGTCGATACCCCTTGGCCACCAACACATTCTCGACGACCAACAAATCAGGCACTCACACCGACACGCCATTTCGAAACAACCCGCTGTGCGAACGTCCACGCACCGAAATCACTACAGCTGGGTCATGTTCTCCGGGGTCCAGTACGCCTTCATCGACGCGATCTTGCCGTCTGCGTTGAACGTCATGACGCTGATGATGTCGATGCGCATCTTGGCTTCACCGATGTTGATCGTCAACGCCCAGAAGAACGCCACCTCATTGCCGAGGGCTCGCAGCGTGACGACGTCGGTCCCGTTGTCGCCCTGCGGAATGGCCGAGTAGAAGCCGCGGATCGCCTGGCGCCCGATGTGCACCTCGCTGCCGACCGGATCCTCAACGGTGGCATCGTCGGCGTAGAGCTCGACGATGTCGTCAACCTGTCCCTTCGCGGCGTATTCGAGGTAGCGGTTGACGGTCGCGGCATTGGCCTCAGGCGTTGGCATGCGCCGAAGGCTACACGGACACGCCAAGAGCGGCCGCGAGATCCGCGGCAGTGGTGACCGGCAGGTCGCAGGTCCGTCCTCGGCACACATAGGCGGCATCGGTCCCGCCCACCCGGTCGCGGTCGGCCAGCAGTTCCGAGGAGTTCACCGGGCCGCCGACGACGATCGCACCCCCGGGGGCCAGCGTCCGCGCTGATGCCAGCAGCTCCGAAGCCACCGGATCGCAGGCCACGGCGATCTGAATGGGCCCGCGCACAGCAGCTTCGGCGACGGCCAGCCAATGTCCGCCCGAACGCGCCAAACGCGCCAGGATCGGCGCCGCGCCGGCCAGCGTGGCCTCGGCCGCCGATGCGTACACATCGGCGCGTTGCACCGGAGCCAGGTGCGCCGCCAACAGCAGCGCCTCGGCGATCAAGGAGGCACCGGACGGCGTCGCACCGTCGAGCGGGTCGGCGGGCCGAACCATAAGCGCCTCAGCGTCATCCGCCGTGTCGAACCAGCGGCCTGCCGTCTGCGCGTCGGCGAAATGCTCCAGCACGATGTCAAGCAACGACGTGGCGGCACGCAGCCAAGACGCCTCACCCGTCAGTTGATACAGCGTCAACAGACCCGTGGCCAGCGCCGCATGATCCTCCAGAATGCCCGCGCTCTCGCCGACACGACCGCCGAGGCTGGCCCGGCGCAACCGGCCGTCCACGATGTGCAGATCGACGATGCTCTGCGCACATTGCGTTGCGGCGAACAGGAATTCGGGCTCGTCGAGTGCCACCGCGGCCTCGGCGAGGGCGGTGATCGCCAGTCCGTTCCACGCGGTGACGACCTTGTCATCACGGCCCGGCTGAGGGCGCATGTGCCGGGCGGCGAGCAGCGCGGTCCGCACCCGATCAAACCGTTGGCCATCGTCAGGGTCATGCAGAAGCTGCAGCACCGAGCTGCCGTGCTCGAAGGTTCCGTCATCGGTGACATGGAAAAGCTCGGCAGCCCACCGGCCGTCTTCTCGGCCTAGGACGTCGCGTAACTCCGCGGACGTCCACACATACGTCAGGCCCTCACGACCGTCGGAGTCGGCGTCCAGCGACGAGGTGAACATGCCGTCAGCGCCGAGGTCGTCGATCAGAAACACCGCAGTTTCACCGGCTATCCTGCGCGCCAACGGATTCGACGTACGTCTGGCCCAGTGCGCGTACGCACGCAGGAGCAAGGCGTTGTCGTAGAGCATTTTTTCGAAATGGGGAACGACCCACGACTCGTCGACGCTGTAGCGCGCGAAACCCCCGGCCAGCTGGTCGTAGATGCCGCCACGCGCCATCGCCGTACAGGTTCGCTCGACCGCCTCCAGCGGCACGGCATCACCGGTGCGTTCGTGGCTGCGCAGCAGCGCCTCCAACAGCGCTGATGGCGGAAACTTGGGCGCCCCAGACTGATTGGTGATGAATCCACCATTCACGGGATCCTCGCTCTGGAGGATCGCGGCAATAGCGTGGTCGCACAGCGCCGGATCGACCGGCGGCCCACCACCGGGGAAGCTTGACGCCATCGACCGCAGCTCACCGGCGATATTGTCCGACGCCTCCTCGACCTCACTACGGCGTGTGCGCCAGGTGTCGGAGACGGCGGCGAGCAGCTGCAGAAAATTGGTCTTGGGGTAATACGTGCCGCAGAAGAATGGCCGGCCGTCAGGGGTGAGAAAGCACGTCATGGGCCAACCGCCCTGACCCGTCAGTGCGACAGTGGCGTTCATGTAGACCGCGTCGATGTCGGGCCGTTCCTCGCGGTCGACCTTGATGTTCACGAAGCCGTCGTTCATCGCGGCGGCAACCTGCTCGTCCTCGAAGGATTCGTGTGCCATCACATGGCACCAGTGACAGGCCGCGTACCCGATAGATAGCAGGATCGGCACGTCGCGCGACGCCGCCTCGGCCAGCGCTTCCGGTGTCCACTGCTGCCAGTGCACCGGGTTGTCGGCGTGCTGGCGCAGGTAGGGGCTGGTGGCCGCGGCCAGGGTATTTTGCCCCGACAAGTCAGCCGGACTCACGCTTGCTTTCGGCGTCACCGGACTGCTCATCGGGCTGCTCGCCGGGTTCGTCGAAGGACTTCGGCAGCTTGCGCAGGTGCCGGTTCATCGACCAGACCAGACCGAATGTGCCGATCAGCAGTAGCACGATGACGAGGAGTCCAAATGGACTGGCCTTGCCGAAGTCTGGGCCGGTCTGGCGCGGTGCATCCTGCGCCAGCAGGCCGATGATGGTCAATGCGACGTCGTTCATGCCTCGACTCCCGCTCGCTCCGGTTCTCGCTCGTTCCTGGGTGCGATCCTCACCCGCGGTTGTCTTCGGGTGTTCATGCGTCGACCTCGATCCCTGCGAACAGATCCGTCTCAGGCAATGACACCGGGACACGGGACCGGGCCAACTCGAATTCCTCTGTCGGCCAAAGTCGTTGCTGCCATTCGATCGGCGCACGGAAGAAGTCGCCGTTGGGGTCGATCTGAGTGGCGTGCGCACGCAGCGCGTCATCGCGCTTGGCGAAGTACTTCGCGCATTCGATGCGCGTGGTCACCCGCTTATCGAAGATGTCGTGGTCGGCTTCCCAGTGCTTGAGCCATTTCTCGAAAGGGCCCACCTCGCCGTGTTTGGCGAACTCGTCCTGGATCAGCTGCATGCGCTTCCGCAGAAAGCCGTGGTTGTAGTACAGCTTCTGCACGTTCCACGGCTCACCGGCATCGGGGAACAGCAGATAGTCGCCCGCCGCCTCGTATGCCGCGATCGACACCTGGTGGCATCGGATGTGATCCGGGTGCGGATAGCCGCCAGTCTCGTCGTAGGTCGTCAACACATGGGGCCGAAACTTGCGGATGATGCGCACCAGCGATTCGGTGGGCTCCTCGAGTGGTACCACGGCGAAGCAACCGTCGGGCAGCGGCGGCGGCGGATCACCCTCCGGCAGGCCTGAGTCGACGAAGCCGAGCCAGTGGTGTTCGACGCCGAGGATCTCAGCGGCCTTGGCCATCTCATCGCGCCGGATCTCGGTCATCCGGCCGTGCACCTCGGGCAGGTCCATCGCAGGGTTGAGAATGTCGCCGCGCTCGCCTCCGGTAAGCGTCACCACCATGACGCGCGCGCCCTCGTCCGCGTACCGTGCCATGGCGGCCGCACCCTTGCTGGACTCGTCGTCCGGGTGGGCGTGCACCGCCATCAACCGCAGTTCACTCAACCTGTTCTGCCTCATCTATGTCTATCTATGTCTCGAAGATGTCGCCTGCCGACCTCTACCGAGAGGTTTCAACCATTCCGAGTAGTCCTATAGTTCCAGTTCTGCAGATCCAACCGACCGACGGGCATGAAAACTAGATGATCGAGCGTCCCACCGCGCGCTACGGACGGCAGCGGCTGACCCGCCGACACCGCCGCCTGATCGCCGGTGGGCTGACCGCGCTGGTCCTGGTAGTCGGGGTGACGATCGCAGTCGTCGCCTCGGGACGCTTCGGGGGTGCGGTCAAGGGCGAACTGGGCGGCTACCGCCTGGTCGACGACGAGACCGTGGACGTCACGATCACGGTCACCCGGGAGGATCCCGCCCAGCCGGTGGTGTGCATCGTGCGGGCCCGTTCGATCGACGGCAGCGAAACCGGCCGTCGCGAGGTGCTGGTGCCGCCGTCCACCCAGAAAACGGTGCAGGTGACAACTGCGGTCAAGTCCAGCAGGCCGCCGGTGGTCGGCGATGTGTACGGCTGCGGCACCGACGTACCCGCCTACCTAGTGACCCCTTAAAACGCGCCGCGAGGCAAATACAACAAACGCCGAACTGCGAATACGTGAAAATCCGCTGTCCCCGCGGTGCTACCATGGATCGATACACGGTTCCCCGCTGGGACCGTGTATTGCTGCATTTAGTGCGCTGATTAGGCGTCGACGACCGCGGCAATACACGTAGAGCTCCCGGCGCCGAAACATGAGACTACTTACGCGAAAATGCGCGAGAGCAACGACGAAGGGGCGCGACATCATGACCGACACGCAGGTCACGTGGCTGACGGAGGAAGCACACGACCGGCTGAAGGCAGAGCTCGATCAGCTGATCGCCAACCGGCCCGTCATCGCCGCAGAGATCAATGACCGCCGCGAAGAAGGTGACCTTCGCGAGAACGGCGGCTACCACGCCGCCCGCGACCAGCAGGGCCAAGAGGAAGCGCGCATCCGCCAGTTGCAGGAGCTGCTGAACAACGCCAAGGTCGGCGAGGCCCCCAAACAGTCCGGCGTCGCACTGCCCGGCTCCGTGGTCAAGGTGCAGTACGGCGACGACAAGAGCGATACCGAGACGTTCCTGATCGCCACGCGTCAAGAGGGTGTCAAGGACGGCAAGCTCGAGGTGTATTCGCCGAAGTCGCCGCTGGGCGAAGCGCTGATCGACGCCAAGGTCGGCGACGTCCGCACCTACCTCATTCCGAACGGCAACACCGTCAAGGTGACACTTCTCAGCGCTGAGCCGTACCACTCCTGAGGCGGCTCCCTCCGGGGCGTCGCATACAGTCCGCACTATGGCGCAGATCGCCGAGGAGCTCTTTCTGCTCCTGCTCGACAACGCGTCGGCCCAGCCCGCACTGGAACGTCACCGGCGCGGGCGTGTGCTGGCCGCCGCAGTGCTGCTGGATCTGGCATACGCATGCAGGATCCGGCCCTCAGTGGCCGAAGATGCCGTCGAGCCCGGTCGGCTGATCGCGCTGTCAACGCCCGTTCTGATGGATCCCGTTTCCGAGTCGGCGTTCGCGTTACTGCAGCGACGGCCCCACCGACCGGTCGCGGCGGTGAAGAGGCTGTCCAAGCGCACCGAGAACGACCTCATTCACCATCTCGAGCAGACCGGCCAGATCCGACGTATTCGGTTGCAGTCCAAACAATTCGCCTGGCCGCTGGCCAACCGCGGCCGGGTAGGCCAGGCCCGTTCAGCGCTGCTGGCCGCCCTGTTCGACCGAAGGCCGCCGACGCCGTCGACCGCCGCGATCATCACCTTGCTCCATGCTGTCGACGGGTTGGGCGCGCTCCTGTCCCTCAACGATCGCGGATGGCGCTGGGTGCACGCCCGCGCCGGCGAAATCGCAAGCGGCGGTTGGGTTGACGAATATCCGACCGCGCTACCCGAGGTGAATCTGGCGGTCACCGCGTCGGCGCTGCGGCAGGCCCTAACCTAGCGCCTGCTCCAGATCGGCGAGCAGATCCGCCGAATCCTCGATGCCCACCGACAGGCGCACAAGATCGTCGGGAACCTCCAACTGGGAACCCGCCGTCGAGGCGTGTGTCATCGCCCCGGGATGCTCGATCAGCGACTCCACTCCACCCAGCGACTCGGCGAGAATGAAAATCTCTGTGCCCGCGCACAGCTTGCGGGCAGCATCCGGGCCGCCCCGCATCCGCACCGAGACCATGCCACCAAATCCGCTCATCTGCTTCGCGGCGATCCCGTGGCCGGGGTGGCTCGGCAGTCCGGGATAGAGCACAGTCGAGATCGCGGGGTGGTTCGCAAGGAACCCGGCGACCAGGGCGGCATTCTCGCTGTGCTGCCGCATGCGCAGCACCAGAGTCTTGAGGCCGCGCATGGTGAGGTAGGCGTCGAACGGGCCCGCGACTGCACCCGCACCGTTCTGCAGGAATGCGAACGCGGCGTCGAGTTCTTCATCGCTCGTCAGCAGCGCACCACCGACTACGTCCGAATGACCGCCGATGTATTTGGTCGTCGAATGCAGCACGATGTCCGCGCCGAGTGTCAGCGGCTGCTGCAGTGCGGGCGAGGCAAACGTATTGTCCACCAACACTTTTACTTTTTTGCCCGAAGTGTTCGAGGCCTCGGCTAGCTGCGCGACGCCGGCGATATCGGCGATCGACAGCAACGGATTGGTCGGCGTCTCCACCAAGATCAACTTGGTCTGCGGGGTGATCGCGCCACGGACCGCGTCGAGGTCGGCCAATGAAACGGCGGTGTAGTCGATGCCCCACTGCGTGAACACCTTGTCGATCAGACGGAACGTGCCGCCATAGGCATCGTCGGGCATGACGACGTGATCGCCCGGCCGCAACACAGCGCGCAGCGCGCAATCGGTGGCCGCCATGCCCGAGGCGAACGCCCGCCCGTATCGGGCCTCCTCGACAGCGGCCAACGACGCTTCCAACGCGGTACGCGTCGGATTGCCGGTGCGGGCGTATTCGTATCCACCTCGCAGCCCTCCGACACCGTCCTGGGCGAACGTCGAGCTGGCATAGATCGGCGCGTTGACGGCACCGGTCGCCGGGTCGGGCCGGAAACCTGCGTGGATGGCCTTGGTGGCGAGCCCCCGCGACCTGTGCTGTTCAGTCATCACCGATCAGGGTAGCGGCGGATCCGGCGGCAAGGACCACTGCGGGGGCGGCGACGCCTGGACGTCCAACGGAACGCAGACGGAACCCACCATCTTGTCGGCGAGCGTCTGACGCTTCTTGTCCCATAACGGCCACAGATAACCGACGTAGCAGAGGAGTTGGTCCACGTAGTGGGCAATTTGGCGGACCAACGACATCCAGAAGCCGATGGGCTGCCAGGTCTTCTCGCTGACGACCGTGAACTTCATCGCCGATTTGCCGATGCTCTGCCCCGTTCTGCCCTGGCGATAGCAGAAGTTCCAGACGAAGTAGACGGCCCCGGGCAGAACGGCGATGAACTGGACTGACGTCCAGAAGTCCGAGACGGCGGTCGAGCAGTAACTGTCACCGCTGCCGTAGATGCTGTCGATGCACTCCACGTCGCCCGCGACCAGCAGGCCGACGAAAGGAATCAAGGCGATCACCCAGATCGGGGCCCAGTCGATGAGGCCGGCGGCCACCCGGGTCGTCCAGCGCGTATATGCCTGTTTCGGCAGCACGTACACCTATCTACAGCGGAACGCAGACGGTCTTCATGAGCTTGTCGGCAATAGTCTGCCGCTTGGCGTCCCAGAGCGGGAACAGGAACCCGACATAGCAAATGAGGGCGTCGATACCGTGCGCGAGCTGGCGCAGTAATGACCTGAAAATCCCGATCGGCTCCTGCGTCTGCTCGCCGACGACCTTGAACTTCATCATCTGCTTGCCGATGCTCGAGCCGGTATTGCCTTGGCGCACCACGAAATTCCACAACGAGAACACCATGGCGATCAGGACGCAGACCGAGAAAATGATCCATGCCGTCGTCGACGGACCGCTGCCTCCGGTGGCGCAGAATGCGCCGGACACACATGTCGTTTCCACCTGCCAGGCGGATAGGACGACGCCACCGATTATCGCGAGTAGGTATACCGGGATGCTGTCGATCACATACGCGAGCACGCGGGTGAACCACGGCGTGTAATGGCTAGCGTCCGCTGTCGACTCCCCGACGAAACCGATTCGCGGCGGCGGGTGACTGCTCACGTATGCCCTTACTGTCAATCCCTCGCGACTGGTCGCAGCTTACGGATGTGATCGCAACGGCGCACGGACTCGCAGAGACCCGGTCTGCGCCAACCGCACAGACCGGGTCTTTCACGATTACGGCGTCAGCGGCGCGAGGTGGCCACCTGTGAGCTTCCGGTAGGCGTACACCAGGAACAGCGAAGCGACTGGGATGGAGACGATCAAGCCAATACCGCAGAGCAGCGCACCGACCACTGCGATCACGCCGGCCACCAACCAGGTGAGGATCACCGGACCGATGTTGTTCTTGGTGATGTCGACGCTCTGCTTGATCGCATCGATCGGCGAGGAGTTGCGGTCGACGATGATCACCGTGGTGAACAGTGTGAAGACACCGATCACGAGCCCGAGGATGAAGCAGAACGAGCCGATACCGGCTGCGATGCCGATGATCAGGGTCGCAATGATCACACTGCCGACGTTGCGTGGCTTGAAGAACGAACCGATCGTCACGGGCGCTCCGTTGGCGATATCCAAAAGACCGCCCAGGAAGGCGGATTGGATCGCTGCTGCCACCACCATCAAAATGAGGTAGCCCAAGATGAGCACAAGGATGCTCGCGAAACCGAAGCTCGCCTCGTAGCTATAGCTGCTGCCGTAGGACTCGTAGGTCTGCGTCGGTGCGAGCGCGAACGCCAGCCCGTAAGTAATGCCGACGAGAACACCGATGACGATCCCGTACACCAGCGCTGGGACGATCAGCGTGACGGCGTTCTTAGTGAACTTGTTCCACGCCCACGAGACCGCCTCACCGACGTTAAACGCCTGCGCGCCAGGGAAACCCGGGCCTGCCGGCGGATAGCCACCAGGTGCGCCCTGCGGCGGATAGCCCGCGTGCTGGGGCGGCGGGTAGCCACCAGGCGCCCCAGGCGGCGGTGGCGGAGGTGCGTAACCCGGCGGCGGGGGCGGCAGGTAGTTGCCCCCCGGCGGGGGCGGCGGGTAGTTACCACCCGGAGGTGGGTAGTTGCCACCCGGCGGGGGCGGAGGCGGCGGTGGGTAGTTACCGCCCGGAGGCGGCGGAGGCGGCGGTTGATCACTCATGGTTTGGCCATTCCTTTCAATGACTGAAGATTGCGCGAGTTTGCTTTCAACGCGTCAAATCGCGACTGCCACAACGTCGGCGGAGGCTTATGACGTTAGGAGAAACTGGATGTCGCGCTGACCCCGACGACGATATTGATGATCACGACGATCACGAAGACGATGACGCCTGCGATGGCGCCCCACATGGCGTACTTCTTGGCATCATCCGCCGCCTGCTGCGCTTCTGCGGCGCGCCCCTGTGCCCACAGACCGGAAACCTGAGTGGATTTCACAATCGACACGATTCCGAGCGGGAGACAGCACAACACCGTCACCAAGATGCCCCAAATCAGACTGTTGTTCGGTTGACCCGTGGGAGTTCCGCCCTGCGGAGGAGGCGGTGGCGTGCCGCCGCTCGGAGGTGGTGGAGGAGGGTAGTTCCCGGGGGGTGGTGGCGGTAGATCGGTCATATGCGCCTTCCGGTCACGTCTTAGCTGGCAACGAGCGTGCTTACCCTACCCGAGAAGCGGCTTCGTGCAGCGGTTTCTGTACGGAAGTTGATCATGTGGCGAAACGGCGAAACAGGCTGGTAACCGCCACATTGTGAGCCGCCGCCCCGGATAGTTTGGCGGGCTTTGCAAGCCTGGTTATCGACCGCGTCGGGTGCTGCCGTCCGACAGGAATCCGAGTAGGTCGTGACGAGTCAGAACGCCTACCGGCTTGCCCTCCTCGACGACCATCACGGCGTCGCACTCGCGCAGCATCTTGGCGGCGGTGCTGACGAGTTCACCCGCTCCAATCAACGGCAGCGGCGGACTCATGTGCAGAGCCACCGCGTCGGCCAGGTTGGCCCGGCCCTCGAAAACCGCGGACAGCAGTTCGCGCTCGCCGACACTGCCTGCGACTTCGCCCGCCATCACCGGCGGCTCCGCACCCACGACAGGCATCTGGGACACGCCGTACTCCCGCAGGATTCCGATCGCATCGCGCACCGTCTCGGACGGGTGGGTGTGTACCAGGTCGGGCAACGCGCCGGACTTGCCCCGCAGCACCTCGCCAACGGTCGTCTCCTGCACCGAACCGTCAAGCCGGCTCCGCAGAAATCCGTAGGAGGACATCCATCCGTCGTTGAAAACCTTTGACAGATAACCTCTTCCGCCGTCAGGAAGCAGCACGACGACGACTGAGTCGGGGCCGGCCTTCTCGGCGACCCGGATCGCGGCGACCACAGCCATGCCACACGATCCACCGACGAGCAGGGCTTCTTCGCGTGCCAGCCTGCGCGTCATCTCGAATGAGTCGGCATCCGACACCGCGATGATCTCGTCCGGAACCGCCGGGTCATACGCGGAGGGCCAAAAGTCCTCCCCCACACCTTCGACCAGGTACGGCCTGCCGGTGCCGCCGGAGTACACCGATCCTTCGGGATCGGCACCGATCACGCGTACCTGACCGCCCGACACCTCCTTGAGATAGCGGCCCGCGCCGGTGATCGTGCCGCCGGTGCCGACGCCTGCGACGAAATGGGTGACCTTGCCGTCGGTGTCGGCCCAGATCTCAGGGCCCGTCGTCTCGTAGTGACTGGCCGGCCCCATGGGGTTGGAGTACTGGTCGGGCTTCCACGCGCCGTCAATCTCCTCGACGAGTCGATTGGACACGCTGTAATAGCTGTCCGGATCGTCCGGCGCCACGGCCGTCGGGCAGACCACGACATCGGCGCCGTATGCGCGCAACACGTTCTGCTTGTCCTCGCTGACCTTGTCGGGGCAGACGAAGATGCATTTATAGCCGCGCTGCTGCGCCACCAGCGCCAGTCCCACCCCGGTATTGCCGGAGGTCGGTTCGACGATGGTGCCGCCGGGTTTGAGTTCGCCGCTGGCCTCGGCGGCATCGATCATCTTGATCGCGATGCGGTCCTTGGAACTGCCGCCGGGGTTGAGGTACTCGATTTTGGCGGCAACGATGCCGGCACCTTCGGGGACAACGGAGTTCAGCTGTACCAGAGGGGTATTGCCGATGAGCTCACTGATGTGCCGTGCGATCCGCATGACCCCATCGTGTCAGGCGGGGCTGCGGGGTACCAGCCGCGGGTTCACCAGGTGGCTTCCCGGATGTAGTCACCGATCTGGCGCAGCGACCGCGTCGCCTCGGGAACTGCGGGCGCCGCGAGCTGGAACACGTGCATTTGGCCCGGCCAGACGCGAACCTCTACGGGTACACCGGCAGCCGCCAGCCGACGGGCCGCCTTGCGGGCGTCACTGACCAGCACCTCGGACCCCGACACATGGATCAGCGTGCGCGGCAGCCCGGGCTCGATGTGATCGAGCGGCTCGTAGACCTCTTCGGGCTTGCCGTCGACCAGATGCCGGCCGGCGGCCTCGCGGACCAGGTCCACCAGCGCGAAGAACGCACGCGGCGGGAACATCGCATCGCTGTGAATGTTCGGATGGTTGGCGCGGGTCTCGTTGTCGACCTCGAACAACGGCGACATTGTCACCATCGCGGCGGGAATCTCGCCTTCCAGGCCTTCGCGCTGAAGCTTCTCGGCGAGCGCCAGAGCCAGATAGCCGCCGGCGGAGTCGCCGGCAAGCACGATCTGGTTCGGCTCGTAGCCCTTCAGCCGCAACCACTTATATGCGTCGTAGCAGTCGTCGACCGCTTCGCCGACCGAGTGCTTCGGGATCATCCGGTAGTTGACGACCAGCACCGGACAGTCCGCATAGCCCGACAGCGCGGTCACCAGCCTGCCGTGTGAATTCACGCCACAGGTGAGGAAGGCGCCACCGTGCATGTACAGAACCACGCCCCGCTTGCCGTCTGCAGGCAGCACGCCACCGGCCCTAACCAGCTGCGCGGTGCACTTCGGCAAAGAAATCGTGGCGCGCACCGTCCCGGGAGGGGGACGCATGACCCGCGCCGCGAAATCCACCAAACCCCAGGGCCACGGCAGGCGCGGAGCGTAACTTCCGATAGCTAGGGTTGGCCGAATTGTTAGCAGAGCCGCCAGAGAAGTGAGTCGTCCCGCGAGGCTTGGGCCGTCCTCGACCACCTCGACAGGGGCGCCGTCGCTAACTGGAAACTTGCGCGGTTTACGTGTTTTAGCAGGTATTTCGCCAACACGAGATGCTCTGGCTACTTTACTTGGTGCCGTCATCGCCACCACTCCTACGCCGTTGTAGAGCCCCGGCTCGCCGTTTGCTTCAGCGTTCCCGATACCTTAGCTTGACAGGCTCTGTTCGTTTCAACAATCAAAGATTCGATTTCGATACCGGACTTGATACCGCACTGTGATCCCCTGACGTCCGTCGCCACGCGGGTATCCCAGAAAATCCGACTTAAACTAATCCGCGTGGGCATACGTGCACCGCGTCGGTCAACGACCGTCGCCCTTGCGGCCGCGGCCACGCTCGCATCGACGGGCTCCGCATACGTCGGGGCCCGCAATCTGCTGAGCGGGCAGGCCGACAGGGCCCGCAGCGTCATACCAAAGGCATGGGATGTCCCCCCGCGTGCCGACGGCGTGTATCAGCCCGGCTTCGGACCGCTGGAGCAGTGGCACCGCGGTGTGCCCTTCGACCTGCATCTGATGGTCTTCGGGGACTCCACGGCGACCGGTTACGGGTGTGACGACGCTGAAGAAGTGCCGGGCGTGCTCATCGCGCGTGGGCTCGCCGAGGTGTCGGGTGAGCGAATCAGGCTGAGCACAAAAGCCATCATGGGCGCCACGTCCAAGGGCCTTTCCGGGCAGATCGACGCGATGTTCGTCGCAGGCCCGCCGCCAGACGCTGCGGTGATCATGATCGGCGCAAACGACATCACGCGGCCCAACGGCATCGGACCGTCGGCGCGGCGACTGGGTCGGGCGGTCGGGAGATTGCGGGCCAGCGGGGCCGTCGTCGTGGTGGGCACCTGCCCGGACTTCGGCCTGATCACCGCGATCCCACAGCCGCTGCGATGGGTGGCACGCAGTCGCGGGTTGCGCCTGGCGCGGGCTCAGGCGTCGGCCGTGCGCGCCGCCGGTGGCGTCCCTGTTCCGTTCTCCGACCTTCTTCCGCCTGAGTTCCGCAAGGCCCCCGAGCAGCTCTTCAGTCAGGACATGTTCCACCCGTCGGCCGCCGGCTACGCGCTGGCGGCGCAGCAGCTACTTCCCGCGCTGTGTAATGCGTTGGGCGAGTACTTCGATGGCGCCCAGCCCGAAGACGCGCTCGAGGCTCGGAACGCTGAGGGCAGCTCGCTGCTGGCCCGGGTCGGCAACATCAGCCGGCTGTGGCGCCGCTCGACTGGGGTCCCCGCGCCCATCGTGGTGCCCACGAGTTAGGTTTGCTCCAGTTTCGATATCGTTCGAATACAAGGAGTTCTCATGGCTGAAGCCGTCATTGTCGCCACAGCACGATCGCCGATCGGGCGCGCCGTCAAAGGTTCGCTCGCCACGATGCGCCCCGATGACCTCGCCGCGCAGATGGTTCGGGCGGTATTGGACAAGGTTCCCTCGTTGGACCCGAAGGACATCGACGATCTGATGATGGGCTGCGCGCAGCCCGCCGGTGAGGCCGGCTACAACATCGCCAGGGCGGTAGCCGTCGAACTCGGCTACGACTTCCTGCCCGGCACCACGGTCAACCGCTACTGCTCGTCGTCGCTGCAGACCACCCGGATGGCCTTCCACGCCATCAAGGCCGGTGAAGGTGACGTGTTCATCTCCGCGGGTGTCGAGACGGTGTCGCGCTTCGGCGTCGGCGCCGCCGATGGTGCCCCGAACAGCAAGAACGCCATCTTCGACGAAGCTCAGGCCCGGACGGCCAAGCAGGCTGAGGGAGCCGACGAGTGGCATGACCCTCGCGACGACGGCAACATCCCCGATGTCTACATCGCGATGGGCCAGACGGCGGAGAACGTTTCGCTGTTCACCGGGATCAGCCGCGAGGACCAGGACCACTGGGGCGTGCGGTCGCAGAACCGCGCCGAGGACGCCATCAAGAGCGGGTTCTTCGAGCGGGAGATCGTGCCCGTGAAGCTGCCCGACGGTACGACGGTCACGACCGACGACGGCCCACGTGCGGGCACCACATACGAGAAGATCAGCCAGCTGAAGCCGGTGTTCCGCCCCAACGGCACCATCACCGCGGGCAATGCGTGTCCGCTCAACGATGGTGCAGCAGCCGTTGTCATCATGAGCGACACCAAGGCCAAGGAGTTGGGCCTGACCCCGTTGGCGCGCATCGTGTCGACGGGGGTGAGCGGTCTTTCGCCGGAGATCATGGGCCTCGGCCCGATCGAGGCGATCAAGAAGGCGCTTGCCAAGGCGGGCAAGAAAATCTCCGACATCGATTTGGTCGAGATCAACGAGGCGTTCGCGGTGCAGGTGCTCGGCTCGGCGCGGGAACTCGGCATCGACGAGGACAAGCTCAATGTGTCGGGTGGCGCGATCGCGCTGGGGCATCCGTTCGGCATGACGGGTGCGCGTATCACCGCCACGCTGCTGAATAACCTTGCGACGTATGACAAGACGTTCGGCATCGAATCGATGTGCGTCGGCGGCGGCCAGGGCATGGCGATGGTGGTGGAACGCCTCAGCTGATTGGCCTCTTTGACCCGAGACTGCTGACAGATCGCGATTTCACGAGATATCGCGATCTGTCAGCAGTCTCGATCGCCAGGCGCGGTCCAAACGCCGCAGCACTTCGGCTGAGCTGTTCGCCTTTACGACTCGCAGGCGCGTCCAGCCGACTTCGGCGATGTCCTCCGACCGCTTGATGTCGTCGGCGTAGACATCCGGGTCGTTGCGGTGCTGTTCGCCGTCGTACTCAAGAGCCAACATGAGGTCTTCCCAACCCATGTCGAGGTAGTACTGCCGCCGGCCGTCGGGGCTTCGCACCGGTATTTGCGTCCGCGGTCGCGGGTATCCCGCACGAATCACCAAGAGTCGCAACCACGTTTCCCTCGGCGATGCGGCTCCGGGGTCCATCAGGTCGAGAGCCGCGCCGAGCTGACGGAGATTACGGGCACCACGATGAACTCGAGCGACCGCAAAGACATCTTCAGCTGACACTCCCGTGGCTTCGGCCAAAGCATCCAAACGCGCGACCGCTTGATCAAGCCGGCCACGACGCGCTATATCGAACGCGGTGCGCTCGGGGGTGGTGACACGAAGTTCGCCTTGAACTGCGAACTCGTTCGGGCGAAGCCTCATGTCGTAGGTACGCAGCCCGCGCGGACGCCGAGCGTTTTGCCACACCAGCTCGATCGGATCCGTCACGTCAACCCACTTCGCGCCATGCAACGCAGATGCCGTCAACCCAGCGATCACTCCCTCTCGGTGTGACCACAACCATCCCGCAACTGCGCGTTGATGCAGGGTCGGCACAGCATCTTTAGGTACGTACACGTCAGGAAACTCTGCCCGGAATCCAGCCCGTAGTTCATGTTTCTTGAGTAGGCCTTTGGTGATGGCTTCGCTGCCTACGAACGGCCAGTTCAGTGTCGTCATATTGCGACACTCGCCGCTCCGCGCCGCCGAAACTGCTGTCAGATCGCAAATTGTGGATGAATCGCGATCTGTGAGCAGTTTCGGCGAAGGGGTTCCAGAGTCAACGAAAAGGGGTGGCACGAAAAAAGCCCGGCACATTTCGTGCCGGGCCTTTCGCGGTGACTGCTAGTCGCTGTTGAAGTACGACAGCAGCCGCAGAATTTCGAGGTAAAGCCAGACCAGCGTGACGGTCAGGCCGAGGGCGATGCCCCAGGCGGCCTTGGCCGGCGCACCGGCGCGAATCAACTGGTCGGCCTGATCGAAGTCGATCAAGAACATGAATGCCGCCAGACCGATGCAGACCAGCGAGAAGATGATCGCCAGTGGACCACCACTACGCAGGCCGAAGCCCTCGCCGCCGCCGACACCGAACATCGCGAGCACGAAGTTCAGCAGCGCGATAGCCACCACACCGAACAGGGCGGCGACCATCATTCGCGTGAACTTCGGCGTCACCCGGATGGCTCCGGTCTTGTAGACGACGAGCATGCCGACGAACACGCCAACGGTTCCGAAGATCGCCTGCGCGATCATCCCGGGACCACCGTTGGACACGAGGTTCGCGAACAAGAACGACGCGGCGCCAAGGAAGAGTCCCTCGAGCGCGGCGTAGCTCAGCACGATGCCCGGGTTGTCCTGCTTGCGTCCGAACGTCGCGATCAACACCATCGCGAGACCACCGAGCGCGCCCACAAGCACGAAGGGCATCATCAAGCCGACGTTCTGCGAGACGAGGAAGTACGAGATGACGCCGACTACGGTCACCACGGCCAGCGTCATGCCGGTCTTGGTGACGACATCATCGATGGTCAGCGGCCGGTCGACGCCTGCCTGCTGCTGGTCGGGATACTGCGTGACATATGGATCGGCCTGTACGGCCTGCGCACCGTAGCCGGCGGCTCCGGTACCAAACTGCGCGTAACCGCCCTGACCCTTGGGCAGGGAACGAAATACCGGGTTGCTGGACTCCCGCACCGTCGGTTCCTCTCTGATGCTTGATTCGACTCGTTGACGAACAATCGCTCAACGACTGGCGATCCTGAACGGTTCCCGTTCGAACCTCCCAGGGTCTTCACAGGAAACCCTACCCGGCGATGCTCGACGGCGGTTCACGATCTACATTGCATTCCGTGGACGAAAACGAGGATGTCCTAGTAAACGTGAGCCAAGGCTTCGGCCTGATCACCCTCAATCGGCCCAAGGCCATCAATTCGCTGACGCACCCTATGGTCAACGTCATCTCGCTCGTGCTCACCGACTGGGCAGACAACGACGATGTCCACACCGTCATCGTCGACGGTGCCGGCGAACGTGGCCTGTGCGCCGGTGGCGACCTCGTCGCGCTGTATCACAGCGCCCGCGCCGACGGGTCGGTCGCCAGGAGCTTCTGGTACGACGAATATCGCCTCAACGCCCAGATAGGCCGCTTCCCCAAGACCTATGTGGCACTGATGGACGGCATCGTCATGGGTGGAGGCGTCGGGGTCGCCGCGCACGGCAGCGTCCGCGTCGTCACCGACACCACCAAGATGGCGATGCCCGAAGTCGGTATCGGCTTCATTCCAGACGTCGGCGGCACACTCATACTGTCGCGGGCGCCCGGTCTGCTCGGCCTGCACGCCGCCCTCACCGGTATCACGTTCGGTGCTTCAGATGCGATCGCGATGGGCTTCGCCGATCACTTCGTGCCGCACGACGCGATCGCGGCCTTCAAGGAGACCGCGATCGCCGACGGCGTCGACGCTGCCCTCGCCGCCCACGCCACCGAACCTCCTGCGAGTCAGTTTCTGGCGCAACGCGAATGGATCGATCGCTGCTACGCCGCCGAGACCGCGGTCGAAATCGTCGCCGCACTGCGCGGTCACGACGCGGAACCTGCGAACGACGCAGCCAATTTGATCGAGTCCAAATCCCCCATCTCGGTGTCGGTCGCACTCGAGGCAGTGCGACGAGCCGCCAAGCTCGGCACACTGGAAGACGTGTTGCGCCAGGAATATCGGACCACCTGCGGGGCGTTGCGCAGCCATGATTTCGAAGAGGGCATCCGCGCTCAGGTCATCGACAAGGACCGCAATCCGAAATGGTCGCCAGCATCGCTGGCGGCCGTCACCAGCGCCGACGTCGAGGCCTACTTCGCGCCGGCCGACCGCGAATTGGAGTTCTCATGAGCTACGAAACCATTCTGGTCACGCGCGACAACCGCGTCGGCACCATCACACTGAACCGGCCCAAGGCCCTCAATGCGCTCAACAGCCAGGTGATGAACGAAGTTGTCGCCGCCGCAGCGGAATTCGACAGCGACCCGGGAATCGGTGCGATCATCATCACCGGCAGCGGCGAGAAGGCCTTCGCCGCGGGCGCGGACATCAAAGAGATGGCCGAGTTGTCGTTCGCAGATGTGTTCTCCTCGGACTTCTTCGCAGCCTGGGGCAAGTTCGCCGCGACACGGACCCCGACCATCGCCGCGGTCAACGGCTACGCACTTGGCGGCGGTTGCGAACTCGCGATGATGTGCGATCTGCTCATCGCCTCCGACACCGCGAAATTCGGTCAGCCCGAGATCAAGCTCGGTGTACTCCCCGGAATGGGCGGCTCACAGCGATTGACCCGCGCCATCGGCAAGGCCAAGGCGATGGACCTGATCCTCACCGGGCGCAACATGGATGCCACCGAAGCCGAGCGCGCGGGCCTGGTCTCCCGCGTCGTGCCCGCCGACACCCTGCTCGACGAGGCGAATGCGGTCGCCAAGACAATCGCCGGAATGTCGCTTTCGGCGTCGCGGATGGCCAAGGAGGCCGTCAACCGTGCCTTCGAATCGACGCTGGCTGAGGGACTCCTGTACGAGCGCAGGCTCTTCCATTCCGCATTCGCCACCGACGACCAGACCGAGGGCATGAGCGCGTTCACGGAGAAACGCCCACCGACCTTCCGTCACCGCTAATCTGCGTGGGTGACAGACACCGCTGAGGCCGTCGACGAAGCACCGCCGCAGGAGGAGCCGCCACCGAAGAAGCCGTGGTGGATCCGCCATTACACGTTCACGGGGACGGCCCTCGGCCTGATCTTCATCTGGCTGTCGTTGACGCCGTCGCTGCTGCCGCGTGGGCCGCTCTTCCAAGGCATCGTGAGCGGCGCGGCGGGCGCCATCGGTTACGGGCTCGGCGTGTTCGCGGTATGGCTGGTGCGCTTCATGCTGTCGCGGGAATCCAGCCCCCGAGCGCCGCGTTGGGCGTGGCTCGCTCTCGCGGGCGTCGGCGTCATCGGCCAGATCCTGATGATCTTCTACTTCCACCGCTGGCAGGATGAAGTACGCGACCTCAACGGCGTACCGCGCCTCGAGTTCTGGGACTACCCCTGGTGCGCCTTCGTGTCCATCATCATGTTGTTCCTCTTCGTCGAGATCGGCCAGCTCATCGGCAGACTCGTGCGATTCCTGGTCCGTCAACTCAATCGTGTTGCACCGCCGCGCATTTCAACGGTTGTCGTGATCGTTCTGCTGCTCGTGCTGAGCATCGCCCTGCTCAACGGTGTGGTGGTGCGCTTCGGGATGAGCGCGTTGAACAAGACATTCGCCGCGGCCAACGACGAAACCGATCCCGAATTCGCCGCACCGACGTCTCCTTTGCGGTCAGGCGGCCCCGACTCCGAGGTGACGTGGGAATCGCTGGGTCATCAGGGCCGGGTGTTCGTCTCGGCCGGCCCCACGGTCGACGAGCTCTCGGAGTTCAACGGCAAACCCGCTGTCGAACCGATCCGGGCCTATGCCGGACTGCATTCGGCCGACGGCATCAAGGCCACCGCTGCATTGGCGGCGCAGGAACTACAGCGCAAGGGCGGCCTCGATCGTGCGGTGGTCGCCGTCGCGACCACGACAGGCACCGGCTGGATCAACGAGGCCGAGGCCTCGGCACTGGAGTACATGTTCAACGGCGACACCGCGATCGTGTCCATGCAGTACTCCTTTTTGCCCAGCTGGCTGTCGTTCCTCGTGGACAACGAGAACGCGCGACAGGCCGGGCAGGCGCTGTTCGAGGCCGTGGACGCACTGATCCGCGAGATGCCCGAGGCGGCGCGGCCACAGCTGGTGGTGTTCGGTGAAAGTCTCGGATCGTTCGGCGGTGAAGCGCCATTCCTGGCTCTCAACAACCTCATCGCGCGCACCAACGGTGCGTTGTTCTCCGGTCCGACCTTCAACAACACCATCTGGACACAGCTCACCCGCGACCGCGACCAGGGCTCGCCGGAATGGCTGCCCATCTTCGACAAGGGTGAGAACGTCCGGTTCGCCGCGCGTTCGGACAACCTCAATCGGCCGAATGACCCATGGGGCCATCCCCGGGTGGTGTACCTGCAGCACGCGTCGGACCCGATCGCGTGGTGGAACACGGATCTGCTGTTCACCGAGCCGGATTGGCTGAGAGAGCCACGCGGTTACGACCTCTCCGGACGCATGCAGTGGATTCCGATCGTCACCTTCCTGCAGGTGTCCGCGGACATGGCGGTGGCGGTGGACGTGCCTGACGGGCACGGCCACGTGTACGTCAAGGACGTCGCCAACGCGTGGGCCGCGATTCTCGAGCCGCCGGGCTGGACGCCGGAGAAGACGGAAAAGCTCCGTCCGCTGCTGTCCAACGACGAGAACGCCTAGACCACAACCCCTTCGGTCTTGAGCGCATGGAAACCGCCGATGACGTCGGTGGCGCGGTGCAGTCCCAGGTCGAGCAGGGCTGCTGCGGCGAGGCTGGAGGTGTAGCCCTCCGAGCACAGCACCACCCACTCGACGTCATCGCTCACTGCCTGCGGAAGCCGGGCGTCACTGGTCGGGTCGCAGCGCCACTCCAGGACATTGCGTTCGATAACCAGGGCCGCCGGGACATCGCCCTCACGGTCCCGCTGGGCCTGCGGCCGGATGTCGACCAGTATCGCGCCACGGGCCAGCGCCGCAGGCACGTCCTGCGCGCTCAATCTGGTCAGCCGGTTGCGGGCCTCGTCGAGGACACGGTCGATGCGGCTGGCCAAGATTGACGTCATCCTTCCGGCTCATCGGTGAGTTCGGTGCGCTTGCGGCGCAGCGTGTTGCGGTCCGTGACCTCGTAGTACGACATCGCGGTCAACGGTGGTGAGTATGCGTGCACGCTCAGCGTCGGAGCAACCGGAGCAATCGGCGCCGCCGTGTGCCGATCGGGCGCCCACACCACGTCATGAACCCAGCCGAGCGGAAATGCGGCCTGGTCACCTGCCGTGAGACGTCGCCGCCTGAACGCCTGCCCATCCCATCGGGTTTCGACCAGCGCACCGGACACCACGGTCAGCGCGCCGAGTGAGCCCCCGTGGTCGTGGAGTTCGGTCGAGCGGTCCGGCACCCAACTGATCAGCCAGACGTCGAGTTCTTCATCGCCGTGCAGCCGGGTGAACCAGCGGTCATTCGCCGGCAGACCGCCGGCGGGCAGGAGGCCGTCATAGCGGCCTGAAAGCACGCCGTCGGCGTAGCGGTCGGTGGCGTGCAGTAAATCGGCGGGGCGCAGTCGAGTGGGGGCGGAGATGACGGAAACCATGCGGACTCCAGAAAAGTGACAGGCGGACAGGGACAAGCGCGTCAGGCGCAACAGTCCCCGCGGCGTACGCGCGGGTGTCCGGGTGTCACGGCCGCAAGTCTGGCATGTCAAACCGGCGCAAACGGCTGCGCTGAACCGACGGCGCATTAACGCGATGGTCAACAGCCTGGTCAATGGACCGTCGGCAGCCTGTGCTGCAAGATTCACAGTGATCCGAAGTGGACAGCCGCCCACCGTGGGGCCGAGCCATTGCATAGATTGGCTGCATGCGCAGGCACTCTCGTCGGGCCGCCCACGCGGTCGCACTGGTGATCGTCGGCACGGCCGTGGGCACCGGGTGCTCGTCGGGATCCGACAGCGAGCCGGCCACGTCGACGCCGCAAACGACGGCGGCCTCAGAACGTTCGGAAACTCCGACGGCGGCGCCCGGCGAGGTCGGGGTGTCCCCTGACGGTGTCACGACCGCCGTCGGCGCTCCCGCGGACTCCACCGAGGACGAGTACTTCAAGGCGTGTCAGGCCGCGCGCGAGTGGATGGGACAGCAGGGCGGGGACGCCAAGTCGCAGCTCGAGCCGTATCTGAAGAGCGTTCAGAGCTCCGACGCGCCAGGCCCGGGCACGTTCGGCGCTCCGTGGTCTGCGCTTCCCCCGCCGAGGCAGGCCGCAGTGATCGTGGCCGCGCAGGCCGCCGCCGACGCCCTCTGCGGATAGGCGCAGAATCACGCTATGGCCGGCAAGCGAGTGGCACTCGCCCTCGGCAGCGGAGGGGCACGCGGTTACGCCCACATCGGGGTGATCGACGAGCTGCACGAGCGTGGTTTCGAGATCGTCGGCATCGCAGGATCCTCAATGGGCGCCCTCGTCGGTGGTCTTGAGGCCGCGGGCAAGCTCGATGATTTCGCCGAATGGGCGAAGTCGCTGACGCAGCGCGCCATATTGCGCCTACTCGATCCGAAGATCACTGCTGCCGGCGTCCTGCGCGCCGAGAAGATCCTCGACGCCGTCCGCGACATCCTCGGCGAAGTCACGATCGAAGAGCTGCCGATCCCCTACACAGCGGTCAGTACCGACCTACTCACCGGGAAGTCGGTGTGGCTGCAACGTGGGCCTGTCGACGCCGCGATCCGGGCGTCGATTGCAATCCCTGGCGTGATCGTGCCGCATGTGCTCGACGGCCGACTGCTGGCCGACGGCGGCATTCTCGATCCGCTTCCCATGGCGCCGATAGCCGCGGTCAACGCCGATTTGACGATCGCGGTGAGCCTGTCCGGCAGTGAGGCAGGCGGCGACGAACCCGAAGATGACGGGCCAAGAGCGACCACGGAATGGCTGGGCCGGATGTGGCGCAGTACGACCGCGCTGTTCGACGCCGGTCAGCCCGAGGAGAGCGGGGGCAAACTCATCGACGCCGCCAAGGAAATGTCGGTGCCCCGCCTCGGCAGCTTCGAGGTGATGAACCGCACGATCGACATCGCGCAGGCCGCCCTGGCCCGCCACACATTGGCGGCCTATCCCCCCGATGTGCTGATCGAGATACCGCGGACCGCGTGTCGCAGCCTCGAATTCCACCGTGCCGCAGAGGTCATCGACGTCGGCCGCGCACTCGCGGCTGCTGTGCTCGACGGGCTCGAGAAGCCCAATCCCGTCTCCTCAGACCCGTCTCCTCAGACTACTGAAGAAGTCTGATTCAGCGTCCGAGGAACTCGGCGACCTCGCGCGCGAGCCGCCTGCCCTGTTCGCGCCCGGCACGTGCGGATGGCGCGCGGCAGGCCGGATCCAGTGGGTTGCGACCAAACGCTTCCAGTGAGCCGTCGTCGGCGAACACGCCGAAAGCCGAACCGGGGAAGTTGTCGACCTCCTGGACCGCGCCGGTGCCGAAGGGTGACGGCGACGTGCGGCCCTGCGGCAGCAGCGCGACCACGACGTCGCAGTCGGCCGCCAGCTCGAGGTTGACGGTGCTGCCGACGCCGCCGTCCATGTAGCGACGACCACCGATCGTGACTGGCGGCCAGACGCCGGGCACCGCACAACTGGCGGCAACGGCGTCGACCAGATTGACGCCGGAATTGCGATCAAGCGCCACCAATTCACCTGTGGCGGTGTCGATTGCGCTGATACGCAGTATGCGTTCGGGCCAGTCATGCTCGGGCAACCGGTGTTCGATCACCTGGCGCCGCACGATCTCCGAGACGGTCTCCGTGGACAGTGCGACGCTGCCGATCCGCTGCAGCTTCTCGGCCTTCGAGCCGGGTTGCGTCATCGCGGTGAGAAACAGTTCGGTGATCTCCTCGACGCCGACATTCGGGTTCAGCTCGGTCGTCGACGCATCGATCTGCCGTTCGAACAGAGCATCGAGGTGCAGGCCGCTGATGAGCTGTGCGGCCACGGTTGATCCGGCAGATGTGCCGACCAGAACGTCCGACTCCCGCAACGCATCGGCCGTCGCCGGTGACGCGTCGGCAATGCCGCGCAGGATTCCGATCTCCCAGGCGATGCCCGCCACCCCGCCGCCGGCAAGCACCAGCCCTCGTTTCGTCACGGGGAGTGAGTCTGCCAGGCGACCGAAAGGGTGCGGCCGCTAAGGTCTGGCCATGGTCCGCGGTTCTACCACATCCCCTAGGAGTGACATGGTCGACACGATGAGGGCACAGCGTCTGTACACAGACTCGAAGACCATTGCCGTTGAAGATGTTCCGATACCAAAGCCTGGTCCCGGCGAGGTACTGGTCAAGGTCGCGTTCTGCGGTATCTGCCACTCCGACCTCAGCCTGATCAACGGCACGTTCCCCGCATTCCTGCCGGTGGTGACGCAGGGACACGAAACGTCGGGAACCATCGCCGAGCTCGGTCCGGACGTCACCGGCTGGAAAGAGGGCGACCGGGTTGTCGTCGCGGCAGGCCGGCCGTGCATGACATGTGCGAACTGCCGGCGCGGTGACGTCACGAACTGCCTGGCCATCCAGCTGATGGCGTTCGCCTACGACGGCGGGTGGGCCGAGTACACCGTCGCGCAGGCTGCCGGCCTCACTCGCGTACCCGACAATGTCCCGCTGGAGCAGGCGGCGATCCTGGCCGACGCGGTATCGACGCCGTTCGGCGCCGTTGTGCGCACCGGCAAGGTCGGCATCGGCGAATCGGTCGGAGTGTGGGGTGTGGGCGGCGTCGGAACCCACATCGTGCAACTGGCGCGGCTGGTCGGCGCGGTACCTGTCATTGCCGTCGACATCAAGCCGGAGGTTCTGCAGCGCGCGACGGAACTGGGCGCCGACTACGCGTTCGACGCCCGCGACGAAGAGCTGGCGCAGAAGATCGCCGACGTCACCGGCGGGCGCCGACTCGATGTCGCGTTCGACGCGGTGGGCCTCAAGTCGACGTTCGAACAGGCGCTCGACAATCTGACGGTGGGCGGTCGTCTTGTTGCGGTTGGAATGAGCGCCGAGTCGCCGAGCCTTGGACCTACGAGCATGTTCGGACTCACACAGAAACATGTCCTGGGCCATCTTGGGTACCAGAACGTCGACATCGAAACACTGGCCACGCTGGTATCCCTTGGGCGGCTGAATATCTCACGCTCGATCAGCGAAATCGTCGCCCTGGAGGACGTCGCACTGGGTATCGAGAAGCTGGACCGCCAGGACGGCAACCCGATCCGCATCCTGGTCCAGCCGTGACCGGTGACCTGACCGGTCGGGTGGCGCCCTACGGGCGCCTGCCGCGCGACTAGACGCCAAGGGATCGAGACCGTAGGTCCTGCCGGCAGTCCTATGGTCGAGATTGAAACCATGGCTGCGGTTGGCTGAACAACCCTGTCGTCAATCTCGACCGTAGGGCCCACAGTCGGTAGTCGACTAGCTCAATCGGGGCGCGGCTTTGCCGCTGATCAGCGGCAGATCGAGATAGGTGGCTATGCCCGGTTCGGCGGCGCACACCGCTGGCACCGAGTTGACGCAGTGTGCGGCGGTGCCGACGATTCCGTACTCCGGACCCTCACCGCCCACCGCGGACTGGAACCCCTTCACCGAGATCGAGATGTCGGGATTACCGCGAACCTCCATCTCGTAGCGCTGACCTTCGGAGCCGAATGTCCATGCCGGATCTAGCTTTTCCTCACCCATCAACCAGTTCACCGTGACGCGCACCACGACCTCGTCTCCGACCAGCGCCTCCCAGTGGAACTTTCGGCCGGCGACCTGACCGGGCTCGATCACGCCGATCGGCGACTCAATGGGAGCGGTGGCGACCGCAATCTCCTGCGATGACCGCACTTTCGGGTCCGCGTTGAAGCCCGCCTTGTCGACGATCATCCTGACCGCTTGGATGAAGCCCCCGTCGAGCAGCTTCTGCATCGGTCCGCTCAGGGCCGTGTCGGGCACCTCGCCGAACCCCATCACATGGCGTACGACATCAGGCGCTTCATAGGTGCGCAGGTCCGAATACTCCTCGGCCCTAACGAATGTCACGCCAGTCGAGAAGGCCGAGAACAGCAGTGGGAACTTCTCGCTGATGCCGCCCGGCGCGATGCCGGTGCCGTGCAGCGTGGCGTTTCCCTCGACCGCGGCGTCCCGCAGGGCCGCGGACTGCCGCTCACTGGGATAAACCCAGCCGACCGGGGTCACCACGTTTTTCCCGGACCGCAACAGCGCCGCGACCTCGTCGGGGTTGGGCAGCAACGGTGAGTAGATGACCGCGTCGGCGTCGAGCGCCAAAATCTCCTCGACGTTGTTGGTCGCGGTGACGCCGATGGTCTCTTCTCCGATGAGCTCGCCGACGTCCTTGCCGTCCTTGTCGGCGGAGTGCACCCAGCAGCCCGCGAGTTCGAGTTCAGGGTGCTCCAGCACGCCCTTGATGGCGGCGACTCCGACGCCTCCCGTCGCCCACTGCACGACCTTCAGTGCCATACCGCCTCCTCGTAACTAGAACACGTTCTACTTAGGTCTACACGACTGCGACTTCGTGCGTGGCGATCTGATCGAGGACGGCCCGAGCCGTTTTCGGGTCATGTGTGCGCATGGCGCGCCGGTTCGCGATAGAACTTCTGTAATGGCCTCGATCAAGATCGGTTTTGGCGTGCTCGGACCGCTGGAGATGACGGTTGACGGCGCGCCGGTGACGCTGGGCACGCCGAAGCTGCGCGCCGTGCTGGCGATGTTGGTGATGAACCGCAACCGGCCGGTATCCATCGAATCGCTGATCACCGCGGCGTGGGAGGAAGGCCCGCCCGCGGAGGCCAGGGCCAGCCTGCACTCCTACATCTCCAACCTGCGCAAGCTGATCGGCGGCGCGGGCGCAGATCCGAAGTCGGTATTGGTCAACGCGCCGCCGGGGTACCGGCTCAACGCCGCCGACACCGCGTGCGATATCGGCCGATTCGTGGTCGAGAAGGCTGCCGGCGTACACGCCGCCGCTGCCGGCCGCTTCGAGGAGGCCAGTCGACACCTGACCGACGCACTGGCCGAATGGCGTGGACCCGTCCTCGACGACCTGCGCACCTTCCAGTTCGTCGATGTGTTCGCCACGGCGCTCACCGAAGACAAGGTGGTTGCCCACACCGCCCTGGCGAGCGCCGAAATCGCTTGTGGGCGTGCCTATGCCGTCATCGGCGAGCTGGAAAGCCTGACTGTCCAGCACCCGTATCGCGAACCGCTGTGGGCGCAGTTGATCACCGCCTACTACTCCGCCGAACGCCAGTCCGAGGCGCTGGACGCCTACCAGCGGCTGAAGTCGACGTTGGCCGAGGACCTTGGCATCGATCCGGGGCCGACGGTGCGCGCGCTGCACGAAAAGATCCTTCGGCAGGAGTCGTTGGACGTGCGCAAGGCCGCGAAGACCACAGCCGTGCACCAGGTCAACGACATCGACATGCGGACTGCGGTCAATGCGACGGCGGCGCTGGCGACCCTGCGCTCCTCAGCCGGGCACGGCTATCCGCTGACGGCGACGGCGACCAGGATCGGGCGGCTGTCCGACAACGACATCGTGCTCGACGACAACAGTGTCAGCAGGCACCACGCGGTGATCATCGACACCGGGACCAGCTTCGTGATCACCGATCTGCGCTCGGCCAACGGCATCGACGTGCAGGGAGAGCGGATCAGGGGCACCGCGACACTGGCCGACGGCGACGCGATCCGCATCTGCGATCACGAGTTCACGTTCGAGATCGAGCCGCGCCCGGCGTAGCGCGGCATTAGGGTGTGTTTGCCGGCAAAACACCCCTTAGGAGAAGACCGATGAGCGACCCCGAAAAGGAGTCACGCGTTGGTTCCCAGATTGGCCCCTACAAATTGCGGAGGCTGCTGGGTAAGGGCGGTATGGGCGAGGTCTACGAGGCCGAGGACACCGTCAAAGATCGCATCGTCGCGCTGAAGCTGTTGCCGGAGTCGGCGTCGAACGACCCGGTGTTCCGCAAGCGACTGCAGCGTGAGGCGCATGCCGCCGGCCGGCTGCAGGAGCCGCACGTCGTGCCGATTCACGATTACGGCGAGGTCGACGGCTTCCTGTTCGTCGATATGCGCATGATCGAGGGCACCGACCTGCGCAAGGTGTTGAAGAGCTACGGGCCGATGACGCCCGCGCGAGCGGTCGCCGTCGTGAAGCAGATCGCCTCGGCGCTCGACGCCGCACACGAAGCCGGCATCACGCACCGCGACGTCAAACCCGAGAACATCATCCTCAACCGTGAGGACTTCGCCTATCTGGTCGATTTCGGCATCGCCAACGCGGTCACCGACGAGAAACTGACACAGCTCGGCACCGCGGTCGGGACCTACGCCTACATGGCGCCGGAACGGTTCACCAATGACGAAGTCACCTACCGCGCCGACGTGTATGCGCTCGCGTGTGTTCTGCACGAATGCCTGACGGGGGCACAGCCGTTCACGGGTGACAGCGTCGGCACCATCATCACCGCGCACCTGATGCACCCGACTCCGCGCCCGAGCGGACAGCGGCCGGGGATCCCCCCTGCCTTCGATCAGGTGATCGCCCGTGGCATGGCCAAGAAGCCGGCCGACCGCTACCCCAGCGCCGGCGACCTCGCGACGGCCGCGACCGAAGCGCTGACCCACCGCGAACAGGATCAGGCCGCCACGATCCTGCAGCGCAGCGAGGCCGCGACCAGACCCGTGCCTCCGGCACCGCCGTCCCAGCCGCGGATGTACGCGTCACAACCGACGCCGCCGCCCTACCCGACGCAGCCCCCGCCGCCCACTGGCCCTCGGCCCGCGGCGTTCCATACGGGCCCCCCGGCGGGCGGGCCACCGAGCGGACCGATGTGGTCGACGTCCCCGCCACCGCCCGGTCCGCCGCAGCAGCCGCCGTCAGGGGGCTCGAAGGTCCCGTGGATTCCCATTGCGGCCGCCGCTGCGGTGTTCGTGCTGATCCTCGGCGGCCTGGGCATCTGGTTGATCGCCAAGCCGGACGACTCATCGACGTCGACCGCGTCGGATACCTCGGAAACCTCGGAGCCATCGGAGACGACCGAGACCAGTGAACGGACCAGAACGTCGCGCACGCCGCCGCCGACGGAGAACCCGGATTCGTTCGAGGCCAAGCTTCTGTCGATCCTGCCGCGCGGCTATGACGACGGCGTGTGCACGCCGGCGAGCCCGCCGGCCACCGGCGCCCTGGCCACAGTCGACTGCGGCCCGGCATCACCGGAGGGCGGCCCTGAGAACGCCCGGTATTCGCTGTTCGCCGACCAGGCGGCCCTCGACCGGGCCTTCGACGATTCGATGGGGGCGAATTCGGAACTGTTTGCCTGCCCGAACGCCAACGCCGATTCGCCGACGACGTGGCACTTCACCGAAACGCCTGACAAGGTCGAAGGCAGGATCGCCTGCGGTGTCTTCAACGGCAATCAGGACATCACGTGGACCTTCAACACGAACCTTCTGATCGGCGACGCGCAGAGTTCCGATATCGAGGCTCTGCACAGCTGGTGGTTGAAGTTCGCCTGACCCGCTGAGCTGGCGAATTCGGCCCCAAGAATCTGTCAAGGATCCATCAAGGGCGCTGTCCGACTCTGATGTCGACCCGGAAAACAACCGGACCGAATCGACATCAGGAGTCCACATGTTCGTTCGCAACGGAGTCACCAAGTTCGCCGGCACCGCGATCGTCGCGGGCTCGCTCGGACTGGCCGCGTTCGCCAGCACAGGCACCGCTGCCGCGATGAGCTCGGCTGACGACAACTTCCTTTCCGACCTCAGCGCGGAGGGCATCGCCTATGACAGCCCCCAAGGCGCCATCTACGCCGGACACGACGTCTGTGTGGCCATCGAGGGCGGCGCCGACCCCGTCGACCTCGGAATGGAAATCATGGACGAGACCGACCTGACCACCGACCAGGTCGCCACCTTCGTCGTCTCGGCCGTCGGCAACTTCTGCCCCGAGCACAGCGTGCTCTTCGGATAGCCCCCTTGGCCCCCTTGACGATAGACGGGCTAGACAGTTTCGCCGCTTTGTGTTTCTGTCCTTGCAGGAAAAGCGAAGGGACTTAAGGACATGGGAACCGCCGGAAAGAATAAGGTGTTCGTCGTCGGCGTCGGGATGACGAAATTCGAGAAGCCAGGTCGGCGAGAGGGCTGGGACTATCCGGACATGGCCCGTGAGTCGGGGACCAAGGCGCTCGAAGACGCCGGCGTCGACTTCTCCGAAGTGCAGCAGGGCTATGTCGGCTACTGCTCGGGCGACTCGACATCAGGTAACCGGGCCCTCTATGAACTGGGCATGACGGGCATCCCGATCGTCAACGTGAACAACAACTGCTCCACGGGTTCCACGGCGTTGTTCCTTGCCGCGCAAACGATTCGCGGTGGCCTGGCCGACTGCACCATCGCGCTCGGCTTCGAGAAGATGCAGCCCGGTGCGCTGAAGGGTGGCGCCGAGGATCGCGAGTCACCCCTGGGACGTCACATCAAGGCGCTCGCGGAGATCGAGGAATTCGCCTTCCCGGTGGCGCCGTGGATGTTCGCCGCAGCGGGCCGCGAGCACATGCGCGAATACGGCACCACCGCAGAGCATTTCGCGAAGATCGGCTACAAGAACCACAAGCACTCGGTCAATAATCCTTACGCGCAGTTCCAGGAGGAGTACACGCTCGACGACATCCTGGCGGCGAAGATGATCTCCGACCCGGTGACCAAGCTGCAGTGCTCACCGACGTCGGACGGCTCCGGCGCGGCGATCCTGGCCAGCGAGGAGTTCGTCGACAAGCACGGACTGGCCGCGCAGGCGGTCGAGATCGTCGGTCAGGCGATGACCACCGACTTCGACTCCACGTTCGACGGCAGCGCCAAGAATGTCATTGGATACGACATGAATGTGCAAGCCGCACAGCAGGTTTACGATCAGTCAGGTCTCGGTCCGTCAGACTTCCAGGTGATCGAACTACACGACTGCTTCTCCGCCAACGAGCTGCTTCTGTACGAGGCGTTGGGGCTGTGCGGTGAGGGTGAGGCACCCAAGCTGATCGACAACAACGACACCACCTACGGCGGCCGTTGGGTCGTCAACCCGTCGGGCGGCCTGATCTCCAAGGGTCATCCGCTGGGTGCCACCGGTCTGGCGCAGTGTGCCGAGCTGACGTGGCAACTGCGGGGCACCGCCGACAAGCGCCAGGTCGACGGCGTCACCGCCGCACTGCAACACAACATCGGTTTGGGTGGCGCGGCAGTTGTGACCGCTTACCAGCGCGCCGAACGCTGACACCGTTGTGATTTCGGTGCGCATACAGTCGCGCACGCTCTTTGCCACGCTGGTTGTGAGTCATGTTGACGACCAGAGTGGGGAGTTGGGTTGTGTCGATCAGTCCGGGGTTCACGGCTGCGGAGATTCATGATTTCGTCGTTGAGTATCACTTGCAGCCTTATGGCCAGAAGGAGGCCTGGCGTGCTGCTCAGGGGGTTTCTGTCCGCCAGTTGAGGCGCTGGGAAGCCACGGTGTTCGCCGGTGATCTCGACCGGGGCCTGATTCCGCGAGAGGGTAGTGGTATGACAGGTCCCCCTGGGAGACGAGCGGCGTTCGTTCAGGCGAAGACGGCAAAGCAGGAACGCGAGGCGGCCGAACTGGCTGGGTTGCGGGCGCGGGTCCGCGAGCTCGAGGCGACCAACGAGGCGTTGGGAAAAGCTATCGGGCTCTTGCACGAATTGAACGTGCCAGGGCCCGACTCCACCCCGACGATCCGCAATCTCGACGATTCCTCGACGCCGAGAACGGACTCGTCGCCGAGCTGACCGCGGCGACCGGTTCGCAACGGCAAGCGCTGGCGATGATCGATCTGTCGCGCTCGAGCTGGCACTACCGATCGCACCCGCGCCCGCGCGTGGCCGACCCGGTGCCGCACAAGGATCGGGCCTACCCCTCGCGTATCGGCGTCTCCGACCGTGCGGCGATCGCCGAACATATCCTCGCCGGCTGGCTGACGGGGATGTCGGTGGATCAGTCCTTCGCCGAGATGTGGGATGCCGGTGTGGTGTTGGCGTCGCGGCGGTCGTGGTGGCGCATCGCGGCCGCGATCGAGGATCAAAGTGCGCGGCCGGTCGCGCCGACCCGTTCGAATAACAAGGCGCTACGGTCGGCGCCGGTGCTCAAAGCGACCGGACCGCAACAGATCTGGAGTTGGGATATCACCGACTTGCGGAGCCCGTGGCGTGGTGTGGCGTTCAAGGCGTACTCGATCATCGACATCTACTCCCGCAAGATCGTGGGCTGGCGGGTCGAGGAACGCGAGTGCGACGACATGGCCGTGGAGATGTTCGAGACCGCGTTCACCGAACACGGACCACCCTTGGTGGTGCACGCCGATTCCGGGCCGGCGATGCGCTCCACCGTGCTCAAGGACCTCCTCGCCGATCTCGGAATCGGCCGGACCCACAACCGGCCCCACGTCAGCAACGACAACCCGTATTCCGAATCGGAGTTCCGCACGATGAAGTACCGACCGAACTACCCGGGCGTCTTCGACGATCTCGACGCCGCCCGCGCCTGGGTGAGCGCCTACGTGCCTTGGTACAACCAGCACCACCGCCACAGCGGCATCGCGCTGTTCACTCCGGACGAGGTTCACAGCGGAACGTGGACGCGGCAATGGGATCGCCGCGACCACGCCCTACAGGCCTACTACGACGCCCACCCCGAACGCTTCCGCAACCGTCCACACACCAAGAGTCCCAGCCCCGTCGTCGGCATCAACCTCCCCGCCGAAACCGACCCCAACCGACTCCACGCAGCTTGACAACGCCCGGCAGCGATCGTGCGCGCACCGAAATCACAGATTAGCGTCGTGAGCAATCGGCGGTGACGGTGATGTTGCGTGCCGTGACGACCTCGATCAGGTCGTTGCCCCGGCGACGCAATTCGGTTCGGTCCCTGGCATTGCGGATATCGGTCACGACGCACTCGTCGAGCGGTGCGCTGCCGAACCGGTTGACCTTCACATCGAATCCCTGCGCCTCGAGTGTCGCGATGGTCAGTTGTGCGGACTGCTGGGCCGACGCAATGGCGGCCGGCAGGATGATAAGTCCGCATGCCGCAGCGGCGATTCCGATCAGGATCAAAAGTGTTGCGCGCATGACCCGCGCCTCCCTTCGTCTTTCGTGTAGGCCCCGGTGGCCTTCACGCGGTACGACGGGACACCCGCGCAAGAGGTTCAACGCAATTTCGGAAAGTTTTCACGACGCAGCCGGGACGCGCTCCTCACGTTTCGCGTGATCGTCGTCGACCATCGTCAACTCATCGAACGGATCGTCGCCACGCAGGACGGCGTCCACACGCTGGCGGTCGATGGTCTTCGTCCACGAGCCGACGAGGATCGTCGCGACGGCGTTGCCGGAGAAGTTGGTCACCGCGCGAGCCTCGGACATGAACCGGTCGATCCCGACGATCAGTCCGACGCCGTCGAGCAGGTCGGGACGGTGACTCTGCAGGCCTGCGGCGAGTGTGGCCAGGCCGGCACCGGTGACGCCTGCGGCACCCTTGGACGCGACGATCATGAACACCAGCAGGCCGATCTGCTCCGGCACCGACAGCGGGTCGCCGAGCGCGCCTGCAATGAACAACGACGCCATGGTCAGGTAGATCGCCGTGCCGTCCAGGTTGAAGGAGTAGCCGGTCGGCACGACGACGCCAACGGTGCTCCGGTCGACGCCGAGGTGCTCCATCTTGGCGATCAGGCGCGGCAGTGCGGATTCCGAGGACGAGGTGGACACGATCAGCAGGTATTCACGCGCCAGGTAGCGCACCAGCTTGAAGATCGACACCCCGGAAACCACGCGCAGGATCGTGCCCAGCACACCGAAGACGAACAGCAGGCAGGTCACGTAGAAGCCGAGCATCAAACCGAGCAGTTGGGTCACTGCGGTCCACCCGGTCTGGCCGACGACGTTGGCGATTGCGCCGAACGCTCCGATCGGGGCCAGCCACAGGATCATCACGAGGACCTTGAAGACGAGCTTCTGCAGGTGCTCGATACCACGCAGAATCGGCTCGCCCGACGCGCCCATGGCCTGCAGCGCGAACCCGACGAGCAACGCGACGAACAGCGCCTGCAGGACGCTGCCCGCGGTCAGCGAAGCGAACAGGGTCTCCGGGATGATTCCACGGACGAAATCCATGAGACCGCCTGCCTCGTGGGCGGTTTCGGCCAGCTCGGCACCCTTGCCCGCGGCGCTCTCGGTCAGGTTCATACCGGTGCCGGGATGCAGGATGTTGCCGACCACCAAGCCGATGGCGAGCGCGAAGGTGGACATGACGAGGAAGTAGACGAATGCCAGGCCGCCGACCTTGCCGACGGTCGCGGCCTTGCGTACCGATCCGATGCCCAACACGATCGTGCAGAAGATGACCGGCGCGATCATCATTTTGATCAGGTCGACGAACATCGTGCCGAGGACGCCGACGCTCTTGCCCACCTCGGGGGCTCCGATGCCGACCGCCACGCCTGCGAAGACCGCGACGATGACGGCGATGTAGAGCCAGTGGGTACGGTCACGCTTGCGCGGTTTGTCCGGCGGTTCGGCTGCCGATGGCTGACGGTCAAGGATGGCCATAGTTACCTCCAGGTCTGCGAAATTGATCTGGAGGTAGCGTCGAGCAGAAGGTGAGCCAGGTCACGCTTTAGTTCATTTAGTTCTGCGTGCCTCGTCGATGTGCATGGAGAGAAGTCAACATCTCCGGCTGCCGCGCCGAACGCGCAGTCGACTACCTGTTCTGCGGGGGTATGTTCACGACCATGGCCGACGAAGGGGTGGCTCAGGTCACGGCCGCGGACGGCCGACACCTGGCATATCTGGAAGTCGGCGATCCCGACGGTCCGCTGGTCATCCACAACCACGGTGGCCCGAGTAGCCGGCTCGAGGCGCGGCTACTGGCGGACTCCGCGACCAAGAACCGGATACGGCTCGTCGGCGTCGACCGGCCCGGCCAGGGTCAGTCCACCCGACAGAAGACCCGCACCTACTCCGGCTGGGCCGACGACATCGTCGCCGTCGCCGACGCACTCGGGTACCCGGAATTCGGGGTGACCGGCTGGTCGGAGGGCGGCCCGTGGGCGCTCGCCGCGGCCGCATACATCGACCCCGACCGCCTGCGTCACGTCAGCAGCATCGCGCCGGGAAGTTACGGCGCATTCGGCGACAACTCAGCGGCGCAATATCTTTCGAAGATCGACGCGCTTGGGGGAACGCTGTCCCTGCGCTTCAAGCCGGCATTCCGGCTGATGTACGCCACCCTCGGCTTCACCGCCAAACACTTCCCCGCATCCTTCGTCAAACAGGTGCGCGGCAGCGTCAGCGACTACGACCAACAGATCCTGCGTCGACCCGCCGTTGCAAGGGAATTCGGCGATGCGTGCGCCGAATGCTTCGCCCACGGTTCCGACGGACTGGTCCGCGACGCCGAACTGCTCTATCGGCATTGGGCTTTCGACGTCGCGAAGATCGAGCGACCGGTCCACATGTGGCAGGGTCTGGACGACAAGCTGGTTCCGGACCCCATCAACAAGGCCGTCTCCCACGCCATGCCCGGTTCGGTCTGGCACCCCGTCGACGGCGCCGGGCACTTCATCGCCGTCGGCGGGGGAGACGACATATTCGCCATTGCCGCTGAGGAACTGGGCGCTTGACCCGCCTATGGCCCCGCTCGCTCGCCGGTCAGGCGATCGCACTGCAGATCCTCGTGGTCGCAGTGGTGGTACTGGCAGGCAGCGCGCTGGCATTGCTCGATGCCCGGCGCGACGCCGACGAGGCCGCACGCCAGCAGGTCGTGGGTATCGCCACCGCCATCGCCGACTCGCCTTCGACGGCAGATGCCATCGAATCCGGCAGAGCCACTGAGATTCTGCAGCCGGTCACCGAAGCCGTCCGCAGGCATACCGACATCGCCTTCATCACCATCATGTCGCCCGACCGCATACGATTCACCCACACCGACCCGACGCAGATCGGCGGCCAATACATCGGCACCATCGAGCCCGCGCTTCGCGGCGAGACGATCAGCGAGGTCTACACCGGCACATTGGGCCCCTCGATTCGCGCGGTCGCACCGGTGCGCAACGAATCGGGAACCATCGTCGGCCTGGTTTCGGCGGGCATCCTGCAGGACAACCTGGCCGATCGATGGCGCTCGCAGTGGCCGACCATCGCCGCGGTAGGCGTTGCCGCACTGGCTGTTTCACTAGCCGGTGTCTGGCTGATCCGCCGGCGGCTACTGCGGCAGACGCATGGGCTGAGGCCCGACGAGCTGCGGGTGATGTACGAGCACCACGACGCGATCCTGCATTCGGTGTCGGAGGGCCTGATCGTGGTGGACCGCACGGGCGTCGCCCTGGTCAATGACGAGGCACGCCGTCTGCTCGCCCTCCCACCGGGCCCGGTCGACCGCACCGAGCTGCCGGAGTTCCTGCGGACGTTCAACCCGGGTGCCCGCGACGAGGTGCACGTGACCGCCGATCGTGTCCTGGTGGTCAACCGGTCCCCGGTCGCCGACGCGCGCACGTCAGAGGTCGTCACGATCCGCGACCGCACGGAATTACAGGGCGCGCTAGGTGAACTCGGTTCGCTGAAGGTGCTCACCGACACCCTTCGGTCGCAGGCGCACGAGGCGGCCAACAAGCTGCACACGATCGTCACGATGGTCGAGATGGGCCGGCCCGAGGACGCGGTGCAGTTCGCCACCGAGGAGCTAGCCCTCTCCCAGCAGCTTGTCGACAGATTGTCCAGTGCCGTAGGCGAGCCCGCACTGGTCGCACTGCTGCTGGGCAAGGCCGCGCAGGCTGACGAACGCGGCATTGAGCTGACTGTCACCGAAGACACCCGCCTGCCATCGAACTCAGACGAAGTGCCGCTGACCGGTCAGGAGATGGTCACCGTGCTCGGCAACCTCATAGACAACGCGATGGATGCCTGCGACCGCGACGATCCGTGGGTGGAGGTCACTGTGCAGATGGTGGACGACACGCTCACTTTGCGCGTCGCCGACAGCGGAGAAGGCATGGACGCCGATGCTTTTGAGAAAGCGATGCAGCGTGGATATTCCACGAAGGGCGACGCTGATCATCACGGCCTCGGGCTGGCGTTGGTCAGCCAGATCGTCAAGCGCCACAAGGGTATTCTCACCACCGATGTCTCCTACGGGTCTGTCGTCACCGTGACGGTCGAGGCGGGCTCATGATCAGCGTGCTGATCGTCGAGGACGAACCGCTGATCGCCGAGGCACACCGGACCTATCTTGGCCGGCTCGAAGGGTTCTCGGTGGCCGGTATCGCCCACACCGCCCGCGATGCCATGCGGGCCGCCTCGGAGGCCGCCACCACCGAGACGCCGATCGATCTGGTGTTGTTGGACATCGGACTGCCCGACGCCAGCGGGATCGCCCTGGCATCGGGGTTGTCCGGTCTACGGCCGATTCCGGACATCATCGCGATCACCTCCGAGCGCGACTTGGAGATGGTCCGCGCGGCGGTCGGTCACGGCGCGTTGGCGTATCTGTTGAAGCCCTTCACGTTCGCCGCGTTCCGCGATCGACTGGATCGCTACCGCCGCTACCGCGAAGCCCTGCCCGCGGGCACCGATGCCGCCAGTCAGGCCGAGGTCGACCGCGCGCTGGCCGAACTACGGGTTAGCGACAAGGCCGTGGCACCCAAGGGTGCGTCGCCGACTACCAATGATGAAATCGCCCGCGCGGTAAGGGATTCTGATGAGGGCGTCACTGCCGACGAGGTGGCCAAGCGGGTGGGTGTGTCACGGGTGACCGCGTGGCGATATCTCGAACGGCTCGCCGATGAGGCCACGGTCACCCGTCACACGGACTACGGCAGGGCAGGCCGCCCCAAGATCCGCTACCAGTGGCGCTGATTCTAGCGCGCGCGGTTAAAAGGGGTCAGGCGGTAACCGGCTCCAATTCAAGGCCTTGGGGCACGTAGATGGGGTCGGTCGCCACGAACTGCGAGTACAGTAGAGGCTTGGCCGACTCCACGGACAACTCCGTCACCCCGCCCGCATAATCGGCCACGTAGAGCCGTTCCGTGTCGGAATCGACTGCGACACAAGATGGCCGGGCGTCGACCTTCACCCTGTTGACGATTTTCAGCGTGAGAGTGCACAGCACGGTGACGTTGTCGTAGTCGACGATGTAGGCACGCGTCTTGTCTGCGCTGACGGTCATCTGTGTCGGAGCGCCGATTCCGAGATGGGCGGTGCCGGTGACTCGGCCGTTGGACAGGTCGATCACCTTGACCGCGCCACCGCTGGCTCGGTCCGAGGTCAGGACGTAGGCGACGTCGTCGGCGATCGCGATGTCACGGATTGGAGAACCGACCGACACCGTGCCCTGAACCTGCGCGGTCTCGGTATTGACGACAACAAGCGCGCTGCCCCGATCATCGGTGGTCGCTACGTACAGCCGCTTACCGGTCGGGTCAACCTGGACGGCGTCGATGCCGATTCCCGCGCCGGTGGCAATATCGATGGTGCCCACTCGCTCGGCCGTCGTGTCAAGGACGACGACGTCCGCGTGGCCGTCCCCGGTCCGGCCCGCATACACGCGCTTGGCGTCGGGGCTGGCGGCCAGGGCCGTCACGCTGAACGCCAATGAGTAGGTGGCGACGACCGTCTGCGTGACGGTGTCGATCACCGAGATGGCGTCACAACTCGATGACGTGGTGCTGACGTAGGCGCGACCGTCAGCGACAACGACCGCGAACGGCTCGCCGGGGACCGCGACAACGCCCGCGACGGCCAGCGTGTCGGCACGCAGCAGCGAAACGGTGTCGTCGCCGTGGTTGGTGACCACGACCATGCCGTCATCGGTGGCAGCGATATCACCAATGGCGCCACGTTGCACGTCGACAGCACCCACCTGGGTGACATCCGCGCTCAGGTGCGTCCCGTCAGTCACTTCTGCCACGGGAGCGTTCTTTCGCATCAAAAAGTTAGCCATTTTCATCGGTACCTCCGCCGGTTTGGCGTTCGCCGGCCCTAGATTCCACATCTACATGCGCTCGTCCGAGCGCGATCTGTGTCAATTCTAGCGACGAAAATCAGTGGTCCGAGGTGACGGAAACGTCGATTCAAGACATTGCACCGCAACCTCTCAGACGCCGCTTAGAAAACAATTCGTTATGAATTCGTTATGAATGATGGGCAATTAGTTTTTGGGGACTGAACAGCACGAACGGAGAAATGGCTACCGCAATCTCGGCACTCGGGAACTTCGCATGAGTAACGACTTCTTAGGTTTCTGATCGAAATTGAGCCCTAAATCACAGGCCGACACGGCAGCAAACTCGGTCCGGACCGCAACAACACCGATTGTCGCCACGGGCGGTCAGCATGAGTCAGGCCGAAGAGCATCCGAGCGCCGGGCTTGGAGTTCGCTGAGCCGCACGTCACACGTACGCGAAGGCCTCCGCGCGGACTCCGGCTGCGCAATTATCGAACCGCATCTGCACACAGGTGCCGTCCGATGTCCACGAGATCGACATCCAATCGGACAAGGCGCGCATCAGGGGCAGGCCGCGACCCCGGGTGTTCGGTTGGGCGGCAGGATCCACATGCCGCCATCTCCCGCGGTCGGAGACATTGAGAAGCAGAGTGCCGTCGGCGCCGTCGTAATGGACATCCAGCGTCATCGTTCCGTGGGCTTCGCCGCGGTAGGCGTACTCAGCGGAGTTGGTCAGCGCCTCATTCACCACCAGTAATACGTCGTCGAGACGTTCGCGATCGAGCGTCAAATGTGCGTGCAGCCACTCCGAAAGCTCGCGCCTCAACCGGGCAACGGATAGCGCATCCGCAGTCTCGGTACGCGCGAAGTCAGCGTCCGCAGCGCTCGCAGAGAAATTCGAGTCGATCATGATGTCCAACGGATACCCCGTCGGACCCGCAGTCATGCAGTGAAATTGTCCACAGCATCGTCCAGCGAGGAGAACAGGTCGATCAGGTCGGCAATGCCGGTGATCTTCAGTGGCCGGCTCGTCGCTGAACCCTCGGCGACCACGGCGAACCGCGTCTCCGTGCCGCCCGTCTGGTTGTGCGCCTCCATCAGCACCTGCATGCCGGCCGACCCCAAGAAGTCGACGCTCGTGAGGTCCACGATCAATCCGGTGGGGTTCTTGCTCAACGCGGACTGGACGGCGTCCCTCAGCTGGGGTGCCGTGAGCATGTCGAGTTCTCCAGATGCCGAGACGATCGCGACACGTTCGACCCACTTCTCAGTGCAAAGCTGCTCGTCCAAGCCTCACCTCTTGTTAAGCGACCGGTATCGGTCAGCGCTGATCTCACGAGGCTGCAGTCTGAACCCGCGCGACAGGTTAGCGAGAAAATAACACCGACGCATCGGGCACACTGCTTGTCCTGGTCAGGGCAACAGGATATATGACATGCGGGTAAGACCCGCAACTTGCCTGCTCCTCCCGTGTCCGGGCCGTCCTTCGCGGTTAGGCAACGATGCTCCACATTTGCCAGAATCGGCAGGCTTGCTGACCTAAGCGTCAAATCGCGGTGCGCCTGCTACCCGACGGTCACCGCCGTTTCGGTCCTGCCACATCCGGTATACGTCGACAGCGTCCTCGCGCGGCTCGTAGCGCATCGGAAGACGACGCTGCTCGGCCGGCTTCGCGAACTCCTGATAAAAGGTATCGAGTTCGAAGTACTTGCGGTCGTCAACGTAGTGGGGCTCATAGGCGTCACGTGTGGTCAGGAAGACGACCTCGTCCGGCGAGCAGTAGTAAAGCGCGCCAAGACACATCGGGCACGGATGGGCCAGCACGTAGATGGTGGCGCCGACCAGATGCTCGGTGCCCAATCGTTGACACGCATCCCGGATCGCAAGAATCTCGGCGTGCGCGGTCGGGTCGTTGCTCTGCGCCACGAGATTCGGGCTCTCGGCGAGGATCTCGCCGTCCCTGACGATGACCGTGGCGAATGGTCTGCCGCCCTCGGTGACATTGTTTCGTGCGATGTCTATCGTGCGCTGAACGAAATCGGCCACGATCACTGAGGATAGCCTTCTGGAGGATCTGATCGGCGCCGCAAATCGGGCGACATCCGTTCTCTCAGCGAGTCGTAGATGGGCGGCGACTTCGTGAGCTCGGCGACGAGCACCGCTGCGGCGGTTCCGGCGATCATCGGGATGCCCACCGCCGTCGTCGCGGTCATCTCCATGACGAGGACGATGGCGGTCACGGGCGCCCGCACTGTCGCACCGAAGAACGACGCCATGCCGACCAGCGCCATCGGGACGGCCAGGAACCCCACGTCGCCGGGCCACAGGGCACCGAAGACGCCGACAAACAGCAGCCCCCACAGCGCACCGACCGCCAGCAGCGGCGCGAACAGTCCACCCGGCACAGCGGCCGAATATGACAGCGGGCCCGCCACGAAGCGCACCAGCAGGACTCCGACGACGACCGGGAGGACGATGTCCTGCCCGCTCAGAATCAACTGCGTCAGAGTGTCGCCGCCACCCACTGACTCCGGGTAGATGAACATCGCCAGCCCGATGGTCGCGCCGATCAGTGCCGCCTTGGCAACGGTCGGTATTCGCCGGATCCCACCGACATGGTCGAGGAACCACAGCAGCAGCCGGTTGTACACGGCGCCCAGACATCCGGTGAGCAGACCGAAAACCACGAACAGTGGCAACCACGCCAGCGCCGGCGCGCCGATCGATTCGACGAAGAAGTCCGGATCGTTGCCAAGGAGGAGACGCATACAGCCGACCGCGGCGGCAGCCGCGAACAAGGTCGCCAGAACCGTCTGCAGCCGGAAGGATTTCGTCACTTCCTCGAGCGCAAACAGCGTGCCCCCGATCGGCGCGTTGAATGCGACCGCGAGCCCGGCCCCACCGACGGCGGTCTGCATCATCCTGACGTCGGATTCCGGGAGCCGGGCACGTCGCGCTGATTCCGCTCCGATCACCGAGCCCATGTGAACGGTCGGGCCCTCACGGCCGAGCACCAGCCCGGCCCCCATCGACAGGAGGCCGCCGATGAACTTGGCGGGCAGCAGCAGGAGCAGCGGCGGTTCAGCGTCACCTCGGTAGACAGCCTCCACGTGCTGGATCCCGCTGCCGGCAGCCAGGGGCACCCACCGAACGATCAGTGCGGCGAGCGTCGCACCGAGCGCCGCGGCGGCCATGGGCACCAACCACCCCGGACCTGGCAGCCCATGCGCCCAGTCGACGAGGTCTATCCGCAACCGGTCCGCGGTTTCCAGGCACCAGCGAAAGGCGCCGCCGATGAATCCGATCGCGACACCGGCCACCGTGGCCGTCACGCAGACGAGGACCGATCCGCGCATGGGCACGACCGGGAACCTCCTTGCGCGCTGGACCACATCGACAGAAATTTCAGTGTCGCAGATCGCATATCGTGATGCTGGGCTGACGGGCACTTCGACGATGGGATAACTGATGCGGGTAACGGCGTTGAGACGGTTGGGTGTTCTCGCGATGGCGACAGCGCTGACGTTGGTCTCCGGGTGTGGCGAGGATTCGACGCCCGAGGCCACATCGCCCACATCGCCCACCGCGACCACCGACGCGTCGGGCGCACCGACGGCCAAGGAAATCGACGCCGCCATCGCTGCGCGGCTCGATGAGGCGATCGACAAGGCGATGGACCAAGCCGGAGTGCCGGGCGCAATCATCGGGATATGGGGCCCTGACGGGGATTACGTGCGTGCGGTCGGCGTCGCCGATCAGGCCGGCGGCGAACAGATGAGTACGGACTTCTACCACCGAATCGGTAGCCAGACAAAGACATTCACGATCACCGGCCTGCTGCAGCTGGCCGATCAGGGCAAGCTCGGGCTCGACGATCCGGTCGCCAAGTTCATCGACGGTGTTCCCGAGGGGGACACGATCACGCTGCGACAGTTGGCGCGCATGCAGAGCGGACTGGCCAACTACACCGATAGCGACGGGTTCCAGCAGGCATTTTTCGCTGACCCGTTCCGCAACTTCACGCCACAGCAACTCCTCGATTATGCGTTTGCCGAGCCCATGAAGTTCCAGCCCGGCGAGGATTTCCTGTACTGCAACACCAACACTGTGCTGTTGGGTCTCGTTGTGGAAAAGATCAGCGGGCAATCGCTGCCGGATTACATCCGTGATCACATCACGACCCCATTGGGCATGAACCACACCAGTTTTCCGACGACGAACGCGTTTCCGAAGCCGCATGCACAGGGTTACACGACCCAGAACGCCGACAACTCCGAAACGACGGCCACCGACTGGAACCCCTCCTGGGCGTGGGCCGCAGGCGCGATGATCTCCACCCTCGACGACATGGGCATCTGGGCTCCCGCGCTGGCGACCGGAAAGCTGCTGACACCGGAGATGCAGGCGCAGCGACTGCAGACCGTCAGCACGCCGGGCATGCCGGCCGAGGACGGATACGGCGTTGGATTGTTCAACCTCGGCGGCTGGATCGGACACAACGGCAGCCTGCCGGGCTACCAGACCGTCTCGGTCTACCTCCCAGAGAAGGAAACGTCGATGGTGATTTTCACCAACACCGATATTGCTTTCGAGGGCCAGGAGCCCAGCACGGTGGTGGCCAAGGCCATCACCGAGATCATCAGCCCCGAGAACGTCTACGCGATGGGTGAGGCAGTCCAGCCACCCGATATCACCGCACCGCCCGCGCCGACCACCACCACCAAGCCGCGGTAAGCCTCCAAGAAACTTCCAAGATCCGTCCCCCAACCTGGTGTCAGCAAGTGCGGGGGCCTTACCCGACGAGGCCTCCGCACTTGCGCCAACTTCAGGGCTATCGGATCAGCGTGACGTCCGCCGGCATCGGCGCAGTCAGCATCGCGGCCAGCATGGCGATGATCTCTTCGGCGGTCCCGGCCTCCTCACCGGCCTGAGCCGAACGCTCCCGTTCGGCGAGAAGGGTGAACATCGTCGTGGCAATTGCCTTGACCCGCCGCGCGCGTGCCGCACGATCGACGGTGGGGATGGCCTTGGCCAACCGCTCGAGGACCTGCGGCCACACCGATCCCTGTGACTCGCCGACATCCGCATGCAGGTACGACGATGCAGCTTGAAGGAAGCGCGCGTAGTGGGGGCTGCCGACGGTGGTGAAGGGCAGCACCATGATCCGCAACCAGGCGCGGACGTCGTCGCGGGCGTCTTCTCGGGTGTCGTCACGGGCATGGTCGCGGGCATCGTCGCGGAGCCCCTCGACCATCTCCGCGCGCTCTTGCTCCATCGGCCCGAGTCGGCGCGCGACGATCGCGTCGATGAGGTCCTGGCGATTCCGGAAGTGGTAGTTGACCGCAGAGTTGTTGCGCTGGCCGGCCGCAACCGCGATGTCGCGCAGTGGCACCTGGATGCCGCGCTCGGCGATCAGCCGTTCGGCCGCGTCAAGAATGTCGGACCTCGCTCTTTCACCGCGGTTCACCCCGACGATGATAGGAAACTGGCCTCGATTAAGCGAATATGCTTAAATTTGTGTGGCCTGCAGCCAGGAGAGGTGACTCGATGACAAGCCCGCACGAGATTCGCGAGATCGACATCGGCAAGCCCATGCAGCGTTTTGCTCGCGGGTGGCACTGCGTCGGGTTGGCCGAGGACTTCCGTGATGGAAAGCCCCACGCCGTCAACGCTTTCGGTACCCGGCTGGTCGTATTCGCCGACTCCCAGGGCGATCTGCAGGTGCTGGACGGCTACTGCAGGCACATGGGCGGCGACCTCTCCCAGGGGACGATCAAGGGCGATTCGGTGGCCTGCCCCTTCCATGACTGGCGCTGGCAGGGGTCGACCGGCAAGTGCTCGCTGGTGCCTTACGCCAAGCGCACGCCGCGGCTGGCCAGGACCCGACGCTGGCTGACCGGCGAGGTCAACGGCCAGCTGCTGGTCTGGCACGACCCGGAGGGTTCGACGCCGCCGGCCGAGTTGTTCCCGCCCACGATCGACGGGTACGACGACGGGCAGTGGTCACCGTGGTCATGGAACTCGATTCACATCGAGGGGTCGCACTGCCGCGAGATCGTCGACAACAACGTCGACATGGCGCACTTCTTCTACATCCACCACGCCTACCCCACGTTCTTCAAGAACGTCATCGAGGGTCACACCGCGTCGCAGTTCATGGAGTCCAAGGCCCGCCCCGACTTCACCAAGAACTACGAGAAGCTCTGGGAGGGAACCAAACTCCGTTCGGAAGCGACGTATTTCGGCCCCGCGTACATGATCAACTGGCTGCACAACGATGTGGCACCGGACTTCACCATCGAGGTGGCGCTGATCAACTGCCACTATCCGGTGACCCACGATTCGTTCGTGCTGCAGTGGGGCGTCGCCGTGCAAGCGGTACCTGGGTTGCCCGCCGATAAAGCCACGAAACTGGCTGCGGCAATGAGCCGTTCGTTCGGTGAGGGTTTCCTCGAGGATGTCGAGATCTGGAAGCACAAGACGCGGATCGAGAACCCGCTGCTGACCGAGGAGGACGGTGCGGTCTACCAGCATCGTCGGTGGTACGAACAGTTTTACGTCGACCTTGGCGATGTCACGCCCGATATGACGGATCGATTCGAGATCGAGGTGGACACCACGCACGCCAACGACATTTGGCAACGCGAGGTTGCCGCCAACCTCAGCGCCGTGGCGCCTGGCTGACGGCCGGTCCCGTTATTCGACGACGAAAACGGGGATCAGCCGCGACGTCTTGGTCTGGTACTCGGCGTAGGGCGGATAGGCCTCCACGGCCAGCTTCCACCAATGATCGCGTTCAGCGCCCTCGACCTCGCGTGCGGTCATGATGGCGACCTTGTCGCCGTCCTGGACCGTCACCTCGGGGTTCGCTTTGACATTGAAGTACCAGAACGGGTGTGCCGGATCGCCGCCCTTCGACGCAACCATGGCGTATCGGCCGCCCTCTTCGACACGCATCAGCGGTACATAGCGCTTCGCGCCGGACTTGGCGCCGGTCGTGGTGAACAGGACGATCGGACGGTCGAGAACCTCGACGCCGTCGGTGGTGCCCTGTTTCAGGATGCGCTCGGTCTGCTCACGGACCCAGTCGGTGGGGCTCAGCTTCGCTTGCTCTGTCACGAGCGGTTTCAACGCTGTGGCGACACAGAAATTCCCGACCCGCGACGGGCGACGCATTCGCGGGTTACACAATCACGTGCACTTACGCGTTGAACGCGCTGAGGATCTCCTGACCGGCCGTATGAAGGTAGTCCGAGCTGGCGACGTCCGGGATCGTGAACAGAAACGAGTCGATGCCAGCTTCGCGGTATGCATTGATTCGCTCGATGCATTTCTGCGGTGAGCCGACGATCAGCCCGGTCTCGGGTATGGAGGCGAATTCCTGCCGGACCCGCGCCTCCTGCTCGGCGGATTCGGTGGGCGCGAGAAGCGTAGTGACCGAGAGCCTCAGCGTGGCGGGGTCTCGCCCCACCTCAGCGCAAGCATCGGCCAGATACTGCCTTCGATCCATGACCTTCTCGGGTGACCACCAGCGGATGTTGATGCCCTGGGCGGAGTGGGCCGCGATCCGCTGCACGCGGTCGCCTTCGCCGCCCACCCACAGCGGCGGATGCGGCTTCTGCACCGGCGGCGGGTCGCAGATGGCGCCGTCCAATGTGTAGAACCGGCCCGCGTATACGGGATTTGACTCCGTCCAGATGACTTTTATGACCTCGAGCGCCTCGCCCAGCGCCGAAACCCGTTCTCCGGCCGGCGGAAACGGGATACCGTATGCCTCGAATTCACGCTTGAACCAGCCGGCGCCCAAACCCAGGTCGAGTCGTCCCTCGGAGATGACGTCCAATGTGGCTGCCATCTTGGCCAGCACCGAGGGGTGGCGGTAGGAGTTGCACAACACGCTGGTGCCCAGGCGGATGCGTGTGGTGTCACGAGCCAGCGCCGCGAGTGCCGTCCACCCTTCCAAGAGAGCCATGGATGCAGGGGGCGCTCCGGTTGCGCTCTGCGGAACGCCGCCCGCGGACGTGATGCCTGCGTCCTGGACGTAGTCCTCGGGACTCGTGGTCAGGAAATGGTCGCACAGCCAAATCGATTGGAAACCATAGTCTTCGGCGAGGTTGGACACCCGGACCATATCGGGATACCGACTGACCGCCAGGCCATTGATCGTGAGCGCCAGAATCAATCCGAACTTCGGGTCATCGGCGGCGACACCGGGCACCATCATGGTCTCAACCTACAGCTGGTGCAGTGGAGTGGGTTTCAACGCAAGTGTGGCAACGACGCTGATGATCGCCGTGGCGACAAGGTAGCCGCAGGCTAGCCATGGCGATCCGCCCGATGCGCCGATCAGCGCGGTGAGGATGAGCGGCGTCAGACCCGATGAGTAGACCCCTGACAGCTGATAGACCGTCGACAGTCCCGTATAGCGGACCCGGGCCGGATACAGCGACGCATACAACGTGCCCTGCGCTCCGTAGAACACCGCGTGGATGACGCCGAAGACCAGAATGATCGCGATCGAGTAGAGCACGATGTCTTTGGTGCCGAACAGTGCGAACACCGGGAAGACCGCGACGCCGTAGGCCGCGATGCCGATGGTGTAGACCCGCTTCGGTCCGAAGCGATCGGTCAGCAGCCCCGAAACCGGCAGAAGCGCCGCCATCAACAAGGCGGCGATCGTGACCGCGACCAGCACCGGGACCTTTTCGAGCTTGAGGGTTCCGATGGCGTAGGAGATTGCGAAGACACCCCAGGTGTTGAAGGCCGCACCCTCAGCCCATCGCGAAAGCATGCCCAGCACAGTCGATTTAAGGAAGGGTGGTCGGAACACCTCGCGAAGGGGCACTGTCGCACGATCGTTGCTGTCACGTACCTTCTCGAACGCCGGTGTCTCGCTGGCCTTCAGCCGCACCACGACGCCGAAGATCACCAGCACGATGCTGAACAGGAACGCGATTCGCCACCCATATGCGAGGAATGCCTCGTCGGGAAGGACAACCTGTAGCAGCGCGAAGACCCCCGTGCCCAGCGCAAGTCCGAGCGCCAGGCCCATCTGCGGGACGCTGCCGAATAGTCCGCGTCTACGTGTAGGGCTGTGTTCGACGGCCAACAGCACTGCGCCGGCCCATTCTCCGCCGAGCGCGAAGCCCTGCACAATTCGCAGGAGCAGCAATAGGATCGGCGCCAGAACGCCAATTTGCGCGGCAGTCGGCAGGACGCCCATCAGGGCGGTCGCACCACCCATCAACAACATGGTGAATGCCAGCGTCTTCTTGCGCCCGATGCGGTCTCCGATATGGCCGAAGACGAAGCCGCCGATCGGTCGCACCACGAACCCGACCGCGAACGTCGCAAACGACAGCAATGTGCCGACATACGTGGACTGGTCGGGGAAGAACGCCCGATTGAAAACCAGGCTCGCCGCGGTGGCGTAGAGGAAGAAGTCGTACCACTCGATTGTCGTGCCGACCAGGCTGGCCCAGAGCGCCGTGCGAGCCTGCGGGGTCACGGTCTGGGGGTCGTGCGCCTCGGCGGGTGCGTTGGTGATGCTCACGAGAATCCATCAGTCCAAGATCACAGTGACTTGGCCACCTTTGTGCGCGTGGTGATCGCAATATTTCGGTGGCGCGGGCCATGCCATCACAACGCCGCCCCCGCTTTCACCGACACCCCGAGCTGGAAACCTAGTCGCTCGCAGCTGCACGTAGAACTTTCCTGTCGTCAGCCCCGCGCGTAACAATTAGCGGCCGCAGACGCTAGCCACGCGCTCGACTGCTAAGGCATCGGCGGTTCCGAGATGTATCAGCAATTCATCTACGTTGCACATTCGGCGACCCTTGACCGAGTAAGCCCACGGCAATGGGTCGGTCCCAAATCTGGAACACCATTCCTGCTATTGACAGCAACTTCTGTCGATCGGCGAGTTGACGTCTGCGTGAACGCATGACGGGAGGATGGAAAAGTTTGCCACAAGGTATTGCCGACTGTTATGTTCCGAGCACTTTGCTGTGACGCATTTGGACGAGGGACATAGGCAATGGCTAAGCCCAGGTCGAACCACACGTCCAAGCGGGCGCACAAATTCGTCAAGAAAGCGTCGGCGGCAGGGGGCGCAGCCGTGACTGCGACGGCAATGACGCTGGGCCTTGCGCCGCCGGCTTCCGCCGCATTGCTCGACGATCAACTCGACGTCCTCGGCCTGTCCTCGCCGGCGGAGTCGATCCCGGATATCCCAGGGGTCAACGTCATCACGACCGGGTCGCCGTTCGGCCTGCTCGGCATCATCGGCGTCGACCCGTTCTGGGTGCCGGCCCTGCCGTCCAGCATCGCCGACGAGATCAACGGCACGCCTTACATACCGGGCGGCGACATAGATATCCCCGTCACGGTCCCCAACCCGGCATATATCCCAAGCTGCACCGACACGAGAATCTGCCCACCGAAGACCATCACGGGCAGTCTCGACCTCGATCTGGTCAGTCTCCGTCTCCCGGTGGTGATTGCGTTCGGCATGGGCGCGCTGGCCACGGGCATGGCCTACGAGCAGGTCCAGGACGACCTTCCCAATCAACCGGGCGGCACGGGGCTGACGCCGCGCCGGGATCAAGCGTCACGATCGTGCCCATGCTGTTGGCGCTGAACCCGGGCCGTAACGACGGCGGTGTCGCCGCCAGATTCGCGTTCCTCTTCGAGCGGTTTGGAATCGATACTGCCACCGATGATTTCGAGGTCCAGACCGACGGCAACGCAGTGCTGGTTCCGGTCAAGGTCGACGTCGGCTTGCAGAACGATCCGCTATCCGACTTCGCGGCGTGGCCGAACCCGGTCACGTTGCTCAACAACGCGTCAGCGTTCGCCTTCCCGACGTACATCGTGCGCGGCTCCGATCTCAGCGGGGTCGGACTACAAACTCTCAATCCGCTGGTAGCCAACATGGTCGGGAACTTCGGGTCCGCACTTATCGGCGACGGCCTCACCGTCGACCTTCCGGGCGCGCTCCCGAACATCGATCTGTCCAGGGCTGAATCGATCCTCACACTGGACCCGGTCCTCACCAGCCTGCTGGGTGACACGTTCCCGGGAATCGATATCGATATCCCCAACGGGCCGGAGTTGGAGGACAGGTACGAGGCACTCAATCAGTACTTCACGATCGAGAACGGCGCGCAGCCCATGCTCGAGCCATTCCGCTATCCGACTGACGTGTTGAGCGTCCTGACCGGGCAGACGATCACCAACCCGTTTGCAGATGCTGTTGAGCCGGCGATCACCATGCTAGGAAACCTCGGCTACACCAACGTCGTTCAGTACGGCGCCGACCCGGACGACTTCCGCGATGATTACCAGCGGGACTTCGGTGCCAATTTCGGTGGCAACGGCGGAGAAGCCATGCCATTCTTCAGCTTCCCGGAGAACATCAAATGGGAAGCGGTTCCGACAGACCTCGCCAGAGCTCTAGTCGGCGGAACCCAGGACGCGTTCTTCCACGGCGGGATTCCAGGTCTCAACAATCCGTCGCCGTCGTACCGCGACAATCCGCTCGGCCTCGTTGTCGATCTCCTCGAACAACTCGTCGGGTCAATCAACTTGGGCAGCCTTACCGCTTTGGGACCCCTCAATGATGCGGGCGATGTGCTGGCCGCGATCGAGGCCGCCGGGGACAGTCCAGGTTTGCGCGAACTAAGTTCGGCGACTCCGCCCCCCGCGAACGCGGTGCCCGATCAGAACGCCAAAAAGACGACTGTCAACGCTGTTGCGCCGACAGTGTCACCCACCTCGCCGCACGGTGCCACCCTCGAGGATGGCGCGCTGACCGATACGCCGGCCACCCCAGCCGCAGACGACATGACGGACACGCCACGTCCGCGGTTCAGGTTCCGGCGAGGCAGCGTGAATCCGTCGACGGACAGCGACGAATCCGGCCCCAACATCGATTCGCCCGGCATTGGCTCGATACGACGGACAATCTCCGATACCCGTCAACACATTCGCGACTCCATCGGCGACATCACCAAGGGTGTCAGCGATGCCACCGGGCGCATAACGAAGGCCACGGTCGGCGGTGGGACTCGCGGCGAGAACACCGACGCGTCCGGTGATGGGGATTCGGGATAGATCGAGCGTCAGCACCCGCTAGCGCGCGCTGAAATTACTTGCGAGCTCGCCATAATGCGATCAATACGCTGAGGCCAACACCTAGCGCGAAGATCGCGAGCACGAGATGGCGTGGCCCATTCTCAGTCGCTACAAACGCGGCGAGCTGAAGCGCTCCCGCGATGAGAGCGATCACCGCGAAGAGCAGGGCAGCAATCCGCAGTCTCTTGGTCGACACCTACCAGCGTACGACGGATCTGCGCAATGCCTACGAAGCCGTCGCGAGTCGGTTCTGGGCGCAACGCCTTCCGGACAGCGCGCGATTGATTGCGGTGCTGACGAACTGCGGTGTCTCTTGCAGACGCATGTGCCCGGCGGACGGGGTGTGCATGTGCAGGGAAATCCTGCTGCAGTCTTCAACGAGTTCTTCGGCAGCGCTGTCAGTCCAGTCCGCGCGCCTGCATCGAGGCCCGGCATCGCCAACATGGCTTCGCTTAGTGATCGTGCCACCGCCTTGATCGCCCGCTACGTGACGAACCTCGGCGCACGCTCGACCATGTCGTACAACAGTTCGGTCGCAGGTGTGGAGATCAGGCGGCCGATTCCTCGCTCGGCGAGCTTGCCCGCCGCGGTCGCGATCAGGACGAGCCCGCTCGGGTCGACCGGTCGATCATCGGCGGGACGTCCCATTTCAGAGCCGCATGCCACCCATCGAATGACCGGCGATCGTCACCGGTCCGGCCACGTTCAGCGCGGAAAGCACGTCGGCCAGGTCGGCGGCGAACCGGTCGATCCGTTAAAAGCGCATGGGCGTCGACGACGAGTTGCCGTGTCCGCGGTGGTCGTAGGTGACGATACGTATCGAGTTGCCCCACCGTTGGACAAGATCGCGGATCTGGGCTGCCCAGCTGTCTTGCGTCAGGCAGAGGCCGTGCAGCAGGACGACGGTGCGCTCCACGTTCGCGCCGGAGCCGAAGTCACGAACCGCCAGCCGCACGCCGTCGCTCGTGATGACCGTCCGCTCGAGATAACCCACTGTCGGCACTGCTTCCAAAGTCGCGAACATGTTGTCTCCCTGCCAATGTCGTTGCGTTCCGGCGTCGAGGTGAACCTCGACCGGATCACGCCTTGAAAGTTATTGGAGGGTGCATCCGACGTCGCGCTTGTGCGCACAAGCCACGCAACGCGCAATGTCGTACTTCTGCACATTCTGCTCAAGACACTGGCAGACTCACTGCGGGAGTTCTTCACCTGATTGCTCACGCACGATGTATTCGGCGTACCAGTCCGCCCAGTTCTCGTCGTACTGACCGCCGTTGCGCTCCTCATGTTTTCCATGCGCGACCCCGGCCCGACGAAGCGCGCCAGCAAGGTCGGCGGCGGAGGCGAAGGTGGTCTCGGTGTCGATGCGCCCGGGCGCACGCGTCGTCACCTCCTGAAGCAGCCAGCCGTTGCCGTCGGGATCACCGAACGACGCGAAGGAGTGGTAGCTTTCGGCCGCCGGACCACCGACGCGAAGCCGCCCGAACAGGTAGGGCTCGTCCGGACCGGCGTACTCCCCGGCGGAGTCGTGGAACACCTCGCTGATATCGGCGCCCCTGTCCAGCAGCTCGGCGCGGGCGGCCTGGATATCGGAGACGACCAGATACAGGCCCTGTGCCGAACCGGGCGGCGCGGCGGTGACGTTGCGGCCGAAGATGATCGAACAGCCCGAGCCCGGTGGCGTGAACTGGATGACGCGAAAGTCGTTGCCGCTGTCGAAATCGGCATCGAGGCGCCAGCCGAGCTGCGCGTAGAACTCCTTGGCGCGGTCCACGTCCGAGACGGGAATGACGACGATCTCGAGCTTCAGGTCGATGTTGGCCATGGTGGCCCCCTTTTCATGTCTCGGAGAATGTGATCACTCTCAGAGCGAAAAGTCGACCGTTACGGCCGCTGAGCGACACCGGACGACTTAGTAACGGACGGCCGCTGCCACCTGTTGTGTTGTGCTGCTGAAGTTCACCCAGTCGTGAAGTGGTTCGTCGCCGTCATGATCGTCTGCGCGCCGAAACCGAAACTAGAGGGCCTCTTGCTTGGCGAAGGAGCAGGAGCCGGCTTGGGCCGCTGATCGGCGTGTTCCGCGGGCGGTGCCGTCGCTGACGAAGGAGTGTTAGCCACAGCCGCCTCGTCGGCTGACGCCACTCCGGTGGCAGTTCCCAGGCCGATCGCGATGGCGGACACACTGACTAGAAGTCCAAGGTGAAGGGTCCTCATGGTGGTCTCCCGTTGGTTTGTCGTTGTTTGGGGGTCGAACCTGTCTCAAGGAATAGTCGCGGCCACGTAGCGATGACGTAATCCCCGGCGAGCCAGATTGCACCTCCGCCTCGGGAAGACTTTCCTATCCTCCCGGCAAGAACTCAGGCTTCGACATCCATTTCAACCAGGACCCGGCGCAGCAGCTTTCCGGTGGCGTTTCGGGGTAGCTCGTCGATGAAAACCACATCGCGAGGCACCTTGTGCCGGGCTAGGTTGTCTTTCACGAACTGCTTGACCTCTGCCGCGTCCAATGCAACACCCGGCTCGGAGACAACGAAGGCGCGCAACCGCTTTCCGAACTCGACGTCATCGACACCGACGACGGCCACCTCGGCCACGTCGTCGCGTTCTTCGAGCAGATTCTCCACTTCCTGCGGAAAGACGTTCTCGCCGCCGGACACGATCATGTCGTCGTCGCGGCCATCCACGAACAACAGCCCGTTATCGTCGAAATGACCCATGTCGCCGCTGGCCATGTAGCCGTCGACAATCTGCTTGTTGCGACCGTCGGTGTATCCGGAAAACGGTGCGCCGTTGCGGATGAAGATCCGACCGCGACGGTTCGCGCCCTCGACCCGTTGATCGTGCTCGTCGTACAGCACCACCTCGCAGGTCACCGGAGCACGCCCGGCGGTACCGGGTGCGGCGCGCAGCTCAGCGGGGGTTGCGACGGTGGCGATAGCGCATTCGGTGGAGCCGTACATGTTGTACAGAACATCGCCGAATGTGTCCTGCACCCGGTTGGAAAGGTCGGGGCTCAGGGCCGACCCGGCGATCAGGATCACCTTCAGCGACGACGTGTCGTACTTGGCTATGACGTCGGGCGGCAGCTCGACCATCCGGTGCAGCATCGTCGGGACCGCGACCAGCATGTCGGCCTTGTGGTCGGCGATCAGCTTCAACGCGCCCTCTGCCTTGAACCGTCTGGCGGTCACGACCTTGTTGCCCAAAGCTGCGCCGACCGTGTAGGTGGCCCACCCGGTGCTGTGGAAGATGGGCGAAACAATGACCATGGTTCCCTTGCGCGGGAACGGGATTCGGTCGACGATCTGCGCCGTGGCGAGTGGGGACACCGTATCCCGCGGCGCTCCCTTGGGGAGGCCGGTCGTGCCGCTCGTGAGGATGACTGACCCACCCGCTTTATTCGGCGGGGGAAGCGGCTCGGTGGAGTTCGTCGCGATGATGTCGTCGAGCGTCCGAACACCTGCGGGCGGCTCAACTCCGTCGTCCACCCAGGTCAGCACACGCGGCAGGTCGGCGGGCAGCGCGTCGAGCAGACCGAGGAACTCGCTGTCGTGCAGTACCACGGTCACCTTCTCGCGCTCGCACACCTGCGCGAACTGAGGTTTGGCGAAACCGGTGTTCATCAACACCATCCGGGCGCCGACCTTGCCGCAGGCGGCCATGGTGATGACGAGACCGCGGTGGTCGCGGCACAGCACCCCGACGACCGAGCCCGCCGTGACACCGAGTTGCTGCAGGCCGCGTGCCAACGCCCACGACTGGTCATCGACCTGCTTGTACGTCAACGTCCCACGCTCGTCGACGACGGCGGGCAGCGTCGCGTACTTGCGACCACCCTGGATCGCCATCGTGGCCTGCGGTCCGTAGACGCGTGCGAGCTTGGCGGTCTGAACACCGGAACCAAGGTCCTTCAGGTCGATGATTCCGGTGTCGACGAGTCGTTTGGCCGCGCGCCCCGACTCGGATACCTGCTGCAACTTCTGGCGAATGCCGGCCAGCACATCAGCCATCGGGGCTCCTCACCACGGAATTTGCGATGCACAGTAGCAGTCGCCAAGGAGTCTCGGTCCCGATCCGGCGGCGGCGCCGAATGTGAAGTTAGCGCGGCTCACTCTCGCGTGTGCTGACCAGGCCCGCCGACTCCGCTTTGGCCACGACGTGCTCCCAACCGATCAGCGCCACTCCGACGACCGCGATGGTGGTCGCGAAGGCGGCCATTGAGGCGACGGGGTGCACGATTTCACTGCTGATGGACAGCGCGCCAAGCAGGATGGCGCCAAACACCGTGGCGAGCGCACTTCGCCAGGCTCCTATCGAGGCGGTCATCACCCCACTGTGCGTTCGCCACCTGAGGAAATCCGAAGCGTTGTCTGGGGAAATGCTCTGAAAAAGACCACCGCGGTGGTGGCCGGCCCGTAGATACCGTCGACGACCAGTTGGGAATAGCGTGGGTAGTCGCGGTTCAGCCGGGCTTGGAGCTGCCGAACAAGATCGTTGTCCTCGCCGGGTCTCAGTATCACAGCCATCACGAATCCCTTTGTCCGACAGATGATGTAGAGGATTCTACCGCCGATCGATCCGGGCTCGGCGCGATGCACTCGCGACGGTCGCCGGGACCTCAGTCCGTTTCATGGTCGGTCGCGAGTAACAGCTCTGCGGGTGGCACCACCCTCAGATTCAAGGCGGCAGCGGTGGCAGGGCCGACGATGCCGTCGATGCGGGCTTGAATGTCGGCGCGCAAGATGTTCATGTCGATGGCACCGGGATCCCACTTGCCTTGCGCGCGGCCCGCATACTCCTTGTGCCCGATCGTGCGACTGGCGTTCTGCCCGAGGCGCCGGTTGATCGCGGCGCAGCTTTGAACGAGCGCGTCATACTGCGCCGCGGGCCAGTTCGTCCGGTGCGGCGCTGTCGGGCTGGTTCCGCTGCTGACGCACTCGATTCCGATCATCTGCCAGTTGCCCATGTTGGTCGGCAGCCACGGATACATACCGGCGCCGGCATGCCAGGCGACCCCGACCGCCACCACGGTCACGGTGCCGTCCCTCGCGATGTGCAGTTGCGACAGCGGACCGGCCAAATCGGGCCTGCCCTCCGCGATGGAGGCGGCGCTGGCGGTGTCCGATCCGGTGTGGTGCACCATCACCCCGCGGATGTCCTTGAAATCTCCGTGGCCGCGGTCGCGCCAGCCGGGGTATTCGACGAGCCTGACACCCTCGGCCCGTAAGACGTCGGAGAGCCAGACAGGGTCGCCAGTCCACGGTCGTGTCTCGACCACGGATTTCCCTCGGGATGGCAGGAGCTACGGTGCGATCGGCGCCGGGCCGGGTAACACGGGTGCCGCCTGTGCGGGACCGGGCGACCGGGGCGCCGGACCCCCGCCATGGGACGGCCGGGTTTCGCCTGTGACGGGCACAGACAGCAGCGCGGGTGCCGGAGGCTGAGCCGGAGCCGGAGCCGGGCTAGCGGGCGCGTCCGTTGCCGCATCAGCCGCCCAACTCGCCTGTAGCTTCTGCGCGGCTAGCGTCGCGCCCTCGTTCGCCATCCCGACCTCGGGGTAGCGGCTGTGCACGCCGAAACTCCTGCCATCGGGGTCACACACCAGGTCGTCGTCGACACACAGGTCGATGGTCTTGTCGACGTAGTTCGGGCCGATCACGATCTGCGGGTCATTGATCGCACGCATGAAGCGCGCCGACGGCTTCCCGAACAGCGCCACAGCTGCGACTTTGTCGGCGACGTCGAGTGGCATCGGCGCCGGCACGGTCGAAGCCGAAACCCCGTCGGGCACAGCATCAGCCGTGACAAACCCCATGACCGCTGCGCCCTGCGAGAATCCGCCGAGCACCATCTTGGTGTCAGGACAGGAGGCGGCCGTGGCGAGGATGCGTGCGCGGGCGTCGTTGATTCCGTCGACGGCGGTTCTAAAGTCAGTGGTGGCGGGGTAATTCACCGGGTACACCTCAACCGACTTCGCGCCGACTTGTGAGCGCAGTGAGTTGACGAATGCATCCCCCGTCGGACCGACGCCAGGCAGCTCGGTCGTGCCACGCGCGAATATCACCTCGGCGTCGGGGCATGGTGCCGCGTGTGCGGCCGCCAGAGCAGCGCTTTGCAGCAGCGCAGATAGCGCTGCTACAGCACTGACAACACCAACGATTCGAAAAGCCCCCATGGCTTAATGCTGACACGGTGCAACGTAATACGCCGGTCGAACCATTGAATACACAGAGAACAGCCAATTATTGAACGCCCGATAAAGAATGCATAAGTAACGCGTCCGTCAGTGGCCCACATCGCCGACCGTCGACACTAGCTCGAGTGATTGACCAAATCGGCCAGCTGTTGGGCGGTGTAACCACCCGGACTCATGCCACCGCTGGCCGCCGCACGAGCCGTCCGAGTCAACGCGGCATTCACCGGAGCCGAGGTCCCCGCACGATGTGCCAGTCGCACGATCTCACCGTTGAGGTAGTCAGTCTCGACATTGCCCGTACGGCGACGCAGCGACTGCGATGTGGAATCGCCTGGTGTACTGCTGAATCCGGGCACCGGCCGTGGTGTTGGGCCGTCGACACGTGCGGCGGTGGACGTCTCGAACGGCACGAATTCGATTCCCAGACGTCGCAATGCGTCCTCGCCCTCACGAATCACCGCGTCACGCAGCCAGTCCACGTCGGCTCCCGGCTGGGCCAGCGCGCGGATGACGTTGTTGAGGTTGAGTAATAGCTTGTTGTACTTCCATGGAGCCACGTCTTCAGGCAGCCGTACGTTGATGCCCGCCTGGCACCACGATGTCTGCAGTGCCGCTAGGAAGTCGGCGTCCTGCGCCGTGCTGATGGACGCGGGCCAGCGCGAGATGTGGAACTGACCGACGACCGGCCAGGAGCGCACGATCACCTCGCCGGGCTCTATGTGCGCGGCCGGGCACCAGATGCAGACTCCGTAGACGCGGGCGAAATAGCGCAGCGCGAGCTCCTCTGCGGCAACACCATTGAGCGCGGTCAATACCGGCAGGCACTCCCCCGCAGTGGCGACGGTGCCGTCCGCGGCGGCGACCGGGCGGTCGACCCATTCGCGCAGCGCGGCATCGAGTTGCTGGGTCTTCGTCGTAAAGACCAGTACGTCAGCCTGGGTCAACCGCACCTCCTTGATTGAGGCGACCGCAACCGGCACGTGAAAGGTCCCGTCGGGCGTGTGCAGCGTCAGCCCATCGGCTGCAAGTACTTCGGCGTTGCGGCCGCGGGCCACAAGGAGCACAGAAGCATTGGCGCGGGCCAACACCCCTCCGATGGTCCCCCCGATCGCCCCGGCTCCGATCACGACATACCTATGCTGAACCTCCGAGGGCACGCATCGCCTCCTGACGCATCTGACGAACGGTCGCCCTCGACGCTAGGCGCCGTTCCTTGGGGGTGCACGGCCATGTCACCGACAGGAGAAACGTCGCGAATTACACCGATGTTGTTTGGTACTGCCGATTTCGGGGAACCAATATCACCGGAGGAAATGGCAATGACAGTTATTGAACCCCGGGACGCTCGACGACACGGATATTCCGCAGTGCACGCATGTGCGGTCGCAGTTGCATTTGTATCGGGCACTTTGGCTTTGGTCGCAATGCTCGTAGGGACGCCACTGCAGTTCGGTGCTGCGCTGGCCTTATGCGGTGCGGGCTGGATTGTCACTCATTTCGTAGAGCGACTCGCTGAGCAGGATCTCGCCCAACGCAGACGGCTAGCCCCAGCGGCAGACCTCGTGCACGGTTACGTGCGTTTCAGTGCGCTGGTGCAGTCACATCGCCGCATGGCCCACAGCTGACACACCGTATCCGTGGCCTGACCCCCGCCGTGCCGGTGGGTGCCGTTCTGCGGTTGTCAACTAGTCGAAACATGACAACGACGGCAGCAGGTGAGCTACTGTTCGCGGCCGTGGGCAAATTGACAGTACTGACAATTGGTTTTGCCGTGGGGCTGGCCTTCGCTCCGGCAGCCAACGCCGCGCCACTTCGTGAGCAAGGATCCAACTGCGACTCTAACTATTCGGGTGCCTGCGTACCGATCGCCAGTGACGTCGACTGCGCCAGCGGTAGCGGCAACGGTCCGGCCTACGTTGATGGCCCGGTCACTGTCGCCGGCAATGACATCTACGGTCTCGACAACAACAACGACGGAATCGGGTGCGAGTCTTGACGGGCGAAGTCGAGCGAACGGCAACGGTAGCGAGGGAGGGAAACTCGCGAATTTGTCGATGCACTATCGCCGCGGAGATCAACTGCTGATGTCGCCCCAAACCGGAGGATGGCCCAATCCCCCGCTTACCGGGACCAAGTAGACGAGTCTGGATTTCTCAGCCCCGCCCGGCCCATGGAATGGAGTCATCGATGCGACGTAGGCGAACCGCCCTTCTCAGCGCGGTAGGCGTGACGGTCACGCTGATTGCCGGGCCGACCACCACCGCCGACACGTCTCCGGACCCGACGGACATGACGATGGTGAACGTCGTCAAGATCGAAGGAATCCCCTGGTTCAATCGGATGGCCGTGGGCGACCAGAACTTCGCGAAACGCACCGGAGTCCAGACGAGCCAGGAGGGCGGCGACGACACCAGCCCGGAGAAGCAGGTTCAAATCGTGGCGGACCTGATCCCGCGTCGCCCGACCGCCATCACCGTGGTGCCCAACTCACTGGACTCGCTGGAGGACGTCCTGGGTCAGGCCCGCGCCCAGGGCATCAAAGTTGTCTCGCACGAAGCCACCGGAATTCAGAACGTCGACGTCGACATCGAGGCCTTTGACAACGCAGCCTTCGGTAGGCAGATCGTCCAGAGCCTCGCCCAATGCATGAGTGGGCAGGGAACCTACGTCCAGTTCGTCCAGAGCCTGTCCGCGACGACCCACATGCAGTGGGTGGACGCCGCATACGACATGCAGGTCGACCAGTTCCCCGGCATGACCCGTGTAGAAGGCCCGATCGAAAGCTTCAACAACGAGCAGACCGCCTACGAAAACGCCAAGATGGTTCTGTCGAAGTACCCGAATATCAAGGGCTTTCAGGGGTCGGGCAGCACCGATACACCGGGCATCGCACGTGCCGTGCGGGAGGCGGGGTTGGCGAACGAGATCTGCGTGATGGGTACGGCGGTACCGGCCGTGGCAGCCCAGTACCTCGCCGACGGAGCGATCGACAGGATCTTCTTTTGGGATCCGGCGATGGCAGGCGAAGCGGCGCTTCAGATCGCTCTGATGCTCGCACAGGGACAACCGATCGAGGCCGGCACCAACCTGAACGTCCCAGGCTACGAGTCGCTGACCAAGCTCGACGGCTACGACAACGTCTTCGTCGGGAACGCCGCACTGGAAGCGGATGCCAGCACCGTCTCTCAGTACCCTTTCTGAGGCGGGCACTCGATCACGACGGTGACGCTTTCCGCTACGAAGTCCTTGGCGAGTGCCCCCAGTGAGACTCGAACTCACACTGTGCGGATTTTAAGTCCGGACGGCCCGCCGCTCAGCAAACTCCCGCGACCTGTGCATATTCCGCTCGCGGGCCGCATTCTTTGCAACTCTCCCTGCAAATCTCGTGCGTTTACAGTACGTCACCGGTACGGGTGCGGTACGGCTCAGCAACGCCCCCGGTCGCCGGATTCTCGCCGGATTCCTCGTGTTTGCTCGCGGTACGGCGCGGGAGGACATATGCGTCGGCGAACAGTGCGACGATTGAGCCCGTGATTGGGCGGCGGATACCGATTCCTGATAACACGTTGCAAGTCGAGATCATGAACCAAACCGACTGGTGGCAGCCGTATGTGCCACCGCTCGTCGGTTTGGTTGCCTCGGTAATAGTCGCGGCAGTGGCGTTTATCGGCGTGCGGATGAGCAATGGCACCAACGAAAAGGCCATCACCGCGGCCGACGAACGCGAACGCGACAAATGGCATCGCGACAACCTGCTGCGGATCTGTTCCGAAGCAGTACGGGTCTCACGGGAGATCGCTCACTACTACAACGAGGCCGCCGGAGTGAGCCGCAAGCTGCTCAACCCGGAAGACTTTGACGACGCTTTTGATGAGCACATGCGCGCGGCCCAAGCTGCAGTTGACAAAGTTGCTCCGCTCGCCTACGACCTGCAATTGCTTGGTGAGACTGAGCTGTATATGGAGTTACAGGAAGTCCGCCAAGCCGGGGAGTTCGTTGAGCCGGCATTCGTCCAGTACCACCGGTACCTTGTCGCCAACTACGACCGAATAGAGCGCGGGAAAGGCGAGGACGGCTTGGCAGAGGCAGAGTTTTACGCGAGTCTCGCTTACAAAAGATATTGCAAGGCAACAACGCACCTCAGCACGACCCAACTCCAGTTTCAGTTCGCTGCACAGAGAAAGATCAGCCCACACTCTCTACCCGAGCGCACACCCAAAACGTTTGAGCCTGTAATCACTCCTGAGAAGCATCCCGACCTTTTCTACGCGCCCCCTCATGTGTCCCAAAACCCGTATCGCCGCCCAAGCCCATTCGATTGGAACGCCGGGGATACCGCTGACCCACGGCCCGAACCGGAACCAGACCAGGAACCGGAACCCAAGGGCTAACTAGACTTCCGACCGAACAGCTGCACGACGTTGTCCGGCGTCACCGTTGGCTCAACCGGGGCGGGTGGCTCTGGGAGGTCATCGGCATACTGCTCTGCCGGGATCCAATCGCCGTACGTGTCGAGGGTGAGCGTGTAGGTCGCGTGCCCAAGCAGCTGGCTCACCCGCATGAAGTGCGTTCCCTCGCTGAGATGCATCACCGCGAATGTGTGCCGGAGGTCGTGCAGCCGGGTACCCCGCACGGCGGGTTTCGTCGCTGTAGCGGGCCGACTAGCGGGCAATCCGACAGCTTCTAGTGCGGGCTTGAAGATGGTGTCGTAGAACGCGCCCATCGCCAACGGCTGGGACCAATCCAGCGGCACCGCGTACCGCTGTCCCTTCGCCCGGTACCCGCCGCCGTTCTTCCGGGATGGCCAAAGTGGCGCGGTCGGCTCGTCGCTGCGCGGGTGTGTCTTCTGCACGTAGTCAACAAACTTCGCCGACAACCAAGGCGGCAGCTTCACATCTCGGCGGGATCGCTTGCTCTTGAGCGTGCCCGTAACCCACTGTCCCGCTTTGCGTTCCTTGGTTCGGCGCACTCGCACCGTGCACCGGCTATCCCCCGCACCGGGTAACACGACGTCGCCAACTTCCAGGCCGCTAACCTCCGCTGCGCGCAGACCTGAGTAGGCCATGAACTCGACCATGAGCCCGTACACCGGGTAAGCGGGCAGACCGGGCACTTCACCCGCGATTGCGGCGGACAGCTGGCCAACCTGTTCGGCGGTGAGTGGGTTGTGCTCGAAGCCGTCAAGGTCACCGGTCGCGCGGGTCGTTGAGAAGTCCACCGCCTCGCACGGGTTCGCCGCTATCGCGCCGTGCTGGCGGGCGTACTTAAACACCCGCCGCGTTACGTCCCAGATGTGCTTAACGGTGCCAGGGGTCAACGGTTTACGGTCGCCCTGGCGGGAGGTCTGCCGCACGAGGGCCGCTAGTAGTTCCTCCACGCGGGCCGGGCTGATGCTCGCTGTCGCCATCCCGCCGAGCATCGGCAACACGTACGTCCGCAGCTGCCGCGCGTACTCGTCCACGGTGTCGCGCTTGAGCTTTCCACTCGCCGCCTTGACCTCTTGCTGCTGCAACCAGCCCTTCGCGTAGAAGCCGAACGGCTGCTCACCCTTCGCCTTCGTGTCCGCTAGCGCCGACGTACCCGTGGTGTGTTTCGCCGCGTTCAACTCATCGACCCGTGCCTGCGCGATCGCGCGGACGGCATAGGTCTCCTGTCGGGGGCGCATCCGCTTCGGGCCGTTCGGACGGTCGGGGTTCTCCGGTACCGGCACCCCGAAGTGGTCGCGAACTGGCTCAGTCCATACAACATCGTAGGCGAGCACCGGCTTGCCTTTGTTGCGCCGCTTGGTCTCTCGTACTCGCATATGCGCCATTTTATGTCGCCTCCGTTGTAGTTTCGTCCTCCACGTGGGTGTAGCTGTTGCCGTTCAAGACGTTGCCGATTACGCACGGGCTCACGCCGTAGATGTAGGCCAAGTCCTTCCGGCCCCACTTACCCGCCGCGAAGTCGGCGCGAATTTTGCGCACCTCGTCGTCGGTGAGCTTGGCCCTGCCCCGGCCTTGACCCCGGCGATGCGGGGGTGTGGGTTCCGGCCCGCCGTCGTGGCCGTCCGTGGCCTGCTGGGGCGGGGGCGCGCCGTTGTGCCGTGGGGCAGGCGGCACGGCGACCTTGCGCCCGTCCGGTGTGCGCACGATTAGGGGTCGTGGGCTCATGCGGCGGTACCTCGCGTGTTGGCGCGGGCCAGAATCCGTGCGACGACGGGGCTAGTCCACCTACCGCCGCGCTTGGTCGGGTGGCCCTCATCAGCGAGCAAGCGGGCAATCTCGCGGGTCGAGTAGCCCGCGGCCTGTAGCGCTCGCATACGGGCCAACGCGGCCTGCTCGACGGGCACCGGGACAAGCGCGCCGTGTGGATTCGCCGGGTTGGGCTTGTCGACCCGCCAGCCGTAAGGTGGTGAGCCGGTGGCATGCCCACCGTTCGCCGCCTTGGCGTTGCGGCCGTCGCGGAGTCGCTTGGCGATGAGTCGCCGGTCCAACTCGTGGAACACCCCACGCATCTGGCGCATGGCCGTCCGCATCGGGTCGTCGGGGTCGTCGCGCGGAACTTCCTGCGGCGGAACAGAAGTAAACACCCCGCCCGAATCGCTGGCCCAGACTTCCGCCAGTACGGCCTCCTGCACGCTCACCGCACGGGCCAACCGGTCGAGGTCGCGCACGATCAGCCCGTCCGCTCTGCCGTCGCGGATGAGCGCCAGGGCGGTGAGTAGGCCGGGGCGGTCGGCCGCATCGAGCGCGCCACTCTTGCCCTCATCAGCCGGCCAGGCCACGACCTTAGCGGCCAGAGACTTCGCCGCCTTGCGGATGGCCTCACGCTGAACATCGAGCCCATAGCCCTTGTCGGCTTGCTCTATGGTCGAGACACGCAGATAGGCAACCAGTTTCATGACTTCGCGGCCTTCTGCTCGGCGTGCTCCACGTGCCACGCGTAGGTCGCTAGATACTCCATGATGCTGTCGTAGTCAGCCTCAGCGAGCACTGTGTTGGACTCTCCGGCAACAACTTTCCACGCACCGCCGTCGCGGACGAGGGTGATCGCGGCGTAGTCATCTAGCGGGGCGGGTAGCTGGCGCAGCCCCAGTGACTCGAATGGTGGCCCGCCCTCAGCGAGCCAATCGGCGGGATATTGCACGTTCTCCACATCGGTTCCTCTCGTCGGCGTTCGCCCGCAGGCCCGCGACCAGGTAGGCCGCTGAACCCTTAGGTCTAGCGGCGAGGGTACGCCACCTCAGCTACCCCGTCTGCCTCTCTCACCAGGCCGTTTACTTCCACGGTTAACCGCTGCGGCCCGGTTCGCTGCGGCCGCGTCGGCGGCTGCGGCCTCTGCTGTGGTTAGCGCACGTTGCGGCGGCTCGCCTGTGTCCTCGGCCCAGAACGGGGCTTCCCGCCCGCGAGGCGTGGAATCCGGTGGGCGCTCGTGTGCGTCCTCCACGACCTCGGCGTCCAAGATCCCGTCGTCGGCGGGCGGCAAGGCCTGCTGTGGCGCCGGGGCGGGGGTGAACTCCCCGCGCTTCCAAGCCTCGTGCTGTTGCTTGGTCACATGAGCTACGTGATCTAGCAGTTCTTCGTATGGTTGCTTGACCTCCACGGCCACCTCGGTTTTCGCCGATAGGCCTGCGCGGTCGAGAAGGTCGCGATTGGCGTTGAGCCGTACCTGCTCGTTCTGTGCAGAATCCGCCAGTTCTTGTTCGTTGCGGTAATTGTGGTACGCCGCAAGGGCCATCGCTTCCCGTGTTTTCGCGAGAACCTGTGGGGCGACGCCACCGTGGTGCCGACAGACCGTGCCTCCGAATGCGGCGGGACGTTGGCACCGCTGGCCGCTCTGGTCCGTCTTGTGCGCGGTACACCGTGGTGCCCCGCTCTCGCGGGCAGCCCACCATTCTTCGCTGTAAGGCCGCACGCGCAAGTTGCTATAGGTCAAATTGCGGTCGCGGCTGCTATCGGTTTCATTCATTCTCGTTTCCTCCTCATCGTTCGCCCGGTCGCCAACCGGCCTCGGGCGGGCAAGGCAAGCCCCGGTTGGGATTTCGCGGTGGCCGCGTTGGGTGGCCCCGCCGACTTCGCCTCTGCGGCTGCAAAAAGTACGGTGTTTCGGTCGGGGTGTAGACGGTGCTCATGAGTCGGCTCCCTTCGACCGCTCGACTGCGCGGTGTTCGTCTCGTTCAGAAGGTCCGCGCCGACCCGACCGCGCGACCGCGCGACTGAGCGACTGCGCCCCTACGGGGGCCGCGCAGTCCGCGCAGTCGTTCGCGTAGTCGCTCGCCCTCTGCGCCGTCCGCGCGGTTTCGCGCAGTCGTCGCGCAGTCCGCGCAGTCACGATTCCTCCCCCGATTCGGCGCTCTCGGCGTCGCTTAACTTGTGTCGCCAGTTGTGCACTCCGACTGCAGCCGCGTCGGAATACTCGTCGCTCAACGGGTCTTCAATTTGTCGATACGGCTTCACAACGACATGAATCTCACTGTCGCGCGCACCGGTTTCTGTCTTCGCAAACCCTTCGTCAATCAATGCTTTAACTGCCGATCGCCATAGATCACGATGCTGGGTCTTGCCTTGCTCCTTGCGCTCTCGGCACATCGCGTTGACGGTCTTGTTGCTGGTCCGTTCGTCGGGCTCGTCCGTCTCTTCCCAGTAGCGACTGATCTGCTCCATGAACCACGTCGGCCGGAAGTTGGCCCGCTTCTTCGCGGTCTTGCCGTCCTCAACCTCGGTCGCTTGCCCGGCGTCACCCGGTGCGTCCAACGACCAGATCGCTTGGCTCGCGTCCGTCGAATCCAAGTGCAAATCGGCGACGTGCTGGGTGCGGTCGGTCTTTCGCCACCGACCACCAAGGCCGCGAACCAATCCGGGCCGGTCCTTCCCCACACGCACGCTGGCACGGCCTGCCTGGCCCACCGCGAAGGGCCGCTCCATCTCCACGAGGTATGCCGCGCCGCTGAGACCGGCCATCTTGTGTTGGCCGCCCAGAGCGAACCGGCCCCGGCTGTCGGAGTCCTTGGTCACGTGATCCACGCACACCACCGCTGCGCCGGTGAGTCGAGCTATCGCTTTGGGTAGTGCCCGCTGCCATTGCGCAACGTCGTCGTTGTCCTTTGTTGACAGGCCGAACACACCCATCGAATCGGTAACTCCGTCGATGACCGCCAATGCATACCTGCGGCTCAAGAGTCCGTCGAATGCCGCCCGTTCCGCATCGGTCGTCGGCGGTTCCTCGGGGTGGACATACACGAACTTTGTGGCGTCCTCGACCACTTCGGCGGGCACGCCGAGCAAGACCAACCGTTCCGCGACTGCCCCGGCCTCGTCCTCAAAGTCGATGTAGAGCACATCCTCGCCCGCCAGCAGACGCTCCGCTGCGGCGCATTGAACCAGCCATGACTTGCCTGACTCGGACTCACCGTGCACGGAATGCGTCTTGCCGGGATAGAACAGGCTCGCGCCGTCAGAACGCTTGAGAATTGTTGGCGGCGTGGCACCGACGCCGCGGCGGGCATCACCGACGTTCACCGGGGCCCACGACGGCGAGCCATCCGCCTCCAACTCGGCTTCGGCTGCACGGTCCTCGTCGTCTAGCCGGTTAGCCCACCCATCGACATCACACTTGCTCGTGTCCACCGCGCATCGGTCGTCCGGTACGCCCAGCGGCTGGCCGTCCTCGTTCACATAGCGCGGCTGGATCTTGCTGAGCGCGCCGGTGATGCTGCGACCCATCTCTGAGTTCAGCGTTTCCGGGCTGTCGCGCTTGGCTAGTGCGTCGGCCCACCCTGCCCCGCCGATAGCTTTCAGCGCGGCATGCAGACCAGAGTGCCCCTCGGCGGCCAAGCAAAATACCCGCCACTGGGCATCCCGCAGCACATCGTGGCTACTCGTGCTGGCCTCAATCTCGGCTACCCACTTGTCCACGGCGCGCTGCATCTCTCGGCACATGTCAGCGCCGAACCCAGGGCGGCCACCCAACCACTCCATGAGTTGGTCGTCGGTGAGGTCGCTAATGGGGTCGTCGCTCTCCAGCTGCCCGCCGCGACTCAAGTAGGCGAACCAATCCTCTGGCAGAACTACTATGTCGTCACTGCTGCCTACGTCCGGTATGCCGTCGAAGAACTCAATGTCATCGAGTTCGGTATTTGCGTCGCCCCAGCCCCATTCGTACGCCGCACCATCCGCGTCAGGGTTGGTGCTCGGGTGGACGACCATGAACCTGTGCCGCTTCTGGATGATCTCAATGCTCGGGCTAGCTTTGCCCTTGAACCGATAGCCCTTGGGTACCAAAAACACCCGTATGCCGGTACGGTGTTCGCCCCAGCCATCCCACCGTGCCGTGCTCGTTCCGGTGGCGGGTAGTGCACCGTGCTTGGCTTCCAAATCCTTCAGTTCCGCGCGGCCTGTCTTCTCGCCGTAGTCGTCAACGTCGATGCCAATAGCTTCCCAGCCGTCTACGTTGTTGCCGGCATAAATCTGCGGTAGTTTGCGGCCCTTGAGGAACTCAGGCGGTACTTCGGCCAAGCGCAGGCCAATATTGCTGTGGGCGTCGGTTCTTCGCCACGTTGATACTTGTTTGTCATCGGGATGGCGCCGCCCACTACCGGTGAAACCTTTTGGGGGTGGATGCTTTTCACCAGGCGGAAGGGGCAGGGTACCTAGCCAACCGGCTTCGCGGTACTGCCTAGCCGCGCTGCCGAATGGCCCTAGCGGGCGGGCGCCTTTCGCGGGTATACTCACTACAGATTCTTTCTTGTTGAAGCAGGTTTGGGGTCTACGGTCATCCCGGTTCGCGCGCCCGCCAAGGTAAGTGAAACCGGGATGAATCATGTTTACGACTGGATCCCTGCAGATTTGGCGCCGCTCACTTCGCGCCAGCGAATGTCACGAGCGATTCAAACCACTCGTCAATCAGCGCAGGGGTTGTGTATCGCTTTTTGCCCACTTGGTAGAACTTTAATTGCCCACGGCGAAGCGCATTCTCGATTGCGCGCGGGGCTACATCAAAATCGGGGTACTGAGATTCGACGTAATCTTTGATTTCGTCGGTGTAATTAAGTCGGCAGCGGATGCCGCGCCGTCGATCGGCGTTGTGGTCCACGGATTCCTCCAGGGTCAGGGGTCTCCGGTGCTCACGGCACAGCCTCCTTGGTCGTAATCTCTTGTGGGCGAACTAGTTACGTCTAACCGTACGCCACGCGCTCCGCGAAAGCCGAGAATACTTGTACGTGTTCCCGGCGAACGCGGAGCGGCGCAGCAGTTCTCACCACATGTAGTGCACTACAACCTCAACGCGGAACTCAGGCGGGTCATCAACATCGAATTCATCGGCGATGATCGCCTGCGCGACCTTCATCGCCCTGTGCCCATACCGCAGCAGTTCCTCGTGCTTCACATGCATCGCGGTCATATGCAGAGCACCATCTGGGCCACGGTCCACCGTTATCGGCGCGGGTTGAAAACCCGGCAACTGTATAGCGGGCGCTGGCCGCTCATCCATCATCGTCATTTCGCGGCCTTCGCGTTTCCGTAGTTCTCCAACACAAACCGCGCGGTCCCCGACTGGTGTACCTCGTGTGCGGGCATCAGGTGCCGCACGAGGTCGAGCTCTGGCCCCGTGAAGGTGTGCGTTTTACCGCCGCGCAGACACTCAGCCGCTTTGACGAGCACGCGTCGTGTTTCGACCTCCACATACCAGTCTTCATCGTCCATGTGGTCGGGCAACAAGATTGACCAGGCAAGGTCATATCTGTCGTCCACGTACGTCTCGTTGATCGACTCCGCCCATATCTCTGCGTACGTCGGTGGCAGATTTGTCGTTGTTGTCATGCTGGCACCTCAGCGATCTCACCGAGGCGGATGAGCCCCGTGCGTGCCGGAATAACGCTTAGCACGTTGCAATCGTCGCAGCACCGCGCTGTGTCGTCTGGGGTGTAGAACGGCCACGGGTTGTTACGTCCGATGGCACTCCCAGGCAGCGGTTCTCCGCACAGGCAGCAGTAGGTGTTCATATCAGTTTTCCTTCCGTCGATGCCGCAGACCTCCTGCGGCGCACGGCACCAGCGCACCAGATATGCACTGCGCGTGCATCTGTACAAACCACGTGTTCGTGTAAACCAGCCCGCGCTCAGTTGCCCTCAGATGAGTTGCGCATTTTTCGCCAATATGGGGATACCCGGCGTTTTTTGACTTTGCTCAGTAACTTCTCAGGCACTTCTCAGCATGCCGGTCCACATGCCCCGGCTCGTCGTCGGCCCGAGTCCTCGGGATCGCCTACGGGCCAGGCGGGGTGTCAGGCGTGTGGCCCTCGCACCACTTCGGGTGAGCTCGGCGGAACGACTCAAGCAGCGCCTCGATGCATGACTCGCAGATGCTCAGGACGTAGATGTGTTGCCCTAGTGCAACGGGGACCAGCCGCTTGTTGCCAGCAAAAGGGTTCTCACAACCATTCGGCAAACGCATGTCGCAGGGCGCAAACGTGCAGTCGCGCTTGGCGTCCTTCATGAATGTCTCAAAGTCATAACCAGGCCCGAAATCGGGCATGTCTAGGGTTGCGTCCAGCAGAGTGGTGTACGAGTCGGACCTGATCAGCGGTACCGGCGTGTCGTAGCCGGATGAATGAAGGTCATCGCGTGATTCTTCGAGAGACCCGCGAAAGTCACTCGAGCAAAGGAATCAACGCGATGACCACTGCCCACGATATCGACCTGCCCACCGTGCTGGCTGAACGACTCACCAACACCCACCCCGACGTGCTGCGCGAGTTGTTGGCCACGTTCATCCACACCCTGATGGGCGCAGAAGCCGACGCGCTGTGCGGTGCGGGATACGGCGAGCGCAGCACCGAGCGCACCAACCAGCGCAACGGCTACCGTCATCGTCAGTTCGACACTCGGGCAGGCACACTGGATCTCGCGATTCCGAAGTTGCGGCAGGGCTCGTACTTCCCGGACTGGCTGCTGGAACGTCGCAAACGCGCCGAGCGCGCGCTGACCACGGTGGTGGCGACCTGCTACCTGCTCGGGGTGTCGACGCGGCGGATGGACAAACTCGTCGAGACCCTGGGGATCACGTCGTTGTCGAAGTCGCAGGTGTCGGTGATGGCCAAAGAGCTCGACGTCGCCGTGGAGGCGTTTCGTACCCGGCCGCTGGATGCCGGCCCGTACACGTTCGTGGCCGCTGACGCCCTGGTGCTCAAGGTCCGCGAGGGCGGACGTGTGGTCAACGTGCACGCCTTGATCGCGGTCGGCGTGAACGCCGAGGGCTACCGCGAGATCCTGGGCATCGACGTGTCCACCGCCGAGGACGGTGCGGGCTGGTTGGCGTTCTGGCGCTCGCTGACCGCCCGGGGCCTGTCCGGGGTCCGCCTGGTCACCAGCGACGCTCACGCGGGTCTGGTGGCCGCGATCGGCGCCACCCTGCCCGGGGCGGCCTGGCAGCGCTGCCGCACGCACTACACGACCAATCTGATGGCGATCACTCCGAAGGCGTCGTGGCCGTGGGTGCGCACCCTGCTGCATTCGGTGTTCGATCAACCCGACGCGGGATCGGTTGCTGCTCAATATGATCGGATCATCGACGCGCTGTCTGACAAGCTACCCAAGGTTGCCGAGCATCTAGAGAACGCCCGCGCGGACCTGCTGGCGTTTACTGCATTCCCCAAGCAGATCTGGCGCCAGATTTGGTCAAACAACCCCCAGGTTATCTGTAGTGCTGCGGTGAGCGTCTTTCATGTGGACCACGAAGTCTCGAAGTGGTCGGTTCTGCGTTCTGGATGTGGTTATCTCCAGCCGTCCATGAAGCAGAGCCTGGAGGATCGATGTGCTTGTTGTGAAGGTGGTTTCACCGCTCTCGTCGCGTGAATCGTTCACCGTCCTCGGCGAGGACGGTGTGCCGGTGGCACCGGTGGAGCGGTATCTGAAGTATTTGACCGACATAGAGCGGTCGCCGAACACGATCAAGGCCTATGCCCATGATCTGAAGGACTGGTTCACGTTCCTGGGCGGGTGCGGCCTGGACTGGCGGTCGGTGAGTCTGGAGGATATCGGCGCGTTCGTCGCCTGGCTGCGGCTGCCCACGGCGCTGCGGCAGGGCGCGATCGCCGTGCTGCCCTCGGTGGAGCATCACTGCGGCGAGTCAACGGTGAACCGGAAGCTGTCGGCGTTGGCGGCGTTCTATCTGCACGCCGTTCGCGACGGGATCGAGGTCGGCGAGCTGCTGACGACCTGGCAGATCGGAGGGTCGAGAGGCGGTTGGAAGCCGTTTCTGCACCACATCAGCAAGCACATGCCGCTACCCCGGCGAACAGTGTCGTTGAAGGCGCCGAAGAAGCTGCCGCGAGTGCTGATCCCCGGCGAGATCCAAACACTGCTGGACGCGTGTGACCGGTTGCGGGATCGGTTCCTGTTGGCGCTGCTCTATGACACCGGGATGCGCATCGGTGAGGCGCTGGGGCTGCGTCACAGCGACATCGCCGCCGCTGATCGGCAGATCACAGTTTGTCGGCGTGACAACGACAACCGAGCCCGCGCCAAATCGTTGACGGTCCGGACCGTTCCGGTGAGCGCGGAACTGATTCGGTTGTATGCCGATTACCTTCACGCTGAATACGGCGACCTCGACAGCGACTACGTTTTCGTCAACCTCTGGGGGCGGCCACACGGCCATCCGTTGACCTATAGCGCGGTCTACGACCTGGTCCGCCGTTTGCGCCGGCGCACGGACATCGACTTCGACCCGCATTGGCTGCGCCACACCGCAGCGACCAGGATGCTGCGCGACGGGATCGGATTGGAGGTCGTGGCCAAGCTGCTCGGCCACGCCAATGTCACCGTCACCGCCGCGACATACGGGCATCTGAACGTGGAGGACGCCCGCAAGGCGATGGAGCACGCGGGCTGGTTCATCGGAAAGGCCCAGGTGAACCTATGACCGCCCTGGAGCCCAACTCAACGCCGGGCCTGCTGGGCCTGCTCATAGCCGGTGTTCGCGCCGAATTCCGCAGCGACGCATTGGAGTTCGCCTCGGACGACGCCGTATTCGGTGGAGGGTCCTGCCGCGTCACCGACTGCGGACGCAGCGCCCGTGGCCATGGCCTCTGTCAAGGTCACCACCAGCGATGGGCCAACGCGGGCCGCCCCGACCTCGAAGAGTTCACTGCCTCGACCGACCCGCGTTGGCGCAAACATCGCCCCAACCAGGCATGTCGGGTCGACGGCTGCGGTTACGGGTCGGCTCGCCGCGGATTGTGTCAGCTGCACGCGCAACGGTGGGAACGCGCCGGGCGGCCGCCCCTGACCTCGTGGTTACGTGATCCGCTGCCGGTGAAACAGCCCCGGCCCAGCGCGACCTGCCAGATCGGGCACTGCTCGTTATGGCCGCAAAAGGCCAAGTCGCCGCTATGCCATTCCCACACCAACACTTGGAAAGCGAACGACCGCAACGATATCGACGAGTTCGTCGCAAGATTCGAATCCAACGACACACCGGCAAACGAGACGATTCAGCTCGGGATGCTCACGCCGCAGCTCAAACTGGAGATGCAGTACGTACTGCAGCAACGCCACGACGACCGACGCGGCAAGCTGACGCCGGCCGTTGTCGCCAGGGTGGTCCGACTACTGATAGACACCGCCACCACCTCGCTGCTCGACTTCGACGCCGACCAATGGCGGCAACGCTCAGCCGTGCTACTCAACGACACGAGATCTCGCGGCTTGCTGCTCTATGCCCACCTCACCATGCTGGACTTGGCCGAGGCCGGAGGTTGGGAAGCCGAATACCCACGCGACGTCTGGCGGATGCACCGGCTCGGCTACGAAGGCCACTACACACTGCGGTTCGACCGCATCCCGCAACCCTGGCTCAGAGAGCCGGCCAAACGATGGATCCGGCTGCGCCTCTCACGCGGACTCAACCTCGAAGCAGGCGGTGGACGCCCGCTGCTGGCCATCGCCCGATTCGGACGATTTCTCGCTGACGTCGACATCGACGACATCAGCCGGATCGACCGGGAACTGCTCGAACGCTACCTCGCGCACCTGAACCAGGAATACAGCCCACAGCGCCGAGGCGCCCACATCGGCCTGCTCAATGGATTCTTTGCCGCGATCCGCCAACATTGCTGGGCCACAGGACTTCCCGACACTGCGATGTTCTTCGCCGAGGACCACCCCAAGCGCGGCGAACACCTGCCCAGAGCGTTGGCCGAACACGTCATGACCCAGCTCGAACACCACGACAACCTCGACCAGTTCAACAACCCTGCCTATCGACTGATCACCGTCATCCTGATGCGTTGCGGGCTCCGGATCACCGACGCCCTGCGATTGCGCGGCGACTGCGTCACCACAGACGCCGACGGGGCACCCTATCTGCGCTACTTCAACCACAAGATGAAGCGGGACGCCCTTGTTCCGATCGCCCCAGACCTCGTCGACATGATCGGCCACCAACGCCGACTCGTCTCCGAACGCTGGCCCGGCGGCACTGGACTGCTGTTCCCGCGCCCCACCAAGAACATCGACGGCCAAGTCCCCCTGGGGATCCCGACCTACCGCGAGGCGATGCACCGATGGCTCGCAGCCTGCGACATCCGCGACGAGCACAACCGGCGGGTGCATTTGACGCCGCACCAGTGGCGCCACACGCTCGGCACCCGCCTGATCAACCGCGACGTTCCGCAAGAGGTCGTGCGCCACATCCTCGACCACGACTCACCGCAGATGACCGCCCACTACGCTCGCCTGCACGACACCACCGTCCGCCGAGCCTGGGAAGCCGCCCGCAAAGTCGACAGCCACGGGCGTGAGGTCAACCTCGACCCAGACGGACCGATGGCCGACGCCGCTTGGGCCAAACAACGCCTCGGTCGCGCCACCCAAGCCCTACCCAACGGCTACTGCGGTCTGCCCGTCCAACAGAGCTGCCCACACGCCAACGCCTGCCTGACTTGCCCCATGTTCCTCACCACCCAGGAATTCCTGCCGCAACATCGGACCCAACGCAAGCAGACACTGCAACTGATCACAGCAGCAGAAGCTCGCGGACACAAACGGCTGGCCGAGATGAACCGCCAGGTTTTGGGCAACCTCGACGCCATCATCACCTCGCTCGACACTCCCACCGATCCGACGGCAGCCGAACATGCGAGCTGACAACAGCATTCACATCGTCACCGCAGCCAAGCAGCGTCACGAGCTCACCCGCGCAAAAGCTATCGCCGCCTTGCACGAACTCGACCGCGCCGGAACCAAGATCAGCTTCGAAGCCGTCGCCGAACACGCCGGTGTCTCCCGGTCCTGGCTCTACACCCAGCCCGACCTCAAAGACGAGATCAACCGCATCCGTGCGCTACGCCGCCCGCAACACGACCAGGCTCCGCCAGCCCGGCAACGCGCCAGGGAAGACTCCCTGCGCCAGCGCCTCGACGTCGCACTTCGCCGCAACCGTGAACTCGCCGAACAGAATCAGCGACTGCGCCACCAACTCGCCCATGCTCTCGGACAAGCCCGCGACGACACCCACAAGCGACCCGCCCGAGATCGCGATTCGATAACAATCGACCCCTGCTGACTGGGCGACAACCGAGCGCCAAGAGCACGTCGCGGACACCGTCCACACCGCAAACCAGCAGGTCACAACCCTGCCCGACCGCCGGACTACAGATAACCCAGGAACGGCTCAACAAGGAGATCCGCCGCCGCACCGACGTCGTCGGCATCTTCCCTGACCGCAACGCGCTGATCCGTCTCGTCGGGGCCGTCCTGGCCGAACAGCACGACGAATGGGCCGAATCCCGGCGCTACCTCGGCCTCGACGTCCTCAGCAAATCCCGAGCCGATCAGAGCTCACCGACCGAACAGGAGGCCACCCCCGCGGCACTGACCGCCTGAACCATCACATCGAAGAATCACACGAAGACGTCGTACACCACGCCCCTGGACTTGACCATGTCTAGCTCGGGTGCACGACGCTCACGCGGGAGCACCCCGCCAGCGGTCCCGCCCCGCAACACATAGACCTTCTCTGGCTTGGCGACAACGGTCCCCAACGGCACCGTTTGGTGGTGCGGGTTCCAGTACTCGTATGCCGGCCAGCCGTTGGCTTCGTCGTGCTTGTTGCGGTCGTCGTAGTAGTGCACGATGCCCTCACCGTGGCGGGAGTCGCGTGCCTGGGCCTCACGCAGTCGCGCTCGCGCCTTATAGACGCGGTCACGGAGTTCTGTTGGTAGCTCCCAGTTGATCCACTCCAGCCCGTTGGCCTCGTTGTACTGCTCAACTGCCGCCCGCGCTTCACGGATTGCACGCTCATGCTGCTCAGCCTCGGCGGTGATCGCCGCGTTCTCCAACGTCGGCTCAAGGTCGATGTACTTGCGGCGCACCATTTCGGCGCGCTCTGGGTCGATGTCGGTCATGCGCTTTCAGCCTCTCCGGCAACGGCCATCACCCAGTCGTACAAGTCCTGGGTCGAGAAGTAGATTGCACCCTTGATGATTCGACGGGGTATCTGCTTCTTGTTGGCGGCGGTCACGACGTGGTTCAGGCTCAGCGCTACGCCCAACTCCTGGGTGATCCACTCGTGCGCGGCCTTCTTGCCCTTGATCGTCGGCAACGAGCTCAGTTGCAAATTGGGCGGTGGGGGAACTTGGCTCTGTGACGGAGCATCGATAAACCACGGTGCGCTTGACATGATCGACTCCTTTTGTCGTGGAACGTAACTCGACTCTACTCCAGTTCGTGCCGACCTCCATCGCATAACTAGCCAACCTCTTACGGCGTTCGCGCACATGCGGCTTTAGCTCAGCGCAACAACGTATCTCGGGCGTAGGGTATCCGCTAAAGCACTAGAGCAGAGAGGTCCGAGGATGGCTAAGCAGCAACTACTCCGCGTGTGGGGCGGGGAAGGTAACCGGCACGGAACCGCCACTCGTGGTGATGTTTTGGTGAACCGGCTCAACGACGGAACAGACCTCAATGAGATCTGGGACGAAATCAACGAAGCACTTTCGCTCTACAACAAGCAGAAGTCAGCACTAGCTGGCCTGCTCGCATACAGGACTACGAATGTTGCCGACGCTATTCCGCAGAGCGTTGAGGTTCCACTGCTTGAGGAAGCAACCGAGTTCGGTACGCCGGTCGGTATCGCAGATCCGACATATCTCTCACTTGGCTTCTCCTACAAGGACTTTGACATAGCCAGTCGTATGTCGTGGCGCTATTTGCGCGAGGCCGACAGCGAGCAGGTAACCAACCGGGTGGCCCGCATTATCGCTGGTGACAATCAGCTGGTCAATGGCTCGATCCTTCAGCGGCTGCTCGACCCCACTGTGCGCGTGAATGATTGGGGTCACAACGTCTACGGGTTGTACAACGGCGATATGAAGCCGCCCGACTACATGGGCAAAACCTTCGACTCGACTCACAAGCACTACCTCACGACCACGACGACAACGCTCGACAGCCTCCATGTCGAGGCCGGGATCAACCATGTGCGCGAGCACGGGTACGGGGTGCAGACCGGGCGGTTCGTGCTGTTGATGAATCCCGCCGATGTGCAGACCTCGCTGATCACGTCGTGGCGCGCCGGTAAGGAGTACCGCACTGGCGGCCCGTTGCCCAAGTGGGATTTCGTGGTGTCGAGCAATGCTCCGGCCCGTATCACTCATGAGCACGTAGAAGGTGCAACCCCGCCGCCCGATTACAACGGGCTGCCGGTACTGGGTTCGTACGGCTCGGCGTTGGTCATCGAGAGTTTGGCTGTGTCAGCGTTATTTGGCCCCGGTGTGACGGAGATATTTGGCCCCACCCGCGACACGCCCGGGGTGGCGTGACGGGCGTAGTTGGCCCCACCTCGTTTCGTCTGGCGGGATGATCGAGCTGCACGCCACCGGAAGGGGCCGGGTTGGGACTGAGCCGGGTGGGTTTGTTCGAGGCGATCCGCCGGGACGCCCGTTGGGAAGAGCTTTCGGTTCGGGCGTTGGCGAAGCGCTATGGGGTGCATCGGCGGACGGTGCGGCAGGCGTTGGGGTCACCGGTGCCGCCGCCGCGGAAGTCACGCGTCCGGGTGGCGCCGAAACTGGATCCGGTGAAGCCGTTGATCGATGCGATGCTGCGTGAGGATTTGACCGCCCCGCGCAAGCAGCGTCACACCGCCCGGCGGGTGCTGGCCCGCCTGGTCGATGAGCATGGCGTCGGCGATATCACCTATTCGACGGTGCGCGATTACGTGCGTGCGCGTCGGGTGGAGATCAACGCTGAGGCCGGTCGATGCGTGGAGGAGGCGTTCGTGCCGCAGAGCCATGACCCCGGCGCCGAGGCTGAGGTGGATTTCGCCGATTTGTGGATCGATCTGAAAGGCTTGCGCACCAAGGTTTTTCTGTTCACCCTGCGACTGTCGTACTCGGGCAAGGCGGTGCACCGGGTGTTTGCCTCTCAGGGGCAGGAGGCGTTTCTAGAGGGCCATGTGTACGCGTTTGACCGCCTGGGCGGGGTGCCGATCACACATATCCGTTACGACAACCTGAAGTCCGCGGTGTCGCGGGTTCTGTTGGGGCGCAACCGTATCGAGTCGGAGCGGTGGGTGCTGTTCCGATCGTGGTACGGCTTTGAGGCGTTCTACTGCGAGCGCGGGCTGCACGGCGCCCACGAGAAGGGCGGGGTGGAGGGCGAGGGCGGCCGGTTCCGGCGCACCCACCTTGTCCCGGTGCCTCGGGTGGACAGTCTGGATGAGCTGAACGAGCGGCTGGCCGGCTACGACGAGGCCGACGATTTCCGCCGGATCGGTAACCGGGCCGCCACGGTGGGGCAGGATTTCGCGACTGAGCAGCCGCTGCTGCGGCCGCTGCCGGTCGAGCCGTTCGAGCCGGGCCTGACACTGACCGCACGCGTCGACCGCTACGCCCAGGCGACCGTGCGTACCTGCCGTTACTCCGTGCCGGTGCGGTTGATCGGGCGGCGGGTGCGGGTGCTGCTGCGCGCCAGCGAGTTGCTGATCTTCGACGGCGGCGCCCAGATCGCCCGCCACCAGCGGTGCACCACCAAGGGCGGCTCGGTGCTGCTGCTGGATCACTACCTGGAGGTGCTGGCCCGCAAACCCGGCGCGCTGCCGGGCTCGACCGCGCTGGCCCAAGCCCGCCAGTGCGGCGGGTTCACCGCCGCGCACGACGCGTTCTGGGCGGCCGCGCGCGCCCGGCTCGGCGATTCCGCCGGCACCCGCGCGTTGATCGAGGTGCTGTTGCTGCACCGCCACATGCACCATGCCGACGTGGTCGCCGGGCTCATCGCTGCGGGCACGGTCGGGGCCAGCAGCGCCGACGTGGTCGCGGTGGAGGCCCGCAAGGCCGCCGACCGATCCCGCGACGGCACCGTTCCCGCGCCGAGACCGACGCCCTGGGCTGGTGAGCCGGTGGTGAGCCTGACCCAGCGGCGCCTGGCCGACCCGGCCGCGGTGATCGCCGGGCTGCCCGCCGATCACCGCCCACCGCCGTCGGTGAGCGCCTACGACGAACTGCTGCCGCGGCGCCGCGCGAGCTCCGAATCCGCGAAAGTCAAGCAGCACAAGGGAACCGCGTTATGACCGGCACCAAGACCCGCCGCCGTTCGATGACCGAACAGGCCGCCGACGCCGCCATTGACCAAGCCTGCCGGTCGCTGCGGCTGCCCACCATGCGCACCCAGTTCGGCCCCATCGCCGCCGCCGCCGAACGCGACCAGCTCACCTACCGGGGCTTCCTCGCCGAGCTGCTGATGGCCGAGTGCGAGGACCGCGATCAGCGGCGCACCGTCCGACGGATCAAGGAGGCCGGCTTTCCCCGGGCCAAGTCGCTGGCCGACTTCGACTACGACGCCAACCCCAACATCAACCCCGCCACCATCCACACCCTGTCCTCCTGCGGCTGGATCCGCGCCGGGCAGCCGTTGTGTCTGATCGGCGACTCCGGCACCGGCAAAAGCCATCTGCTGATCGGGCTGGGCACCGCCGCCGCCGAGGCCGGGTTCCGGGTCCGCTACACGCTCGCCGCCAAACTCGTCAACGAACTCGCCGAAGCCGCCGACGACCGCCAGCTGAGCAAGACCATCGCCCGCTACGGCCGCGTGGACCTGCTCTGCATCGACGAACTGGGCTACCTGGAACTCGACCGCCGCGGCGCCGAGCTGCTCTTCCAGGTTCTCACCGAGCGCGAGGAGAAGAACAGCGTGGCGATCGCCTCCAACGAGGCCTTCTCCGGCTGGACCAAAACCTTCACCGACCCCCGCCTCTGCGCCGCGATCGTCGACCGAATCACCTTCGGCGCCAACATCATCGAGACCGGCACCGAATCCTACCGGCTCGCCCACAGCCGCCACCATCACGCCAACTCCAAGGACACACCATGACCACCGAGCCGGCCCCGCACAGCGCAGACGACACCTTCGACCTCATCGACGACGCCGTCGCCGCGCTCGCGCAGCGCCGTCGAGTCAACCTCTGCGACGACGTCACCACCATCGCATTGCTCGCCAGCCTCATCGAACAGGCCCAACGATGCCTACCCCAACTCGTCCACGACGCCCGCCACAACGGCCACACCTGGATCCAGATCGCCCAAGCACTCGGCACCAACCCCGACGAAGCACACCTGCGGTTCGACCCCGAATCACCAATCGCCGACGGCAGATGGCCCTACAACAGCGACCAACCCTGATGACCCCCACACCGAGCGCCTCGACACATCATCCCCGGGGTGGGGCCAAATATCTCCGTCACTCCGGGGCCACTTTGAGTTGACACAGCCAAGAGTTATTTCATGCCCGCAGGTTACGTGATCATCGCCGCTACGGGCGGGCCAAACGGCAGCGACAACCCCGTGGGGTTCCGCGAGCACAAGAATCCCGCCTATCGCGGTCTGCGTGTGATCCCAGGCGTCGGGCCGTTCCCGATACAGGAGCACTTCTATGCTCGCGGGTTCGGCACTGGTGTGCGGCACCGGGGCGCAGCCGTTGCCATTCAAATCACCGGGTCGGCCAGTTTTGCCGCGCCTGTGATGACGGTTCACAGGTAACCACAATGGGCTTCAACAAGAAGTGGTACGGCGACAAAGAGCACGCTAAGGGCGCAGACGATTGCGGCGCAACAGAGTTCGGTTTCGGTCCCGGCCCCGTGCCACCCGGCAAGGAACTCGCCCCGCCCAGCGAGAGCGGGCAGTACGTCGGGCGGTCTCCAGACATGGTTGACCCGCCGCGCGGGCGGCATCGGCGTAGCGGCGCGCCACGGGGCTGTGCCGGTGTCCAGATCGCCCATTGAGCCGACGCACGGCCCCGCCTGCCTAAGCGGTCGGCCCCATCGCGGCCTCAGCCAATACCGCGAAGCCAAAGTACAGATGGCTGAGGTGGGTTATAGCGCTCAGCACGGAGTGCTTGTAGTAGCAGGCGTTCTGTTCGGCTTCTAGCAGCGTCGACAGGTTCGCCTCTTCGTCCTCGGAGAAGTGAATCGTGTCGCCGTAGTTGAAGGTCAAAATCAGCTTCTGCGGGTTGATGTTCGCATAGCTGAACGGCGGTGTCTCACGATCCGTGGGCTTTGGCGGAGCGGCCATTTCGCACACGATGGTCTGAAGCATCCGGTTCATCAGCGCGCCTCGCGCCTTCGCCCATTGCGCGACAACACTTCTCGCTGCCTGTTGCTCGCTCTCGGGCAGCAGCTTGACAGCCTTCATGATTCGGCCCCTGGCGCGATCAAATGACGCCGAGTCCTCGCCACTGTGCAACTGACGGAAAGCAACCGACGTGCCACCAAACGCTTCGGGAGATGGGAACTTCAATGTGATTTCGCGCTGGCCACCCTTCGTGTGGCTGTAATACATGCCGCTTTCATCGTTGAGCGCGGAGTATCCCGCGAGTTGGCGGCACATCCGCGTGTAGCGCTTGAGAACGCGGCGGTCGTCGTCCGCCAATGCCGGCAGCACCGGAAACGCAGCGGGGTCCGGCAGGTTGAACGCATACGTAAGTAGCTCCCAGTGATGCCGGAAGCCGTGGCTCTCGCCGACCGCGTGCTCGATCAGAGGCGGCTCGAAATTCAACTCGACAGGCTGGACGGAGTTCTCGTACGGCACCATCTTCAAGTTGCGTTCCCCGGTCAGCGGGTTGACCGCCTTGCCCACGATCTTGGAGAGCATCTGAATGTCGCCCCACTCAAACGAGAGGATTTCCGCCTGGTCGTAATCAATTGTCATTTGGATTGAGCTTTCTTGTACTCATGTTGCAGCGGCGGGCTTTACCCACCGACTCGCCCGTATGTTCGAGCGACTGACCCCAAGTCTCCCATCGGGAGCCGACAGTAGAACGGAAGACACGCCGGTGGACCAATCCGGGCGCGTCACCTCAACGTCGTGTATAGGCAACAACTTTCACACTGGTAACACCAGGTTGCCCGAGCGCAAGTAGCGCGGCTAGTAGGCTGGGCAGCAACCCTAGTCGGGTTGCACACTTTGGGCTTTCCCGCCCTGGTTGGGTGTGCGGCGCTGCCAACGCCCCCGGCTAGGGCTTCCCTGTATCCAAGTTTGCTACGCCGTAGCACCGTCGCCCACACACCGGATTTTCACCGGATTTTCGTCGTGCCCCTGGCCCACCAACTACACGAAATGCCGTCTGAGCTCGGCAAATATGGTGCCCCCACTGGGACTCGAACCCAGACTTGGCGGATTTTAAGTCCGCTGCCTCTGCCAATTGGGCTATGGGGGCATTGCAGCTCAGAGCGTACTTAAGACCATTTCGACCTAGCTTTGGTGTCCTGAATACCGCAGTGATACCGCAGTGCCGTCGAGGTTGTCCCGGTCTTCGTGGAATTTGAGGTGGCGGTCCCTCACCTGATGCCCGCCAGATGGTAGGTCTTCGGGTGAACGACCAAGTACACCTCGAAGAAGGAGTAAGGGACCGCCATGAAGACCGTACCTACTGTTCGCCTCGCTGACACGACCGACGCCGCCGGGTTGCCTGAGCTGCCGGAGGAGATCCGGCTGGCGATGACCAGCATCGCCGGGGCGGCCCGGGAGGGGTTGTTGGCGATGAGCGTGGCCGCCGGGATGGCGGTGATGCAGACGATGTTTGAGGCCGAGATCGCCGCGGCGTGCGGGCCGAAGGGCAAGCACGACGCTGACCGGATTTCGGTGCGCCACGGCAGTGGGAAGGGGTCGGTGACCCTTGGTGGTCGGCGGGTGCCGGTGGCCCGGCCGCGGGCACGCACTCTGGATGGGAGCGAGGTGGCGCTGAGCACCTATGCGCACTTCGCCGCCGATGACCTGCTGACCCAGGTGGTGATGGAGCGGATGCTGGCCGGGGTGGCCACCCGCCGGCACGCCCGCACTGCGGAGCCGGTGGGCGCCCAGGTCGGCGAGGAGGCGAAATCGACTAGCCGCTCGGCGATTTCGCGCCGATTCGTGCGCCAGACCGAGACCGCGCTGGGCGAGCTGATGAGCCGCGACTTGAGCGAGCTGGACATCAAGGTGCTCATGTTGGATGGGGAGCACATGGCCCAGCGGTGCGTGGTGGTCGCGCTGGCGATCACCGCCGACGGAACGAAGGTCCCGGTCGGGCTGTGGGACGGCTCCACGGAGAACAAGACCGTGGTCCGCTCGCTGCTGGCCGACCTGGTCGAGCGCGGCCTGGCCATCGACGATGGGCTGCTGGTCGTCTGCGACGGCGCCAAGGCGCTGTCCGCGGCGGTGCGTGAGGTGTTCGGCGCCAAGGCCCTCATCCAAAGATGTACCTTGCACAAGCGGAGAAATGTCGCTGATCATCTGCCCGACAAGGACAAGGCCTGGGTGGACGCCAAGTTGGTCAAGGCCTTCGCCCACCCTGACCCAGACACCGGGTTGCGCAACGCGAAAAGCCTTGCCGGGCAACTTGGTAAGAACTATCCCAGTGCGGCCGCCAGCCTGCGCGAGGGGCTGGAGGAAATGTTCACTGTCGCCCGCCTCGGCATCGACGGCCGCCTCGCCAAGACGTTGACCACGTCCAATCCGGTCGAGTCGATGATCTCCATCGCCCGGACCACCAATCGCAACGTCACCCGCTGGCGCGACGGGCAGATGGTGCTGCGCTGGACCGCGGCCGGCATGCTCAACGCCGAACGATCCTTCCGTCGCATCAAGGGCCACAAGCAGATGCCCCAGCTCGTCGACGCCCTGCGCCGACACGCTCACCCCGACACCGGCGCCGACACCAAATCTGTCGGTGCCGCCGCCTAGAGTTCATCGTGGATCGTCACCCAAATTCCACGCGACTCGGGACATGCTCGTGCCGTCGATGGCCTCTCCTTTCCCAGCGCATCGGCCACGCCGCTCAAATCGTCATTGAGGAGATAGCCGTAACGGTCGAAGGTACGCAGTCCGGCTGTCGGTGATTTCTGCATGCCGACGTAGCCAGTTAGCGATCTCGCGTAGCACTCCCCGTGATTTAAGGATCCGGGCAGAAGTCCACTCCCACCAGAAATTCTTCCAGGTCCATTCCGTGCGGGATCACGCAGTTCATCGATTTCCTGAGCCAGTCGCCGCAGAGGTTCAGGTGCGGGGTGTGCGGCAACGTAGTTGTCAACAAAGCCTTACCAGTCGTCCGCTTCAAGGTCTCAGTCCCGATAGAAGTACGCAGCGAGAAACTCGTACAACTCGGTCGAAATCGAACCGTCTTCGTAGTGTGGTGTATCCGGTCAACACGTTCCCAGTCAACTCGGTCATGTTAGTTCGCGTTATCAGCCCACGTCCGCGTTCTCAAGTGGCATGCGGTTCAGCACCACCCTCGATCGCTTCAGCGTGCTGGCGCAACCGTGCTGCAACCTGGTTGAGCCATTCTCCATACGAGTATTCAGGTAGCGGGTAGTAGTTGGCGCCCAAGGTACGCGTCACAAGACCTTCAACATCAGTTTCCGTAGACCCAGCGTTTAGGTCATCGATCTCTCGAGCCAACAGTCGAAGCAGTTCGGCAGAAGGTTGTTCATCGCGAACGTAGCCGTCGATGATCCCTTGCCAATCGTCGGCTTCCAGGTCCCAGTCCTCATGGAAATACGCCCCAAAAAAATGCGATAAGGAGCGTGAAATTGATTGTGCACTCATGGATTAACCATCCCAGTCAACAGATACCACCCACCGGACCCGTCCGTTTTGAGAACCATCTTGACGCTTGACCCCGGCACCATGGCGTCGGACCCACGCACCAGCACCGATCCACCCTCAAATGGTGCAACCAACTCGAGTTTTCCTCTCGCTCCGTTAGCTATCCAATCATCGAATTCACTCTTGTTCTGCTGAAGTGCAGCGCTGAGCGCCGAGGACGCCTCGTCGACTGATGCGAACGTTGATACATTCCCGAGTCGAGGTGAATCAGCCAAACGTGCGGAGAGGTCATCAAACGTTCGTCCAACGTGACGCTCGATGAGGTGCCCACCATTGGCTTCACTGCTGTGCAAGATCGCGGTTGCGTCCTCTAGTTCAAACGTCGGTATCGAACCTGCGTCGGACCCGCCTCCGCCGTGTGGACCAGCTACATCTGGCGTCTGGTCGACGTGTGGAGCCGACGGCGCATCGGGTAAATGTGCGCCAGCACTGCCGGCGTCTAGGACGTCGTCGATGTGGCGCCCGGCATTGAAGGCGTCAACAGCGTGTTCGAGGCCCTCTGTGACGAACTTTCCACCAGGGATAGGTGCCGCCCCAGCCACGTCGAGCACGGCACCAACGCGATCCTCGACTGAGTGTTCGCTCCAATTTCGAAAGACGTCGACATCGTGGGCGACATCGGGGATCAAACCAAAACTGCCTTCACTCAGAGCGCGGCTGCCTTCGGCGAATGCTGAAGGCCCCTCAGGAAATGCCTGAACATCGGCATTCTCGGGAAGTGCCGGGATCGGCACCCGCCCCTGACCGACTTCACCGGCCGCCGCGTCGAGATTCTCTAGGACCTCGGTCTGACTCGTCACCTCACCGCGCGCATCGATTAACGCCTGTCCCAGCGCATCGAGCTGGTCCCGCGACGGGCCGGCGCCCGCACCAGCGACCGTGGACTGGGCTAGCGCATCATCGAGCGCTGTTTGGGCCGACGCCACGCTCTCATGCGCAGCGTCCACCCTGGCCTGCTGGTCACCAATCACTGATGGATCGGCACCAATGATGGGTGCCTCCAACGGATGTTGCGTGTACCGGCGATCCTCGCCCTTGCCATTTCCGGCGTGCTGATTGAGGATGCGCTCGAACGCCGTGGGCGGTGCTTCGACAGGTTTCTCTGCGACTTCCGTCAACGCCTCGTCCAGGCTGGACGGCTGTTGGCCCTCTGGGGTCGCGCCCTCGCCAAGCATCGCTTCTAACGGCGACCCAGCGGCATCGACGCCGTCTGGTCTCTCAACGGTCCCCTCGGGCGCGGGCATGTCCTGCCAACTGCCCGCAGACTCCTCCGGCAGCGAACCCGCGCCCCAATGCTCTGACGACTCTGCTTGAGAACCCTTGTCCTCAGTCTTGTTGTCGACGAGTCGGATGGTGGGATCGGTCTCATTACCATCGAGGTCACCCTCGAACCGAATTCCTTCCAGTTCAGCGGCGTTCGCTTGAAGCTGCTGCCCGATGAGGGCATCGGTGGCGACGAGTTGCTCAGCGCGCCATCGGATGAATTCAGCGTGCTCGGTCGCAGCGGTCGTGCGAGCGGCAGCAGTCTCCTCGTCGTAGGCTCGGTTGTCGGTCACCGCGAGGTCCTCGCCTACAGTGAAGTCGTCCTGTTCGGCTTCGGCGATCGCTTCGAGCACTCGACTGCGTGCACCCTGGATGTCCTCGCTGCCGCGCGTGGCGATATCGGCGGCCCCACGATGCACATCGCCCTGCCGACGTACGACTGAAGTATCGGCAGTTGCTCGGCCCAGTGCGGCGTCTTTTGCATCGCCTTCCCACGCCGTACCGCCAGGAGCCAGGATGTTCTGCCTGTGCTGCTCGAACGCCGATTCCAGTGCACCTGCCACCGTCCGCCAGCGGATAGCGGCAGCATCGAGGTCTGCACTGTCCCAGGCCTCGACGTCCGACCGGCTGGGTACACCCATCGGTGCGGCCGCAGGGCTCACATGGTCACCGCGATAGCGTCGGCACTGCCCCCGTCCGTCGCCTCATAGCGATCACCTGCTGATGCGACATCAGCGGCCTGACCTGCGATACGACCAGAAACACGCGTACGTGCGGTGGCACTAGCCGCTTCAACTGCAGCGATTCCCGCACCACTCGGACGAGCACTCACCAAACCGTCAAAACCAACAGCGAGCACATCAGCGGCGACAGCGACGCTGTCAGCCGCAGCCGACGTCAACCCACTGGCGTCCACATCCAAGTCTTTTCCCATTTCACCCCGTAACCATTTGAGGCTACCGCAGCATTCGGTACCGTCGACGCGGCAAATCAAGGGCTTGCCCCGTCGGCCTTGGGCCGTGCGGCGGAGGGCCCTATCGGGCATGCAGCACTGACGCCGCCCACGGTTCCTCGCAGCAAGTATGCCCTCCGCATCGCACCGAGAGGGCACGAATTTCTGGCCAATGTGGCTGTGGTGGTGGACACATCAGCACGTCCACCGCCACTGTTGGCTCAACCCAACCGACCTTGATTGAGGAGGAATCAGATGGAACTGATAGGACCGAAGGAAGTCTCGGACATGACCGGCGTTCCGGTCGGCACGCTGAGGTTTGGCGGCATTCGAACATCGGACCGGCTAGCTTCACGCTGGGCCGCCGAGTCGTGTATCGGCGTGACGAGGTTCTGCGGTGGATCTCGCAGCAAGAGAGCGCAACCCGGCGCGGAGGCCCGACGCTGCATGACGCCCAGATACGAAAAGACCCCGGGTCTAGCCGAGGTCTTTCGTCCGAACCACCCGATCGCCCATCCGGAAGTTCCCCATGAGACTAGCCCGCCATGCCCGGGGCAGTCGACGATGTATTGACACAACCCGAGCCGAGCCCCCGTGTGCCTCCACGGCGGACGCCGCGCCTCCAAGAACTTTCCAAGCGCTCCAGCCCAATCTCCTATCAAGCGACCAACCGATCAGGAGAGCAACCATGAACCGTCCCAACATCTTTAAGATCGCGATCGTCAGCGCCGCCTTCGCCGGGTTGGCCATCACCGGCGCCGGAACCGCCCTCGCCGACGTCCCCCGCGTCGATAGCGCGCCCGCGTTCTTCCCTTTCGTCGACTTCGAGGACGTCTTCGAGCAGCCATTCGAGAACTTCGGGGATCGAACCGAACGCAATTTCGAGAACTTCGGCGATGGAATCGAGCGCCAGTTCGAGGTCTTCGACTGAAGCCACCCGATGCGCCCGCTGCCCGACGGGGCAGCGGGCGCTTCCGCGTCAGTCCCCTTAATGCCCCAACAGAAGTGCGCCACGCGAGGGCGCCAGGGTGAGCGCCGGCCGCGGGAACCGATGCCGCGCGCAGGCATCGTCGATCACTTCGGAGATCGCGCCGGCAACGCGCCGAAGGACCCACCGCTCACAGTGGTCACCGACATCCAAGCCGGCGAGGCTTATCTGCGTCACTAGGACGCCGTACCGACGCCTAATCCAGGACATCTCGCCGATCGCCCGGCTCAGCGTCAACGCGCCGACGACGTCGCCGGTGTCCAACCGACAATGGAGCCCGACAAGGTCGAGTTCCTTGTGTGCCAACACGTCCGATGCCACACGGCCGACGTCCTCGGTGCTCGCATCGATGAGAATTAGCTGCCGCGTTCCGGTGTGCGCGGCGAGCCTCGAGACGTGCCGGCTCGAGCTGACGACAAGGCGTGCCGCTTCGATGCCGACGGCTCGGCGGGTCAGCTCCCCAACGCCATCTCGTGAGTGCACGACAACGCGCCCGGGCTCAGTTCCCGCCACGACAGCCTGGGCGAGCTCGGGCCCGCTGGTGACATCGACTGCTAGTCGGTGGCGTCGTATCCAGTCCCTAACGGCGGTGAATCGAAGCAATGCGGCGGGGTAGCTGACCGCGGTCCCCTTGAAACCGTCGCGATATTGCGCGCAGCGGCGCAGGACGACATTTTCGTCAACCAGCGCAGGCGCGGCGGCTTCCCGTCCCGCAGCCTGACCGGAGCGTGTCAGCAGGTCCACTGAGAGCGTCATCTTGTCTACGGTCCGCCGCAATCCTGTGAACAGGCAGTGCCCGAACGGTCTCTTGACTGACAACGGGCCAATCCTTACGGGCGTGCCCCTGCAGTCGGCTATGTTCGCCTAGTGGAGCCGCCCCACAGCTACATCCGGGAGCCATCCGCTTCGGTGGCGCACCACACGGACTACCTCGAACGTCGCGAGGACCATGCGCTCTGCGGAGCGGCGATCCAGAATGCGACCCCACTGGCCGCCACCGACATCGCAGGCACAGTCTGTCCTGACTGCGAAGGAAAACTGGTCCTGTACCACCTCGAATGGTGGCGCAACCAAGCCCTGGCGGCCACTGCCGAACTCGAGGCGCTGCGCGCCAAGCACCCCGAGCCAGACGAGACCGCGGTACTGGCGGAGCCGGACGAATCGACCGATGAACCGGATGCCGAGCCGACGACCCTTCTCGACCATGCCCGACGAGAACTCGCGGCACTCTGCCGGGAATTCGACGAAGCGGTCCCCTACTTTCGTCTGAAGAACACCATGCAGGCGTTCAGTGACAGGCTTGAATCCGACGAGCGGGTGCTCCTCGCCCAGGAGATTGGCGGCGACGGCACGCTAATTCGTTGGTCGACAACGGAAGTCGAAGCCCTCGGTTGGCATGTCAGCAACAGCCCCGTCCAAGGGGAGTCCGAAGCGACGTGGGACGCCTGGATTCAGGACTCCTACCAGCCAACGAAGAGGGCCAAACGGCGGTTCGGGCGCGCCCGCTAGGCGCGACGAGTGTGGGGTTGATGCACGCCCGAAGCCGGCGTTGTCAAGCGGTCAATGCAACGTCGGCTGTTGGTCAGGCTGCTTGGTCGATGAGTGCGGCGAGTCGGTCGGCGGGCGTGTCGAGGTCCAAGGTAGGTCGGGGTCGGGTGTTGAGTTTGTCTTGGATCCGTTTGAGGTCGGCCTTGGTGTGCATGCTCAGGTCGGCGCCCTTCTCGAACCAGAACCGCAGGAGCCGGTTGATGCTTCTATGTCAATGCGAGTGGTTGGCATCTGGCGATTTGGTGCTGCCAGGAGGCTTGGTCGGTGTGCATCGCTCGGTAGATCACATCGACGAGGTGGCGCTTGAGGATGCGTCTGGCGCCGCGGGCACCCTTCGTCGGTTCTTGGCGTGCGATGAGTTTTTGAGCCGCCGGGTTGAAGCGTGTCTGCACGATCGCCGCCGTGTAAAGGACGCTGTTGAGACGGCGGTTGCCGCCTCGATGAAGTCGGTGACGTTCGTTGTCTGATGAATAGACGGGAATCGGAGCGCACCCGGTGTAGCGGGCTAGTTTGGCTGAGCTCGAAAACCGTTCGATGTCACCGATTTCGGAGAGCAGCACCGCTGCGGAGTTGTGGCTGATCCCGGTTATTGCCAACAGGTTCGGCGTAAGGGGCGTGACGAGCTCTTTGATCCTGATGTCGAGATCGTGGATGCGGTTGTTGGCCTCGGCGAGCTCGCTGATCATCGTGACGATCACCTGTCGTACGTGGATGCCCACCTCTGCGGCTTCGAGCCGCGCGGTCAACGCCGCTACTACCTTGGCCCGCGCCAGGTCGCCGGGCGTGTGGTCAAGCCACAGATGCGATTGCGCCTTGAGCTGGTTGATCATCATGGTGCGGCGTTTGACGAGGTCAGCACGGTAGTCGGTGAGAACGCGGAGTTCGCGGACCCGCTCGTCGATGCGATGGCGGGTCAGATCCGGTGTCGCGATCGCGGCATGTGCGGCCGCGACGGCATCGATGGCATCTGACTTGGAGCCCGTGGCGGCGTGCAACTTACGATGCGCGGCGGTCAGCCGGCTAGGAACCCACACCACCTCTTGACCCGCAAGCAGCAGTCCATCGGCCAGCCGGCGGGCAAAGCCGTGACCGTCTTCGATGGCCCAGGTCACTGGGGTGGCGTCCGTGATCGCGCGAATCCAGGTGAGCACCGCGGTAATCAGCAGCCCATCGTTTTTCACGGTCAGCGGCTTGCCTATGCGATTACCGCGAGCATCGACAGCCACCGCAACATGGACGTGCTTGTGTGGGTCGATCCCTACTGTCACCATCGAAATGTCCCTCCGCTCATCCGGGTGACGGGACGATGGCGGGGGCTCTGCCCGGTGGACAGACCTATTGCGAGTTGAAGGCTCAGCAGGCTTCTATCAGGTCACACCGGTCAGGGCTCTTGCCTCGAGCCGCTGTGGACAAATCAACGGAAGGCCATTCACGGCACGTGTTTTCCGAGTCACCGAGCAGCTCACCGGGTCGGCTCCCGTCGAAACCGTCCGGTTCTAACACTGTGCACCAATAGGTGTTCTCGTTGGTGCCCCGTTGCCAGGGCGAGTGAGGATCGCAGAAGTAGACCGGCGCCTGCAGTTGCAGATCGATGGTGCGCCAGTTGGCCATCTCGCTGCCCCGGTCCCAGGTGATGGTGCGCCGCAGGTGCGCCGGCAGCTCGCTCATCGCCCCGATCATCGCGGTGGCCACCGACTCGGCGGTGTGATCGGCGGGCAGGTGTAACAGGATGGTGAACCGAGTACTGCGCTCCACCAATGTGCCTATGGCACTGGCATTTCCGGCGCCCATGATCAAGTCTCCCTCCCAGTGCCCGGGCACTGCCCGGTCGGCGGCCTCGGCGGGGCGATCACGGATGGTGAAGACCGATCCCGGTGGATAGACGCCGGCACGGGTGACCGACCGGTGGGGTTTACGGGCCGCCCGTTTGGTCGATAGACACTTGTGCAGGTCAGCCCGGAGTTGACCACGGGTTTGGACGTAGAGGCATTTGTAGATGGTTTCGTGGCTCACCCGTGCCAGCTTGTCATCGGGATGATCGCGGACCAACAGCTCGGAGATCAGCTTCGGACTCCACCCGTCGTCCATCGCCGTTTCGATCATGGCGCACAGCACCGGGTCATCGAGGGTGAACCCCTTGGGACGCTTGGCCTTCTGAGCAGCCCGGGCATGGGCCATCCCGGCGTGGTAATCCCCGTCAGGGTTGCTGTTGCGGTGCACTTCTCGCCAGACGACGCTGGCGTCCCGGCCGATCTTCTCGCCGATCCGTTCGTAGGTGAGCCCGTTGTCGCGGCCGCGCATGATCTCGATGCGTTCATCCAGGCTGAGGCGATGCCCCCGGCCGCCGAGACGGTCGGGATCGCCGGAGGTGATCAGGCCGTGGGTTCTCTCGGAGTTCTGTCCGCGCAGTAGTGGCATTGCGCCAGCCTGACGCCACCACAGACTCGCCGCCGTAGTCGACACGCCCATGTCCCTGGCCACCCGCTCCAACGGCTCACCCAGGCAGACCCGATCGAACAACTCCCGCCGCGTCGACCTCGAATGCGGATAACCACTCGGCATGTGCAACCCCTCTGATCACAGATATTGCACTGACCGTATGAATCCGCCGCGACCGAAGCGTGCGGGTAACCCACGTTCGGCGAGGGAATCCGTAAAGGAAAGCCGCGCCGCCGTCAAGAAACCGTTAACGCCCGTATCGATGCCTTGAGCTGCGGCGATCCTTCTATGGGCCGCCGAGATCCGGCGGCCCGTAAACGCCGGAGAGTGTCATGTCCGTCCTGGTGTACATCGCGTTGACGGCGGCCGTCTTCGCCGCCTTCGGCCTGATTCAGAAGTTGGTCGAGCGGCTGTGATCGCCAACGTCATCGGCCTCGTGCTCGCGGTCCTCATCGCGGTGTTCCTCTTCGCTGCTCTGCTCTTCCCGGAGAGGTTCTAAGTGAGTAGCACCACCGCGGGGATCGGATTCCTTGTCTCCCTCATCATCGGCCTTGCGGTCGTCCACGTGCCGTTGGGCGACTACATGTACCGGGCCTACTCCTCAGAACGGCACCTGCGCGGCGAGCGCGTCGTCTACCGCCTGATCGGTGCCGACCCCCAGGCCGAGCAGACCTGGGGTTCCTACGCCCGCAGCGTGCTGGCGTTCTCGGCGATCAGCCTGCTGTTCCTGTTCATCCTCCAACTGGTGCAGGGCAAGCTGCCGTTGCACCTCAACGATCCGGGCACCGAGATGACACCGGCGCTGGCCTGGAACACCGCGGTCAGCTTCGTGACCAACACGAACTGGCAGGCCTATGCGGGTGAATCCACCCAGGGGCACCTCGTGCAGATGGCAGGCCTGGCCGTGCAGAACTTCGTCTCCGCGGCAGTCGGCATGGCCGTGGCGATGGCGTTCGTGCGCGCCCTGGCCCGCCGCAACACCACAGAGCTCGGCAACTTCTGGGTCGACCTCGTCCGTGGCTCCATCCGAATCCTGTTGCCGCTCTCAATGATCGGTGCGCTCATCCTGATCATCGGCGGCACCATCCAGAACTGGGATCTGCACACGCAGGTCGCCACCACCCTGGCCGGCGGACAGCAGACCATCCCCGGCGGCCCCGTCGCCAGCCAGGAAGCCATCAAGCTGCTCGGCACCAACGGCGGCGGGTTCTTCAACGCCAACTCCGCGCATCCCTTCGAGAACCCGACCGCATGGACCAACTGGGTCGAGATCTTCTTGCTGTCCTGCATCGCGTTCTCGCTGCCGCGCACGTTCGGCCGCATGATGGGCAGTCGCAAACAGGGTTACGCGATTGTCGCGGCCATGTCGGTGATCGCGGCGATCAGCATGACGCTGATCATGACCTTCCAGCTGCAGGCGCATGGAACGGTCCCGACCGCCGTCGGCTCGGCGTCCGAAGGTGTCGAACAACGTTTCGGTGTACCGGATTCCGCGGTGTTCGCCGACCTGACGACGCTGACATCGACCGGCGCGGTGAACTCGTTCCACGACTCCTACACCAGCCTGGGCGGCATGATCACGATGTTCAACATGCAGCTCGGCGAGGTTGCCCCTGGCGGCGTCGGATCCGGCCTGTACGGAATGCTCGTGCTGGCGATCATCACCGTGTTTGTCGCGGGCCTGATGGTCGGCCGTACACCGGAGTATCTGGGAAAGAAGATCACGCCGCGTGAGATCAAGCTGGCTGCAACGTATTTCCTCATCACCCCGCTGATCGTGCTCACCGGCACCGCGGTGGCAATGGCGATGTCCGGTCAACGAGCTGGCATGCTCAACACCGGGCCGCACGGCCTCTCGGAGGTGCTGTACGCATTCACCTCGGCCGCCAACAACAACGGCTCGGCGTTCGCCGGCATCTCGGTCAACACCGAGTGGTACAACACCGCACTCGGTTTGGCCATGCTGTTCGGCCGCTTCCTGCCGATCATCTTCGTGCTCGCACTCGCCGGTTCTCTGGCCAAACAGGGCAAGACACCCGATTCCGTCGGCACCCTGCCGACGTACCGGCCCCAGTTCGTCGGCATGGTCGCCGGCGTGACGTTGATCCTGGTCGCCCTGACTTTCCTTCCCATGCTCGCGCTGGGACCCCTCGCCGAAGGAATCCACTGACATGTCTGCACCCACCATCGAAAGCGCTGCACCTACACAGCCGAAAGCGAACGCGCCCAAACGCGTTCAGGGCGGACTGCTCGATCCGAAGATGCTGTGGAAGTCGATGCCCGACGCGCTGCGCAAGCTCGATCCGCGCACGCTGTGGCGCAACCCCGTCATGTTCATCGTCGAGATCGGCGCCGCCTGGAGCACGATTCTCGCGTTCATGGATCCCACCTGGTTCGCCTGGCTGATCGTGGTGTGGCTCTGGTTGACGGTGATCTTCGCCAACCTGGCCGAGGCGGTGGCCGAGGGCCGCGGCAAGGCGCAGGCCGAGTCGTTGCGCAAGACCAAGACGGCCACAACGGCGCGTCGTCTCGTCGGTTGGACGCCTGGCGCACCCGGCCGTGAAGAAGAGGTCGGCGCACCGCAGCTTCGGCAGGGTGACATCGTCGTGATCGAGGCCGGCCAGACCATTCCCGGGGACGGCGACGTTCTGGAAGGCATTGCGTCTGTCGATGAGTCAGCGATCACCGGTGAATCCGCCCCCGTCATCCGCGAGTCCGGCGGTGACCGCTCGGCAGTCACCGGCGGCACCACCGTGCTGTCGGACCGCATCATCGTCAAGATCACCCAGAAGCAGGGTGAGAGCTTCATCGACCGGATGATCGCCCTGGTCGAGGGCGCCAACCGGCAGAAGACGCCCAATGAGATCGCGCTGAACATCCTGCTCGCCTCGCTGACGCTCATCTTCGTGTTCGCCGTCGCAACACTGCAGCCGCTGGCCATCTACTCCAAGGCCAACAACCCGGGTATCGCGGATTCGTTGGCGCTCAACGGCAGCGGCGTCAGCGGCATCGTGATGGTGGCGCTGCTGGTATGCCTCATCCCGACCACGATCGGCGCGCTCCTTTCGGCCATCGGCATCGCCGGAATGGACCGTCTGGTGCAGCGCAATGTGCTGGCCATGTCGGGGCGCGCCGTGGAGGCCGCAGGTGATGTGAACACGCTGCTGCTCGACAAGACCGGAACCATCACGCTGGGCAACCGGCAGGCCGCGGCATTCGTGCCCCTCGCCGGAGTGACCGATGAGGCGTTCGCCGACGCCGCGCAGCTGTCCAGCCTTGCCGACGAAACGCCGGAAGGACGGTCGATCGTCGTATTCGCCAAGCGGGAGTACGGCCTGCGGGCCCGCATCCCGGGTGAACTCGACACGGCCTACTGGATCGAATTCAGCGCGACCACAAGGATGTCCGGCGTCGACCTGAACCACCACAAGCTGCGCAAGGGCGCGGCGAGCACCGTGGCCGAGTGGGTGCGCACCCAAGGCGGCATCGTGCCGAACCAACTAGGCGATATCGTCGACGGCATCTCCGCCGCCGGCGGTACCCCGCTGGTCGTGGGCCAGGTATTCCACGGCAATCCCGAGGTGCTAGGTGTCATCCACCTCAAGGACGTCGTCAAGCACGGCATGCGGGAACGCTTCGATGAGATGCGCCGCATGGGTATCCGCACGGTGATGATCACCGGTGACAACCCGTTGACCGCCAAGGCCATTGCCGACGAGGCGGGCGTCGACGACTTCCTCGCCGAGGCCACACCGGAAGACAAGATGGCGCTGATCCGCAAGGAGCAGGCCGGCGGCAAGCTCGTCGCGATGACCGGTGACGGCACCAACGACGCGCCCGCCCTCGCGCAGGCCGACGTCGGCGTCGCGATGAACACCGGCACCTCCGCGGCCAAGGAAGCCGGCAACATGGTCGACCTCGACTCCGACCCGACCAAACTGATCGAGATCGTCGAGATCGGCAAGCAGCTGCTCATCACGCGCGGTGCGTTGACGACCTTCTCGATCGCCAACGACATCGCCAAGTACTTCGCGATCATCCCGGCGCTGTTCGTCGCGCTGTTCCCCGGCCTGGACCTGCTGAACATCATGCGGCTGCACAGCCCGCAGTCGGCGATCCTGTCGGCGGTGATCTTCAACGCGCTGATCATCATCGCGCTGATCCCGCTGTCGCTGCGCGGTGTCCGGTACACGCCGGCCAGCGCGTCGAAGTTGTTGAGCCGCAACCTCTACATCTACGGCCTCGGCGGGATCATCGCCCCGTTCATCGGCATCAAGCTGATCGACCTCGTCGTCCAACTCTTTCCGGGAATGTGACATGAACTTCGCCAATCTCGTTCGTCAACACTGGGCTGCGCTGCGCGCGCTGCTGGTGCTCACCGTCATCCTCGGCATCGCCTACCCGGTATTCATCTGGCTGATGGCGCAGATTCCGGGCCTGAGCGACAAAGCCAACGGATCGCTCATCGAGGTTGACGGAAAACTGATGGGCAGCAGCCTGATCGGTCAATCCTTCACCGACGCCGACGGCAACGCGCTACCGCAGTACTTCCAGAGCCGGCCATCCGCCGCCGGCGACGGGTATGACCCGATGGCATCGGGCGCAAGCAACCTCGGGCCGGAGAGCATCGTCGACACGCCCAGTAGGTCGAGCCTGCTCACCTTGGTCTGCGAACGCAGCGCGACCGTCGGCAGAACCGAGAGCGTTGACGGCACCCGGCCGTTCTGTACCGGCCGCGGTGTCGGCGCGGTGCTGTCGGTGATGGGTCCACGTGACGCACACGGAAACGTCGTGAAGCCGACGCGGGTGGTCAGCGTCAACGAGCCGTGCGAGACGACCCAGACGTCGTTCCTGGACACCTACGAAGGGGTGCGGGTCGAGTGCGCCACCTCCGGCGAGGATTACCGCATCGGCCAGATCGTGCCGATCCGCGGCAGCGCGCCTGCCAATCCGGCGGTGCCCGCGGACGCCGTGACCGCAAGCGGAAGCGGTCTCGACCCGGACATCTCGGTCGCATACGCAGACATTCAGGTGAATCGGGTCGCCAAGGCGCGCGGCGTGACGCCCGAACAGGTCCGCGCGGTGTTGGCCGCCCATACCGATGGCAGGTTCCTCGGGTTCCTCGGCGAGCCTGCGGTCAACGTGCTGGAGCTCAACTTGGACCTCGACGCAAGGTATCCGGCCACAAGCTGAGACCAGTTGTGGATGATGGAGTGGTGAGCATTCTCGGCCGTAAACGTGGCGACCTGCGCGTTTACCTGGGCGCGGCCCCCGGAGTCGGCAAGACCTACTCCATGCTCGCCGAGGCGCACCGCCGGATGGAGCGCGGAACCGACGTGGTTGCCGCGGTGATCGAAACGCACGGACGGCGCAAGACCTCCCAGCTGCTCGCCGGCATCGAGGCGATCCCGCCGCGACTCATCGAGTACCGAGACAAGGAATATCCAGAGCTCGACGTCGACGCGGTACTGGCCCGTCGCCCTCAGGTCGTGCTCATCGACGAACTCGCGCACACCAATACCCCGGGCAGCAAGAACGCCAAGCGCTGGCTGGACGTCCAGGAGTTTCTCAACGCGGGCATCACGGTGATCACCACCGTGAACGTGCAGCACCTGGAGAGCCTCAACGACGTCGTCACCCAGATCACCGGAGTCGAGCAGAAGGAGCGGATCCCCGACGAGATCGTCCGCTCTGCGGACCAGATCGAGCTGGTTGACATCACGCCGGAGGCATTGCGGCGCAGGCTCGCCCACGGAAACGTGTATCCGCCCGAGCGCGTCGACGCCGCGCTATCCAACTATTTCCGGCCCGGAAACCTCACGGCACTGCGGCAATTGGCGCTGTTATGGCTCGCCGACCAGGTTGACGCCGCACTGGCCAAGTACCGCGCCGACAAGAACATCACCGACACCTGGGAGGCCCGCGAGCGGGTGGTCGTCGGCGTCACCGGCGGCGACGAGTCGGAGACGCTGGTGCGCAGGGCGTCGCGGATCGCGTCGAGGTCCGGCGCCGAGCTCAAGGTCGTCCACGTCATCCAGGGCGACGGCCTGACCAGCATCTCGTCCCAACAGAAGAGCGCGGTTCGCGAGCTCGCCGCCAATCTAGGCGCGACGATGCACACCGTCGTCGGCGACGACGTGGCCACCACGTTGCTTGACTTCGCCCGTGACGCCAACGCCACACAGCTGGTGCTCGGGACCTCTCGCCGCTCCAGGTGGGCGCGGATCTTCGACGAGGGAATCGGCGCCAACGTCGTCCAGCAGTCGGGCTCGATCGACGTGCACATGGTGACCCACCCAGAGGCACACAGCGGCATGTCGCTGTCGCGGTTGTCGCGTGGCCGCCGTCGCGTGATGTCCTGGCTTGCCGCCCTGGCGATCCCGCTGGCGATTCTCGGGGTGACGATGTCGCTGCCCCAAGAGACGTTGAGCATCGGCGGCCAGAGCGCGCTGTTCTTCACCGGGGTACTGGTCGTCGCGCTCCTCGGCGGCATCGCGCCGGCCGTATTGTCTGCGGTGCTTTCTGGGCTGCTGCTCAACTACTTCCTGGTGACACCGCTGCACACGTTGACGATCGACGATCCGGACAGCGCCATCACCATCGTCGTTCTGCTGCTGGTCGCAGTGGCGGTGGCCGCCCTGGTCGACCGGGTGGCCAACCGTGCGGCCGAGGCGCGACGGTCATCTCAGGAAGCCGAACTGCTCGCCCTGTTCGCCGATTCAGTGCTGCGCGACGCCGATCTCGACACGCTGCTGGAGCGGGTCCGCGAAGCGTATTCCCAACGCGCCGTGAGCATGTTGGCGATCCGCGGCAACGCCCGGACCGGTGAGGTCGTCGCTGCGGTGGGCAAGGACGCCTGCACCAGCGTCGACAGTGCCGACACCGCTATCGACGTCGGCGACGACGAGTTCTGGATGTTGTTGGCGGGCAAGACGTTGACCGCCCGCGACAGGCGCGTGCTGAGCGCGGTCGCCAAGCAGGCGGTCAGCATGCTCAAACAGCGGGAGCTGACGGAGGAGGCGAGCAAAGCCGAGGCGGTCAGCCGGGCCGACGAACTGCGTCGTTCGCTCCTGTCGGCCGTCAGCCACGACCTGCGGACGCCCCTGGCCGCCGCCAAGGCCGCGGTGTCGAGCATGCGTTCCAGCGATATCGGCTTCTCCGCCGAAGACACGGCCGAACTGTTGGCCACCGTCGAGGAGTCGGTCGACCAGCTCACCGGATTGGTGAGCAACCTGCTGGACTCGTCGCGTCTGGCAGCCGGTGTGGTTCGGCCGGACTTGCAGCGTGTGTACCTGGAAGAGACTGCGCAGCGGGCCTTGCTCGGTGTCGCCAAGGGCAACAGCAGTATCGGCTCACTGGGTATCGAGCGGGTCAAGATAGCGGTTGACGGCGCGGTGGTCGAGGCCGACAGCGGGCTGCTGGAACGTGTGATCGCCAATCTCATCGACAACGCGCTGCGGTACGCCCCGGACAGCCCGGTGCGGGTGACTGCGGGCCAGATCGGTCACCGGGTGTTGATCGCCGTCGTCGACGAAGGTCCTGGCATTCCGCGTGACACCGAGGAGCAGTTGTTCGCGCCGTTCCAACGCCTCGGTGATCAGGACACCAGCATCGGTGTCGGCCTTGGCCTTTCGGTCGCACGCGGGTTCGTCGAAGCGATGGGCGGCACGATCTCGGCGACCGACACTCCAGGTGGTGGGCTCACCGTCGAGATCGACCTGGCGGCGGCGCCATGACGCCTCCGAAGACGCGGGTTCTTGTCATCGATGACGAACCGCAGATCCTTCGGGCGCTGCGGATCAACCTGTCGGTGCGCGGCTATGAGGTATTCACCGCGGCCAACGGCGCAGAAGCGCTCAGTACGGCCGCCGATCACCGGCCCGATGTCGTCGTGTTGGATCTCGGCCTGCCCGACATGTCCGGTATCGACGTTCTCGGCGGACTGCGTGGCTGGTTGACCGCGCCGGTGATCGTGCTGTCCGCCCGCACCGACTCGTCGGACAAGGTCGAGGCACTGGATGCCGGCGCCGACGACTACGTCACCAAACCCTTTGGCATGGACGAGTTTCTGGCCCGGCTGCGGGCCGCGGTGCGCCGGGCCGCGGCAGCGTCGGACACCGACGAGCCCGTCATCGAGACTTCGTCGTTCACCGTCGATCTGGCCTCCAAGAAAGTGACCAAGAACGGCGCCGAGGTGCACCTGACCCCCACCGAATGGGGCATGCTGGAAATGCTGGTGCGCAACCGCGGCAAGCTGGTCGGCCGCGAGGAACTCCTCAAGGAGGTGTGGGGTCCGGCCTATGCGAAGGAAACCCATTATCTGCGTGTCTATTTGGCGCAGCTGCGGCGCAAGCTCGAAGACGACCCCTCGCATCCCGTGCACCTGTTGACCGAAGCCGGAATGGGCTACCGCTTCCAGCAGTGATTACTTGATGACGAACAGTCGTGGGCGCAGGCGTTCGGCATCGATGTCGTTGTTCAGCGCAAGGTCGTCGATGAGGGCCCGGGCGTGCAGGATCAGTCCGTCGACGTCGACGCCATGACGACCGGGGCGGCCCGCCTCGTCGAGGTGGTCGGCGGCCCTCGTCAGGACGCCCGCCGCTCCAGCGGCATTCCCGCGCTGGATATGAGTGATGCCGACTGCGAGCTGAGCCAGCCCCTGCCACATCCCGCGCTCGTCGTCGGGAGCGCTCTTCCACGCGGCCTCGAGCACCTCATGCGCGTTGAACGCCAGCCCACGGTCCAGCAGGTCCTGGGCATAGATGAGCGAATCGGCCGGGGAAAGGGCGAGGTCGTCGGGGATACGCTCGACGCCCTGACTGCCGTGCGGTAGCGGACGCCCCAACTCGTCACGCGGTCGACTGTTACGCGCGTTGCCGAACTCGTCGCGATCGCGGTCTACCACACGCCCATCCTGGCAGGTCCGGGCTCACTCGGGTTGCGTGCGACGCTCCGCAAGGGCCGCCAAACGCCACGTGCATTCGCGGTTGCGGGGAAACGCCGCGGCCAACGCCAGGCGGCGTGGAATCCAGTTGAGCGGGCCGCCTACCGGCACCTCGGCCATCTCGATGCGGCACCCGCCGGCCGTGTCGTAGAGCCGCAGCGTGATCCGCGCGTCGCCGAACGGCCGAGTGCGGGCGAGCAGGACGAGTTCCTCCATCGGAGTGCAGGATTCGACGACGGTTTCGTCGTTGATGATGACCGGCCATATCCCGATGGTGTGGTGGATCTTGCTGCCCACGGCGGGCCAGGCCGGCTCGACGGCACGCATGCGGCTGTTGCCGACCACCCACTGTGAGTAGGTCCAGCCGTCGGCAATCACGTCCCACACGGCCTGGCGGCTGGCGGTGGTATCACGTTTGACTGTCAACGAGCTGTCGACTGCGGCGGGTCCGGTCACATCAGAGGGGCTACCCGCAGGCGACACCATCAAACCCGACGCTCGAGACGCGACGCCGTCGACGTCACTGCTCCACGAAGTCGGCGGCAGTTCAGGACTGAGCGGTCTCCTCCGCCAGCGCGATCAGCTTCTTGCGGACCAGGTCCGGCCGTTCGTCGACCACGAAGTGGCTGGCATCGACGGTCTCCAGCGTGTAGTCGTCGGCATTCGCCGTTTCCGGGGACACCATTGCCAACGACACGGCTGCGTCACCCTCACCGAAGAGCACACGGATCGGCACGGTGGCGCGCCGCGTCTCGGGACTCCTTGCGGCGAAGGGCAATTCGCGGGTCAGGCTGGTTCGATACGTGTCGCGGCCCGCCCGGGCACTCACCGGGTTGCGGAAGCTGTCACCGAACACCCGCCGCTCCTCGGGACCCATGTGGGACCCGATGCGAAGAATCACTTTCTCCACGAAACTGGTGCGAGTCATCAACGGGACTCCGACGGTCGCGAGTGGGATCTGGTAGTACAACTTCCACAGACTCGGCAGCACTGAGGCCGGTTTTTGCCACGGGTGCGCCATGTTCATCGCGAGATAGCCGTCGAACCGCCCGGGTTCCCGCAGGATCATCCGGTACCCGACGTAGGCGCCCCAGTCGTGACCGACGAGGAGGACTCGGTCGAGCCCCATCGCGTCGAGTAGGGCGAGAACGTCGGTGGCGACATCCTCCTTGGCCCAGCGGTGCAGCGGCGGTCCGGACCAGCCGTATCCGGGCAGGTCGGGGGCGATTATGCGCAGCCCGGGCGGGGGGTCGGCCAGCAGGTCGCGCCACTCCCAGTGGTGCTGCGGCCACCCGTGCAACGCGACCACGGGACGGCCGTCCGGCGGGCCTGCCTCGGTCACGTGACAGCGCACGCCGTTGGCGTCGACGAACGACCGGCGCACACCGTCAATCGGGGGCGGTTCGGCAGACATAAACGGACTATAGAGACCCCGCTGCGCGCTACGGTGCGGGGTATGGGCGGGTATCGCGAACTCTTCAACGCCAGCATCTCCGATCCCGCGGCCTTCTGGGCAGACGCCGCCAAGGCCGTGACGTGGACCCGTGAGCCGAAACAGATCCTCGATGACTCCAATCCGCCGTTCTACCGGTGGTACCCCGACGCTGAGATGAATACGTGCGCCAACGCGCTGGACCGTCATGTCGAGGGCGGTCGCGGCGACCAGGCCGCGCTGATCTACGACTCCCCCGTCACCGGATCGGCGCGCACCTATACCTATCGCGAACTGCTCGACGAGACGGCGCGCTTCGCCGGCGCCCTGCGGGGCCTGGGCGTCGGCAAGGGCGATCGCGTGGTCATCTACATGCCGATGGTGCCCGAGGCGGTGATCGCGATGCTGGCGTGCGCGCGACTGGGTGCCATCCATTCGGTGGTGTTCGGCGGGTTCGCCGCACACGAACTCGCTGCCCGGATCGACGACGCGCGCCCGACCGTCGTCGTATCAGCCTCCTGCGGCATCGAACCGACCCGGACCGTCGCCTACAAACCGATGCTCGACGCGGCGCTGGAGATGGCCGAGCATCCGCCGCGCAACTGTGTCATCTTGCAGCGGGAGAAGCATCGCTGCGAGCTGGCGCCGGAGCGCGACCTCGACTGGCATGAGCTGTTGGGGGCCGAACCCGTCGACGCGGTCCCGGTCGCGGCCACTGACCCGCTGTACGTGCTCTACACGTCGGGCACGACCGGTAAGCCCAAGGGAATTGTGCGTGACAACGGCGGGCATGCCGTCGCGCTGCTGTGGAGCATGCGCAACCTTTACGACATCGCCCCCGGCGAGGTGTTCTGGGCGGCCTCCGACGTCGGGTGGGTAGTCGGCCACTCCTACATCGTCTACGCACCGCTGATGCTGGGCGCCACGACTGTGCTGTACGAGGGCAAGCCCATCGGCACGCCCGACCCCGGCGCGTTTTGGCGGGTCGTATCGGAGCACGGCGTGAAGGCACTGTTCTCGGCGCCGACGGCACTTCGGGCCATCCGCAAAGAGGACCCTGCAGGCAACCACATCGGCCGCTACGACCTGTCAAGCATGAAGTATCTGTTCCAGGCCGGCGAGCGGCTGGACCCCGATACCTACACATGGGCCTCCGAGAAGCTGGGCATCCCTGTCGTCGACCACTGGTGGCAGACGGAGACGGGCTGGGCCATCGCCGGCAACCCGATGGGGGTGGAGGCGCTGCCGATCAAGGCGGGGTCGCCGACGGTGCCGATGCCGGGATACGACGTCCGCATTCTCCGCGTCGACGGTTCCGAATGCGCGCCCGGTGAGGAAGGCGCGATCAGCATCGCGTTGCCACTGCCGCCCGGTACCTTGCCGACACTGTGGGGCGATGACGACCGATACCAATCCTCGTATCTCCGCGAATATCCCGGCTACTACCTGACCGGGGACGGCGGCCACCTGGATGAGGACGGCTACCTGTACGTGATGGGTCGCATCGACGACGTCATCAACGTTGCAGGGCACCGGCTTTCGACGGGATCCATCGAAGCCGTGCTGGCGACGCACCCCGCCGTCGCCGAGTGCGCGGTGATCGGTGTCGCCGACGAGATCAAGGGGCAGGTGCCGCGCGGGCTCGTGGTCCTCAAGGCGGGCGCGTCGGATGTCGGCCTCGCCGAGGACCTGGTCAAGTTGGTGCGCGACGACATCGGCGCCGTGGCATGTCTCAAGCAGGTTGACGTGGTGGCTGCGCTGCCGAAGACACGATCCGGAAAGATCTTACGAAAGACGTTGCGCGGCATAGCCGACGGCCGCGACGAACCAGTGCCGTCGACCATCGAGGATCCGGCGGTGCTCGATGCGCTGAAACCCGTTTTGCGGGGTTGACTCCGCAGTGAGGGCACAGAAATGCGAGTGAACCACGCCCTCACCGCAGAATGAACGTGATCTAGCGCCGACGCGCGAGTTGGCGTTTGAAGACCACGTCGAACTGGCGGTAGGTGCTACGCAGTTCATGGCCGGGCCAGTCCTCGGGTTCGAGATCAGGGGGCAACAGTGGGTCGAGTTGAAGATGTCGCACGACGGTGATGGACAGCGCGAACAGATAGATGAAGTCGTCCGCATCGACCGCGTCGACGTCACGTTCGTCATGCATGGCCACAGTGAGCCGCCGCGCGTCGGATGCCCAGCCGTCGAGGTTGAACAGAGATCTCACAGTCTCGGGAGGGGCGTCGGTGGCGGCGCCGTGGAAGTGCACGCACTGGCGGTCCAGCACGGCCCGCAACGTCGGCAACCGGTTGGGATTCAGGTTGTCCGGCCTGATCCAGACCCCCTCGCGCAGCTCGCCGAGATGCAACCCGGTCGCGGCCTTGCGCAGCGCGAGCCGATCGGCCGCCGAGCGGCGGTCCAGCGAGACGACCGCCAATTCCCATGTGCCGTCCCATGGCAACGCAGTGTCGTCGAACCGGGCGGCCTCGTCGACGCGTTGCCTGCGTTCGAGCAACGATCCGGCCAGCGCATAGATTCCGTCGTCGCCGGTCAGTTCACCGGCCGAAACCATGCGCCACAGGCAGGTACGGGCCGCGCCGTCGCTGATACCGAACAGCGAGGCGATCCCGACGAGCTCCCCCACCGTGAGGTGCGGTTCGTCGGCACCCAGTAGAGCCGTCGCGAGCACAGACCGCGCGCTCAGCGAGCGGTCGCCGATCAGGTCGGTGACATGGGCGCGAGACTGATGCGCGCTGGCTGTCGGCACCTACGACTCCAGCCAGGGATCATGCCAACTCGGGTATCCGGCAACGAGTTTGGACGCCGCTGCCGGACCCCACGATCCGACCTGGTAGGTCTGCAAGTCGGGGGGCGTTTCGATCAGCGGCTGCACGATGCGCCACGTCTCCTCGACGCCGTCTTCACGGGCGAACTGGGCGGAGTCACCGCGCATCGCGTCGCTGAGCAGCCGCTCGTAGGGTTCGGGTGCCTCGCCGAGTTCGTTGGCGAACGTCAGCGACAGATCCACGCATCGGGTGGTGTTCGCGCCGGGCTCCTTGGCCTGAATGATCAGATCGGTGCCCGGGTTCGGGTCGATACGCAGCACGAGTTGGTTGGGATCGGGCCGCTCCGGCATGACCGCGAGTTTCGGCGGACGCTTGAAGAACACCCGAATCTCGGTGGCCCGCACCGGAAGTGCCTTGCCTGCCCGAATGAAGAACGGGACCCCCGCCCATCGCCAGTTGTCGATCTCGAGCCGCAGCGCGGCGAAGGTCTCCGTTTGGGAATCCGGCCGCACCCCCTTGATGGAGCGATACCCGTCGTACTGACCCCGAATGTAGTGCGCGGGATCGATCGACGGGATCGCCCGGAACACCTCGGCTCGCTTGTCGCGGAGCCCGTCGGCACCTGCACAACTCGGCGGCTCGGCGGCGAACAGTCCGATCAGCTGCAGCAGGTGGTTCTGCACCACATCGCGCAGCGCCCCGACCGGGTCATAGAAACTGCCGCGATCCTCCACGCCGAAGTTCTCGGCCATGGTGATCTGCACGCACTGGATGCGGTCGCGATTCCACAGCGGCTCGAAAATTGAGTTGGCGAACCGCAGGAACATGATGTCCATCGCCGGTTCCTTGCCGAGGAAGTGGTCGATGCGATAGATCTGCCACTCCTCGAGTACGCTGCGCAGTTGTGCATTCAGGGCACGGGCCGACTCCAGGTCGTGACCGAAGGGCTTCTCCACCACCACGCGGGCCCGACCGGTGAGGTTTGCGTGCGCCAAACCTTCGACGACCATGCCGAACAGCGACGGCGGGATCTCGAGGTAGAAGACGGGCGTGTGTTTGCCCTCGATTGCCCGGGCCACCTTTGCATAGGTATTCGCGTCGCCGAAGTCGCCCGACACCATCGACAGACGTTGTGCGAACCGCGCGAACACGTCTTCGTCGATCGTCTCGCCCGCGGTCTCGATCGAACTTCGGGCATGGTCGTGCAGCGTCGCCTCGGACCAATCGTCAAGGGCGACTCCGACTATCGGGCAGTCCAGCAGCTTGCGCCGCTCGAGCCGGTACAGCGAGCGGAAGGTCATCTTCCTGGCGAGGTCTCCGGTGATGCCGAAGATGACCAGTACGTCCGCGGGCGTGATCGCCGGGGTCGTCACCGGCGCTAATCCTTCTTCTCGTCATGGCCGCCGAATTCACTGCGCATCGCCGACAAGAGTTTGTCGGTGAACTCGCCGAGCTCTCGCGAGGAGAACCGCTCGAAGAGCGACGTGGTGATGACCGGTGCGGGAACCCCCTCGTCCACGGCGGCCAGCACCGTCCAGCGGCCCTCCCCGGAATCCGACACCCGGCCGGTGAAGTCGTCGAGTTCAGGCGATCGTGCAAGCGCATCGGCGGTGAGATCGACCAGCCACGAGCCGACCACCGATCCGCGCCGCCACACCTCGGCGACCTCACCCACGTCGATCGTGTACTCGTAGGCCCACGGGTCACGCAGTGGTGTGGTTTCCGCGTCGACCGTTCGGTTGACCTTGCCCGCATCGGCATGCTTGATGATGCTCAGGCCTTCGGCGATGGCGGCCATCATCCCGTACTCCACCCCGTTGTGAACCATCTTCACGAAATGCCCTGCGCCGCTTGGTCCGCAATGCAGATAGCCGTTCTGGGCGGTGCCGTCGGTGCGGGTGCGACTCGGGGTGGGATCGGCGCAACTCTCTCCCGGCGCGATCGTCTTGAAGATCGGATCCAGTCGGGAGACGACCTCTTTTTCGCCGCCGATCATCAGGCTGTAGCCGCGCTCGAGCCCCCACACCCCGCCACTGGTCCCGCAGTCGACGTAGTGGATGTTCTTCGTCAGCAGGCTCTTGGCGCGGGTGATGTCGTCGCGGTAGTAGGAGTTGCCGCCGTCGATCACCGCGTCACCGGGTTCGAGCAGGTCCACCAGCTGGCCCAGTGTGGAGTCCACCACTGCCGCGGGCAGCATCAGCCAGATGGCCCGCGGTGACTCGAGTTTCTGCACGAAATCGCTCAGCGAATCCGCACCCGTCGCGCCCTCGCCGGCAAGCCCGGACACCGCATCGGCGTTCATGTCGTAGACCACGCAGCGGTGCCCGTCGCGCATGAGCCGTCGCACCAGGTTGGCACCCATGCGGCCGAGCCCGACCATTCCCAGTTGCATTGGCGAATCCGTTGCCATATCTCTCCCAGTCGTCGTGGTCCCGACACGATGCTATCCCGATCTCACGATTTCATTGACACGTAGCATAGTGAATGTGATACTTCCGTAGCATGGCCACTCCGACACGGGCGTCGGTCGCTCACGACGTCGCTGATGATCGCGACATCGCCCGCCGCATCCTGGCGCATATCGACGCCGGCACCACCGACGAAGGCACCGCGTGGCGGGAGCCGGTCGGAAACTATTTGGACCCAACCCGATTCGCTGACGAACTCGAGATGCTGCGCTCATATCCGAGCGTGTATCTGCCGTCAGCGGCGCTGCCCAGCCCGGGTGACCACGTCGAACGGGTCACCTTCGGCGTGCCGCTGTTCGCGGTGCGAGGCCGCGACGGCAGGGCGCGGGTATTTCGCAACGCATGCAGGCACCGCGGTATGACCCTGGTCGAAGGGCCAGGGTGTGCACAGGCATTGGTGTGCCGTTATCACGGCTGGACCTACCGGCTCGACGGGACGCTGTCGCACGTCCCGCACGCCGACGCGTTCCCTGATCTGGACATGCCCGCACGCGGACTGGTTGAAGTCGACAGCCGCGAAGTCGATGGGTTGATCGTCATCGCCCCGCTGCACACACCGGGCCCACAGGCGGAATCCGCAATGACGGCCCTGGCCGACGGCAGCCCGTGGCGCGACAAGCTGCTGCCCGCGACGCGCCTGGTCGCCGTGAGGCCCGCGCTACGCCCGATGAACTGGAAGGTCCTCGTCGAGCAGTTCCTCGAGGGCTACCACATCCGCACCACCCACAAAGACACCTTCTACCCAATTCAGTACGACGATCTGAACGTCGTCGAACGGTTCGGGCCGAACTCGCGAATAACGTTCCCGTACAAGAATATCGAACGCCTACGTGAGCGTCCCGAATCGGAGTGGGAGGTCGGCCACCGGGTGACATACGTGTACCACCTGTTCCCCAACGTCATGGTCGCGACGTTCCCGAACCAGACGCTCGTGATCACGGTCGACCCGGTGGACATCGACCACACCACGGTCACCATCTACGCCATGGTCACCCCGGAAGTGGTGCAGCGCGCCTCGGCCGATCCCGAGACCGCCCAGGGGGCGCGAAATCTGCTGAACGAAGGCGGCATCGAAGACAACGAAATGTCGGAAGGCGTCCAGCGCGGCCTGCACGCCGGAGCCAATACGTTCGTCGAGTTCGGCACGCACGAAAGCGCCATCGGCCACTTCCACGCCACCCTCGACGACCGGTTGGCGCAATCACCGATGTCGCCGCCGGTGCGGCTCCGATAACCGATGTCACCGCCGGGGCGGCGCAATGACGACCCTCGCCGCCGGTGCGGCTCCGATAACCGATGTCGCCGCCGGGGCGGCTCCGTGACCGACTACGAGCACCTGCTCTACGAACAACGTGGGCCGGTCACCGTCATCACCATCAACCGGCCGGAGCGCATGAATGCCATTGGCCCGCAGACGCATCGAGAGATGGTCGACGCGTGGGACCGCTTCCGCACCGACGACGACGCACTCGTCGGCGTCCTCACCGGCGCCGGCGACACGGCGTTCTGCGCAGGCGGCGACCTCAAGGCCGCGCAGGCCGGCGAACTCCCGATCGACGCCAGCCCTGAAGACGGCGTCCTCGGACCGTCGCGCTGGACCGACATCTACAAGCCGACCATCGCCGCGGTCAACGGCCTCGCCTACGCCGGCGGGCTGGAGTGGGCCTGCTGGACCGACCTGGCGATCGCCGACGAGCACGCCACCTTCGGCGTCACCTGCCGTCGCTGGAACATCGGACTGGCCGACGGCGGCACCCAGCGCCTCACCCGCATCCTCGGCTATCGCCGCGCCGTCGACCTCATCATCACCGGGCGGGTCATCGACGCGAACGAGGCCGAACGCATCGGGCTCGTCAACCAGGTCGTGCCGAGCGGAACCTGCCTGCAGCGCGCGCTCGAACTGGCCGACACCATCGCCGCACTGCCCCAGCCCGCGCTACGCACCGACTTGGAGGCCGCCCGGGCCGGACAGGGCAGACCGCTGGAGGACGGCCTGGAAATCGAGGCGCAATGCTTTGGCCGATCCATCTACGCATCCGAGACCGTCGAAGGACTGCGCCGGTTCAACGACCGTGACCATCCCGACCTCGCACCGTCACCATAATTGTCGGCATCGGCTCGCCCATTTCCTGCGCGAGAAGTAACCCGACACGCCCCCGATTTCGCAGTTCGCGTCTGCTCGCGGAAAAGTCAGGCGATCGACAGCGCGATGCCGTCGAGGATGTCGTGCTCACTGACCACCAGCTCGTCGATTCCCGTCCGCTCGCCCAGCGCATTCGCGAGCTCCTCAACGATGATCGCCCCGCCGCCAATGACGTCGACCCGGCCCTCGTGCATCGGTCCCAGCGCTGCGCGTTGCGCCCGCGTCATCGCAATCAGTCCATCGCAGACCGGCAGCAAGTCTCCGAAAGCGCACCGAGACAGGTGAATTGCCTCTGAGTCATAGATCGTCATCTTGTGCGCCAACGCCGACACCGTCGTCATGGTTCCCGCCACGCCCACCCAAGTGCGGGCGCGTTCGACGGGCACCGCGCTGAACGCCTGACCCAGCCCATCACGAACGGCCTCACGCGCCGCGGCGACCTCTTGTGCTGTCGGTGGGTCGGAGTGCAGGCAGCGCTCCGTCAGCCGCACACATCCGATGTCGGCAGAGAAGCTGGCATCCACGTCACGCACCCCGAGGACCACTTCGGTGGACCCGCCGCCGAGATCGACGACGACGAAAGGTCCTTCCGCCGTGTCCAATTCGTTGACCGCCCCACGGAACGACAGTTCGGCTTCCTCGGTCCCGGTGATCACCTCGGCAACCGAGCCTGGGACCACCGCCCCGAGAACCTCGGCGGTCATTGCGAAGAACACATCACGGTTCGACGCATCGCGAGTCGCGGAGGTGGCGACCATGCGCACCGTCGGCACCTCATATCCGCGCAACAACTCGGCGTAATCCATCAGCGCCGTCCGGGTACGCGCCAGCGCGTCCGGGGCGAATTGCCCGGTGGCGTCGACACCCTGGCCGAGCCGGACGATCCGCATCTCACGATGCACGTCTGCGAGGCGGCCGTCATCGTCGACGTCGGCAATCAGTAGCCGAATCGAGTTGGTGCCGCAGTCGATGGCGCCGACCCTGCTCATGACTCGGCTGCTCATACGCTCCACGTCTCCCGTTCCAGAATTCCAGCCATCGCCGGTTCGACGGCCAGTATCGCCAGCACTTCATCGCCGAACGGGTTCGTCCCGGGTCCCTTGGCCAGCGAATGCGCCATCACCACATGCAGACATTTCACCCGGTCGGGCATCCCACCGCCGGAAAACGTTGTGCCCAAAGGCTCTATCGCGTCACGCTCGGCCAAATAGGACTCGTGCGCCCTGCGATATGCCAGGGCAAGCTCCGGGTCGTTGTGCAGGCGCTCGGTCATGTCCCGCATCAGGCCCGAGGACTCGAGCCGGCTGGCCGCGGCCGTCAGCGCAGGGTGCGTCAGGTAGTACAACGTCGGAAACGGTGTGCCGTCGGGCAACTTCGGCGCCGTCTTGACGACGCCCGGATCACCGTTGGGGCATCGGTACACGATCTCCAGAACACCGCGAGGTTCACGACCCAGTTGCTTGGCGACCGCCGCCAGATCCGCCGGATCAACCACCGGGAGCGGGCGCATTGTTCGGCGCGGGAGGGACAACCGGCCCGGGCGGCGGTACGGGCGCGACGCCGTACGGCTTATCGGCGATGGTGCCCCACAGTGCGGTGTACCAGGGCTGGTCTGGATCGGCGGTGGCCGGTTCGACACCGGGCGTCACCGGTACCGCGCTGCCGGGCGGAAGCTGCACCTGATACGGAATCTCCCCGGGCATCACGAATCCGAGACGTTCACGGGCCTGCGCGGCGACGAAGACCGGGTCGGCCAGCTTGATCTTCTGCTCCTCCAGCTCGGCGATCTGTGCGCGCAGTTGTTCCTCGGTGGCCTTGAGTTGCTTCATCTCGGTGCGCTGCCCGAAGTAGGTGCGCACAGGCCCGGCGATGGTCAACGTCAGCACGCACACCACCGCGGCCAGGATCGCAGCCCGTCGCGCCGCGGACCCGAACCGTTGCTCGGACTGCTGTTCCGCCGCTACCGCAATGGATTTCCGGATCGACTCGCCGGTGTCCTTGGGCTCGACCTCGGCCTCCGGCGTCGCCGCGGGGCGCGGCTCGGTCACACGGGGCTCGCGGCGAACCGGCGATCCGCTGCGCGGACGACCCCGCGCCGCATCGGACTTACCCGGCTTTCCTGGTCGAGAAGTCGGGGACCGGCGCTTGGGATCGGGCCGCTTCGCTTCGGGCACGGGCTATTTGGCTCCGGTGTCCGCTCTTCGCGCAAGCGGCTCATCGCCCACCGAATAGCGCGGGAATGCCAGATCGCCCGCGTACCGGGCGGCGTCGCCGAGGGTTTCCTCGATGCGCAACAACTGGTTGTACTTGGCGACGCGCTCGCTGCGGGCCGGCGCGCCGGTCTTGATCTGTCCGCTGCCGACCGCGACGGCGAGGTCGGCGATCGTCGTGTCCTCGGTCTCACCGCTTCGGTGGCTCATCATCGTGCGATAGCCGCTGTAGTGGGCCAGCGCCACCGCATCCAACGTCTCGGTGAGCGTGCCGATCTGGTTGACCTTAACCAGAAGTGCGTTGGCCGCGCCCCTTTCGATACCGTCTTCGAGACGCTCGGGATTGGTGACGAACAGGTCGTCGCCGACGAGCTGGACGCGGTCACCGATCGCTGCGGTCAGTGCCACCCAGCCGTCCCAGTCGTCCTCCGACAGCGGATCCTCGATCGACACCAGCGGATAGGAATCGATGAGTCCGGCGTAGAACTCGATCATCTGCATATCGGTCCGGGTCTCGTTCTCGAACCGATAACCCGTTCCGTCGGTGAAGAATTCGGTGGCCGCAACGTCGAGAGCCAGAGCCACGTCGGACCCGGCCTTATAGCCCGCGCCCTCGATGGCCGTCAGGATCAGATCCAGCGCGGCCTTGGTGCCTGCGACGTCAGGAGCGAAACCACCCTCGTCGCCAAGGCCGGTGGACAAGCCCTGCTTCTTGAGCACCGACTTCAGCGAGTGGTACACCTCGGTGCCCCAGCGGAGCGCCTCCTTGAAACTGGGGGCACCGATCGGGGCCACCATGAATTCCTGGACGTCGACGCCGGTGTCGGCGTGCGCGCCGCCGTTGAGGATGTTCATCATCGGCACCGGAAGGATGTGCGCGTTGGGTCCGCCGAGGTAACGGAACAGCGGTAGGCCCGCGGACTCGGCCGCGGCCTTGGACACGGCCAGCGATACGCCGAGGATGGCGTTGGCGCCGAGACGGGACTTGTCGGGGGTGCCGTCGAGATCCAGCAATGCCTGGTCGACGAGCCGCTGGTCGTCGGCGCTCAGGCCGATGACGGCGGGCGCGATCTCGTCGAGGACGGCTTCCACTGCTTTGGTGACGCCCTTACCGCCGTAGCGGGGGCCTCCGTCGCGCAGCTCGACCGCCTCGTGTTCGCCGGTGGATGCGCCCGAAGGCACCGCGGCCCTGGCGAAAGTGCCGTCCAGCAGAGCCACCTCGACCTCGACGGTCGGGTTGCCACGGGAATCGAGGATCTCGCGGGCTCCGACCTGCTCGATGATGGGCACTGGCGCCTCCGTGGTAGTGAATGAACGATGAAAGAATCCTGCCGGGTTCGAGCCTAGAGGTTGCACCTCTGTGTGGCGTGTTTAGAGGGGGTGTCCGCCGGCGTAGGCCGTCGCCCAGTCGCGCACAGTGCGCGCGTACTGGTCGGAAAGGTTGTACGCACGCAGGGCGTCCATCCAGCCCCGCGGTGTAGCCAGGTCCTTGCCCCGCCAGCACAGGTAACCCGCGGCCGACAACGCCGCATCGTCGAAATTGTCCGGGCTGATGACGCCGTCGTTGTTGGCGTCGACGCCGTAGAGCTTCCAGGTATCGGGAATGAACTGCATAGGGCCCATGGCGCGGGCGTGGATCGACTCCTCGTCGCGGCTGACGCCCTCGTTGTCGAGGATCTCGAGGTTTCCGTTGGTGCCGTCCAGGCGGACACCCCGGATCGGTGGGGTGACGTCGCCATTCTCGCCGATCACGGCGCCCCGGAACGTGCCGTGGTGGCTCTCCACCTCGCCGATGCCCGCGAGCGTGGTCCACTCCAGATGGCAATCGGGGTTTTCCACCTCGGCCACCCTTGCCGCGTAGGCGTAGGCCTCCAGCGCCGCGATGGGAATTCCCAGCGCGGGCGCGCGTTCGGCAGCCCATTGACGCAGCTGATCAGCGGGGCGACCGTCGGCGTGCGTGTCGATTTTGGGCACAGGATCGCCCGCTGGCGGTGGCACCCCCTCCGGAATTGGGGTGCCCACCTGCCATGAACAGCTAGATGCCATGAGCAGCGCCGTCGCTCCCACTACCGCGACCGCTCGCAGCCAACGCACGCGCGACACCAAACTCCCTCGAACCAACCTCGGTCATGCCATCGTCCCACGCGCTGTGGGCACCGTGGGAAGGCGCGGCCGACGCCTTCTCCGCCGAATCTCAGTTAAGCCGGGTCATCGGGATTCGACGACCACCTCTTGATCTTCCAGATCCTCGCCATTCTCGCCACTAGGGACATCGTCCGAGGCGTCGGCCGCGGTGGGCCAGTGCGCTCGCCACTCGTCCTCGGAGACGTCCCCCAGGGCCGACCCGTCGAGTTCCTCCGGCACGTCCGTCCCGCGTCGGGCCGCGGTGATCGCGAGCTCAGTCGTGCGCACGGTGTCCATGAACTCCAGGACCGACGAGCGCAACGCGTTCTCGGTGTCGACGTGGGCCGCTACGCGCACCGATGTCAGCGACTGCGGTATCAGGTCGTCGGGCATGCCTGCCCCCGTGACACGTTCAATTACCTTCTGCGCCAACGCCAGTGCGGGCTGCCCGGTCGGCACATCGTCCATGACCGAGCGCACACCCTTGTTCGAGCGCTCCATGGCCTTGCGCGCTTCCCATTGTGCGAGCTGATCTTCCAGCGAGATCTCTTCACCGGCGAGCACCGCAGGCACCCGGTTGACGAGCTTGCGGATCAGCGAATCCGCGACGTCGTCGATGGAGAACGGGCGCTCGGGAGCGTCCTCGGCAATGCGGGCGTGAAAGAGCACCTGCAGCAACACGTCTCCGAGTTCGTCACGCAAGTCGTACGCGTTGCCGCTGCGCACGGCGTCGAAGACCTCGTAGGTTTCCTCCAGCAGGTAGCGGCGCAGCGAGTCGTGTGTCTGCTGACTCTCCCACGGGCCCGCCGTGCGCAACTTGTCCATCATCGCCACGGCGTCGAGCAGCCGTTCACCCGCCGAGGCGCCCGGCGCCTCGATGAGCTTTTCCCCGGCCGCCAGGCGTGCCCTGACCGCGGGATGGTGGGGATCTGACGACAGCAGCACCGGCGCGGCTTCTTCTTCAGGCGCGCCGGAAAGACATGGCCTGGCCGCAGGCAGCGACCACGGCACCCTGACCGGCATCTCTTCGGTGTACTGCACGTCCCCGGCGAGCAGATCGATCGCCTCGACAGGCACCAGCGAAGGGCGACGTGGGTCAACCAAAACGACGGTCATGTCGTCGACCACACCCCCTCACGCGTTTCGATCAGATCGCTGATCTCGGTTATATCAACCTTGTCAGACCCCACGCGCCTGGCGAGAACCGGCAGGGCTGCGGGCTCACGTGTCCCTGCCCCGGAGGGGATGGCCGCCCTACCCGGAGGCAGAGCGGCCATCGCATCACATTTCGTGACTCAGTGCTCCTGCGGGAGCAGGCCTACGGAAGCACCCAGTGGCCCGGCGCCTCCTCGAAGAACGGGTTGACGATGCCGTTCACCTCGGGCAGCTTCTTCAGCTGGCCGGGCGGGATGTTGAAGAACGGATTCGCAACACCGTTGATGAACGGCGCATTCTTCAGCTGCCCTGGCGGAATGTGTCCGACCGGCACCCTGAAGAAGTTGTCCACCTCAGGAAAGTTCACACTCGGCAGATTCACATCAGGAACATTCACCGCAGGCACATTCACATCAGGAACATTCACCGCTGGCACATTCACATCAGGAACATTCACCGCAGGCAGATTCACATCAGGAACATGCACCGCAGGCACGTTCACATTCGGCACGTTCGGGATGCCCGGGACGGGAATGGGAGGCGGCTTCGGCGCAGCATGCGCGAGCCCTGCCCCCAGGCCGAGCGCGCCAAGTCCGAGCGCACCGGTCATCGTGGTCGTTATTGCCATCTTCTTGAAGTTCATGTCGACTCCTTCGCCTTGTTATCACGCGACACGCACCAACCAGCTCGATGAATCGCGTGATTTTTCGGTTTAGGAAATTGCGTGACCGCATATGTCTAGCGATCTCGCCGCCCTCGGTTTAGACGACAATGCAACACCTTGACCCCCCACCGTGTATGTCGGATCGGCGCCCCGATGCGTTAACACTGCCGACTGGTCCAAAGTGGCTGTGCAGCAACGAAACGCCGTGGTGACCAGGCGGTTATGCCGTCGAATCCGATCTCGAAATCAGGTCGACACTGCCCTTCGGCTTTCCATCCAGCGCCGTCAGCAGGTCGGCGACCATCTGCACGAGTTCAAGATCACGGATACGCGGCGCCGCCACACCGTCGCCGGTGCGGGGAATCGGAACCTGCACCGTCGACGTCGTCGCGCGGTAGGCCGCGCTCGGATACAACCTCTTCAACCGCAATTGCTGTGAATCCACCAGTGTCAACGGCGACAGTTTCAAGGTCGCCTCCGACACCGTGCTCACCTCGGTGACCCCGTAGTGCCTGCACAGCAACCGCAGCCGGGCCACCGCAACCAACCGTCTGGCGGGTTCGGGCAGGGGGCCGTACCGGTCGACGAGCTCGTCGATCAGCGCATCCACTGCGGCGTCGTCAGAAGCCGCCGCCAATCTGCGATAGGCCTCCAAGCGCAATCGGTCGCTGCCGATGTAATCGGGTGGCAGATGCGCGTCGACCGGCAGGTCGATCCGCACATCCTTCGGTTCTTCAGGCGCCAGAACCGTTTTCCCGTCGGCCGCCGCGCGGTACGCCTCGACCGCCTCGCCGACCAGTCGCACGTACAGGTCGAAGCCGACGCCGGCGACGTGGCCGGACTGCTCGGCGCCGAGAACGTTTCCGGCACCGCGAATCTCGAGATCCTTCAATGCCACCGCCATACCCGCGCCGAGCTCGTTGTTCTGCGCGATGGTGGCCAACCGGTCATGTGCGGTCTCGGTGAGCGGAACCTCCGGCGGATACAGGAAATACGCGTAGCCACGTTCGCGGCTGCGGCCCACCCGGCCACGCAGCTGATGCAGCTGCGACAACCCGAAGGTGTCGGCGCGCTCGACGATCAGCGTGTTGGCGTTGGAGATGTCCAGGCCCGTCTCGACGATGGTGGTGCACACCAGGATGTCGAATTCGCGGTTCCAGAAACCCTCGACCGTGCGTTCCAGCTGTTCCTCGGGCATCTGCCCGTGCGCGACGGCGACGCGGGCCTCAGGCACGAGCGCACTGACCCGCGCGGCGGCCTGGTCTATCGACCGCACCCGGTTGTGGATGTAGAAGACCTGCCCGTCGCGCAGCATCTCGCGCCGCAGCGCCGCAGCGACCTGCTTGTCGTCGTGCGGGCCGACATACGTCAGCACCGGGTAGCGCTCCTCGGGCGGGGTGAGAATCGTCGACATCTCCCGGATGCCGGCCAGGCTCATCTCCAGGGTGCGGGGAATCGGCGTGGCGCTCATGGTCAACACATCGACGTGGGTGCGCATCGACTTGATGTGCTCCTTGTGTTCGACGCCGAATCGCTGCTCCTCGTCGACCACGACCAGACCGAGGTCCTTCCACGTCACAGCGGTCTGGAGTAGCCGGTGGGTGCCGATCACGATGTCGACCGAGCCGTCCTTCATGCCCGCGAGCACCGAACGTGACTCGGCGGGGTCGGTGAACCGGGACAGCCCCTTCACGGTGACCGGAAACCCGGCCATCCGCTGGGTGAAGGTCTGCAGGTGCTGATCGGCAAGCAGCGTCGTGGGCACCAACACCGCGACCTGCTTACCGTCCTGCACCGCCTTGAACGCCGCGCGCACCGCGATCTCGGTCTTGCCGTAGCCGACGTCGCCGCAGATCACCCGGTCCATCGGGACGGGTTTCTCCATATCGCTCTTGACCTCGGTGATGGCCGTGAGCTGGTCGATCGTCTCGGTGAACCCGAACGCATCCTCCATCTCGGCCTGCCACGGGCTGTCGGGGGCGAAGGCGTGACCGGCCGAGGCCTGCCGCTTGGCGTACAGCGAGACCAGCTCCGCGGCGATCTCACGCACCGCCCGGCGGGCCTTCGTCTTGGTGTTCGTCCAGTCGCTGCCGCCGAGCTTGCTCAACGTCGGCGACTCACCGCCGACGTAGCGCGACAGCTGGTCCAGCGAGTCCATCGGGACGTACAGCCGGTCCGATCCGCCACCCCGTTTTGAGGACGCGTACTCCAGCACGAGGTACTCGCGGCGGGCACCGCCGACCACGCGCTCGGTCATCTCGACGAACCGACCGATGCCGTGCTGGTCGTGCACCACCAGGTCACCCGCCGCCAATGCCAGCGGATCGACCACGTTGCGCCGCTTGGCGGCCAGCCTCCTGCCCTCGGTGGCCGCGGCGCGGTTGCCCGTCAGATCCGTCTCGGTGATCACGACCAGGTTGGCCCCGGGGATCACGACGCCGTCGTGCAACGGCCCCTTGAGCACGTTGACGATCCCGTCCTTGAGATCCTCACCTGGCTCCAAACAGACTGCTGCCGTGTCGGATTCGCGCAGTTGTTCGACGACGCGGTGAGCGGTGCCGGTGCCGGGCGTGACGACGGCGGCGTGCCCGCCGGTCAGGACGTGGGCGCGCAGCATGGCGAAGATTTCGGTGACATTGCTCTGTTGGCCCCGTGCGGACGGCGCCGGCCGGATGTCGATCTCGAGTGCGGACTCGTCGGACAGCTGGCTCAGCGTCCACCACGGGTGGCCGCCGTCGCGCGCGGCGGTGCGGGCGTCGTCCAACTCGATGAATCCCGACGCGCCCATCGCCTCGAGGTCGATCGGCGAGTCACCGCCGACCGCGGCCGTCGACCATGAGGCCTCCAGGAACTCGCGGCCCGTCTTGATCAGATCCGACGCGCGGGTGCGGACCTTCTCGGGGTCGCAGATCAGTACCGGCGCGCCGGGCGGCAGATGTGTGGTCAGCGTGGCGAGATCGGTGGGACGCAGCAGGGGCAGCAGCGCCTCCATGCCGTCGACAGGAATGCCCTCGGACAGCTTGGCGAGCATGTCGGGCACGCTGCCCGAGACACTGTTCTCCAGCACCGGGTGCTCGACGGCCAGCTCGAAGGCCCGGATGCGGACGTCGTCGGTGAGCAGCACTTCACGGCATGGCACAGCGATGAGCGTCTCCACGTCGATCTCGGGGATCGACCGCTGGTCTGCGACGGAGAACATGCGCATCTCCGACACCTCGTCGCCCCAGAACTCGACGCGCACCGGGTGCTCGGCGGTGGGCGGGAAGATATCGAGGATCCCGCCGCGGACCGCGAACTCGCCGCGCTTACCGACCATGTCCACACGGGTGTAGGCCAGTTCCACCAGCCTGGCGATCAAATCGTCGAACTCGGCCTCGGCACCCACGCTCAGCGTCACGGGCTCGACGTCAGCCACATCGGGCGCCATCGGCTGCAGCAGCGACCTGGTCGTGGTCACCACGACGCGCAACGGTGGGCCGAGGCGGGCGTCGTCGGGGTGGGACAGCCGGCGCAGCAGCATCAGGCGCGCACCGACGGTATCGACACCCGGGGACAGCCGCTCATGCGGCAGCGTCTCCCAGGAGGGGAACAGTGCTACCGCGTCACCGAATACACCCCGCAGTTCGGCCGTCAGGTCGTCGGCTTCGCGTCCGGTTGCGGTGACAACGAGCAGGGGGCCCGCGGCGGCGAGCGCACATGCGACGTACACCCGTGCGCTGGCCGGTCCGACAAGGGCGAGGTCGGTGGGCCTGTCAGCGGCGCGGCTGGCAACTTGGCGCAGGGAGGGATCCCGTAGCGCCAGGTCAATGACCCCGGCGATCGGGGTCTGGGCATGGCTGATCCCCGATGCGGTCATGATGCCTCCATCGTAGGTCGGCCGGACTTCGTCAAAATCGGGGCCGGTGGTGTCAAAACGCTGTCAAGACGTGCTACACCGCCGCCGCGGCGCGCACCGCTCCGGCGCGACTGCGGCTGAGTCAGTCGTCGAGCAGAGGCGGGTCGTTCTCGAGATGCATCAGGCCGTTCCAGCACAGGTTGACCAGATGCGCGGCGACGACCTCTTTCTTCGGCTCCCGCACGTCGAGCCACCATTGCGCGGTCATCGAGACGGATCCGACCAGGGCCTGCGCATACAAGGGCGCCATCTCGGCGTCCAGCCCGCGGCGGGAGAAGTCTCCGGCCAGGATCGAGGACACCTGGTTGACGGCCTCGTTGAGCAGCGTCGAGTAGGTGCTGCCCGACGTGATCGCCGCCGGTGAGTCGCGGATAAGAATGCGGAAGCCGTCGGTGCGCTCGTCGACATATGTGAGCAGCGCCAGCGCCACCCGCTCGATACGCAGCCGGGACCGATTGTTGGTCATCTTGGTGAGCGACGACGTGATGCGGTCGAGCAGCGCCGACATCTCGCGGTCGACCACCACTGCGTACAACCCCTCCTTGCCGCCGAAATGCTCGTAGACGACGGGTTTGGACACGTTCGCGCGCTGTGCGATCTCCTCGATCGAGGTGCCTTCGTAGCCGCGCTCGGCGAACAGCGACCGGGCGATGGCGATGAGTTGGTGCCGTCGCTCGGCGCCGGTCATTCTGGCGCGGGGCGTCCGCATATTGCTATCAGGGCTGTCGGACTTCGGGGGCACTGCCACAGCTTTCAGGGTATGCCCTTGCACTAACATCACGGGTTGATCGATCCGTCGTGGTGTAATCGGCAGCACCTCTGATTTTGGTTCAGAAAGTTCAGGTTCGAGTCCTGGCGACGGAGCACTCCTGCCACGCCACTGTGAATCCGGCGACAGATTTCGCGCCAGCTCCGGGATTGCGCGACAGGCGAGGGCTTCGGCCCCGATGAATGGCCAGCGCAATTGAGTCATCAGCTCGGATGGGCAGAATGCTGCGGACGGTCCCTGACACAATGACCCCCAGATGACCGCCAAGATGACCGCCCGAGAAATGTCGTGGGATTCGCAGTCGAGCCCAGGAGAATGGACCCGCAATGACCGATCGTGATTCGGCCGTCGTGGTCTTGGCCGCAGGCGCAGGCACGCGGATGCGCTCCGACACCAACAAGGTGCTGCACCCGCTAGCCGGCCGCAGCATGCTGTCGCACGCCCTGCACGCCGTCGCCAAAACGGCGCCGCAGCACCTCGTCGTCGTCGTCGGCAAGGACCGCGACCAGGTCGTGCCCGCGGTCGAGGAGCTTGCCGGTGAACTCGGCCGCGGCATCGAGGTCGCGGTGCAGGATCAACAGCTGGGTACCGGCCACGCCGTCAGCTGCGGCCTGAGCGCGCTGCCCGCCGAATTCACCGGCACCGTCGTGGTCACCCTGGGCGACGTCCCGCTGCTGGACGCCGACACCCTGGCCGACCTGATCGCCGCACACAGCGGCGAGTCCGCGGCGGCGACCGTGCTCACGACGACCCTGCCCGACCCGACCGGCTACGGCCGCATCCTGCGCACCCAGGACCAAGAGGTCGTCGGCATCGTCGAACAGGCCGATGCCACCCCGTCACAACGGGCCATCACCGAGGTCAATGCCGGGGTCTACGCGTTCGACATCACCGCATTGCGGTCGGCGCTGAGCCGACTGCGCTCGGACAACGCGCAGCAGGAGCAATACCTGACCGACGTGATCTCGATCGTCCGCTCCGACGGCCACGTGGTGCGGGCCAAACACATCGACGACGCCATGCTGGTCGCCGGTGTCAACGACCGGGTGCAGCTAGCCGCGATGGGCGCCGAACTGAACCGCCGCATCGTGACCGCGCACCAGCGCGCCGGGGTGACGATCACCGACCCGGCCACGACGTGGATCGACGTCGACGTGACGATCGGCCGCGACACGGTCGTGTATCCCAGCACGCAGCTGCTGGGGGCCACCCGCATCGGCGGACATTGTCAGATCGGGCCCGACACCACACTGACCGACGTCACGGTAGGCGACGAGGCGATGGTGGTCCGCACCCACGGCAGTCAATCGGCGATCGGCGGAGGTGCCGCCGTCGGGCCCTTCGCGTACTTGCGGCCCGGCACGGTGCTGGGCGCCGACGGCAAGCTGGGCGCGTTCGTCGAGACGAAGAACTCCACCATCGGGGCCGGCACGAAAGTGCCGCACCTGACCTACGTCGGCGACGCGGACATCGGCGAGCACAGCAACATCGGCGCGTCCAGCGTGTTCGTCAACTACGACGGCGAGACCAAGAGCCGCACCACGATCGGTTCCCATGTGCGCACCGGATCCGACACGATGTTCGTCGCACCGGTCAGCATCGGCGACGGCGCCTACACCGGTGCGGGCACCGTGGTCCGCGAGGATGTGCCGCCGGGGGCGCTGGCCGTATCGGCCGGCCCCCAGCGAAACGTCGAGGGCTGGGTGTCACGCAAGCGGCCCGGGTCGGCGGCAGACAAGGCCGCACGCCGGGCATCGGGCGAAGAAACCGACTCGGACGACCCCGCAAAGCCGTGAGCCGGTTGCCAGGTGTTGGGGATCTGGCAACCCGTACGATTGAGCCGATATCGATCCCCAAGCAATGAGGGCACCGTGGGCACCGAGTGGACCGACAACCGCAAAAACCTGATGCTGTTCTCGGGTCGCGCGCACCCCGAACTGGCTGAGCAGGTCGCCAAAGAGCTCGATGTCCCCGTGACGGCGCAGACCGCGCGGGACTTCGCCAACGGCGAGATCTTCGTCCGATTCGACGAATCCGTCCGCGGCTGCGACGCGTTCGTGCTGCAGAGCCATCCGGCGCCGCTCAACCAGTGGCTGATGGAACAGCTCATCATGATCGACGCACTCAAACGGGGTAGCGCCAAGCGCATCACGGCGATCTTGCCGTTCTATCCGTATGCACGGCAGGACAAGAAGCACCGCGGTCGCGAGCCGATCTCGGCGCGGCTGGTCGCCGACCTGCTCAAGACCGCCGGCGCGAACCGGATCCTCACCGTCGACCTGCACACCGACCAGATCCAGGGGTTCTTCGACGGCCCGGTCGACCACATGCGCGCGCAGAAACTGCTGACCGGATACATCGCCGACCACTACTCGGAACACGACATGGTGGTCGTCTCCCCCGACTCCGGGCGGGTGCGCGTCGCAGAGAAGTGGGCCGACGCACTGGGCGGCGTGCCGCTGGCCTTCATCCACAAGACGCGCGATCCGCTGGTCCCCAACCAGGTCGTGTCCAATCGCGTGGTCGGCGACGTCAAGGGCAAGACCTGCGTCCTGACCGACGACATGATCGACACCGGCGGCACCATCGCGGGCGCGGTCGAACTGCTCAAGAAAGACGGCGCGGGCGACGTGATCATCGCCGCCACCCACGGCGTGCTGTCCGACCCGGCGGCGCAGCGCCTCGCCGACTCCGGTGCGTGCGAGGTGATCGTCACCAACACACTGCCGATCGGCGACGAGAAGCGCTTCAAGCAGCTGACCGTGTTGTCTATCGCACCGCTGCTGGCCAACACCATTCGCGCCGTGTTCGACAACGGTTCTGTCACCAGCCTTTTCGACGGGTCCGCGTAGTGCCAGACGCTGACGCAGAAGGTCGGCGCCGGAGCGCCTCCGTCATCTATCACAACCCGAAGTGCTCCACCTCCCGCAAGACGCTGGAGCTGTTGCGGGACAACGGTATCGAGCCGACAGTCATTCAGTACCTCAAGACGCCGCCCACGCGTGCTGAACTCGTGAAGATGATCAAGGATGCGGGTATCGATGTGCGCACGGCGGTGCGCAAACGTGAATCACTTTACGGTGAACTGAAACTCGCCGATGCCAGCGACGACGAGCTGCTTGACGCCATGGCCGAACATCCGATTCTCATCGAGCGGCCGTTCGTGGTGACATCGAAGGGCACCCGGCTGGCCCGGCCGATCGACGCGGTACGCGAGATTCTGTGAGGGTTCGCCATCGGATGGCGGCCGCCGCGCTGGCGGTATTGGCCGCATCGGGTTGCGCGCAGGAACCGCCTGACTACCAGTCGCTCTTGTCGACAACGCCGACGACGACCACCAGCGCGTCAGACACCGATGCGCAGTTGCCTATCGCGGCATACCTGGAGCAGAAGGGTGTCGTCGGTGAGCCCATCCCGGCGGACAAGCTCACCGACCTCACGGTGACGTACCCGACGCCGCCGGGCTGGAAGCCCTTCGTCAACTCGAATCTGTCGCCCGGCACGCGGATGATCGCCAAGGGCACCACCTATCCGACCGCAATGGTGATCGTGTTCAGGCTCAACGGCGACTTCGATGTCAACGAGGCCATCGGCCACGGCTACGTCGACGCCGAAATGTCGGAGAACTTCAAGCGCCTCAACGCCTCGATGGACAACTTCAAGGGGTTCCCGTCGGCGATGATCGAGGGCAGCTACGACCTCAACGGCGCCCGGATGCACAGCTACAACCGCATCGTCATCGCAACCGGAGCGCCACCGGCCAACCAGCGGTACCTCATCCAGTTCACGGTGACGGGATTCGCGGACAAGGCCGCCGAGGAGGCGCCCGATATCGAGGCGATCATCAAGGGCTTCAACGTCGCGGTGCCCAAGTAGTCTGCCGCGAAATGGAATTCCAGCAGCGAAAGTACGAGTGAAGGCCTGCTGGAATGCAATTTCGCGACCTCAAGGCCGCCAACCACGGGAGAGCATCGCATCCCAGGCCCGTCGGACAATGTCTCTGGGATGGTCTTCTTTGATGACGCGAAGGACGATCCAGCCGAGGTTCTCGATGACCGGTATGACGCGCTGATCCTTCACGTATTGCACGCGAGACGTCTGATGCTGCTCACCGTCGTACTCGGCGATGACCATGAACTCCTCCCAGCCCATATCGACGGTGCGAAGCACTTTCCCGTTGCGATCGACGATTGGTATCTGCGTGGCCGGCCTCGGGAGGCCGGCATCGATGTAGAGAAGTCGCAGCCATGTTTCCCGCGGCGAAGCGGCGCCACCGTCGACAAGTGGGAGCGCGTCCTTGAGGAGTTTGACGCCGCGCGCGCCGCGATATCGCTTGGCCATCAACAGCACGTCCTCCACAGAGAAAGGCCTCGCGCGCATCAGCGCGTCCAAGCGCGCGATGGCCTGCCCGCGTTCCAAGTAGCGGCCTAGATCGAAAGCGGTGCGCGCAGGAGTCGCGACGGGCATCCCCGACCAGGCGAACTCGTCGTCCCCGATCCGTTCGTTGCGCGCCACGATGCCCGCCGGTGGCCGAGCACTGTTGTAGAGCAACTCGATGTCAACATCGGCGTCGACCCAGTTCGCGCCGTGCAATGCTGACGCCGCGACACCAGTGACGATGCCTGCTCGTTTAGTCCACAACCACGCCCCCGTCGCGCGCTCGGCGACCGACAGGTCGTGCCATCTGGACGCGTACACGTTCGGATACATCGGCCGATACCACCGCGCGAGCTCATGTCGGGTCACCGTGCCGCGTGCGACGGCTTCGGTGCCGATGAATACCTCCCCCATGGCGAGATACTGCAGACCCGCACCGACATCGCCCGCGAAATTGCATTCCAGCAGGCCGTCACTCGAACTTCCCCTGCTGGAATGCAATTTCGGCGCAACGCGCCGCTAGGGTGGGCGCCATGAGTCAATGGACCGCCGCCGACCTGCCGTCCTTCGCCGGACGGACCGTCATCGTGACCGGAGCCAACAGTGGCCTGGGCCTGATCACCGCCCGTGAACTGGCCCGCGCCGGGGCGAAGACGATTCTCGCCGTGCGCAACACGGCCAAAGGCGACGAGGCCGCCGCGTCCATCACCGGAGACGTCGAGGTCCGCAAACTCGACCTGCAGGACCTCGCTTCGGTGCGCACGTTCGCAGACGGCGTCGACAGCGTCGACGTGCTCATCAACAACGCCGGCATCATGGCGGTCCCCTACGCGCAGACCGTCGACGGCTTCGAAAGCCAGATCGGCACCAATCACCTCGGCCACTTCGCCCTGACGAACCTGCTGCTGGGAAAGATCACCGACCGCGTGGTGACGGTGTCCTCGGGGATGCATCTGATCGGCCAGATCAATCTCAACGATCTGAACTGGAAGGCACGTCCCTACTCGCCGTGGCGGGCGTACGGACAGTCCAAGCTGGCGAACCTCCTTTTCACCAGCGAGTTGCAGAGGCGACTGGATGCAGCGGGATCACCGCTGAAGGCGCACGCCGCCCACCCCGGCTACTCGGCGACCAACCTGCAGGGCAACACCGGCCGCAAAATGGGCGATGCGTTGATGACGTTCGGGAACAAGCTCGCCACCAATGCCGACTTCGGGGCCCGCCAGACGCTGTATGCGGCGGCGAAAGACCTGCCCGGCGATTCGTTCATCGGCCCGCAGTTCGCGATGTGGGGCCCGACCGGTCGCACCCCGCTGCGCAGTCCGCTGGCCCGCGACGCTAAGAAGGCCGCCGGCCTGTGGGAGCTCTCCGAACAGCTCACGGACACCAAGTTCGGACTCTGATTTGGGGTTGAGCAGCAGCTCCGACTATTCTGGCTGGTAATCACGGCGAGGGTGGCTGGGAATCCCAGCAAGCCACCGTTATCGACGCGAACCGATTCAGAGGTTGCGCCCTGGCCGTGCTCGACACACGACCCAGGAGCTGAACCCGATGGCCAAGAACGCGCCGAACAATCTGCCCGCAGCGATCCGCAAGGAGACCGGCAAGGGTGCATCGCGCCGCGCCCGGCGCAACGGCAAGGTGGTCGCGGTCCTCTACGGCCACGGCTCCGATCCGCAGCATCTCGAGCTCAATGCCCATGACTTCTCGGCCGTGCTACGCCACGCAGGCACCAACGCGGTGCTCACCCTCGATATCGAGGGCAAAGAGCAGCTCGCGCTGACCAAGTCGCTCGTCATCCACCCGATCCGCCGCAACATCACCCACGCCGACCTACTGGTCGTGCGCCGCGGCGAGAAGGTCACCGTCGAGGTCAACGTTCTCGTCGAGGGCGAGGCGACGCCCGGCACCCTGGTCACCCAGGACGCAAACACCATCACCATCGAAGCCGACGTGCAGTCGATCCCCGAAAACCTCACCCTGTCGGTCGAAGGCGCCGACATCGGCACGCAGTTCACCGCCAGTGCGATCCCCCTGCCTGAGGGCGTATCGCTGATCTCGGATCCCGAGGCGCTGGTCGTCAACGTCGTCGCTGCCCCGACGGAACAGGATCTCGAGGCCGAGGGTGGCGGCGAGGCCACCGAGGCCACCGAGGGCGAGGCCGCCGAAGGCGAAGCGGCCGAGGGCGAAGCCGGCGAAGAGGCACCCGCGGCGGAATCCGAGTAGCTCGGTATGGCCGAGCCCCAACTCGTGGTCGGCCTCGGCAACCCTGGTCCGCAGTACGCCACGACCCGGCACAACATCGGCTTCCTTGTCGCCGACATTCTGGCCGACCGCATCGGCTCTGGATTCAAGGTGCACAAGAAGTCGGGGGCCGAAGTGGTCACCGGTCAGCTCGCCGGCCGAGCGGTGGTGCTCGCCAAACCCCGCTGCTACATGAACGAGTCCGGGCGGCAAGTCGCGCCGCTGGCCAAGTTCTATTCGGTGGCGCCTGCGGACATCATCGTCATCCACGATGAGCTCGATATCGACTTCGGGCGTATCCGGCTGAAGTCCGGCGGCGGTGTGGCCGGCCACAATGGCCTGCGGTCGGTGGGATCTGCGCTGGGCACCAACGACTTTGCGCGGGTCCGCATCGGGATCGGTCGTCCGCCCGGCCGGATGGAAGGCGCGGCGTTCGTACTCGGCACCTTCAACTCCGCCGAGTGGAAAGAGGTGCCGACGATCTGTGAGCAGGCCGCCGACGCCACCGAACTGCTGGTCTCACAGGGCCTGGAGCCGGCGCAGAACACCGTGCACGCCTGGGGCTGACGTCAGTTCGGTGTTGTTTGGCTCGCCAGCGTGTTGATCGGCGCTTCCGAGGTGAGACGACTGGCCACGAATTGTGCTGCCTGCGTTGGCAACCCGGCCTCGACGTACAGGCTGTGCGCGGGCCTGTCGTCACCGCTGGAGCATACCGGGTCGGCCCCGTTGCACAGGTCGATGGTCTTGTAGCCGTACCCGGGGCTCAACGCGGTCAGCGGACCGCCGAGCAGCTTGATGGACGGGTTGCCGAACACCGCCACGGCGGCGACGTGATCGGCGACCGCGGGCGGCATCGGGTTGGTGAAGCCGAGCTGAGGATGATCCGCGATGGCGATGGCATCGATGACAGCTGCGCCCTGCGAAAAGCCGCCGAGCACGATCTTGGTGTCGGGGCAGGTCGCGACGGTGTTCTGGACGAACGCACTGGCATCGTTCGCGCCCTCCGCGGCGCGCAGGAAGTCATATGAGGCCGGGTAGTTGACGGCGTAGACGTCGACGGACTGTCCCGGGACCAGTGACCGGAGGTTGTTGACGAATGCGTCGCCAACACGTCCGACTCCGGCTGGCTCACCGGTGCCACGTGCGAACACGACCTGGACATCCGCACACCCGGCGGTCTGCGCTGAGGCCGTCGGTCCCGAGGGCAATAGTGCGGGTGCGACCAGCGTCACAGCCGAAACCATCAGTGCAGCAACGGACATCAGCAACCCACGGAGTGCCCCTCGACCCATCTTCATATACGGCCCAACGCCGTCTAGCGGCAGAAGTATTCCATTCCGGCAAATCAGCGTCCGGATATGCCGCTATCGACCACCTTGACCTGTTTGTGGGGAAATCGTCGTTCGGCATGCTCCTTGGCCACCGAGTTCGGCAGCACGTAGAGCGTCTCCTTCTTCTCCTGCAGCGGTTTGAGAACCAGGTCCATGAAACCTTTGCGGTCATCAAGGTAGGGCTCGATGACGTCCTCGCCAGCCGGACACACGGCCAGACAGTAGGCAGCCTTGTAGTTGGCCTTGAAGGACAGGCTCTGCCACATCGAGGCGTTTTCGGAATCGCTCACGCGCGAACGGAAGTCGGCGGCATCGTCACTGTCGGCGATGGTCTGCGCCCAGTCGGTGAATCCGCCCATGAACTCGCGGTAGTTGTGCACCGAGCACGCGACGAAGTCGAACTGGCCATCCTTCTTGATCGCTCCGACCGGGCAGGCCGCCACACAGAGTTTGCATTCCAGACAGGGTGAATAGTCAAGCGGCTCACCGTAACTGCTGATCGCAGAAGCCACGAGCACCGTACCCAGGAGGATGAAGTTGCCGAACTTCGGGTGAATCACGTTGCGGTGAATTCCCATCACACCGAGACCGGAGGCGACCGCGACGGGTTTGTGCGCCACCACCCAGATGCGGCCGGGGAATCGGTCCATCTCCATCGGGAACGACATGGACGGATTGATGGCGCGGTAGCCGGCATCTTCGAGCGCACGGGTGATCCGGTGTGCGGCCTCATTCATGATCTCTCCGCTGCGGTGGAACTCCTGATTTGCGACGCTGCGAGCCGTCGACCTGACGTTGTCGCGGTTCATCTTCACGACCAGGGATATGTAGCTGCGTGTGCCGGGCAGTGCGGCGTCGACGTGCTCCCGCTCGGAGGCCAGGTCAGGGTTGTCGACGCTGGCGAACGCGACGTCGTCGGCGCCCGCGTCCAGACACAGCTTGCGCAGCCAGTCGGCGTCGATAACGCCTGGTCGCTGCCGAGTTCGCGACCGCACCTTGCGGACCGTCGGATGCTCGGCGAGCCGGGCGGGGATGCTGTCCGTCATTCTAGGTATAGTACACAATACCCAGCTGTTGGCCAGACCGTGAAGGCTGCCGGACGCCCGCGTAAAGAAAACCGTTCTGATAGCGCGTGGTATGCGCTGGTGCGGGTAGACCGGAGGCATGCACGGCGTGCGAGGCGGCTCCCGGGCGATCAGCGGCGGCTGGCGGCGCCTACTCGGTGGTGACCGCCCGTGGGGCTCAGTGGACATTCGGCCGGATCGTTTCGGGCTGACGCGGTATCAGCTGACCGTGTACCCGCCTGGTATCAGCGAGTCTGAGCGACGACGCATTCGTCTGGCGCGCTGGTGGCCGATGTGGGCGGCGCCGGTGTGGATCATCTGCCAAATCGTCGCCGGCGAACTGACCGGACCGTGGGAAGCGCTGGCGATCTCGACCGCCTGCTACCTCGGACTCGGACTGGCAGCCGTCGTGATGGCAGGCGATCAGCGGCGGCAGGTGAGGACGATCGGCGCAGCTGTCCTGGTTGGCTACGACGACCCGGAGTCAGCGGAAACCGTCGACAGATTGAAAATCCTCGCATCCCACCTCATCGAGGCCGATACCCGCATGCAAGAGGGTCGACTGTCGCCTACCGAACACGAGCTCATCTGGTGGGGTGTGTACGACTCGATGGCAACGGATCGCCCAGCCGCCACCAGCACCTAGTCGCCCGTGCGGCGCGCATAGGCCCGCAGCGCAAATGGCGCGACCACCGCCGTGATCGCCAACGACCACAAAATTGTCGCGAGCACCGGATGGTGTAGCGGCAGTTGGGCATCCGGCGGGGCGGGCGGGCCGTTGCCCCACAGTTCGCGCACCGCCTGGGCCAGCGAGGACACCGGATTCCACTCAGCGATCACCCGAAGCCACCGCGGCATGGGTTCGGTCGGCGCGAAGGTGTTGGCCAGGAAAGTGATTGGAAACAGCACGGTGAACATCACCCCGTTGACCGCTTCGACCGATCGCATCAGCGAACCGATCAAAATGCCGAACCAGATCATCCCGAAGCCGAACACCAGGATCAGCGCGAAGGCGAGCACCGCGTCAACCACACCGCCGCGGATCCGCCATCCGATGCACAGCCCCGTCACCGCCATCACCACCACACCGATCGACGAGTGCAGCAGGCTGGCGATGCTGCGACCGATCAGCACGGCCGACCGCCGGATAGGCAACGATCGGAACCGGTCGATAATGCCCTTCTCGATATCGGCGGTGATGCCGGTGGACACCACGAACGCGGTGAACACAATGGTCTGCGCCTGGATGCCCGGAAGCAGGAACTCGCGGTAGGACGCGCTGCCCCTGGTCGCGATCGATGCACCGAACACGAACGCAAACAGCAGCACGAACATGATGGGCTGCACCGTGACGTCACTCAGCATCTCGGGCATCCGTTTGGTGTGGATCATGTTGCGTTTGACCATGATCCAGGACTGCTCAACGATGTTCGTCTGGCGGGTCTGCGGTCGCTCGATGGTGTCGTTCGCCCTGTCCTCAGTGGTGGTCACGCGCCGACCTCCTCGACGTCGTCACCGTCGGCGCGGTGGCCGGTCAGGGATAGGAACACGTCGTCCAGACTGGGCCGCGACAATCCGATGTCGTCGACTTCGATCGCACGTTCCTGCAGCCAACCGGCGACGCGGGTCAACTCCGCGATGCCGTCGGCGGCCGCGGTGAGCTGCCGCGCGCCCACGTCGACATGGACCTCGGTACCTGTGCGGGCAATCAGCTCCCGCGCCGCAGGCAGGTCGGTGCCGTGGGACACCGTGACGACCAGGCTGGCGTTGCCCGCCTGCTGCTTGAGCTGCAGTGGCGTGCCCTGCGCGATGATCCGGCCGTGGTTCACGACGACGATGTTGTCGGCGAGCTGGTCGGCTTCTTCGAGGTACTGCGTGGTCAGCAACAGCGTGGTGCCGTCGGCCACGAGTCGGCGCAGCATCTCCCACAGATCGCTGCGGCTGCGCGGGTCCAGGCCGGTGGTCGGCTCGTCGAGGAACAGCACTGGCGGTGAGGCGATGAGGCTGACGGCGAGGTCGAGCCGTCGCCGCATGCCGCCGGAGTATCCGCGTACCGGTCTGTCGGCGGCGTCAGCGATCGAAAACTGCTCCAGCAGTTGGCTTCCCAGACGGTCGAGGTCGCGACGTCCGATGCCGTAGAGGCCGCCGATCATCCGGATGTTCTCGCGTCCGGTCAGCAGTTCGTCGACGGTGGCGACCTGGCCGGTGAGGCCCATGTTGCGACGCACCATGTCGGGTTCGCGCAGGACGTCGTAGCCGGCGACGGTGGCCGTCCCGCTGGTCGGCACCGTCAACGTCGTCATCATCCGGACGGTGGTGGTCTTGCCCGCCCCGTTGGGCCCGAGCAGCCCAAGCACCGTGCCGGGTGGCACCACGAAGCTCACTCCGTCGACGGCTGGTCTGTCGGTGTCACCGAATTTCTTGACGAGGTCAATGGCCCCAATAGCCGGGGAGGTCATGGGGTCGACCGTATCGACCCGCCCCGACATCGCGCGAACGCTTTAGTTCGCGTTAGGTGACCAGCGAGACGGAGTTGGAGCGGCGCAGCTTGCCCGACGGGGTCTTCGGGATGCTGCCCGGCCCGAGTACCACGACATTGCGCGGCCGCACGTCGACCTCGGCCACCACCTCATGGGCGACCTGATGCTCGATGCGGCGCACCTCGACCGGGTCCTGCCAGGCATTGGACTCCACGGCCACCGCGAACGTCTCGCGCGAATGACCCGCGTCCAGTCGCACCGCGACGGCGCAGCCGGGCCGTACTCCCTCGACGCGGCCGGCGGCACGCTCGATGTCAGTCGGGTAGATGTTGCGGCCGGCCATGATGATGACGTCCTTGACGCGCCCGCAGACGATGACGTTGCCTTCTTCGGTTATATAGCCGAGGTCACCGGTGTCATACCAGCCGTGCTCGTCCTGAGCGGGGATGAAACCGCCCATGGTGATGTAACCGGGCGTCAGGCTCTCGCCACGCAATTCGATGACGCCGACGCCGCGCGGGGGCATCACGTTGCCGTGCTCGTCGATGACGCGGGCCTCGAGGTCCGTCAGCAGCGGGCCCAGCGAGGCCAGTCGCCGGGTGTTGCCCTTGGTGGCGGGTACGGCCCGGCGCAGTGCGGCGAGCAGATCGGCGTCGACCTCGTCGACAACGAGGCCGGCGCCGCACGGCGAGAACGACACCGCGAGGGTGGTCTCGGCCATTCCGTAAGCGGGCAGGATCGCATCGGGCTTCAGACCGAACGGCTTGCCCGCGTCCAGCAGGTCCTCGACGTCGGCGGGCTCGACGGGCTCGGCGCCCGACAGTGCGAACCGCAGCGTCGACAGGTCGAACTCGCCCGGCTTGGCCTGGCGCCGCAGCCGCTTGGCGAACAGCGCGTACGCGAAGTTCGGCGCCGCGGTCATGGTGCCCTTGTACTTGTCGATGAGCTTGGCCCACAGCAGCGTGTCGCGCAGGAAGTCCATCGGCGTGACCTTGACCAGTTCCGCGCCGAAGTACATCGGGATGGTGAGGAAGCCGACCATGCCCATGTCGTGGAAGCAGGGCAGCCAGCTGACCATGACGTCCGTCTCGACGTCGTACTCGGCGCCGATGAACATCGCCTCGGCATTGGAGTGGATGTTGCGGTGCGTGATCTGCACCGCCTTAGGCGAGCCAGTGGACCCGCTCGTCAGCTGCATCAGCGCGAGGTCGTCCTCGCCGACCTCGATCGGGTCGACCGGTTCCGACGCCAACAGGTCGGCGACGGTCAAAACCTTGATGCCCTTCTCCTCGAGCACCGGGATCGCCACCAGGAACGGCTCGGAGACGATGACGGCCTTGGCCTCGATCATGCCGATGACATTCATCGTGTCCTCGGCCCAGATCACCAGGTCGGTCCGCGGCGTGGGCTGGTGGAGCATCGTCAGGCAGGCACCACGCATCCACAGGCCCTGCGCGACCGGCGCGATCTCGACCGGGAAGCCCGCCAGCACGCCGACCGAATCCCCCAGGCCGATGCCGGCCGCCGCAAGGCCGCCGGCCACAGCGCGGGCCCGCCCGTGAACCTCACCCCAGGTGTGGCGAACAGGCTCGTACGGTTCACCGGTGACCATGCCCGTCGTGACGGTGCGGGCGTTTCGGTACATCTTGTCGGTGAATCGGCTCACGCCAACCTCCTCGGTTTCCGAACAGGACATGCCCGGCTGTAATGCTCCGCCTGATCAGGGGCGCTTTCCAGCAGACGCGCATACAAATGGGGAGCAGTTAAGTCTCGAAACGGTGATACCTCAGGGCCGCGACCGGCTATGACGAATCGCCCACCGGAGTTGCCGACGGGCCCAAACGTCGCGTCCAAACCATGACCGCTAGTTTTCACCGTCGATCATCTTAGGCAACTCTTAAGTAACTGCCAAACTCTCGCGCGTATTGAGGCCTGAGTCACACCCTGCCTTGGCCTCGTCCGCACGCTCGTTCACGGGCCCTCTCGGGGCGGTTTCAGTTGGTCTACGTACAACAACCGTGCGCTCGGCGCGGGGTGCGTCAAACGGACGCCGACGGCGCAGGCACCACCCGCGCGCCCTGCACGGGGCCACTGGCGACGCGCACCGTCCGGCAGACCCCCTCCCCGGCCATCTGGGTGGCGACGTCGACCGCCGAGGACGCCGACGAGCAGAGGAAGGCACACGTGGGTCCGGAGCCCGAAACGATGCCGGCCAGCGCCCCGGCGTCGGTGCCTGCGCGCAGTGTGCGGCGCAGTCCGGGGTCGAGGCTCAGCGCCGCCGGTTGCAGGTCGTTGCCGAGCAGCGGTGCCAGCTGTGCCGGATCGCCGGAGGCCAGGGCCGCGAGCACCGGCTCGGGATCGTCGAGACGGGGCGGAGCCTCGCGGTCTGACGTCTCACGCAACCGATCGAGCTCCGCGAACACAGCCGGTGTCGACAGCTCGCCCGCGGCGAAGGCCAGCACCCAGTGAAATGTGTTGCGGGCGAGCACCGTTGCCAACTCCTCGCCGCGGCCGGTGCCCAGGGCGGTGCCGCCGTGCAGCGCGAAGGGGACGTCGCTGCCCAATTGAGCGGCGAGCACATGGAGGTCGCGCCGAGCAACCCCGAGCTCCCACAGAGTGTTCATCGCGACGAGCACCGCTGCGGCGTTGGCGCTGCCGCCTGCCATCCCACCGGCAACGGGGATCGATTTCTCGACGGTTATCGCCACGTCGGGTGCCCGCCCGACGTGGTCAGCGAGTAGCTCGGCGGCTCTCCACGCGAGGTTGCGTTCGTCGGTCGGCAGCGTGTCCGCGCCTTCGCCCGCCAGCTCCAGCGACAGCACGTCGGCGTTGCGGACGGTGATCTCGTCGAGCAGCGAAACCGCGTGAAAAACGGTGGTCAGCTCGTGATAGCCGTCGTCTCGGCGATCGCCGACCTCGAGGTAGAGGTTGACCTTGCCCGGCACCCGCACCGTGACCGATCCGGTCGGAACCCACTCGGATGCGGTGTTGCCATTGGACACCAGACGACACTATCGGAGTAGGGGTTGCCCAAGTGGCCGTCTGAGCAGGTCAATGTCGCTGACGAAACCCCTAGTCTGAGGACGTGCTCTCGCCCGGCGAGGAGTTTGAAGGTCACGTCGTCGACCAAGTGCTGGGCCACGGCGGATACGCGACGGTGTACCGGGCGCGCGATATGGATTCGGATCGGGACGTGGCGCTCAAGGTGCTCCACGAGGATCGCCGCCACCTCGAGCACTTCGCGCGGCTGCGTCATGAGTTCGAATTCGCCCGTCGCCTAACCCATCCCCACATCGTGACGGTGTACAAGCGCGGCCCCACATGGCTGTCGATGGAACTTGTCTCCGGTGGCGGGATCATCGACGTGGACGCCATGGCGAAACGTCTTGCCGCACTGGAGCAGATCGCCGGTGCGTTGGACTACACCCACACCCGCGCAATCGTGCACTGCGATGTGAAACCAGCGAACATCCTCCTACACCAGGACGTACACCAGGACCTTTCCAGGGCTGTCCTGATCGACTTCGGAGTCGCCCACGCCATCACCGACGATGTCGGCTACCGTGCCACACAGATCGAGGCATCGCTGCCCTATGCCGCGCCGGAGCTGATCACCGGCCACGCCCCGACGGGAGCCACCGACGAGTACGCGCTGGCCTGCACCACCGTCGAGTTGATCACCGGATCTCCGCCGTTCACGGCGCCGTCTGGGCTTGGCCTCATCGACGCGCACCTGCACAGTCCGCCGCCGCGTTGGTCACGTGAAATCTCTTGGCTGCCACGCATATTCGACTCGATTGCGGCAAAGGCCCTGGCAAAGGCACCAGCGGACCGCTACGCCACCTGCCGTGAGTTCGTCGCGCTGATCACCCGCGCGCTGCACTAGCGGCCGGCGCTACCTCACGCTCGGACGGTACCCTCACGTCGCTGCCGATGGTGCACGACGGGTTTGGGCTCATCGCTTTCGGGCTGGCCCTCTTCCGACCGTTCCAGCAGACGGACGAAGTCCGCGACTGACAGCGTCTCACCGCGTCGCGACGGGTCGATGCTCGCGGCGAGCAGCCGGCTGGCCGACTCGTTGCCCGAGCCCGCCCATTCCGCGAAAGCGTTGCGCGACGTCTTGCGTCGCTGCGCGAAGGCGATGTCGATCAGGTTGAAGACCCGTTCGCGAAAACCTTCGTCGGCAGGCCACGGTGCCGACTCGTAGCGGTCGATACGTACCAGACCGGAGTAGACGCGCGGGATCGGCCAGAACACCGTCGGCGAGACCATGCCGTAGCGCCGGACGTTGCCGAAGTAGCGGACCTTCGCGCTCGGCACGCCGTAGTCCTTGCCTCCGGGTTCGGCGGCGAGGCGTTCAGCGACCTCGGCCTGCACCATCACCATCACGGTGCGGATCGAGGGGAACTCGGCCAGCAGGTGCAACAGCGCGGGTACGGCGACGTTGTAAGGCAGGTTGGCGACCAGGGCGGTCGGCTCGTCGGGGATCTCGCTGCGGCTCAGGTTGAGAATGTCCCGGTTGAGCACGGTCAGCCGGTTGATCTCGCTGTGGGAATGATCGGCCACAGTGATGGGCAGCTGGCGGGCCAGGAGGGGATCGATCTCGACCGCCGTCACGCGCGCGCCCTTGTCGAGCAGGGCAAGCGTCAGTGAACCCAGCCCTGGACCGACCTCGAGAACGTGGTCGTGCCGGTTGACGCTGGACGCCGAAACGATTCGGCGAACGGTGTTGGCGTCGTGGACGAAGTTCTGGCCAAACGATTTGCGCGGCCTGAAATCAATCTCTCTCGCCAGGTGTCTTATCTCGGTCCGCCCGAGTAAACGAATTGTCAGCGCGTCCCAATCCTCCCACTGCACGTCGGCCACGCACCCCATCCTTGACGCGCCCGAGTGACTTCAGCAATCGCGATCTGCTCTTCTCTCGTTGCCAAATCGGCTCTGCCAGCATACCTCAGACCGCCGTTCCGCTCCCAGGTGCTTTGGTCAAACTGGACACCACCGTAATAACCATTGCCGGTGTTGATGGCCCAATTACCTCCGGCTTCGCACCGAGCAAGGGCATCCCAGGTACCGCCGTTACTTACCTCGGGAACCTCTGTACCAGGCTTGACACCGACCCTCAGAACACCGTCACGAGGTGGGGTGACCACGACATTGGCTACTGGCATTCTCCCTGTTTCGATGCCGTTGGTCTTAGCGATAGCAAACGTGACGTCCTGTGTTCCGGGGGTGCCCGGATCCTCCACGATCTGGCGGCTCATGTTCAGCGTCGGATCTTCGATCCGGTGGTTGACCGGGGGCAGCGGCGCGCGTTCGGTGACCTTCTCGATCCGCACCCGCTTCACGTCGATCCGCATACCGTCGACGACCGGCGAGGATGCGGCAGGCACCACCTCGTCGCTCTGCTGCAGTGGTACGCCTGCGGCCTCGAGCAAGGCGGCGACGTTCGGCGCGGCCAGGTTCACAGTGCGCACCACCGAAGCGTCAGCAATTTGGACGGTCTTTGCGCTGACCACCGGAAGCGACATGCCGGCCAGCGGCACTCGGCTTCCGCGCGACGCCGCTGCGGGCGCCTTGTCGGTCATCTGCAGCTGACTGAGCGCCTCGTCGACGGTGGACGCTGTGGTCCACACCTCGCGGCTGTCACTGCCGTCTGTGGAGATCTGAATCGGCCGACTCCTTCGGAGCACGATGGTGTCGGACTGGTGCACCGGTTGATCGGCCGCCGGGTAAAGGTCGTCACGTTCGCCGACGTCGAATCCGTTCTCCGTAACAACGTCGATGACGCGCGTTTTCATGGTGGGCACGGTGATGGTCGTGCCGTCCACAGCGAGGGTCACGGTCTTATGGGCAGCTACCGCAAATCCGCCCGCGAACGTCAGCGCAAGCAACGTCACTCCGACCACGAGGCGCATCAACGGTGACTGCTCTTGGTGGATCTTATTCAAGATGTTCAAAACGTCGTCTATCCCGACTATCGGACGGTGCGCCATGCCTGGCAGCACACCGTTTGATCACAAGACGGTAACGAAAAGCCTCACGGGCGGCAACTCGCCAGCCCATAGGCGCGAATGGCCGTCGAGGTAGTTTCCTGCGCAACGTCCTCGGCAGCGGTGCTGAGGAGTTCGGCCAGCGCACGGACAGTGTAGGGCAGGCAGTAGGGCTCGTTCGGCGCGCCTCGGTACGGATGCGGTGTCAGAAACGGCGCGTCGGTCTCGACGAGAAGTTGCTGAGGCGGGATCAGCGATGCCGCTTCCCGCAGTGCGGTGGCATTCCGGAAGCTCACGGTGCCGGACAGGCTCAGCAGCCAACCGTTGGCCACACAAGTCCTGGCCATCTCGGCGTCCGACGAGAAACAGTGGAAGATCACGGTGTCCGGTGCGCCCTCGGCGCGCAGTACATCCAGCACGTCGGCGTCGGCGTCGCGGTTGTGGATCATCAGCGGCTTGCCGATGCGCTTGGCGAGGTCGATATGCCAGGCGAACGCGTCGCGCTGGGACGCAGCGTCGGCACAGCCCTCGAGCTTGCCCGGCCAGTACATGTCCATGCCGGTCTCCCCGACGGCGACGACGCGCGGATGGGAGGCCAGCCGCTCGATGACGGTCTTGGCCTCGTCGGTGAGTGCGTCGGCGCGGGTGGGGTGCAGCGCGACGGCACCGTAGACCCGCGAGTCGGCATCGACGGCATCGGTCACCCAACGCGCGGACTCGAGATCGTCAGCGATCGTCACGACGGCCTGCACGCCGACGGCTTCGGCCCGGTCGACGATCGCGTGGATGCTCGCGGCATCGGTGGCACCGCAGGCGTCGAGATGGGTGTGCGCGTCGATGAGGGGTGCGAGCGGTTCCGGGGCCGGAGGCTTCTCCCGTCTGGCTGAACGCTTGTCACTCACCGCCACACAATAAGCTGACGCCAAATGAGCACTTTTTCATCCCCCGGCGCGAGGACGCGCACCCCCGGGGTGTCATCCCCCGGCGCGAGGACGCGCACCCCCGGGGACCCTTACTACATCACCACCGCCATCGCCTATCCGAACGGCGACCCGCACATCGGGCACGCCTACGAATACATCGCCACGGACTCGATAGCGCGGTTCAAGCGGCTGGACGGCTATGACGTGCGGTATTTGACCGGCACCGACGTTCATGGTCAGAAGATGGCGGAGACGGCCGCCGCACTTGGCATTCCGACCGCCGAGCTGGCGCGGCGCAACTCGGATGTGTTCCAGCGGATGCAGGAAAAGCTCAACATCTCGTTCGACCGGTTCATCCGGACGTCCGACGCTGACCACTACGCGGCGTCGATCGAGATCTGGAACCGGATGAACTCCTCCGGCGACATCTACCTCGACACCTACTCGGGCTGGTATTCGGTGCGCGACGAAGGCTTCGTCACCGAGGGCGAAACCAGCGTCAACGCCGACGGTGTGCGGATCGCCACCGAAACCGGCGCCCCGGTGACGTGGACCGAGGAGCAGACGTACTTCTTCCGGCTCTCGGCTTACACCGAACGGCTGCTGGCGCACTACGAGGCGCACCCGGAGTTCATCGAGCCCGGCGTTCGACGCAACGAGGTGGTCAGCTTCGTCTCCGGCGGGCTGCGCGACCTGTCGATATCGCGCACGACGTTCGACTGGGGTGTGCCGGTGCCCGACCATCCCGACCACGTGATGTACGTATGGGTCGACGCGCTGACGAATTACCTGACCGGCGTGGGCTTCCCCGACACCTCATCGGCGATGTTTCAGCGGTTCTGGCCCGCTGACCTGCACATGATCGGCAAGGACATCATCCGGTTCCACACCGTCTACTGGCCGGCTTTTCTGATGTCGGCGGGAATCGAGTTGCCGCGCAAGGTCTTTGTGCACGGCTTTGTTCTCAATCGCGGTGAGAAGATGAGCAAGTCGGTCGGCAACGTGGTCGATCCGAACGCATTGGTGGATGCCTTCGGCGTCGACCAGGTGCGCTTCTTCTTCCTGCGGGAGGTGCCGTTCGGCCAGGACGGCAGCTACAGCGAGGACGCGATCATCGGCCGCATCAACGCCGACCTCGCCAACGAGCTGGGCAACCTTGCACAACGCTCTTTGTCGATGGTCGCCAAGAATCTCGACGGAATCGTCCCGCAGCCAGGCGAATTCACGCCGGACGACACTGAGCTGTTGGGTCTGGCCGATGGTTTGCTCGAGCGGGTACGCGGCCATTTCGACGCCACCGCTATGCATCTGGCGCTGGAAGCCATCTGGTCGGTGCTCGGCGCAGCCAACAAATACTTCTCCGTGCAGGAGCCGTGGGTGCTGCGCAAGTCCGACGAGGCACGCTTTCGCACCGTGCTCTACACCACGCTGGAGACGGTGCGGATCGCCGCGTTGCTGAGCCAACCGGTGATGCCCGAGTCGATGGCCAGACTGCTCGACCTGCTCGGGCAGACCGACGATCAGCGGACCTTCGCGTCGGTAGAAACTCGGATCACACCCGGTACGACGCTGCCCGCCCCGGTTGGTGTGTTCCCGCGCTATCAGGCGTGACGCACGTCACTTTTTGTCACGATTGGGCGGCGGGAGGTGTCTTGAGGGCATGACTGGACACAACACACCCAAGAAGGTCGTCGTCATCGGCGGCGGTTACTCCGGAATATTGGCGGCCAACCATCTGCGGATGCGCGGCGATCGGAACGTCCCAGAAATCACGGTGGTCAACCCCCGCCCGAAGTTCGTCGAGCGGATCCGCCTGCATCAGTTCGTCGCGGGCAACTACGACGCGACGGTGGACTACGGCACTCTGCTCGGCGAGGGCATCAAGCTGGTCGTCGACACCGCGACGCGGATCGACACGGCGAACCGCACGGTTGAACTGGCGTCCGGCACCGCGCTCGCCTACGACTACGTCATTTACGCGGTCGGCAGCACCGGCGTCGTGCCGGAGTCGGTGCCCGGCGCGGCCGAATTCGCCTATCCCATCGCCGAACTCGAGCACGCGGAACAGCTGAAGGCTGCCATTGCCGAGCTGCACCCCGCCGCACCGGTGACCGTCGTCGGTGCGGGGCTGACCGGTATCGAGACGGCCACCGAGCTCGCCGAGCAGGGGCGCAAGGTGACGCTGGTCTGCGGCGGCCGGTTGGGACCGTCGCTGTCGGCACCGGGCCGACGCTCGGTAGCCAAGGTGATGGCCAAGCTGGGGATCGCCGTACTCGAGACCGACGTGGTGACCGAGGTCCGCCGGGATGCGGTCGTCTTCGAAGACGGCGCGGTACGGCCGAGCGCGGTCACGATCTGGACGGCAGGCTTCGGCGTGCCGGATCTGGCCATCGCCAGCGGGCTGCACACCGACGGGCTCGGTCGGCTTATCACCGACGAAACGCTCACCAGCGTCGACGACCAGCGCATCGTCGCCGCCGGCGACTGCGCCGCCCCGTCCGATCAGCCGCTGCGGATGTGCTGCGCATCGGCCTCGCAGCTGGGACCTCAGGCCGCCAACACCGTGCTGAGCCGGATCGCGGGCACCGCGCCAGCGGACTTCGACTACGGCATACCGGCACAGTGCATCAGCCTCGGTCGCCGCTCCGGGATTCTGCAGCTCGGCCGCATGGACGACACGGCCGTCAACTTCTACTTCAGCGGCCGGCTCACCGCCAAGGTCAAGGAGGCCATCTGCAAGGGCACGCTGTGGGGTATGCGCCGCGAGGCACGCAAGCCGGGATCGACGTTCTGGTTCAAGGGCGGCCCGCGTCCCGAGCAGCCGGTCGTCGCCCCGAAGGTGGTCACGGAAGCGTGACCACCGGGCAGGACCACGCCGAGCGGTTCACCCATCTGCGACCGCTACTGTTCACCATCGCTTACGAAATCCTCGGCTCGGCAACCGAATCCGACGACGTGCTGCAGGACAGCTATCTGCGATGGGCGGAGGTAGACCTCGCGACAGTGCGGGACACCAAGTCGTATCTGGCACAACTGGTGACCCGCCAGGCGCTCAACACCCTGCGGGAGGGTGCGCGCCGTCGCGAGGACTACATCGGGCCATGGCTGCCCGAGCCGCTGCTGCTCGATGACCGCGATGCCTCAGCCGATGTCGTTCTCGCCGAATCAGTTTCGATGGCGATGCTGGTTCTTCTCGAAACGCTCACCCCCGACGAGCGGGCGGTGTTCGTGCTGCGCGAGACGTTCGGCTTCGACTACGACGAAATCGCGGGAGCGGTCGGCAAATCCGCGGGCACGGTGCGACAGATGGCGCACCGCGCCCGCGAACACGTGCACGCCCGGCGCAACCGGTTCGGTCCCGTCGACACCGAGCGGACGGCGCAAATCACCGAGCAGTTCCTGACCGCGGCGTCCACTGGCGACATGGACGGGCTGATGGCGTTATTGGCACCGGGCGCCACCTGGACGGCCGACCACGGCGGCAAGGCCACGGCGATTCGCAGACCCATCGTTGGCGCCCGACGGGTTGCCGCGCTCATGGCCCGCGTGTTTCAGGTGGCGAAGGAGACACCGCAAATGCGTTTCCAGACGGCGATCTACAACAGTGCTCCCGCGGTGGTCGTCTACACCGGCGATCACCTCGAGGGCCTCTTCGTATTCGAGGTGATCGACGGGAAGATCACGAATCTCTACGCAATGCGAAACCCGGACAAACTGACCGGGGTAACGACGCCGCGGGAAATCGGCCGATAGTGAAGCCGGCCACATCGCGCGCAAGCTGTCACACTCCCGTCGCCCGCGGTGTCTAGAGGACAGACCAGCACGGAGAGCATGATGACCCGAGGAGAATGACATGACCGGACAGAAGACCCGCGTGATCGTGATCGGCGGCGGATACGCCGGCGTGCTCGCGGCCAACCATCTGCGGCTGAACGAGAACGTCGACATCACGCTGGTCAATCCCCGCCAGAAGTTCGTCGAGCGGATCCGGCTGCACCAATTGGTCACCGGCTCCGATGATGCGGTGGTCGACTATTCAGAGCTGCTCGGCGACGGAATCCGGCTGACCGTTGATTCTGTGACCCGCATCGACGCGCCTGGACGGCGAATCGAACTCGCAGGCGGCGGTGAGTTGAACTACGACTATCTGATCTACGCCATCGGCAGCCACGGCGCGACCCCGATTGTCCCCGGAGCCGCTGAATTCGCTTATCCGATATCGGATCTCGAGCAGGCGGAGCAGCTGAAGGCGGCATATCACGCCGCGGGTACCGATGCGCCGATCACGGTGATCGGCGCGGGTCCCACGGGGCTGGAAGTGGCCGCTGAGTTCGCCGAGGAAGGCCGTCGCGTCACTCTGGTCTGCGGCGGGGTTCTAGGGCCGTACCTCCACGCTCGTGGTCGGCGCGCGGCGGCAAAGAGGCTGAACCGGCTCGGGGTCACCATCATCGACGGCCCGGGCTCCACCGCGACCGAGGTGCGCCCCGGCTCGGTGATCCTGGCCGACGGACACACGATCGCCAGCGCGGTCACGGTCTGGACCGCCGGTTTCGGCGTACCCGACCTGGCCGTCAGCAGCGGGCTGAGCACCGACGGTGCCGGTCGCCTTCTCACCGACGAGACCCTCACCAGCGTTGACGACCCCCGAATCGTCGCCGCCGGCGATGCGGCCGCACCGTCGAATCTGCCGCTGCGGATGAGTTGCCAGGCGGCGATCCCGCTGGGTGCGCAGGCCGCCAACACGGTGCTCAGCCGCATCGCGGGCACCGAACCGAAACGGCTGAACCAGGCGTTCACCGGCCAGTGCATCAGCCTCGGCCGCGACGGCGGCCTCGTCCAGCTCGCGCATCTCGACGACACCGTGATCGGCCTGCACATCGGCGGCCGCACCGCAGCCAAGATCAAGGAGGCGGTCTGCAAGGGCACCGTGTCCTTCCTGCAGCGGGAGGCCCGCAAGCCGGGAAGCTACTTCTGGCTCAAGGGCGGAAAGCGGCAGCAGCAGTTGGCAACAGCGGGTCAACCGGTGCGACCGTGACCGTCGAACACGCCGAACGATTCACGCAGCTACGGCCGCTGCTGTTCACGATCACCTACGAGATCCTGGGCAGTGCCACTGAATCCGACGACGTGTTGCAGGAGAGCTACCTGCGCTGGGCCGAGGTTGACCTGTCGACGGTGCAGGACACCAAGGCCTACCTCGCCCAGCTGGTCACCCGTCAGTCCCTCAACGCCCTGCGAGCGCAGTCTCGCAGGCGTGAGGACTACATCGGTCCATGGCTGCCAGAGCCACTGCTGCTGGAGACCGGCAACAACGCAGATGCATCGACCGATGTCGTTTTGGCCGAATCGGTTTCGATGGCGATGCTCGTCGTGCTGGAGACGCTGAGTCCGGACGAGCGGGCCGTGTTCGTGCTGCGCGAGGTCTTCGGATTCAGCCACGACGAGATCGCCGCGACGATCGGCAAATCCTCGGCCGCGGTCCGCCAGATGGCCCACCGCGCCCGCGAACATGTTCAGTCTCGACGCAAGCGCTTCGAACCCGTCGACCCCAAACTCTCCATGGAGATCACCGCGCGCTTCTTCGCCGCGGCGTCGACCGGTGACGTCGACGGGCTGATCGAGATGCTGTCCAGCGACGTCGTGTGGACCGCCGACAGCGACGGCAAGGTCAGCGCCGCCCGCAGACCCGTCACCGGCGCCGAACGGGTGGCGAAGCTGGTTGTCGGCCTCGTGCGCCTGGCCGGGGAGTCCGGCCGGGTGGAGCCCGCGATGTACAACAATGCGCCCGCACTGAAGCTCTACCTGGGTGACAGCTTCGAGGGCGTCATCACCGTCGAGGTCACCGACGGCCGGATCAGCCACTTCTACGCCATGCGTAACCCGGACAAACTCGCCGGTGTCCACATCCCGCGGGAAATCAGCCGGTAGCTCTCTGACACGCTTGAGGTGTGCGGATCGAGCGGCTCGGCGGGCTGGGCAGCGCCCCTGCGGTGCTGCGCACCGTCGCCGACGCGGCTCGACGGCGCGGGCTACCGCCACCTGCCGCGCTGATCGGTGAGTGGTTCGGTTCGGGTGCGGTCATCGCGCCGTCGGTGGCGGTGACGCCCGTCGCCACCTCCGCGGTGTTCGACGTGGCCCCCGGTGCGTCCGGTGAAGCGGTCGGCGGCGGATGGTTCGGCTACCTGTCATACCCCGACGCAGGTTCCGACGGCCACGGACCACGCATACCCGAGGCTGCCGGTGGTTGGTCGGACTGCGTATTGCGCCAAGACCGCGACGGCCAGTGGTGGTACGAAAGCCTTTGCGGTGCAGACCTTCCCGGATGGGTCTCCGAAGCGCTCTGCGAACCTGCGGCGCCACGCTCGAGTGCGATCACCTGGGGTGCGGCCGATCGCGACGCGCACCGCCGAGGTGTGCTTTCCTGCCTCGAGGCGATCGCGGCGGGCGAGGTTTACCAGGCGTGTGTGTGCACGCAATATGCCGGCCGAATCGACGCCGGAGCCTCCCCGATCGATTTCTTCGCTGACGCGGTAGCGCGCACCTCCCCCGCCAGGGCCGCATACCTGGCCGGCGAATGGGGTGCGGTCGCTTCGCTGTCGCCGGAGCTGTTTCTGCGGCGGCGCGGCGATGCGGTGACGTCGAGTCCGATCAAGGGCACGCTGCCGCGGCATGCGAATCCGGCAGCCCTGCGGGCATCGGTCAAGGACGTCGCGGAAAACATCATGATCGTCGACCTTGTCCGAAACGATTTGGGCCGGGTCGCGGTCACCGGCAGTGTGTCGGTGCCCGAACTGCTGGTCGTGCGTCCGGCGCCGGGGGTGTGGCATCTGGTGTCGACGGTGACGGCGCGCGTCGACGTCGACGTGCCGATGGCGGCGGTGCTCGACGCGACCTTCCCCCCGGCTTCGGTCACGGGAACGCCGAAGCTACGGGCGCGCCAGCTGCTGAGAGGCTGGGAGCCACACCGACGCGGAGTGTATTGCGGCACGGTCGGGTTGGCGTCACCGATTGCCGGGTGCGAGCTGAACGTGGCTATCCGCACGGTTGAGTTCGACGGCCGCGGCAATGCGGTGCTCGGTGTCGGTGGCGGCATCACCGCGGACTCCGATCCTGACCGCGAGTGGGATGAGTGCCTGCACAAGGCCGCACCATTCATTGACATCACGGGGTCAGCGACGAATACCCGCGCACATCCGATCCCAATTGCCTGAGGCGATCTTGTTGCGATCCTCGTCATCGAGCGCGTCGAGGAAGTCACGGCCGACGCCGCCGGCCGTGGAAGCGAACGGATAATCGGCGGCGAACATGATGCGTTCGGCGCCGAGAACTTCCAGTGCCCAGTGCAGGTAGCGGGGGCTGAAAATGCCTCCTGGAGTGACGAACACGTTGGAGCGGAAATACTCCGACACAGGCCGCTCGAGATGGGTAATTCCCCCCATTCGGTCGATGCGGTCCAGGAAGAACAGCACCATCTCACCCCAGTGGCCCATGATCACCTGCAGGTTGGGGAACCGATCGAACACCCCGGCCAAAATCAGCCGAAGTAGTTGGACGCCAGTGTCGTAGTGCCAGCCCACGCCGTGGGTCGCGAAGGCGGCGCTGACGATGTCGTCGAACCCCGCGTAGTACGCCTCGCGGACTGTCGCAGGCGGTGATTGCGGGTGAAGATACAGCGGTGCGCCCAGTTGCTCGGCGGCTTCGAACACGGGCCAGAAGTCGTGCCGGTCGATGGGCATGTCCCGCACCCGACTGAACACCAGCGCGCCGTTGAACCCCAAAGTCGTTACCGCCCGGCCGAGTTCGTCTGCCGCCGCCGCAGGATCGGGGGCGGCCAGGGTGGCGAAGCCCTGCAGGCGATCGGGGTGGGCTGCTACCGCGGCGGCCAGCTGATCGTTGCAGTCAGTCTGGAGGGCCCGCGCGTCGGCGGGGGCGAGGTTCCAGAGTCCCGGGGAGGTGAGCGAGGCGACCTGGACGTCGATGCCGGCGTCGTCCATTGCGGCCAACCGCTGGTCGCCGATTTCGAGCAGGCTTTGTCTGAGGCCAGCAGTCGCGGCCACCACAGGATCCTGCCAGCGCGGATCCAGGTTCACCCAAGCTTCGACAACCTCGGCGGTGACGTAATGTTCTTCTAGCCCAACGACTCTCACAGCTCCTTGATACGTCTATTCGGAGGGCCGTGCTCGTGCAGTGGCGGGACTAACACTGCAGGCAGCGTCACGGCTGGGTTGGCTGACCAGGTACCAACAACGTGATGGCGGCTATCCAGTCGGCGATACCTGAAAAGACATAGAAGCCGATCTCACCGGCGGCCGTCTCGACGATCAGATGTTTCTGTCCGCCCACCACCGAACCCTTGAACACCGTGGCCTCTCGCGCGCCGATGATCGACTCGACGGGAACTTCGATCAAATGGCCGGTGAGGGTCCGGAAAACCAACCGCCGCCGGGTGAGAGCGATCAGCCCGGTGTTCTTGACCACGGGGTACCCGGGCACCGTCGCGCCGCGGTAGGAACCCTTCTCCGGCGCACGGAGAACGGACTCGCCCTCGATCTCTGTTCCCAACTGCTCGGCAACGGCGCGGCTGCGACGACGCAACCACGCGACGATGGGTATCCAGATCGCCACCAGCACAGCCAGAATCCCAACGACAAGCAGGACTACAAACACCGTCGTACTCAACCCACCGGCTCCTTCACTCTCGCGAACGCAGAACCGCATCGTAGAGTTCGCGGCGCGACGGCGAGCCCGGATTCGTCGCGATCACCTGCGCACATGCGTCCTTGACCCGCATGCCCTGCTCGACGAGGTCGCGCACCTGCACCACCAGCGACGCCACGTCGGCTTTCGGTGTCGCCCCGGCCAGCACGACGGTGATCTCGCCAAGCACACCCTGTTTCGCCCAATCGGAGAGCTCGGCCAGCGAGCCGCGGATGATTTCCTCATGCGTCTTCGTCAGCTCCCGGCAGACGACAACCTCGCGGTCGGGGCCCAGGGCCACGACGGCGTCCTTGAGCGTCTCGGCCAGCCGCCGGGGCGACTCGAAGAACACGCATGTGCGCGACTCGAAGGCCAGCGTGGCGAGCCACGTCATCCGCGCCGAGTGCCGACGCGGGGCGAAACCCTCGAAGCAGAACCGCTCCGACGGCAGGCCGGACACCGCCAGCGCCGTCGTCACCGCCGATGGGCCGGGCAAGCAGTGCACCGCTACACCAGCATCGATACAGGCAGCTACGAGCCGATACCCGGGGTCGCTGATCAGCGGCATACCGGCATCGCTGACCAACAGGACGGTCGCTCCGGCCGCGATCTCGGCGACCAGCGCCGGGACCCGTGCCGCCTCGTTCTGGTCGTAGAGGCTGACCACCTTGCCTGCCAGCTTCACCTCGAGCGCCTGGGCCAGGGTCCGGATCCGCCGGGTGTCCTCGGCAGCGATGACGTCGGCCCTGGCCAGCGCGCTCACCAGCCGCGCGGAGGCATCCGCGGGCTGGCCAAGCGGGGTGGCACCGATAAGGAGTCGGCCAGGGCTCATTCCGGCGGGCAGGAGCGCTGGGCCCCCGCACGGAGTGCAGGGGACGACCGGGGGGCAATCATCAGCACAGCTTACGATCGCTTGCGTGACCGCCCCAGCAACCGAAGCTTCGCGCGCGGTCCCCGTCATCAGCCCGGCGCCGCTGGTCCCGGTCGCCGACTTCGGCCCGGTGGACCGCTTGCAGGGCTGGGCGATGACCGCGGTGGTCACCGCATTGGCGGCGGTGACCCGTTTCCTGAACCTCGGGTCGCCGACCGACGCAGGCACGCCGATCTTCGACGAGAAGCACTACGCACCGCAGGCCTGGCAGGTGGTGAACAACCGCGGCATCGAGGACAACCCCGGCTACGGGCTGGTGGTGCACCCGCCGGTGGGCAAGCAGTTGATCGCCATGGGCGAGGCCTTGTTCGGCTACACCGGGCTGGGGTGGCGCTTCGCAGGCGCCGTCTGCGGCGTCATCACCGTGTTGCTCGTCGTGCGGATCGCGCGGCGAATCAGCCGGTCAACCCTTGTCGGCGGAATCGCGGGGCTGCTGCTGGTCGCCGACGGCGTCAGCTTCGTCGCCGCGCGCACCGCGCTGCTCGACGGATTTCTGGTGGTCTTCGTGGTGGCGGCGTTCGGGTGTTTGATCGTCGACCGCGACCAGGTCCGGGAGCGGATGCACGTCGCGCTGCTCGAAGGCCGCATCAGCGAGACGACGTGGGGACCGAGGCTGGGCGTGCGGTGGTGGCGCTTCGGCGCCGGGATACTGCTCGGATTAGCTTGTGCGACAAAGTGGTCCGGGCTGTACTTCGTGGCGTTTTTCGGCGTGATGACGCTCGCGTTCGATATCGCTGCGCGCAGGCAATATCGCGTCCCGCGGCCGTGGCTCGGCGCCTTCCGGCGTGATCTGGGACCGTCGCTGTATGCGCTCGTGCTGATTCCGTTCGGCGTCTACCTGGCGTCGTACACACCGTGGTTTGCATCGGAGACCGGGGTGAACCGGCACGAGGTCGGCAGGGCGATCGGCGAGGACAGCATCCTGCCGGTGCCCGACGCGCTGCGCTCGTTGTGGCATTACACGTACGGGGCGTACAAGTTCCACTCCGGCCTGACCAATGCCGACGGCAACCACCACCCGTGGGAGTCCAAACCGTGGACGTGGCCGATGTCGCTGCGCCCGGTCCTCTACGCGATCGACAACCAGAACGTGCCGGGGTGCGGGGACCAATCCTGCGTCAAGGCCGTGATGCTGGTCGGTACGCCCGCAATGTGGTTCATTGCGGTGCCGGTGCTGGCATGGGCGCTGTGGCGGACGTTCGTCAAGCGCGATTGGCGCTACGCCGCGATCCTGGTGGGCTACAGCGCAGGTTTCCTGCCATGGTTCGCCGACATCGACCGGCAAATGTACTTCTTCTACGCGGCGACGATGGCGCCGTTCCTCGTGCTGACCATCGCGATGATCCTCGGCGACATCCTGTACAAACCGAACCAGAACTCGGAGCGAAGAACGCTCGGGTTGATCGCGGTGAGTTGCTACATCGCGCTGGTGCTGACGAACTTCGCGTGGATGTATCCGATCCTGACGGGCATACCGATTTCGCAGGCGACCTGGAACATGCAGATCTGGCTGCCGTCCTGGAGCTAAGGCCCGTTCAGGGTCCTACGGACGAGATTGCCGTCATGGCTGTGGTCATTCATCCACAACCATCTGTGCAATCTGGCGCATAGGGCCCATTTCGTGTCAGTCGGTCCCGTCATCATCGCGGCGTGGCGGACGTCTTCATCGGCAGTGAGGCTGTCGCCGCGGGTCTGCTCACACGCGGGAAGTTGCGGTGGAACTACCGGGCCATCTTTCCCGACGTCTACATCGCCAAAGAAGCATCGGCGTCACTCTTCGATCGCATCACCGGCGCCTGGCTGTGGTCTGGTCGGCGAGCAGTAATCGCCGGTCTCTCCGCGGCCGTGTTACACGGCTCCCACTTGGTCGACGAATCGGCGCCCGTCGAATTGATCTGGCGCTGCGGCCGTCCGCCCCCAGGGATCGTCGTCCGAAACGAGCGCATCGAACCCGACGAAGTCGCAGAGGTATCGGGCCTTGCCGTTACGACACCCGGGCGGACGGCACTAGACGTAGCCAGACATGCCGACCGCAACACCGCAGTGACTCACCTGGATGCGCTTGCCTGCGCGAAGGACTTGACCGCCGCCGATGTGCGGCCGCTGACCGATCGGTATCGGGGAGCGCCAGGCGTCAGGCGGTCGGTCACGGCGCTCGACCTGATGGATGGTGGATCGAAGACGCCGATGGCAACCATGGTTCGCTTGCATCTGGTCGACGCCGGATTTCCAGTACCAAGAACCCAGATCAGCGTGGACGACGGGACCACGGCGGCGGTCGTGGAGATGGGTTATGAGGCGCCGATGGTGGGCGTCGAGTTCGGCGGCGACGCATCGAAATCTCTTACGCGATTGGGCTGGACAATCATCTGCGGTGAAGGTAAGAATCCGCTGACCATCGTTTACCTCATGCGAGCAGCGGTCATCGAGCGCGGCTTTCCTCTTTACAGACTGCAGCGAATGTCGCGGTACTAGAGCGGATCGCGGTCTGCGGGACAGGACATGCAGCGGGGTCCACCGCGGCCGGTGCCAAGCTCTGACGCCTCGATCGACAAGACCTCGATGCCCGAATCCGCCAGTCGTGCATTGGTTTCGGCGTTGCGCTCGTATGCGACCACCACTCCGGGCGCCACAGCCAGCGTGTTGTTGCCGTCGTCCCATTGCTCCCGCTCAGCGGTGACAGGGTCCAGCCCGGTGGCGATGACGCGCAGCTTCTCGATACCCATCGCTTCGGCCGCCGCGATCAGGAACGGTCGCTCGTCGCCGATCCGCACACCGCCGGAGCCATTGCGGTGAATCGTGAACGCCGACAGCGTCTCGACGATGTTCGGATACATCACCACCGCGTCGACGTCGACCATCGTGCACACCGTGTCGAGGTGCATCTGCGCTCGCTCCTGCGCGATCGGCACGGCTAACACAGTGTGGGCCAGATCATCATCGAACAGGCTGCGCGCCAACGCCTCCGCGCCCGCAGGGGTGGTCCGTTCCCCCACTCCCACCGCCACCACTCCTGGCGCCAGCAGTAGTACGTCGCCACCCTCGACGGGCGCCGATCGCGACTCGTAGGCGCGCCGCACACCCAGGAATCGCGGGTGGTGGGCGTAGATCACGTCGGTCAGCGAGGTCTCGCGAACGCGTGCGGGCAAGGCCAGCGACGTGATCGCCGCACGCGGGCCGATCCAGAACGACGAATCGCGGGTGAACAGCAGATTCGGCAGCGGATCGATGACGAAATCTCCGCCGTGGTGCATCCGTCGCACCAACGACAACTCCCCGCCGTGCAGCGGCAGCTCGTTGAACGTCATCCCTGCCATCAGCACCGACGCCAGTGGCCCAGCTTCCAACGTGCGCAGGTACGCCGAAAGCTCTTGCGCCAATGGCAGTCCCAGCCGCCGCGGATCGACGGCAGCCGCGATGCCGTGCATGCGTGCCGCGCCGCTCTTGGCCAGCGCCTCGGTCAGCAGATCGGCCAGTAACAGCACCTCGACACCGCGCGAGGACAGCAGCCCGGCGAACGCATCGTGTTCGCGCTGCGCCTTGGCTACCCACGGCAGCCCGTCGAACAGCAGCTTGTCATTGTTGCGCGGTGTCAGCCGCTGGAGTTCGGCGCCGGGCCGGTGCAGGATGACGGCGCGCAGCGGACCAACCTCGGAATCACAGCCCAACGTCACAACTAGCACCGTAACTTGCGTAGCGCGATCGGCGACCTCAACTAAAGTTGAGGAAATGGAGTTGATTCACGAACTCACGCCCGCCGACATGTCCGTTCGGAGCGGCGTCGCCGTCTCAGCGCTGCACTTCTATGAACGCGAAGGCCTCATCACCAGCAAGCGCACCGGAGGCAATCAACGGCGCTACGCCCGCGAAACCCTGCGACGCGTCGCGTTCATCCGGATGAGCCAACGACTCGGCATACCGCTCGCGCGTATCCGCGAGGCGCTGGCCACCCTGCCCACCGACCGGGTCCCGACGAGCAAGGACTGGGCCCGGCTCTCGGCCGGGTGGCGCCAGGACCTCGACGACCGCATCCTGCACCTGCAGCGGTTGCGTGACAACCTCAGCGGCTGCATCGGTTGCGGCTGCCTCAGCCTGAAGACCTGCATACTTTCCAACCCCGGCGACGTGCTGGCCCGAGAGGGACCCGGTGCCGTCCGCCTATGAGAAATCGAACGCTTGTGCGATAGACTCGTGACCATGGAGTTGGCTCTGCAGAGCTCGCTGTTCGAGCATGCCGAACGGCGCCATCTGGGCAATGGCGCCTGGATCGACTACCGGTCCGGATGGCTTGAGGACGGGGACGAATTGTTCGCGGAGTTGCGCGACGCCATCCCGTGGCGCGCCGAACGACGGCAGATGTACGACCGCGTGCTCGATGTACCGCGGCTGGTCAGCTTTCACGATCTGGTCGATCAATCGCCCCCGCATCCGCGGCTCAAGCAGATCCGCCGACGGCTCAACGACACCTATGCGGGCGAACTCGGCGAACCGTTCACCACCGCGGGGTTGTGCCTCTACCGCGACGGCAACGACAGTGTGGCCTGGCACGGCGACACCATCGGCCGGAGCAGCACCGAAGACACCATCGTGGCCATCGTCAGCCTCGGCGCCACAAGGGTTTTCGCTCTACGCCCGCGCGGCGGCGGAAAGTCACTACGGATGTCCCACCGGCACGGCGACCTGCTGGTGATGGGCGGTTCGTGCCAGCGCACCTGGGAGCACGCGATACCGAAGACGGCGCAGCCGACCGGACCGCGCATCAGCATTCAGTTCCGCCCGCACGGCGTCCGCTAACCCCGCACCGCAGCGACGGTCGCGGTGAGCAGATCGCGGGCGCGCTGCGTGTCGACGGGCGCGACGGGTTTGTCTTGCAACACCAACGGATTTGCGGTGACGATCACCAAAAACGTTCCGAAACTCGCGATGTAGTTGTAGATCTCCCCCGACCCCGGCTTGCCGTTCACGATGGTCTGCAGCACACGGTGGGTGCCCATCGTCTCGGCGCCGTCGATCTGTGGGGCGTCCACGACCTCGACGTAACCGCGCACGCCGCCGCCAGCGAAGCCCACCTTCTTGCAGTTGTCGGCGGGTCGGTTGACCGGAACGGGTTGCGATGTTTCCACCGCGATCGCAATGAACCGGTTGCCCTCACCCTCGGCCGTTGTGGCAGCCATGTTGCCCTTCACCCCGGAAGGAAGCACTTGCGCGGTGGCGAACGACGCACAGTCGGCCGGGTCGAATTTCAGACCTTCGGGCATCGCCTGCGGTGCGAGCAGTCGCGGGTCTATCCCCGTGCGGCCGACCTCGGTCACCTTGAAGTCCGGACCGAAACTCGACCGCACGTCCGTGACGCGTGCGATATCGGCGTTCGAAAGGTCGGCCGACCCTGAAGCGCCACATGCGACCAGTGCGCCGGCGCACACCAGGGCCAACTGGCTGCCGAGCTTTGCGCACTTGGACATCGCCGCACAGGTTACCGGCCCCACACGACTCAACCCCGTAAGGCCGCCACCGTTTTCACCATCAATGCTCTCGCGAAATCCGCGCCCAGCTGCGGATGCGGCGATCCGGGGTCGGTCACCACCGTAACGAACGCGACGTGGCCATCCAGATAGGCGGTGACGGTATCGGCGTGCGAGTGGGTTTCGGTACCACCCTCGACGACGGTCGTCGTCACGGTGGCCATCGCCACGGTCTCGGCATTCTCGATCGCCGGCGCGGCCGTGAGGCTGACGCTGCCGCTCGCTTGCCCGGCCGACAAAGTCCAGTGCCCGCATTCGGCTGTCACCGCCGGATCGAGGCCCGCCGCCGATTCCCCGACGACGGCATACACGATGCCGCCGGTTCCGGATCCCGACCAACCCTTCGTCGAGGCGGGATCGAGGACGGGATCAGCCAGCGGACCGCACTGCGGCGGTTCGGGCGCCCACTGCGCGCCGAATCCCCACAGCGATGTCGGCCGAACCGGGCCTGTCAGGTCGGCGACCTCGTATCCGTCCGGCAGGTCCTCGCGCACACGATCGATCCTGGCGGGATTCACCTGCGCCGACGCATCCGTGGTAGGCGTGCTCGTCGCCGGCCGCGGGTCGTCAGACGAGCCGCAGGCCGCAGCGAGGAGAACCGCCGCCGCACACAGGGCGTGAACGTGGGGTCGATACCTCAGAGAACCCTTACTGCTATCCATGCAACGAAATGTGTCCATCCGCCGATGCATCAGTACCAGGCAAACTAAAGAACGGAGGCCCTCATGCGCAAAGGATGGGGTCTAGTAGCAACGATAGCGTTGATAGGTGTCGCTCTCGCCCCAGCGGGCGTGGCGGCGGCGGAGCCCAACAGAGGGGGCAACGCCTATCAGACGATCGGCGAGTTGGAAGCAGTCGGATACAACGTCGTCATCGATCGGGTAGGCAATGCCCCCATCGGCGAGTGCTTCGTGACCAACGTGCGCAACCCGCAAGAGGTCACCCAGACGTACCCGGTCGGCAGGGGCGGTAAGGGCGACAAGCACGGAAATGATCGCGACTACATCACCGTCGTCGTCAGTCGGTCGATCACCGTATCCCTGAACTGCGACGTCTGATTCGACCGTCAGGCGGCCGCCTTGCCGTCCGCCGCGCGTTCGGCTTCCTTCGGGTCAGGATCCGGGTCGCCGGTTGTGGTTTGGCCTCCGCTGGGCTGCGCCGTCGACGAGGGCTTGACCTCACGCTGCGGGCCGAATCTGATCTTGGGCGGGCGGATTGAGTTCAGCGCATCGCGGAGCTTGCCGAGCGGAGTCACCGGCTTCCTCCCGACAGGTGGCGTGGTCACCTCGAGGTTCTCGTTCTCCCCGTCCTCGACGATCTCTTCCTCGATGATCTCTTCCTCGACGA